>JACPQD010000028.1 GCA_016190665.1 Chloroflexota bacterium
ACTGACCCCCATCCCCAAACCCCCGACCCCTTCCCGTTTCTCCTACACTTCTATGACATCCCCGACAATTGGGTCCACCCTGACCCCTTTAGCCGTCACCCAGGCAATCCCCTTGTCGATGTCCTCCTCCTTGCCCTCCAGCTCCAGGACAACCCAGCCCCGATCCTCGGCGACGTTGGCGCGGCGGATGTTGGTCACCACCTTGAACTGCTGCCCCAGGTTATAAATAATGGGCTGGGGCACCAGTTCTGCGGGGAAGGTAAACATTATGCGTCGCTTAGCCATCTCGTCCTCCTTTCGCTATCCTTCAGGCTCTCCGGCAGAGAAGTCTCACCCGCTAACCGGCCTGCGGCGCCGGTAGCTGGCGGCTTTCCAGGGCTTTGCTGAAAGAATCCAGGTTCGGTCTAATATTCAAGGGCTTGGGGAGGCTGTCACACACGGCTTCTATTGTCTTCAGGCCATTTCCAGTGATAAAGGCCACCGTCAACTCGTCGGGCTTGATAGCTCCGGAGGCGGCGAGCCGTTTCAAGCCGGCCACGACGACCCCGCCCGCCGTCTCGGCGAAAATGCCCTCAGTCTCGGCGAGCAGCTTGATGCCCGCCACGACTTCAGGGTCGGTGACAGCGCAAGCGTCGCCCCAGGATTGCTCGATGACTTTCAGGGCGTAATAGCCATCGGCCGGGTTGCCAATAGCGAGCGACTTGGCGATGGTGGACGGCCGCACCGGCCGAATATCGAAGCTGCCCGCTTTGTAGGCCGCTACGATGGGAGAGCAGCCTTCGGCCTGGGTCAGATGCATCCGCGTGGGCACGTCCGCGATAACCCCCAACTGCGCCAGCTCGCCGAAGCCCTTCCAGATCTTGGTGAAGAGGGAGCCGGAGGCGGCGGGGACCACCGCGTGGTCCGGGGCGCGCCAGCCGAGCTGCTCCGCCACTTCATAACCGAGGGTCTTGCTGCCCTCGGAATAATAGGGACGCAAGTTGATATTGACGAAAGCCCAGTTGTAGTGGTCCGCCACTTCCGAGCACAGTCGATTCACGTCGTCGTAGCTTCCCTCCACTGCCAGCATTGTCGGGCCGTAGATGGCAGCGCCAACGACCTTGCCCACTTCGAGGTCGGCCGGTATGAACACGTAGGCCTCCATCCCCGCCCGCGCGGCATGGGCGGCGACACTGCAGGCAAGGTTGCCCGTGGAGGCGCAGGCCAGGGTCTTGAAACCGAATTCCCTCGCCTTGGTGGCGGCGACGGAGACCACCCTATCCTTGAAGGAATAGGTGGGGTTCACGCAGTCGTTCTTCACATAGAGATTATTGAGGCCCAACTCACGCCCGAGGTTGACAGCCCGGACCAGAGGGGTGAAGCCAGCGTTGATATCCACTGGCGCGCCCTCGCCGATAGGCAGCAGGTCCCGATATCGCCACATGCTCAGAGGCCCCTGCTCGATCCTGTTGCGGCTGATGACCCCGCCGAGGTCGTGGTAGTTGTAGGCCACCTCCAGCGGGCCGAAACAGAATTCGCAGACGTTTATCGGCTCCAGAGGGTACTCTCGTCCGCACTCCCTGCATTTCAGCGCCTTGGCAAAGGACATCGACGCTACCACTCACCTTCGCTCGGAGATTCCTTGTCCCTCACCAACGGCATCGGGCCACCAGGGACAAAAATGATTTTCTCGACGCCGCACCGAAGCCTGGACAAGTCTCGGGGCCCTGTGCTCTGTGCTTCAGTGGCCGCATCCAAAGGACCCATCTTCGTTTTAACGGCGGTGCAGAACCAGGGGGAACCTAGAATCCTAACACAGTCGCTGCGCTTGTGTCAAACGGAGCAGCGGCGCAATCCGCATCCTTGACAACGGAAAAGTTTCTATAGTAAATTGACGCAAGCTTCGCGAAGGAGTGTAACGTGAAGGCGTGGCGACTGCACAGTTACGGTGATTTCCGACTGGAGGACGTGGCCGAACCGGATGTGAAGCCCGGGTGGGCCAAGGTGAAGGTCAAGGTCGTGCAGGCGGCCGTTGTCGAAAAGGGCTTGATCGAGAAGATGCCCCACATATGGCAGGCCGAGATTTCGAGGAAGCTGGCCGAAGGAAAGCCCGTGCAACTGGGCCACGAGTACTGTGGAGAGGTAGTCGAAATCGGACAGGGGGTAACGACGCTCAAAGCGGGTGACCGCGTTTGTTCGAGCGGGCACGCCCCCTGCGGCACTTGCGATATGTGCCGCTGCGGGCAAGAGGAAAGCTGTCAGGCTCTTCTGACAGTGGGGGTCGATGTGCCGGGAGCCTTCGCGGAGTACTTCACGCTACCGGAGAAGGGACTGGTGAAGGTCCCTGAAGGGCCGACGGATAACGAAGTGGCCGCTTTCCAGCCGTTGAGTGGCTGCGTCTCTGACGTCGAGAGCGCTGAAATAAGGATGAAGGATACCGTTGTGGTGCTGGGCCAGGGGGCGATGGGGTTGGGGTGTTTGCAGATAGCACGGGTAGCGGGTGCGGGAGTGCTCATAGCGGTGGACGTACGCCGGCAGAGTCTGGAGCTGGCCAGGAGCTTTGGCGCCGATCACGTTATTAACGCTCGCGATACGGACCCGGTGAAAGAGGTGAGGAGGCTGACCGGCGACCGCGGCGCCGACGTGGTCTTTGAGGCCGCCGGAGGGCGCAAGGCAGACGGGCTGGCCGGTTTCGAGACCGTTCAGCAGGCGATGCAGATGGTCAGGGGGAAGGGCAAAGTGGTGCAGGTCGCCAATCTCGAAGGCGACCTGGTACTGGACAGCGTTCTCCTGCGCTCCAAGAGAGTGAGGTACATTTTCCCCGATCGCGCTGAATTCGAAGCCTTAAGGCATGTGGCCTTCCTGGTCGCCACCAAGCGGATTCAGATTGGGCCGCAGATTACCCACGTCCTCCAGGGCCTGGAAAACCTGCCGGAGGCCATGGAGATCACGGCCAATAAGGCGAAGTACGGCGCCACCAATCCGGCGCAGATCGTGGTCTAGGGAGCGGATCCTACTTACTGAGAAGGAATTTCAAGGAGGCGTAGCAGTGTCCAAGGTCGGTCCCATGATCGTTGACTGGGAGGAGCGGATCAATATGGACCGGATGCGCCGGGAACGGTTGCAGAAGGTCAAAGACGCCATGGCGAAGCTGGACGTGGACGTCCTCCTTCTCTTTCGCGAGGACTACACCAGGTATGTAACCGGCTACAGGTATCTCTATCATCCCGTGCCTCAGGTGGGCAAGCTGCGGGTGGTGCTGGTCAAGGGGGAGGAGCCGATACTCCACACCTGGGAGTACGAGACCATGAAGACCAAGATGCCCTGGATGCCTGCTGATAATCTGCGGCCCCCCGTAACGCCGGAGATGCTTACACAAGAGGTGGGACGGTACAAAGAGGGCAGGATCGCGGTGGATATCTGGAACCCGTACCAGCATGAGGAACTGCCCAGGCTCTTCCCCAAAGCAACCTGGCGCAACGGCGAGCAGGTGATGAACGAGGCGACCATCATCAAGACGCAGGACGAAATCGAATGCCTCAAGACCGCCTATGTGATCACCGAAGCGGGACTGCACGCGGCGATTCAGTCCTTGAAGCCGGGAGCCAGGGAATGCGAGATACTGGGCATAGCCTGGGGAGAAATGACCCGGCTGGGCAGCGAGTATTTCCAGACCTCCTGCATTGTGGCCGCCGGGGCGAGCACGGCTCCCTACCGAAGGCTGACCTCCGACCTGCTCATGCGCTCCGGAGACCCCGTTATTATGGATGTCGGGGGCTGCTGGAACGGGTACTGGGGGGATACGACAAGGACCTGGCTTTGCGGAAACGTCAGACCCACCAGAGAGCAGATAGAGCTGCACCAGTCCTGCTATGATTCACTCCACGCGGCTTGCGCCGCGGCTCAGCCTGGCAACACTACCGCCGATGTCTTTCGGGCCGCCGAGCCGAATATCCTCGGCGACGGCGTGTTGGGCCATGGATCCAGCGTCGTACCAGCCGAGCCGCCCATGTTCATCCCCTCCTGCAAGGACAACCCCATGACGCTGAGGCCGGGCATGGCCTTCAACCTGGAGACCTACGCCGGGAGGCCAGGGATCGGGGGATTCCGTCTGGAGCACCAGCTCGTTCTCACCGAGAACGGCCCTGAAATATTCAGCACCTATCCCTTCGACGCCAGGCTCCTGAAGGATATCCATCCGCTGGACAAGTTTACGGGCTAGCGGAGTCCACCGTGTCCACTCTGTCCACCAGGGTTCTAAGGAAATGAAAACATGAGAATGAGGCTTTTCACTCCCATCTGGGTGGGCGGCGTCAGGCTGGACAACCGCATCGTCTTCCCCGCCTTTGAACACAACACGGCCACCGAGGACGGTTTCGTGACTCAGGCGACCCTCGATTTTCATACGAGGATCGCCGCCGGAGGGGTCGGCCTGATCATAACCGGCGCCACAGTTATCAACCCTGATCCCAGTACGAAACAGACGAAGTATATTCTGGACCTCTCCCATGACAGGTTCATCCCCGGCCATCGCAAGCTGGCCGAGGCCATGCACCAGGAGGGGGCCAAAGCCTTCGTCCAGATCGCTGATAAGACTTCTCTGGCGCTCGGCAAGCCGGCTGTTGACTTCACAGTCGAGGAGATCGAGCGGATAATCGAGTATTTCGCCGCGGGCGCCCGAAGGGTGAAGGAGGCGGGGTTCGACGGGGTCGATTACCACTTCGCCCACCGGTACACCGGCGCCCAGTTTCTCTCTCGGATGGGGAACAAGAGGCAGGATGAATGGGGCGGCAGCGCTGAGGGCCGGGCCCGGTTCGCGGTAGAAATTATGAAGAGGTCACGGGAGTACACCGGGCCGGATTTTGTTCTTGCCCCCAGATTCAATGGCGACGAGTTCCTCCTGGGCGGGAACACCTTGAAGGACGCCATGCGCCTGGCCCAGCTCTTCGTCGCGGCCGGCGCCGACATGCTGGACATCTCGGCGGGCGGCCACACGATCTTCCCATCTCCGGGCACTGACCTCGGGCGTACGGTGCCCGGGCCGGAATATGAGGACTGCGTCAATGTCCATCTGGCGGAGAGAATAAGAAAGGCGGTGAACGCCGCCGTGCCCGTGCTCACGGCGGGCAAAATCGGCCGACCTGACCTGGCCGAGGAGGTGCTGGCGGAGGAGAAGGCCGACCTTGTGGGCATCTCCCGTGGCCTGTTCCTCGATCCTAACTTCCCCAGGAAGACGCGGGAGGGGCGCTGGGGCGACATCATCGAGTGCATCTACTGCAATGCGTGCCACCTGGAATACCGAAAAGACAAGGTGCCGACGTGCAGCGTGCTGGCGAAGCTGGCGAGAAGGGGCTCCGCCGAAGCCAGGAGGCTCAACGAAGGTCTGGTCTGCTTGGACAAGCTGAGGAGCAAGGTGGTCTAGTACCAAGTTGTAGAAGTAGGCGTAACATGTTTTCGGGCCGAACGCCGGTTCTTTAGCGTTCCTCTCCCTCGACGGGAGAGGGTAGGGTGAGGCTGAAACCGGAAAGCCCCCTCACCTTAGTCCTCTCCCGCGGAGGGGAGAGGAAACTTCCGCTCTTCTGCGCAACTAGACACTAGGAAGCACGAAGCGCCGGCGTGAGAGGAGTCGCAAGTGACGTCGGATTCCTCGCGGGAGAGAGTCTGACCAGAGACCGGCGAATTCGACCGCCCGCTTTGAAGGACATCGAGGCTAGATGGTTCAAAGCCGTCCATCAGGGGCGCCTCCCCGGGCGGCAGGGGACAAGCCACCTGCCCTACGGCTTTCGATGTCCTTTCTCGCATCCGGCTGCGCCCCGCTGCCTAAAGAAGCTCGGAATGACAGTTTTCTTCCTGCTTCTCGCTTCGTGCTTCGCGCTTCCTAATTTTGGAGGAGGTTATCACTCTTGAGGTTCGTACGTTTTCTATCGGAAGGCAAGGCCCGCTATGGATTAGTGGAGGGCGATGAGGCAATTGAGCTGCGCGGCGACATCCTAGGCTGGCACCAGAGAACTCGCGCGCGCCGCAAGCTCTCCGAGATCAGGTTCCTGCCGCCCTGTTGCCCGAGCAAGATCATGGCCATAGGCTTGAACTACGCCGACCACGCCGCCGAAGGCAGTCGTCCGGTCCCCAAGCAGCCCATCCTCTTCCTGAAGTCCCCCGGCGCCCTCATCGGGCATGGCGATAGCATCGTGCTCACTGATCAGGTGAGCCGCATCGACCACGAGGCAGAGCTGGCGGTTATCATCAAGGACTGCATCAAGAACGTTACGCCGGAGGAAGCCCTGGAGCATGTTCTGGGCTATACCTGCTGCAACGATGTCTCCCACCGCCCTTTCCAGCGGGCGGAAGGAGGGCAGTGGTGCCGGGGTAAGTCCCTGGATACCTTCTGCCCGTTGGGGCCCTATATTGTGACCGATGTCGACCCTCGCGACCTCAAGATCGAGTGCAGGGTCAACGGGCAGATCAGGCAGTCCTCCCGCACGAGCAAGCTCGTTTTCGACGTCCCCTATCTGATAAGTTTCCTCTCTCAGGGTATGACCCTGTTCCCCGGGGACGTGCTGACGACGGGGACCACCGCCGGCGTCAGCCCGCTGAAAACGGGGGACGTGGTGGAGGTTATTATCGAGGGCATAGGCACCCTGAGGAACCCCGTGGAATAGCCGTCACCCGGCGCTGGGGAAGCAAAATAACCTCAGCGCCCAGCACGGCCAGGACGCGCGTCGTGGCCGGGCCAGCCACTACCCGGCTGAAATCAGTGACCCTTATGTTCTCCAGGGGCAAGCCCTTTCTTCCTTCCATTCAAATGCACGGCACTAGCTCGCGATCCACAGGTCCTGAAACTTCATGTTGTTATAGTTGCCGACGCCCGCCTTCAAGTTCCTGATTTCCTTCCAGCGCCCGAAGGGCAGTTCGCCCCAGTACAGCAGTGACGAGGGCAGCACTTCATGCATCCTGCGCTGCATCTGGAGCACAATAGCCTTGCGCTTGGCCACGTCCAGGGTGCGGGACTGCTCGGCATGCCATTTATCAATCTGCTCGTCGCTGAAGGCCGACATGTTGCGCAACGCGCCGGTGGCGAAATTGTCGCCGAAGATCGGGTCAGGATCATCGAAGCCACTGGCGTTGGGCCACATGGCGATGTCAAAGTCACGCTTGTAGAGGAGGTCCTGCAACGTAGGCAGGTCGAGCAACCTGATGGTTATGTCTATGCCCGCCCGCGCCCACTGCTCCTTGAGGGCCACCGCGGCTCTCTCATAGGCCGTGGCGTTCCGGGTTATGAGTGTGGCCTTAAAGCCCTGGGCGAATCCGGCCTCAGCCACAAGCTTCCTGGCTTCGGCAAAATCGGCGTCCTTTGCCTCGCGGTAGCCAGGCATCTTGGCCAGCTCATCCTTGGGCAGGCTCCACTCCCCGGCAGGCATGTAGCCGCTGATGCTGCCCACGCCTTCAGCGGACACTTTGAGGACGTTGGGGCGGTCGATCGCCAGCTCAATGGCTCGCCGCATCCGAAGGTCTGTCCAGGGCGACCTTCCGAAGGGCATCCAGACCTGCCACAGGGTGAGGCTGGGGTAGATATCCACGGCGATTTTATCGCTCAGTTCCTTCCGAACGATCTCCGCCAGTGAAGGCGATAGCCCCTGAGAACCCCAGGCAACGAAGTGCACCCGGTGGGTCCTGAGCGCGGCAAAACGCGTGGCCACGTCCGGGATAATGTACCAGGTCATCCCGTCAACATAGGGGCGGCCCTTGACGAAGTAGTCCTGGTTCTTCACGACGTTCCAGCTAACGCCACTGTCGAAGGACTTGAACTTGTAGGGGCCGGTGCCCATCACGTCCTTCTTCATGTTGCCCTTAGCCTCGAAGACGTGCTTAGGGACCATCAACACGCGACCGTCGCCGAGGTTGCGAAGGAAGGAGGCGCTCGGGTATTTCAGCGTCATCTTGAGCGCATCCTTATCGGGCGCCTCGATCTTATCGACGGCTTCAAGGAGCGGTTTTCGAGGGCTGCTGAATCCTTGCGGAGGCTTTCGGATTAACTCCAGCGTGAACCGCGCATCCTCCGAGGTGAAGGGGGCGCCATCATGCCACTTGGCTCCCTTCTGAAGCTGAAAGGTGTAGGTCAGCCCGTCAGCGCTCAGGTCCCACTTCTCAGCCAGGTCGCCGATGACCTTGTTGGGCTGGAGGGGATCATGCTGCAACACGCCGCTGTAGCTGGGAGCCACCAGGGACAGGGACTGAAGCGACTGTTCCTGATTGGGGTCGAAGGTTGCCGGGTCGGCGAAGTGGCTAATGTTTATGGTGCCGCCGTACTTGGGCTGGTCGGCGGCGGGCTTGGGGCTGGGCGAGGGGGCTGCTGGCTTAGGCGCGGGGGTCGCTCCCGCCGGTTTGGGGGCTGGGGTCTCCGCGGCCGGCTTAGCCGCGGGAGTCGCCGCCGCTGCCGTGGGCGCCTTTGCCTTCGACGCCCCCGAGGGCGTCGGGGCTGCCGCAGGGGCGCAACCGGCCACCAGAAGCGCCAGGACTGCGATGCCTGAAAGGACGGAGAGAGACAGCTTCAGCCGCATTCCAGTACCTCCTTTTTTACCGCCCAAGACTGAGGGGACGCTTCTAGGCGCGCTCAGCGCTCAGTGGCCGCACTGGACGGTCTTGCCACCCTGTGCGCCCTATCGCGCCTCAGATCACTCCCAGGTCGTCGGGAGAGCCCTTCAAGACAAGTATGATAGACGCCCCTTCCCGCATTGTCAAGGCAAGCATGCCCAGCATCCTTCCTCCCTGGGGACAAGACCGCCCGTTGTGGCCGTCCGGCCAGCTTGACAGGTGAACCACCTCGTGCTACGATGCCACAAATACGCGCGCAAGTCGCTGGCTCGACGAGGGGCGCCAGCGGTAGGGACGCGCTCTGTCGCGTCTGACTTGTCCGACGTGTCCGACCGCAATCGGAGGCGCCCGCCTGAGCAGTTTCCCGAAGCTCTTTGAGCCAGCACGTATCGGCAAGGTCCGTCTCAGAAATCGAATCGTGATGCTCCCCATGGGCATAGCTTACGCCAGCGCCGGGGGTGAGGTCACGCAGAAGACCCTCGACTACTACGTCGAAAGGGCCAGGGGCGGCGCAGGCCTGATAACCGTTGGCGGGGTATCGCCCTTCGGCAGGCTGAACCTTAACACGCCCCTGCTGGACGCCGACTGGTTCATGGCCGGGCACTACGAGCTGGTGGAGGCAGTCCATGCCGAAGGCGCGGCGATCTGCGCCCAGCTCTTCCACACCGGGCGCTGCCAGTATCCCTGGGTCCTTGAGGGCCGCCAGCCTGTTTCCGCCTCTGACGTTACGTGTGTTTACCTGGGTGAGTACGCCTATCCGAAGCCACGCCCCTTGCAGAGAGAAGAGATTTACGTGACTATGGACAGGTGGGCGGAGGCGGCGGGCAGAGCCAAAAAGGTGGGGTATGACTTCGTCGAGCTGCACGCGGCTCACGGTTATCTGATCGAGCAGTTCATGTCACCCTTCACGAACAGGCGGACCGACGAGTTCGGCGGCAGCCTTCAAAACAGGATGAGGTTCCCGCTGGAGCTACTGCAACGGGTCCGAAAGGTCGTGGGGGCAGACTATCCTGTCGGCTTTCGCCTGGGCGCTGAGGAGTTCGTGGAGGGGGGCATAACCATCAAGGATTCGCCCCAGATGGCGCGGATGCTAGCTGACGCTGGCGCCGCTTACATAAGCGTTACCTGTGGCCTTCGCGAGACCCACGATAAAGCCATGGACACGATGTCGGCGACCGAAGGCTGGAAGCTCTACATCTGGGAGGCCATCAAGAACGCCGTCAATATTCCAGTCATCGCTGGCGGCGGACTGCGCACGCCCGCCTACTGCGCAGGCCTGCTCCAAGGGGGGAAAGCGGATTTCATCGGCCTGGCCCGGCCCCTGTTCGCGGACCCTCACTGGCCCAATAAAGTCGAGAGCGGCAGGATCGAGGACATCTGCCCCTGCATATCATGCCTCGAATGCCTGCACGGCTCGTCCCGAAGGCGGCAGGGCGGCGGCGCCCGCCGCTGCTCTGTGAACGCCGCGGCAGGCCGGGAGAGGCAGTTCATGGAGTTGAAACCAGCGCCAATCAGGAAGAAGGTGATGGTGGTCGGGGGTGGCCCAGGTGGGATGGAGGCAGCGCGCGTCGCTGCGCTGCGCGGCCACGAGGTGACGTTGTATGACCGGGGCCGGGAGCTCGGCGGTGCTTTGCTGCCTGCGGGCGCGCCTCCCGGCAAAGGCAAGATCAATGGCTTCCGTCAATATCTGAAGACGCAGGTAGCCAAGGCCGGCGTGAAGGTGAAGCTGGGGACAGAGGTCACACCCGACCTTGTGCTGCAAGAGAAGCCGGACGCCGTGGTTGTCGCTGCCGGGTCCCGGCCTCTGGCGCCGGGCTTTCTCCGTTCCGAGGATGTCCTCACCGCCCGGGATGTCTTAGAGGGCAGGGCGGATGTCCGGGACAAGAAGGTGATTATCGTCGGCGGCGGCATGGTAGGCGCGGAGACCGCAGCGTTCCTTGCCGAGCGCGGCAACACGGTCACCGTAATCGAGATGCTGCCGCGCGTAGCCGCCGATATGGAGTCCAACAACCGGTATGTCCTTCTCCGGAGGCTTACAGAGGCCGGGGTGACGATGCTAGAGGGGAAGAAGGTGGTGGGACGCACTGAGAAAGGCGTTGTGGCTGTCGACGTGGTCAGCGGGGAGAGATCTTCCCTGGACGGAGATGTTGTGGTGGTGGCCGTGGGAGCGACGCCGGAGCGAGACCTCGTGGAGAGCCTCGAAGGAAAGGCGCCGGAAGTCTATGCCGTCGGTGACTGCAATGAGCCCCGCATCATCATGGAAGCGGTGTACGAGGGGTCGCGCGTGGGGCGGAGAATTTAGCGGCGCCTCAGGTCTTGCGGGTCGCCTGGGCCGTCAGGGAAAGGCATGACGGGGCCAAGGGCCATGGGCCGGAAGGGGCTCAGTCTGACAGGTCTGACAGGTCAGACGCGTCCGACAGCCCGGGGGAAATAATGAAGCTTTTTGAGCCCATAACCATCAACGGCCTGCGACTGGAGAACCGCGTGGTCATGGCCGCCATGCTCACGCGAAACCCAATCGTGGGTGGGAAAGAGGATATCGCCTATTTCCTGGAGCGCGCCAGGGGTGGGGCGGGCCTGCTCGTCTTCTACGGCGTCTCGGTGGAGGTCGCTTCTCAGCCGTCCTTCGCCGGGGACTTGAAATCATTGGTGGCAGCGGTGCACCGGGAGGGGGCGAAGATCGGTTGCCAGCTCTCCGTCAGCATCCATGTCCCGCCGCACCGTCGTGACTACTTTCGCGGCGAGCGGGTGGGGCCCTCCGCCATGAATGGCCGCCGTGAGTTGAGGATCGACGAGATAAAGGAGATGACATCTTTGTACGGGGCGGCTGCCCTGGGCGTCAAGACGGCCGGCTTCGATATGGTGGAGGTCCACGGCGCTCATGGCTATCCCCCTTGCATCTTCTTCTCGCCGGCGGACAACCGGCGCGATGACGAGTACGGCGGCGACGTCTGGCGCCGAATGCGCTTCGGGCTGGACTGCGTAGCCAGGGCGCGCGAATCGGTGGGCCGCGACTATCCAGTTTTCTATCGCCTGGCGGCGGAGGAGGACCGGCCCGGCGGGATTACCCTCGATGATGGCGTCGAGTTCGCCCGGGAGCTGGAAAGGGCTGGCGTCGACTGCGTGGACGTTTCCGTGGGACCGTCGTCTCGCCCCAGAAACTTCATCAGCCCGCCGGGGAGCTATCCCTTTGGCTGCTATGTCCACCTGGCCGCCGCCGTCAGGAACAGCGTTTCTGTGCCCGTGATCGCCGTGGGACGGCTGCACAAACCGGAGGTAGCCGAGGCGGTGCTGGCGGAAGGCAAGGCCGATTTGATCGCTTTGGGGCGGCAGCTTATCTGCGATGCGTGCTGGCCGGCAAAGGTGCGTCAGGGCCGGACGGAGGCTATCCTCTTTTGCGATTCCTGTAACCACTGCACCACCCTCTACCGAGGAGACGTGCCTCTGGTCTGCCGGCAGAACAAGCGAGTAGGACGGGAGTGGGAGAGCTTGGAAGAGGAGGTCTCAACATGACGTCGGGAAAGTGGTTCCTCGCGGTGAGCTTATTGGCGGTTGTAGGGCTGTTGCTGGCCGGTTGCGCTCCGGCCGCCGCGCCCGCTCCGCAGCCGACGGCCAAGGCGGCGGTCACTCAAGAAGCTAAGCCGCCGGGCGCCCCGGCCGCCACACCCAAGCCCGCCGCTGAGCAGCCCAAGAGCGGCGGCGTCCTCACCATCTCCTCCGTGGGCAACCCGCCGAGCCTCGATGTCCACCAGGAGACCAGCCAGAACACCTGGATGATCCTTTCCCCCGCCTACAACATGCTGGTGGAGTACCAGCCATCTCAGGGCAAGGGGCTCTTCCCCGGGCTGGCGGAAGCCTGGGACATCAGCAAGGATGGCCTGGTGTACACCTTCAAGATTCGGAAAGGGGTGAAGTTCCACGATGGTTCGCCTCTCACCCCGGGGGATGTCGTCTTCAGCCTAACCCGGCTCTGGAAGCCGCCAAGGGGCGTGTCTTCCGCACTGGGTGGGGTCCTGGAGGCTGTCAAGAGCATCGAAACAACGGGAGACCAGGTGAAGATGTCCCTGGACTATCCCTATAGCCCCATGATGTCGGTTCTCAGCTACTCTCCCACGGTGATCTATCCGAAGAGTGTTGTCGAGGCCAAGGGCGATATGAAGAATACCGTCGTGGGCACCGGACCCTTCGCATTCAAGTCCTATACGCCGGGACTAAGCGCTGAGGTGGTAAGGAACCCAAACTACTGGCTAGCGGGACGCCCTTACCTTGACAGAGTCGTTTTCCCCATCCTCAGGGACAACGCGACTCGGCTCTCCGCCCTGCGGACGGGCAAAGTGAACATGACGGGCAGGTCTTTTTCCGCCCTGGCGCCCTCGGAGATGGAGCTGGTGAAGAAGGAGAAGCCCAACCTCGTCTTCTATCCCTCAGCTACCCCCAACTATCCCTCCCTATATTTGAACATCAGAAACAAGCCTCTAAGCGACAAGAGAGTGCGTCAGGCGATTAGCCTGTCCATCGACCGACAGGCCGCTCTGAACGTTATTGGTGAGGGCAAGGGGCGGCTCGCCAGGCTCTTCAACCTCGAAGGTTGGGGCATACCCGAGGACGAAAGGGTCAAGCTGCCCGGCTATCGTCAGCCCAAGGATGCCGACATCGCTGAAGCCAAGAAGCTCATGGCAGAGGCCGGCTACGCCGAAGGCTTCAAGCTCAATATCCTGGCCCGGACCGTGGCGCTGAGCAAAGACTCCGCCGTCTTCCTCACCAGCCAGCTCTCCAAGGTCGGCGTGGACGCGAAAGTGGAGGTGGTTGAGGACGCCATTTTCTGGGACCGTGGGCGCAACGCCAAGCACGAAGCTATGCTCTACTTTTCATCACTGGCTATTCCCGATGTCGAAATCATCGGGCGCTTCCTTATCAAAGGCGGGTCCCTGAACTATTCGGGCAATGACGATGACCAGAAGCTCAACGAGCTCTGGCAGAAGCAACGTCGCACCATGGACGAAAAGGAGCGGAAAGCGATAGTTGAGGAAGTGGAGCGGCATGTCCTGGCAGAGGCCCAGCCGCACATTCCCCTTCTCGTTCCTTTCTTCTTCCTGGCGGTTTGGCCGGAAGTGAGGAACTTTTCGCCGGGGATCACGGAATATGGGAACAACAACCTGCAAGAGATATGGCTAGCGCGGTAGGAGGGCCACGGTCTCTCGTGGCCGCGCCGCAACCGGACGCGACGGAGCGCGTCCCTCCGGGCGGGACCAATCAAACAGAGGTGTAAGCTATGCGCGTAGGAAGCGGCGCTTGGGATAGGACCGCCGACGTTGTAGTCATCGGCTACGGCTGCGCCGGGGCGGTGGCCGCCGTCACCGCCACTGAGAATGGGGCTGAGGCGGTCATCGTGGAGAAGCAACCCCGTGAGAGCCACCACACCAGCTCCAGTATGTCCGCGGGCATGTTCCTCAGCCCGCCCGACTCCAGTAGCATCCTGGAATACTTGGCAGCCCTCGGGCGCATGGGCGGTGGTCGTCCCTGGACCGATGGTCCGGTGCTCAGGACATGGGCTGAATATGCGGCCACTACCCGGCAATGGATCGAGGCGAGAGGGGGAGCGATAGTCCCCATCCCTGCGCCCGGCGAGCATCCTCAGTTGCCCGGTGGGGCGCATCTGTCCAAGCATCGTTTTCGCGGCATGGGGATCGGGCTGGCGCGCTTTCTGGAAGCCCAGATCGAAGCGAAGAAAATTCCCGTCCTTTACGAGACGAGGGCCACCCACCTTCTAACCAACCCGAGAGGGCGGGTGGTGGGCGTTGAGGCGCGGCAGGGTGGGCGCAGGCTGCGCGTGAGGGCGTCCAGAGCGGTGGTTCTGGCCCCTGGCGGTTTCGAGTACGACGAGCAGGCGAAGCTCAACTATCTCAAGGTGTACCCCACCTATTTCACCGGCAGCGAAGTTAACACCGGAGATGGCCTGAGGATGGCTCTCGAAGTCGGCGCCCAGCTCTGGCATATGAACTGCGTCGCCGCCGGCCTGGTGCTCAAGTTCCCTGAAATGCCTGTCGCTTTTCAGGTCGATTACCTGGGCAGGTCGGTGGCGAAGACCCCCGGCAAGACAGAGGAAACCGCGTCCGTGGTATCCGGCCACATAGTTGTGAACAGGGACGGCGAAAGATACACCAGCGAAAACGTCAAGGGCCAGTGCCTCTATTACGAGCTTCCGGTGTTCGACACCCATCGTCTGGTGTATCCAAGGGTACCCAGCTACTTCATTTTCGATCGCAGGCGTCTGGAGAACGGCCCCTTGCCCCTGGTTACTTCCGGCCCCGCCGGGCCAACGCGACTTTATCACTGGAGTCTTGACAACAGCCGCGAGATTGAGCAAGGATGGATAGTGACCGCCAACACCGTGCGAGGCCTGGCCAGGAAGATCGGCGTCCCTGCGGATACGCTGGAACGGACGGTGAGGACCTTTAATCGTCACTGTGAAAAGGGGAGGGACCCGGATTTCGGCAGGAAGCCGAACGAGCTCATACCTCTAGGTGCTCCCCCCTATTGCGCCGCTGTCCTGTGGCCGGGAGGGCCGAGCACCCAGGGGGGGCCGCGGCGGAACAGTCGATGCCAGGTCGTCAGCGCCGGCGACGATCCCATCCCCGGGATCTACTCATGCGGAGAGATGGGCGCAACCTACGGGATGCTTTACCCGGGCGGGGGATCGAATCTGGCGGACTGTTTTGCTTCCGGGCGCATTGCGGGGGAGAACGCCGCCCGAGAGAAGAGGCCGTAGGGGCACGGTACACCGTGCCCCTACGGACACAAATTACTCTGAAGAGGAGAGGAACACTATGGCGACATGGCTTTACCAGGTGACCACTGAATGTGCTGATCCCTCCAGGGAGGAGGAGTTCGCGGACTGGTACGACCACGTCCACTTCCCGGACCTCTTGAAGGCGCCAGGCTTCAAGAGCGCGGTCCGGTACGTCATCAAGGAGGGACTGCCGCCTCGGGACGGGATCTGGGCAGAGGGCCAGGGCAAGTACCTGGCGACCTACGAGATAGAGACGGACGACATCGAGAAGACCTGGGCGGAAGCGCAGCAGTACCTCAAGAGTGTACGAGCGGCCGGCCGGGTATCGCCGCTGTGTAAGGTGATCTCGCGCTCACTATGGCAGCAAGTCAACCCGTAGTTTTTCAACCCCGCAGTTGAAAGGAGAAGAAGGTGAACGGAAGATTGCAGGCGACAGTTGGCGTCCTTGTGGCCATCAGCGTTCTGCTGACGAGCTGTGCGCCGGCGGCGGCCCCGGGAGCCCCAAAAGCAGGGCCGGCGGCCAGCCCAAAGCCGGCGGCGGAGCAGCCTAAGTCCGGAGGCGTCCTGAAACATGCAGGATTCCAGGATGAGCCGACTTACGATTTGCACTCCACCGGGCGCAGCCTGGCCTTCGATCAAGTGGGCCCGGCCTATAGCGGCTTGCTCCAGTATGACCCTGCGGACGGCAGGACGATAATCAATGACTTGGCGGAGAGCTATCAGATAAGCTCCGATGGTAAGAAGGTGACTTTTGTTCTCCGCAAGAACATCAAGTGGCACGACGATAAGGCGTTCACCGCTGAGGATGTCAAGTTCAACTTCGATCGGTGGTTGAAGCCCCCTGAGGGCGTGGCCATCGCGCGTAGAGCAGTGGTGGACGGCGTAGACCGCGTCGAGGCGCCCAACACCAGCACCGTGGAGGTCTATCTCAAGTATCCCAGACCCGCCTTCATTCCGGTGCTGGCCAGCATCGCCGGGGTGCTGCTGCCCCCGCAGCACCTGAAGGAAAACAAGAGGATGGAGTTCAACGTCCTGGGCACGGGGCCTTTCAAGCTCAAGGAATACAAGCGGGGCGTCAGCGTTGAGCTGGTCAAGAATAAGGACTATTTCCTTTCGGGAAGGCCCTATCTTGACGGGATGATTACCTATCTGATGCCCGATGCCACCGCCCGCTTCGCAGCTTTGCGCAGCGGCCAGGTGCGGACCATGTACGTCACTTCCGGGAACATTTCCACGGCGAATATGGAGACGCTGAAAAAAGAGACTGACAAGTTCAGGGTGGCCAGTTTCCCTGGCCTGGTCATACTGCTTGTCCACTTCGGGGTGAAACAGCCGCCCTTCAGTGACCTGCGCGTGCGCCAGGCGATGGATATGGTGGTAGACAGGAAGAAGATCATTGACGTGATGGAGGGTATGGGCGAGATCACCGGGCCTATGCCCAGGGGCCCCTGGGCCATTCCCGACGATGAGCTTCTGAAGAGGCCCGGCTATCGTGGGGTGACCCCCGCCGACATCGAGAAAGCGAAGGCCATGCTTGCTGAGGCTGGCTACCCCAAGGGTTTCCAGGCTGAGGCGACAATAATCGCTGGCTACAACAAACAGACGGTCTTCCTCCAGGACCAGGTCAAGGCCATCGGGATAGACGTTGCCATCAAGATCGGGGATACGGCCACCGTGGAGCGGCGCCAGTTCGCTCACGATTTTGCCATCAACGTGATCCTGCAGGGGGAACCAGTGGATGAGCCGGACCTCTTCCTGTCCTACTATCTCACGGGAGGGGGACGGAACTACGGCGGCACCAGCGACAAGCAGATAGACGACTGGTACGCGGAGCAGTCAAAGATCATGGACCCTGCCAAGCGCAGGGAACTCGTGCTGCAGATCCAGCGGCGGGTGCTTGACCTGGCGGCTCCGCTGGTCCTCTATCAGCACTTCTTTGTGTCGCCCTACTGGAAATGCGTCAAAGGGTATTACCCTGAGAAGCAACTGACGGGCTGGAACAACGTGAAGCGCCAGGACGTGTGGCTGGATACGGGGTGCTCTTAGGGGTTGGGGGTTGGGGGTTGGGGGTCAGACCCCACGCCTCCCCCCGGGACGGTCGTCTTGCCGCGATGAACCCCAATCAGCCGTAGGGCCGGGGCTTGTCCCCTGCCGCCCGGGGAATGGCAGCAAATGGGCGAGCCGCGCAGGAGATTACATGAGAGCAGCCGTTCTTCGGGAAAAGGGACGCTTTTCACTCGAGGACTTGCCAATGCCCACCCCGGGGCGAGGCGAGGTGTTGGTGAAGGTGAGCCACTGCGCTATCTGCGGCTCGGATATCAGCCGCTTCGCCACCGGCCGGTGGAGCATCGGGCTGGTCCTGGGCCATGAGTTCGTTGGCAGCGTGGCGGAGGTCGGTGAAGGCGTCGAAGGGTGGGCGGCGGGCGACCGCGTGGTGGTGGACCCCATTACGGAGTGCGGGAACTGCGAGTGGTGTCTCCGGGGAAAGGGGCACCTCTGCCCCAACCGGGGCGGCAGCGGGCTGGTGATGGGAAACAACGGCGGATACGCCGAATACACTAAGGTCAAGGCCGTCCAGTTGTTCCGCGCCCCCGAGAGGGTCGGAGAAGTAGAATCGACCATGGCCCAGTGCCTGGCTGTTGCGCTGCACGGCTTTCGCCGCGGCGAGGTGAAAGCCGGAGACAAAGTAGTGGTGATTGGCGCCGGACCTATTGGGCTTTTCGTGGCTGCGCAGGCCAGGCTGGCAGGCGCGGGTAAAGTGTACGTGGTGGAGAAGGCCCAGGGGCGGAAAGAGGCGGCGGCGCAGATGGGGGCCGACGTCGTCCTGGACCCCACTGAGACAGAGGTCCGACAGCAGCTTGTGAAGCTTACGGGGACCGGGGCTGACGTGGTTTTCGGGTGCGCTGGGGCTCCGCAAGCGATTGAGAACTGCTTCGCGACGGTGACGCCTGGGGGCACAGTCGTCCTTGTGGCGGCGCACTGGAAAGCGGAGATCACCTCCGACGTGACCGACAACGAAGTTACGGTAAAGGGGACCAAGGCCTACACCCGCCGCGAGTTCGGCGAGGCCGTCGATCTCCTGGGGAGCGGGAAGATCGATTGCAGGCCGTTGATCACGTCCGTCGAACCCCTGAGTAATATTCAGCAGGTGTTCGAGACCTTGCAGACGATTACGACTCAGGTGAAAGTCCTGATTGCCCCGTCGAAAATGCGCTAGGCGTTCGACCGGGCCGACCAGCCCGACCCGTCGGACGGCGTAGTGCAGGTGCTGCTCGCCCGCCGACGACGGGGGGCGGCCTCCGAATTACTGCCGCAAGACATAGACAAGAAGTGCAGGAGGTTCGTAGTTGACGCAACAGGAACATGCCCGCATCACCGATGAGATGATTGAATCCCTCAGGAGCCGCATCGGCCTGGACCTGCGGGTGCCCATCTTCAATGAGGTTGCCACGAAGGATGCCATCCGCCACTGGTGCCAGGGCATGGGGGATGACAATCCGCTCTATCTCGATACCGATTACGCCAGCAAGACCAGGTACGGTTGCATCATCGCTCCGCCCTGCTGGCTCTACAGCGTGCACTGGCCGGGGGGACTGGTTGGGCTTCCGGGCATCCACGGTTTCCATTCCGGCAACGACTGGGAATGGTTCATCCCCATCAAGGTCAATGACCAGATCATAGCTCAGCGCAAGCTTTACGACGTGGTGGAGAAGCCGAGCCGGTTCGCGGGACGCTTGGTCATTGTCTATACCAAGGTGAAGTACTTCAACCCGCGGGACGAGCTCATCTCCACCTCCATCGGCTGGAGCGTCCGCACGGAGAGACAGGCCAGCCAGGAAAAAGGCAAATACGCTGAAATCAGGAAAGCCACTTATACGCCGGAGGAGCTGCGGGCCATCGAGGACGCCTCCGAGGCCGAGGAGATCAGGGGGGCTAACCGTTGTTATTGGGAGGATGTGAAGATCGGCGATGAGATGGGACCGATCATTAAGGGTCCCCTTACCATGAGGGATATTATTGCCTGGACCATAGGCAACGGCTCGCCCTTCATGCGCGCCCACAGATACGCTCTGCGGTACCGGCGGCGCCATCCCGCCGTAGAGATGATTGACCGGACCACCGGCCAGGTGGACGTGCCAGAGCTGGTGCACATGGAGGACACCCGGGCTGGCGAGATCGGCATTCCGGGCGCCTACGATTATGGCTCCCAGCGCATGTCATGGCTCGGGCATCTTCTCAGTAACTGGCAGGGCGATGACGGCGCCACCAGAAAGCTGCACGGCGAGCTGCGCATGTTCAATGTCATCGGAGACACGCAGTGGATCAGAGGCAAGATAACCAGGAAATACGTTGAGAAGGACGAGCACCTGGTGGACTGCGACATATCCTGCACTAACCAGCGCGGCGAAGTAACAGCCCCGGGCAACGCCACCCTCGCTCTGCCTTCTAGAACTCTGGAGGGATTCTAAGGGAATCGTTCATGCCCCGATTACATCGGGGCGCCACCAAGGATGACAACCGTGGTTCTATACCCCGCACTGAAGTACGGAGTATACCGCGTACTTTAGTGCGCGGTATGTATGCGAATTCCTATTTTCGTAGCAATGATGAGTGATGAGTGATGAGTGCGGTGTCACGGATGGGCACCGGATAAACGGATATGGGCAAACGCCAGGGGGGGTAGGGGCCAGTCCACCGAGCCCATTCCGTCCACGGGGAGGGATTTGTGGGCAGGACTTGGGGAGGCTGAAAGCTGAATGCTGGCCGCTGAAAGCTGGACAAGGAGGCTCTCTCATGAACGTGAAAGGCTACGTGCGAATTGCCAGTCCCCTGATGCTGCTGGCGGTAATCCTGGCCAGTTGTGCTCCGGCGGCGGCGCCCGCTCCCACGCCGAAGCCGGCCGCCCCGGCGGCGAAGCCGGCTGAGAAGGTGCCCACGGCCAAGCCGGCGGCCACGCCGGAAGCTAAGCCAGCGGCGCCAGCAGCCACCCCGAAGCCCGCCGCCGATCAGCCCCGGTCCGGTGGCATCCTGCACATCTCCATGTACGCCCTGGTGCAGCATTACGACATCCACCAGAACACCAGTGTGGCGGGGATGCACCCTATGCAGCATGCTTATAACAACGTGGTCGCCTATGATCCTCTGGACCCGGAGAAGATAGTGGGCGACCTGGCGCAAAGCTGGGACATGAGCCAGGACGGCACCGTGTTCACCTTCCGCCTCCATCCTGGCGTGAAATGGCAGGACGGAAAGTCTTTCACCTCGGCGGATGCCAGGTTCACCCTGGAAAGGATTCAGAATCCCCCCAGGGGCACGGTCGTCCCGCGAATCCGTGAGCTGGTGCAGGTGGTCAAGAGCGTCGAGACGCCTGACGCTCAGACTTTGAAGCTCACTCTGAAGAACCCCAGCGCTTCTTTCCTCGGCAGCTATGCCACCTCCTGGTTCGCTGTGTTCCCCAAGCATGTCATCGAAGAAAAGGGCGACATGAAGCGCACCATAATGGGGACTGGCCCCTTCAGGTTCAAGTCCGACGTGCCCGGGTCCAGCTTCGAGCTGACCAAGAACGCGGACTACTTCAAGAAAGGCCGGCCCTACCTTGATGGCATAAGGTACTACGTCCTGGTGGACGCCTCCACCCGGTTCGCCGCCTTCCGCACTAAGCGAGTGCAACTCGCCGCCGCCCCTTACGGGCTGATGCCGGAGCAACTCGAGACGGTGAAGAGCACCATGCCGCAAGTGACCACGGCGCAATACCAGGGGGCCACCTGGTTTGGCCTGTACGTGATGACCACGAAACAGCCCTGGAGTGACCTGAGGGTGCGCAAGGCCATGAGCCTGGCTATCGACCGCCAACTGGGCGTGAAGACCGTGGAGTCGACGGCTGGGGCGGTGGCTGGGCCCATCCCGCCAGGCAGTTGGTCGCTGCCCGAGGACGAGCTGCTGAAAATGCCAGGCTTCCGTCAGCCCAAAGATGCTGACCGAGCGGAGGCCAGGAAACTTCTCGCGGAGGCAGGTCAGGCCAACCTGAAGTTCAGCATGCTCTTTCGCACGGGCGCGCGATACGCTGCCGCCGCCGAGTTCCTCAAAGACCAGTTGGGCACCATAGGCGTGGAAATGTCCCTCAAGCCCATCGAATATACCCAGCTCCTTGACCTGGTCAACCGCCACGATTTCGATGCGGCGATGATGATGGGCACCTGGACCATCTATGACCCGGACGACCTGCTCCTGCAGTTCTACCGGTCCGATGCGGTGCGGAACTACGGCGTGTACAAAGACGCGGAGATCGACAAGCTCGTTGACGAACAGTCCCGGATGCTCGACCAGGCCAAGCGCAAGGAGATGGTCTTGCAGACGCAGAGGATAATCCTGGACAGGGTGCCCTTCGTTCTCAGCCATTGGGCGAACTACATCGCCGGCTGGTGGCCGGAGGTCAAGAACTTCAAGAAACCCTTGAGCCAGTTCTCGTACTTCCGACTCGAGGATGTCTGGCTGGCGCAATAACAGCTATCAGCGTACAGCAGTCAGCTATCAGGAGTTGGCGGCTGAGGGCTGACGGCGAGGATTCTTGCTCCTGCAAGCGCACAGCATTTTGGCGTACACAGTGCGCGGTCAGCCGTCAGACAATCAATCCGTTGCAGGCTGAAAGCTGACCGCTGAAATCTGAGAGCTTAAGGGAGGGTACAGCATGGTCGAACAGCAACACGCAGTGTTGACCGACGAAATGGTCGCGGACTTGAAGGGCCGCATCGGGATGAACCTGCGAGCGCCAATGTTCAATACGACGGCCACCCAGGATGCCATCGCTCACTGGTGCCAGGGCGTCGGCGATGACAACCCCCTTTATCTGGATGAGACCTACGCCGGAAAGACGCAGCATGGCGGCATCATCGCGCCGCCCTGTTTCCTTTACAGCGTCCACTGGCCGGGCGGCATGATTGGCCTCCCGGGAATTCATGGTTTTCACTCTGGCAATGACTGGGAGTGGTTCAAGACCATCAGGCTCAATGATAAGTTCACCGTCCAGCGAAAGCTCTCCGATGTGACCGAGAGGCCCAGTCGCTTCGCCGGGCGTCTCATGCTCGTTTACACCAAGGTCAGATACCTCAATCAGCGAGGCGAGCTGGCCGCCACCTCCATCGGCTGGAGCGTGCGCACGGAGAGGCAGGCCAGCGGGGAGAAAGGCAAGTACGCGGGCATTACGAAGGCCACTTATACTCCTGAAGAGTTGCGGGACATCGAGGAGGCTTATCGGAAAGAGGAGGTCCGGGGCAGCGAGCCTCGCTACTGGGAGGATGTCAATGTTGGCGACGAGATGGGGCCCATCGCCAAAGGGCCTCTCAGCATGCGGGATATCATGGCGTGGATCATCGGCAATGGCTCACACTTCATGTTTGCCCACAAGCTCGCCCTCAAGTACATGGAGAAGCATCCGGCCGTGAAGATGGTCGACAGCACCACGGGGCAGGTGGACGTGCCGGAGCTGGTCCATATGGAGGAAAGCCGTGCCGGCGAGATCGGCGTACCGGGCGCCTACGATTACGGCTCCCAACGCATGTCCTGGCTGGGCCATCTTCTAACGAACTGGCAGGGCGACGATGGCTTCACCAAAAAGATGCACGGCTCGCTGCGCATGTTCAACGTCATAGGGGACACCCAGTGGGTCAAGGGCAAGGTGACGAAGAAGTACGCTGAGAACGGCGAGCACCTGGTGGACTGCGATATCTGCTGCGAGAACCAGCGCGGCGAGATCACCGCGCCGGGTAACGCCACGATTGTCCTGCCCTCGCGGACGCTGGAGGGGTTCTAGGAAATGATGAATGATGAATGCGGTGTCAACAGATGGGCAACGGATAAACGGATGTGGGCGGACGCCAGGGGTTTAAGGGTCGGGAGTTAGTCCACTCAGTCCATCCCGTCCACGGAGGAGGAATCCTGGCGAAAGCTGGCCGCTGAAAGCTGATCGCCGATTGCTACGCAAGGAGGACAACGTGGCGTACGAAACGATGCTCTACGAGAAGGAGGGCCGGATCGCCTATGTGACCCTCAACCGTCCGGCGGCGGGGAATTCTTTTAACTCTACCTTGTGCCGCGAGATAACCGATATCTGGCACGATATCATGACCAGCGAGGACGTCTGGGTGACGGTGGTCACGGGCGCCGGGGACAGGTTCTTCTGCACCGGCGTTGACGTCAAGGAGGCGTCCACGGCCAAGATAGGGGACATCTGGCTCCCCATATCCCGGATGATGGCGGAGACCTACAAGCCCACCGTCCTGGCGGTGAACGGCATCTGCGCCGGCGGCGGGTTGCATTTCATTTGTGACAGCGACATCGCCATCTGCTCGGAGAACGCCTCCTTCTTCGACCCTCACGTCAACGTGGGCTTCGTGACGGGATGGGAGCCGGTGGGGCTGAGCCGCCGGATACCGCTGGCCTATGTTCTCAAGATGGCCCTCCTGGGGAGCAAGTTTCGCATCGACGCGCAGAAAGCCCTTCAGATCGGCATGGTCACCGAGGTGATGCCGCTGGACAAACTGCAGGATCGTGCCACGGAGATCGCCGAGATCATCCTGGAGAACTCGCCGCTGGCGGTGAGGTTCTCCAAGAAGGCCATCATGCAGGGGCTGAACATGGGCCTGAGCGGCGCCCTGGAGAACTCCGCGCCGATCCTCAAAGAAGTCTGGTACACGGAGGACCACGCCGAAGGCAAGCGCGCCTTCGCCGAGAAGAGGAAGCCGGTCTGGAAGGCGAAGTAATAATGTCTGGCTTCGATAAGCTGCAAACTGAGGTCATCGGCGCGGGGCTGTGCACCGACTGCGGCATGTGCGCCGCGGTCTGCCCCCGGGGCATCGTGGTCATGGACTACGACATCGAGGAGCCGAGGCTGACGGGAGTTTGCCATCCGCGTTGCCAGGTCTGCTATATGAGCTGCGCAGGGAAAGACATCCCTGTGCCCGAACTGGAGCGGATGGTCTTCGGCCGTGAACGCAACCCTTCCCAGGAGTTGCTGGGCATTTGCCGCGAGTTCCGCAAAGGGCAGTCCACCGAAGATAAGGTGAGGGTCGCGGGCGCCACCGGTGGACTCATCTCAGGTCTCCTCATCTATGCTCTGGAGCGAGGGATCATCGACGCCGCCATCGTCGTGGGGATGATGGAGGACCGTCCCTGGCGCGCCATGCCCAGGCTCGCTACCAACAAGGAGCAGGTGATGGCCGCCGGCCAGTCCAAGCTGCAGATGGTCCCGGCAGACGCAGCCCTGGGCGAAGCATTGCGCCAGGGCTTCAAGAAGCTGGCCGTGGTGGGCCTGCCCTGTCACATCCACAGCCTGAGGAAAATGCAGCTAGCGCGCAATGCCACGAAGCTGGCCGGTTGCGTAAAGTTCGTGATAGGCCTGCTCTGCGGCGGAAACTGGACGCACAAGGCCACCGAGCACGTCATCGACGAGGTCTGTGGCGTCTCCCTGGAGGAAGTGGCAAAGGTGGAGTATCGTGGTGGCGAATATCCCGGCAACTTCCGGGTGACGACCAAGGATGGCCGACAGGTGTCCGTCACCTCGCCGGTGCGCCGCAACCACTGCTGGGGCTTTCGCCATGACCGGTGCGGCGGCTGTTTTGACTACTCCAACGACCTGGCGGACATTTCCGTCGGGGACTACCATCATGCGGAGATGGTGCGGGGAGTGCCCGGCTGGTCCGCCTTCATTATCAGGACGAGTACGGGGCTGGAACTGGTGGAAGCCGCTCAGGCGGCGGGCTACGTCGCTACGGAGACCATCGAGGAGGAGTACCTGCTTACCGGCGCCTACGAGTGGAAGATTCATGGCAGCAGCTATCATCTGGAAGAACGACGACGGCACGGCTTGCCGTGCCCGGACTTCCACCTGCCGCTTACGCCGGGCCCCCTGCGCCGCAGGCTGCCCTATGACCATCCTCATTTCAAAGCGTGAAGATACAAGGAACAGTCTGAACCGCTGATTGGCACAGATTTATGGATTTCACTGTTTTCATATGAGCGCCATCTGCGCCATCAGTGTAATCAGCGGTTCAGACTTTGAACTGCGGATCGGCCACAAGCATAAGGAGGTCCCGCATGCTGACGCTGCGGTGGGCGCCTGGTCGAGCGTGAGGGACTACAAGCCGGGCATCGGGCTGTCCAACAATGTCCAGTTCCGAGACGTCTGGCTGGCGAAGAATCGAGGTTGCCATGGACCTCACATCTGAACGGGTCTACGCGGATGACGTTGACGACGGAATAGAGATCTTCTACCAGCGGGGATGGACCGACGGCCTGCCGGTGGTCTTGCCGACGGAGAAGAGGGTCAGACGAGCGCTGGAGTACTTGCGGCGCGACTCCGGAGAATCGCTGGGCGAAATACCCCCGCGCAACGGGGCGGCGACCATCGAGAAGATCGTCATCAATAGCGTGATGGCTGGCTGCCTGCCGACCTACCTGCCCGTAGTCATCGCGGCGGTCGAGGCCATGCTGGAGAAGCCCTTCAACCTCAACGGCGTCCAAACTACCACCCACTGCGTGAGCCCGTTGACCATCGTCAGCGGTCCCGTAGTTAACCAGTTGGGCTTCAACAGCGGGGACGGCGTGTTCGGCGGGGGCTCCCGGGCGAACGCGGCAGTGGGCCGGGCCGTTCGGCTCATAATGTGGAATATCGGCGGCGCCTACCCGGCGGAATTGGACCGCGCCACTCTGGGGCATCCCGGCAAATACACTTACTGCATAGCCGAGAACGCGGAAGGCAATCCCTGGGAGCCGATCCATGTCGAGAAGGGATTGGAGCCGGAGGACAGCGCGGTTACCGTTTTTGGCTGCGAGGCCCCGCACCACATCGCCACCGGGTCGGGGACCCCGCTACAAACGCTCCACGCGCTCGCCGACGGCATGTCGACCATCGGCAACAACAACACCCATATGGGGGGCGAGACGCTAGTCGTCTTCGGGCCGCGGGCGGCCGCCAACGCAGCGAGCGGCGGCTGGACGAGAAGCAGCATTCGGGAGTACCTGTACGAAAACGCCCGGGTCGCGGTGGGGCGGGCTACGCTGGGCGCCACGGTCGACGAGACGTCAAGCGAGGCGCCTGGGTGGCCCAAGTGGATCGACAGGGCGAATCCAAACGCCATGATTCCTGTCATCCGCAGGGCCGAGGATATCAACATCGTCGTCGCTGGCGGATGGGGGGGTGGCATGTCCTTCAGCGCCATCTGTCCCGGGTGGGGCTACCTCGGCGGCTTCGCCCAGACAAAGCGCGTCGTCTTGCCCTGACCACACGCTGCAGGCCCTGATACACCGAGCAGGAGGTCTCTCACGACTACACAGGCGATCAGTGGAAAACTAGTGCTGCTGAACCCGGTGGGATACGTCGCGGCGTCGGAGGCGAGCGTTGCGCCGCGCGTGAATGACCTGAATGGGAAAGCAGTCGGCTTCCTCTTTAACGGACATTGGGCGACGCCGGTCCTGTTCCAGGCGGTCAGGGAGAGCTTGATCGAACGCTTCAGGCTCTCGGGGGTCGTAGACAAACTCAAACCTAAGGTGGGAGCGGCGTCCCCAGCGGAGCACATAGACGACGTAGCGTCCAGGTGCGACCTGGCTGTCCTTGGCGTTGGCGCCTGAGGGTCTTGCACCTCCGGCGTGGTCCGGGATGCGGCGGCCCTGGAGAAAAGAGGTATTCCGACCGTTACCCTGGTGCACGACAAGTTCGTGCCTGCGGCTCGCGCCCAGGCGAAGGTCCTCGGGCTTCCCTCACTTCAGATAGCATCGGTGCCCCAGCCTATGCCCTGGGAGACGGAAGAGGATGAGCGTAGGAAAGGCAGCGCAGTCATCGAGACCGTTGTGGCCATGTTGACCAAGCCTCGGCCCCCGGCCGTTGAAGCCTGACGATGTGTTGACAAACCCTGACGGAGGCCCATAATGACTAACCCGCGAAAGGGAGTTCCCGTAGCGTCCGGTAAGAAGTCTGGCATCGCTGCAGGTTGCCTCATACTGGCTCTGCTGGTGACAGCCTGCGCGCCGGCGACGCAGCCGACGCCCACTGCCAAGCCTGTGGCGCCGCCGGCTCCGGCGGCGACGAAGGCCGCGGCTCCAACTCCAGCTTCGCCATCAACCCCAAAACCGGCGGCCCCCAGCCCCACATCCAAGCCCGCTGCCGATTCCGCCGGAGGCGCACGCGGCGGCACCTTGACCATCGGCGTGGGCGGTGACCCACCCAGCTTCGACATCCATCAAGAGCAAACAGCCTACGTCTTCGCGATCACGGCAGGGACCTATAGCGGCCTGGTAAGATATGATTCCCAGGCGTGGCCCCAATCGAAGGTCATCGGCGACCTTGCTGCAAGCTGGTCCGTAGGCACTGATGGCAAGGTCTATACCTACAGTCTGGTGAAGGGGGCGAAGTTTCACGATGGCGCTCCTGTCACCGCTGAGGACGTCAAATTCTCTCTCGACAGGATCCGTGACCCTCAACTGGGCCTGGTGCGAAGCCCAAGGCGTTTGCAGCTGGCCGCCATCAGCGGCATCGAAACTCCGGACGATTCGACCGTCAAGATCAATCTGAAATATCCGCAGGCTTCCTTTAACCCAGCCATAGCCACCGTCTTCTACGCAATGATGCCCAAGCGTGTAGTCCAGGCCAACAACAACGACATGAGGAAGACCATCCTTGGCAGCGGCCCCTTCAAGCTGAAGAGCTACTCCAGCGGCGTAGGATGGGAGCTGGCGAGGAACTCGGACTATTTCGTTAAGGACCGACCCTACCTGGATAGCGTGAAAGCCTACATAATCCCTGACACCTTCACCAGATTTGCGGCCCTCAGGACCAGAAGCGTCCTGTGGTTTGCGCCCTTCCCTTATATGACCGTTTCCCACGCGAAAATCATTGAAGAGTCGCTGTCGGACAAGATAGCCGTTAAGTGGGCATTCCATCCTGCCTGGTACGCCGCCGTTTTTAACGTGAATCAAGCGCCGTGGAGCGATGTTCGGGTGCGTCAGGCGGTAAGTCTGGCCTTCGACCGGAAGAAAATGCTCGCCGCTGGACTGGAAGGGGCCGGCGTTGTTGGCATGTCGCCCATGCCGCCAGGGGAGTGGGCGCTTCCGGAGGAAGAGATGATGAAGATGCCCGGCTATGCGCGGCCAGACATTGAAGCTGCCAGGAGGCTGCTGGCTGAGGCGGGCTACCCTGCCGGATTCAAAGCTGACCTGATTGTCCGGCAAGTGAAACCGCACCAGGATTTCGCCGTGGTGTTGAAGGACGCCCTCGCGTCTCTGGGTATCGAGCTTACGCTCAACGTAATGGAGACGGCGACGTTCGAAAGCACGCGGTTCCGGAAAGCCTTCGGTATTCTGGCCACCGGCGCCGGCACCCCGGTCATGGACCCGGACACGCAGCTGGGCGACAACTATTTGTCCGGCGCCACCAACAACTGGAGCGGATACAATGACCCGGCTTTCGATGAGCTTTTCACCAAGCAGTCGGGAACTCTTGATGCCGGGGAGCGGCGCAAGATTGTCTGGGAGATGCAGAGGGTCCTTCTGAGGGACACACCTATGGCGCTGGCCTACTGGACCAACGTCGCTTACGCCTGGTGGAAAGAAGTCAGGGGATTTACTCCTCCCACAAGCCTGTACGATGCTTACGGCGGATATCATGAGATGCGGATCGCCAAGTAGAGGAACGGAGCAATACATGACAGCAAAGCTGGCCGTCCTGGGCACAGGGGCCATAGGATCGAGCATAGGAGCGGACCTGGCCAGGGCCGCATACGATGTGATACTCATCGATCAGTGGCCGGCCCATGTGGACGCCATGAAGGCCGACGGTCTCCACGTCACCATGAGAGGAGAGGAATCCCACATACCGGTCCGGGCATTTCACCTTTGCGAGATGAAGGATGCCCGACAGTGGGCGCTGCACGAGCAACTGGATATCGTCTTCCTCACGGCCAAAGCCTACGACGCCCCGTGGCTGGCGGAGTTCATCAAGCCCTTCTTAAAGCCAGATGGAGTGCTTGTCTCTGTGCAGAATAGCCTCATGGATGAATGGATCGCCCCCATAGTCGGCCGCCAGCGGGATATCGGGTGCGCTTTCATGCTCTCCGCAGATGTGTTCGAACCGGGGCGAGTCAACCGCAACACTAACCAGATCGAGACGAAGTTCGTGCTGGGTGACCTGGATGGGAGGATCACACCGCGCCTTGAGGAAGCGGCGCAGATATTGGGCCACGCGGGCCAGACGCGGATCACCACCAACATATGGGGCGCCAAGTGGTCCAAGCTAATGTTCAACGGCATGTATGCCACCTTTCGCGGCGCCCTTGGCGCCACCAAACAGGAGATGCTGGATGACCCGAAAGTGATGGATATGGTCGCCAAACTGGCCGTCGAGGCCGCCCATGTGGCTACCGCCCTCGGATACACTCTGGAGCCCATCCTGGGACTCACTTCCGAAGATTTGAAGCAACTGACAGAGGACACCTTCAGGAAGTTCATGCTGAAGGTCTTCGGCGATACGGACAGCAAGTCGACCAGCATGGTCCAGCAGGACATCGCCAAGGGACGACTGACGGAGACAGACCTTATCAACGGGCTGATAGCCCGTAAGGGACAGGAGGCCAACGTGCCTACGCCCGCTAATCAGGCGCTGAACGCCGTCATGAGGCAGATAGAGGAGGGAGCGCTCCAGCCGGGCCTCTCCAACCTGCGACTGATTGAGCGGCACATGTCCGGAACTCCGGCGACAGCCTGATCCCTGAAGTAATGAGGGAGGCGAGGTGACGGAAGACATCGTCGTGAAGGCAAGACCGGTCCAGGACCCGAGGGGTGAGCCGACCTTCAAACCGGTGAAGCTGGCGCCCCGCCTGGGCACGCTGAAGAGCAAGAGAATCCTCTTCTTTGACAACGGCAAGCTCAGACCGGAGTTCGGCAACTACGGGTTCATTACGGATAGGCTTATCGAGCGATTCAGGGGCTCGGGCGTGGGGGAAACTCCGCGCGCCGTGCTGGACTTGCTGGTCTCGACGCCCGATCCGATCGGGAAGGCGATCTCCCTGTTGCCTGACGATGTCGATGGGGTCGTCCTTGGCCTCGCTGATTCCGGCGTGACTGTGCCGACGGTCCGGCTCGCTGCGGCTCTCGAAGCTAGGGGAATTCCCACCGCCGTCCTCTGCACCGAAGCCGGCATTGCTCTTGCCGCAGCGATGGCCCAGAGCTATGTGCCTGGCGCGCCGCTTTCCACGGTGACCCTAACGCGCGCCGCCACCAGGGAGGAGATGAACCGGCAGGCCGACCATCTCCTGCAGGAAGTCATCGATGGGCTAACGGCGCCCGCGGAACGCCTCAAGTTCAGCGCCCAGAAGTGGCTGGCCCCGATGACTCTCAAAAGCGCTGGCGCGGGCGAGCTGGCGCTGGGCGAAAAGACGGTGAAGGCAACGCGGAAGGGGGGAAAGCTCTGTCTCGAGCTCGACCCGGGCGCCTTTGCCGAGGAGTTCTATGCGGCTTGCTGCGAAAGCAGCCTGTGCGACGGATTCCCCGTGATTCCGCCGACGCGAGACCGAGTGCGAGCGACGCTGCGCTTCACAGACCGACCGCCTGAGCACGTTCTGGCCCCGGACCTGACGCCCAGCGGAGCTCCCATCACGGTGGAAAAAGCCGCCATCAGCGCGGTCATGGCCGGGTGCCGGCCGGAGTACTTCCCCGTTATCGTCACCGCTTTCGAAGCCATGGCCGATACCCGGTATCGCCTTCCTCAAGTCCCCATCACCAGCCACCCTTCGGGGAACGCCGTCGTCATCAGCGGACCTCTGGCCAGAGAGCTGGGCATTCACGCCGGCATGGGATGCCTCGGCCCAGGCTTCAGGGCCAACGCCACCATCGGACGCGCCTTGAACTTGACTCTGATCAACGTCTCCCGCGCCATCCCCGGGCTTTCCGATCTGGCTACCCAGGGCTCGCCGGCGGAATACTCCTATTGCGCGGCGGAGAACGAGGAGGATAGCCCCTGGCCCGCTTTCCACGCGGAGCTGTACGGTCCGGAAACGACTTCGGTCACAGTGCATCGCTGTGAAGGGCCTCACAACATAATTGACCACATATCCACGACCCCGGAGAGCCTTCTCACCGGGATAGCGTCGGTGGCGGCCACACTCGGCGGCAACAACTCTTACGTGCCCGCCGAGCTGCTGGTCTTCCTGAACTCCGAACATGCCAGGATCATCGCCGATGCCGGGTGGAGCAAGGATGACGTGAAGCTCTTCTTGTACGACAAGGCGCGAAATCCGCGAGAACTGCTCGAGGGGAGAGGGATTGTCTTCGCCAGGCCGGCGTGGATGACCGCCGCCGCCGAGTTGCCGGTGGTGAGGGGCCCGTGGGAGGTGCTCGTCTTCGTGGTCGGCGGCACCGGACTGCACTCTTCGGTCGGCATCCCCTGGGCCTTTTCCCAAGCGGTCACCAGGCCGGTCGCCTTCAAGGACGGGCGACCGGTGAAGTCCGTCCAGGAGTTCCTCGAGCGCTAACCTTCAGCGTCCATCAGCCTGTGGACTCCAGGCTGTTAGCTCATGTGCAGGGAAGGTACGGGCCCAGGATGGTCCGCTACTTCGCTTGCGAAAGTGGTTGATGACAATCTGTAGCGACATCTGTAGCGACATTCTTGACAAATCCCCAATGTGCAGGTACATTTGACTTTAACTTTCCTTACAGGAGGCGATTCACATGTTCACGTCAGGAGTACCGAAGTTGCTTGCCGTACTGGTCCTTCTGGGCTTACTGGCGGCGAGCTGCGCACCCGCGGGCGCCCCGCCCCCCGCGACGGGCAAAGGGGCCCCGGCTACGACCCCCGCCGCCCAGGCCGAGACCCCGAAGTATGGCGGCGTGCTGACGTCCTACATCGCGGGCAATCCGCCGTCCCTTGACGCCCAACAAGAGCCGACCACGAACACGTCGCACATTGTGGCGCCCATGTACAACAGCCTCGTCCAACCAGATCCCTTGACTTCAGATAAGTATGTTCCGGCCGTGGCAGAGAAGTGGGAGATGAGCCAGGACGGGCTTACCTGGACGTTGCACATCCGTCAAGGCGTCAAATTCCACGACGGGACGACCTTCACTGCCGACGACGCCATCTTCAACTTCAAGCGGGTGGCTGACCCTCCGAAAGGCTTCGTGAGCAACCTGGCCTTCATCCTCAAACCGGCAGTGAAATCCATCGCGAAAGAGGAAAACAAGGTCAAGATAGTTCTCAACTATCCCTTCCCTATCCTGCTCGACAACCTGGCGCATAACTATCTCCCTATGTATTCCCAGGCATACGTAGAGAAAAACGGCGACATGAAGACCACCGTTATGGGCACCGGGCCCTTCAAATTCAAGTCTTACAATCCTGGCGTCGGGCTTGAAGCGGTCAAGAACGAAAACTACTGGGTGAAGGGCCGGCCGTACCTGGATGGCTACCAGTATCTGTTCATCAAGGACGAATCTACCCGTCTGGCGGCTTTCAAGACAGGCAAAGTGAACATGACCGAAAAGCGGTTCGCCGTGCTCCAGCCCAAAGACGTGGAGGCGCTCAAGAAAGAGCAGCCGGACTTGAAGTTCTACCCTACCAACTCACCCCTGGGCCCGTGGTTCTTCATGAATACCAGAAAACCACCCTTCCAGGACCAGCGGGTGCGCAAGGCGATCAACCTGGTCATAGACCGCCAGGCGGCCATGCAGGTGCTGGGTCAGGGCGCGGGGATAATAGGCAAGTTCTTCCCCGTCGAGCCCTGGGGTATCCCGATGGATGAGTTTCTCAAGATGCCGGGCTGGCGCCAGCCCAAGGATGCCGATATCGCCGAGGCGAAGAAGCTGATGGCGGACGCTGGCTTTGCCAGTGGCTTTGAGCTCACCATGCTGGCCAGACAGATGGCGCAGAGCAAGGAACCGGCGGTCTTCATGACCGACCAGCTCGCGAAGCTCGGCATCAAGTCCAAGGTCCAGACCCTTGAGGATGTCATTTTCTGGGACAATGGCCGCAAAGCCACGCACGAAGCCATGGTCTACACCCCACCCATCTTCTTCCCCGACCCGCACTGGCTGGGTCGGTTCTTCGCCCCAGGCGGGACGCTGAATTTCGCGGGGAATGAGAATGACAAGGAACTGGTGGCGCTGTGGGATGAGCAGATCAAGACGGTGGACCCGGAAAGGCGCAAGGCTGTCATCCGGAAGGTGGAGGAGCACCTTATGCAGAGCGTGCCGGGGGCCCCGATACTCTGGTACCTTCACTATATCGGCGTCCGGCCAGAGGTGAAGAACTACTCGCAAGGAATCAGCGACTTCGTGGGCAACAGCCTGCAGGAGCTCTGGCTAGCAAAGTAGGCTCGGCTGCCCCCGCCGAACAGTAAGAGGCGAAGGGGCGCGCCCCGATCGGGGCGGGCCCCTTCGCCTTTTGCGGCGCGGAAAAGGCACGCAAGTACGAGGCGTTGACAACCTGCGGGACCCCATAGTAAACTGGCGCCGGACAGATTGGACTGCAGCGGGGGCGGCAGCCCGGCAGGCCGGGCGGTCCGCGTTTTCTCAGCCGGCATGTTAAATCAACAAGGGAGGTCTCACGATGCAAGAGAGGAAGCTCTGGACACCGGCGAGTTGGTTGATCGTCCTGAGTCTGTTTCTAGCGAGTTGCTCCGCAGCCGTCACACCTGGCCCCAAGGGTACAGGGACCAAAGCCGCAGACGTGTCCCCCGCGGGCACGCAAGTACTCACGCCCACCCCCAAGCCCGTCGCAGCGCGCTACGGTGGAATCTTGACACAAGCGACTGAAGCAGATGTCAGCAACCTCGACCTGATACAGGCCACCGGCGGGGCGACGGCAAACCCCTTGATGCCCATATACGATAGTCTGTTGACAACGGACCCGCTTGAGCCGTTGAAGATCATGGCAAATCTGGCGAAGACCTATGATGTCTCTACCGATGGGCTGCGCTACACTTTCCATCTGCACCAGGACGTGAAGTTTCATGACGGCAAAACCGCCACATCAGAAGACGTGGCCTTCAACATGAAGCGAATGGCTAACCCGCCGCAAGGGACGACCAGTGTACGAAAAAGCTGGCTGTCGGCTGTGGACAAGATAGAAAGCCCGGATGCCAACACACTTGTGATTACTCTAAAGCGACGGGACCCGGCGTTTCTTAGCGTGATGGCCTCTGGCTGGATGGGCGTTTTGCCCAAACACATAATCCAGGAAAAAGGCAATATGACCAAGGATGTGGTGGGAACTGGCCCGTTCAAGCTGAAAAATCATACCAGAGGCGTAAGCCTCAGGACCGTCAAGAATCCAGATTATTTTGTTCGGGGGCTCCCTTACCTCGATGGCATTGATACCTACGTGATCCCGGACCAGACAGTCAGGACTGCTGCCCTGCGTACTGGCAGAATCCTGCTTATAAGGGAGATTCCGGGGGTCACGGTCACCCAGTCGAAAACTATTCGAGAGGCGATGGGAGATAAGGTCGTGGTAGAGATGACCGATCATGCCCTGGGCTCCTTCTTGCTGATGAATTTCTCACGGAAGCCGTTCTCTGATCCGCGTGTTCGTTTGGCGGTTAGCTGGGCCATCGATCGCGAGTTGGGTATGCATCTTGCTGCTGAGGGAGCAGCTTCGACCGGCGGCATTCTCTGGCGAGGGTGGGGTAATGACTTGGACCCTGCAGAGCTGGCGAAAATGCCAGGCTACGGGCCTGACAAAGAGGCAAATCGCGCCAAGGCGCGAAGCTTGTTGGCGGCGGCCGGGTATCCAAATGGCTTCAAGACGTCGTTGTCAGTGCAAAGAGAGCTGGGATATACGGTTATCGAAATGGAGTTCGTCAAAGAAGAACTTAAGAAAATCGGCATAGATGCCGAACTGAACCTGATGGAGAAGGCCGCCTTCCTGGCAGCTCGCCAGACCGGAGGAATGGATGCGGTCCGCGATGCGCCGGCGCAGGAACTCCCCGATGCCACGCCTTTCCTCAAGGAACGTGTTATAACCGGTTCGTCAGGCACACTGGGATATAGCAACCCGAAGGTGGATGAACTGATAGAGAGACAATCAACCATTGCAGACCCCTCGGAGCGCAAGAAGCTGCTGGACGAAATCAGCCGCACTGTTCTCATGGATGGATGGGTCAGCTTGTGGTGGTACAAGAAGATCGCCGTCTACTGGGCCAAAGTCAAGGGATGGAAGAAGCCGCCTCAGCATTTCTATAGCACCAGGCATGCCACGACGTGGCTGGCGGAGTGAACCTAGGAGGACATCGGATAAATGGACTACATCACGCGAGAAGAGAAGGAATGGGTCAAAGGAGAGATCGCCAAGCTTCGTACTCCGGAGACACTCGTAGAGGGGAAATGGAACGTCAGTCCTCTTAACCGAGACCCTGAGGTTCTGGGCAAGTTCGGTCCGGCGCATTACCCGCCTTCCGTAATGATTCGCGATGACACGTTGCGAACAATTGAGCAGACTCCCGGAATCTGTCTAAGCGCAGCCGAGCGGCGGCGGCTTGCAGTGGCGCTCGTCGAGGCGGGCGTCAAGCAGTTGCATACAGCGCTCTTGTATCAGCCAACACAGGGATTGCAGCGAGGCAGCGCGAAGGACTTGCTGACGAGGACATGCGACGCTGCAAACAAGGAAGTCGAGTTCATCAAGAGCCTGGACAGCAGCGTGGAAGTGATTGTCGGCGCGAACAACGAGGAAGAAATAGACGCGGTGGCCGACTCGGCTGCGGAAATCGTTCAACTGTTCCCTCCTGTTAATCCGGCTTTGAATCTCGTTTATGGATGGATCGGACGCCAGATCCAGCGTGCGGCCTGGCGAGGCGAAGACTGGCGCAAGACAATCAAGCCACCTTTGACAGTGGAAGAAAACATCTCGTGGATTCAGGGACTCGCGAGCCATGCCCGGAAGAGGGGACTCAGGGTAGCCCTGGCGACACCGCAGCTATACAATTCAAGTCTGGAGCAGTTCAAGAGGTTGTGTGAAGCAGCCGCGGAGGTGGGAATCGAAGAGATAGGCCTCGGCGACGGAGCGAGCGCCTTCGGCTATGAGGCGTATGCATACCTGGTTTCCTGCGTGAAAGAATGGGCGCCGGGGATGCGTGTTTGCCTATCGCGACCTTTCAATGCTTTCGGGCTCGCGATGGCCAAGGCGATCGCTGGCGTGCATGCCGGGGCGGACGTGTTGGAGTGTTCGGTGAATGGCCTGTGTACTGGCGCCGGGCAGGTAGACCTCCCCGAGGCGGTGGCGACCCTGGAAGTACTGTATGGCGTCAAGACCGGGATCAAGATGGAGATGCTCACCCCGCTGAAACGCCTCGTGGAAGATATGACCCGAGTTCCTATGGCTCAGAGCAAGCCCGTGACCGGCGAGTACGCGTGGACGTACACCGAAGAGGCCAATACGGAGGAGGACGATCTCGGCCTTGGCTTTCTTCTCCATAAGTGCGTCGATCCGGCGATCTTCGGAAACTCATGGAAGGTGGAACTAGGTCGATACAGCGGGACCTGGACCATGATGCGCAAGTTGCGGGAGCTCGGGCTGAGCGTAGACCAGAAGCTGGTGCCGGTAATCCTGGACGAGGCGAAGCAGGAGATGGAGCTGAGAAAACGCCTGCTTACCGCGAATGATCTTAAGGAAATAGTGAGCAGGGTTCAGGCCAAATCTCGGGAGGCTTCTTAGGTTCGTGCCTGGAAGCATGGTCTGGGACGAGACTGCCCATCCCGGGCTTGTACGGTTGCGGTGAGCTGGGCTCCATTTACGGGATGCTCTACCCTGGCGGGGGCGCCAGCCTCACTGAGTGCTTTGCCTTCGGCAGGATAGTTGGCGAGAACGTTTACTCGGGAGAGCAAGTAGAAGGCAAGAACGACCGGCGGGGGCATGAGCAGACGCTCGTCCCGATGTACTCAGCACGGGCCCTGACTCTGCCAAGGTCGCCCCGGAATAGACCGACGCGGTCTTGGCGATCGCGTCGGTCTCAGGCCATTGGGGCAAGTGGAGGCGATTGACTGCGATAGGCCGCAGGACGATAATGGCGCCGACAGTTTGGCAAGAATCCTCCCTGCCGGTTGACACCGCCGCCACGAAGGATGAAAATGGGGCCAAGTTTCTCAGGGACCCTTGGCGCGCCTTGGGCGAGCGGGAATGATAACAGAATACTGGAACTATTCAGCCTGCAATCACAAGCGGCGACTGCGGCAGAGCGGAAGAAGCACATTTTCGAGCTACAGCACAGGATCGCCGCGGTGGTGCCGCATATCATGCTTGCCTGGCAAGGTTCATTCATCGCTTTCTGGCCTCGAGTGCAAAACTACACCGCCGAGGGCGGTATCTTCGGGCGCAATAAGCTGGAGGAGATATGGCTGGCCGCGTAGTCGATTCGCACGCTCGCAGTCCAAGCGCCTGCACGGGGAAGCCGAAGGGGCGCGCAAGCTCAACAAGAAGAAGCGGGAGATATTGGAGGCAGCAACATGACTAGTAGCACTGATACGAGTATTGTTCGAATAAAGAAGGCCATCGAACCTGTTTTGCAGCCGCGAAACATCCCGCCGGAAAGCGGCGGTCCTCAAGACGCCAGGTTGGCACCCAGGTTGCGCTCTCTGGAGGGCGCCAGGATAGGCTTTTACAACAATCGAAAACCTTTTGCCGCCAACGCGTTACCAGCGGTCGAGCGGGTCTTGAAAGAGAAAGGCGTGAGAGACATATTTGTGGGTTGGTCAACTACCTCGAATAAGCCCCCTGACGAGACGCTTGACAGCCTCGCCCAGGCTGATGCAGTCGTCCTCGCAGGGGCGGACTGAGGGGCCTGCACCTCTTGGCTGCTGTACGCAGCCATGGAACTGGAGAAGAGGGGGGTACCCACGCTTTCAATTGCCGCCACCAACTTCGTGCCCACCGTGCGATCGACAGCAAAACGCAGAGGATTCGATGATCTGCGTTTTATCGAAATCAAGGAGCCTGTAGTTGACCGGCAGAACGTGGAGAAGCAGATCTTTGCACAAGCGCAAGAACTAGAGACAGCGCTAGTAGGCAGTCCTCCGCGTCCCAAGGCAGTACCAGCTTAAGTCGGACCACCGTCCAATGCGAAAATGGTCGAAGGCGGGCAGACCGGGCCGAAGAAACAACCGATGAGCTAAGACGGACTGAGCTCTCTGCCCCGAAAAAGGAGGGTCACAAAGTGACGGACGTTATCTTGCAGAATACAGAAATTCTTGGTCAGGAAGTAATCGAGGAGGCTCACGCTGACCAGGATGGGTTTGTCCACGTGGTTTCGGAACCGGACGCCGAGGTGGTGTTTGAAGAATTCGTCAAACGCGGCTGGACTGATGGATTGCCCATCATACCTCCGACGGCGCGCAGAGTTCGTGCCATGTTAGCGCATACGAAGCGGCCTCCGAGCGAGGTCCTGGGGCAGATGCCTCCCAGCGAGGAAGACATAACGGTTGAGTCGGTTGCTGTCAATGCCGTGATGGCGGGTTGTGCTCCTGAATACTTCCCGTTGGCGCTGGCGGCCGTAGAAGCAAGCCTCGATCCCAAATTCAACCTTCGCAAGGCCGTAACTACGACCGTCTCCACTTGGCCATTAATGATCGTTAATGGCCCGATTATCAAAGAACTCTCCTTGAATCACGGATGGGGAGTTCTGGGGTCTGGCTTCCGGTCCAATGCAACCATCGGCAGGGTTTTGACCTTGTGTGTTACTACGGTTGGAGGCCTGCGCCCGGGGTTCGGTGAGAATAAGCCCACTTGTACGCCTCTTAGATACGGACTCTGCATTGCTGAAGACGAGGAAGCGTCGGGACTTCTGCCACTGCACGTCGAGTTGGGCTTCAAGCGAGATGAAAGCGTGGTGACGCTCATAGAACTGACGAATCCGATGATGCTACACTTCCCCAAGATTACCTTTGCGGCTTCAGCAGTGGGTTGGCTTTCGGTTATTGCAAGGCCCATCGCAGAATGCGCGGCCACCGCGGGAGCCGGTGCAGAGATCGGCCGGGAAGGGACGAAGCAGCTGCTGATGATTCCTCCTGTAATGGCGCAGCGACTCGCCCAGGACGGCTGGAGCAAGGATGACGTGCGGCATTTCCTGTACGAGAACGCGCGCGTGCCCAGAGCGGAAATCTTAAGGCGGCGAGTACACCCAAGCATGGCTAAAGATATTACGGATACTTCCCTGGGACTGAGATACGAGACCGTGCCTCGATGGGTGAGAGCCCAAATGATGGAGCCGGAGCATACGATTCTGAACGAGATGGTCCCTGTCTGGAGAGAGCCGGAGGACCTTCTCATCATCGTCAGCGGCGCTCGCATCCCAGCCTGCCAAGGCGCGTTTTTTGCGGGTCATGATCACTGGCAAGAGGCCATCAGCAGAAGAATCGAGGGATGAGCAAGTGGTCAAGCATTGTTCCCTTAACTAATGAGCAAGCGCCTCTGGACACTGCAAACTTTAGACTGCAAGCCTTAGCGTAGGGAGTTCCAGGTCAACTAGGACACCGTTATGCGTCTCACCTCGCGCAGTGCCGTGTAGAAGTGGAGACATCGACGAACCAGGGACAGCAGTGGACTTTCTGGACATTCAGCAGGTCGCCTCATGCTTTTTGAGACCACGGTTGAAGGAGACATGAATGAAAATGAGAGGATTGTTTTTCCTGGTAAGCATAGTGGCGATCTCGGGCCTGCTGTCCTCAAGTTGTGCTCTCGGCGTGCAGGCGACGCCCGGCCCCAGGGCTGTGGCTCCGCCAGCCGCGACGGCGATGACCAGCGCACCGTCCACGGCAAAATTATTGGAGCCTAGTCCAACCCCCAAGCTGGCAGCCGAGCACCCGAAGTACGGCGGCGTGCTGACTTGGGCAGGGGATGCTGAGCCGGGGAGCTTTGACGTTCACCAGGAGACGGGCGGACAACACCCCCTCTACCTTATGCCAGTCTACAATGGTCTGCTGCAGCATGACCCTCTAGCCTGGCCAGAAGCAAAGATCATACCAGACTTAGCCATGAGCTGGGAGATAAGCTCAGACGGCCTGGAGTATACGTTCCGGCTCAGGAGCGGGGTGAAATGGCACGATGATAAACCATTCAGCAGCGCAGATGTCAAGGCAAGCGTGGACAGGATTCGGATGCAGCCAAGGGGGACCCGCAGCCCTAGACAGGTCACGTTCGGCAGTATCTCTGATGTGGAGGCCGTCGCTCCCGACGTAGTGAGAATGCGCTTGCGTCACCCGAGCGCCTCGCTTTTTGCAAATCTGGCCATAGACTGGCTTGCCATACTCCCAAAGCACGTCATCGAAGCTAAAGGCGATATGAAGCGGGATATCCTGGGGACAGGCCCGTTCAAGTTCAAAGGATCCGTTCCAGGTTCGAGCTATGAGTACGTCAAGAATGGCGCCTACTTTCTGAGGGGGAGGCCTTACTTAGACGGCATAAGGGCCTACTATATTAAGGACGACTCTACCCGATTTGCCGCCCTCCGGACCGGCAGGATTCTCTACCAGCCATACCCGCGTGGGATTACTCCGATTCAAGCCGAAAAGGCCAAATCGGAACCACACCTGGTGGTTCAAAGCAATTGGCGCCCTACGCTGTACTTGCTACTCTTCAACCTGCAGAGATCACCTTGGTCGGACGTTCGTGTGCGGCGGGCGGTAAGTCTGGCGATAGATCGGCAGGCGTTCATTCCCGCTGTGATGGGAGGTGCCGGAGTTATCGGTGCCCACATGCCATCGAGGGGGCTCTGGGGAATACCTGAGGAGGAGCTGCTAAAGATGCCTGGCTATCGACAACCCAAGGATGCCGACATTGCTGAGGCCAGGAGGCTCTTGGCCGAGGCCGGTTTCCCTGACGGTTTCAAGACAACCATCCTGACCACATCAGAGGCGTTTCACGAGAGGCAGGGGACCTTCCTTCTCAATGAGCTGGCAAAACTGGGGATCAAAGGTGAGCTTGTAATGCGGACGCCTGCTGCTTTTGATGACGCTCTCGCAAGGGGCGCCTTTGATATGATGGGCCGGGGCACGAGCGCGGCCGTCGACGACCCAGACCCGCTGTTAGGTGACAACTACGTAACCGGCGGAGGAAGGAATTTTGGGAAATACAGTAACGCAGAGTTCGACGAACTCTACCAAAAGCAGTCACAATCGTTGAATACGCCTGAACGCAGGAGATTGGTTCGAGAGATGCTGACGATACTTATAGAAGACAGTCCAAACGTTACTTTTTGTTGGGGCGTGACATACATCGCCTTCAATTCGCGTGTGATGAATTTCAGACTAGGTTCGTCTCCCTATGTTAACAATAGGCATCAAGAGGTATGGTTAGCCGATTAGCGTTCTCCCTCGTTGCCCAGACCGGGAGTCGGGAAGCCGACATTGGTGGGCCGTCTCCCCTGCCCGGAGCATATCGCACGGGCGCAAGCGACGAAGGTGTAGAACTGACAGTTAGGCCGTTCTTGGTGGGTGGCTTGTGCTCTTGACGTGAGCAACGCCACAAATAGGAAGGTTGAGGATCTACGCGCCCATGCATATTCACCGGTTGAGCTGAGACGTTAGTTTGACCACGGCGAGTGATAGGTTCATCGCCGCTAAGGAGGGCCAGCAATGAACAGGAAGTTCTTGGCGGGAGCCAGTAATCTAGCAGTGATCGGATTGATCGTGGCAGGCTGCGCATCCGCGACGGCGCCAGCGCCGACGGTCAAATCAGAGGCGCCTCTCGCCAAGGCTGCTACGCCCACGTCACTGGCAGCTCCCTCCCCTACTCCGAAAGTGGCGGTGGACCACCCGAAGTACGGCGGCGTATTGAGGACGGGACAGGCAGCCGAGCCGGCCAGCTTCGATATGCATCAGGAGTCAGGCGGTCAGCACCCCCTTTACCTCATGCCAGCCTACAGCAGTCTGCTCCAGTATGACTCTCTTGCCTCCCCGGAATTGAAGGTCATACCCGACTTGGCTACCGACTGGCAGATAAGCGCTGACGGACTCGATTATACCTTCCGGCTAAGGAGCGGAGTGAAGTGGCATGATAGCAAGCCCTTTTCGAGCGAAGATGTTAAGACAAGCCTGGATAGGGTCTCGAAGCCGCCGAGAGGCACTCGCAGTCCCAGACAGGGCACCTTCCATGCGATTGCGGAAGTCCGGGCGGAAGCCTCTGATACGATAAGAATCCGCCTGAAGTATCCGAGTGCGTCGCTGGCCTCGATGTTGGCAAGCGACTGGCTTGTCATCTTGCCTAAGCACATCATCGAAGCCAAAGGTGATATGAAGCGAGATATTGTCGGGACAGGCCCTTTCAAATTCAAACAACACATTCCCGCAGCCAGTTTCGAGTATGTCAAAAACACCGATTACTACGTCAAAGGTCGGCCCTACTTGGATGGCATTATGCTTTACTCCATCAAAGATTCCTCGACTCGATTCGCGGCTCTTCGAACGGGGAGGGTCCTGTTTCTCGCCCACCCTTACGGAGTGACGCCGTCGCAAGCCAAAGTAGCTAAAGAGGACCCGAATTTGGTGCTTCAGAGCCAGTGGCGGCCCGGCCTCGCCTACCTTCAGTTCAACCTTAAGCGTTCCCCCTGGGGAGATCCGCGAGTACGTCGCGCTGTGAATCTAACCATTGACCGTCAGGCGGTCATCTCAGTGGCTATGGAAGGCAACGGCCTTCTCGGGGCGCAGATGCCATCAGCGGGACCCTGGGGGATACCCGTGGATGAGCTCATCAAGTTGCCAGGCTACCGTCAACCCAAAGACGCCGACATCGCGGAGGCCAAGAAGCTTCTGGCTGAAGCTGGCTTCACTGAGGGATTCAGGACGTCGATCCTTACCAGGCCAGAGGCGGAGCACACGAAGCGGGCAGCCGTCCTTCAGTCTGAATTGGCCAGGGTAGGCATCAAGGCTGAGCACATAATTAGCGAGAGCGCCGCCTTCGATAACACTCTCTCTAGACGGGCCTTCGATACTGATGCCCATAGCGGAGGCACGACGATGGATGACCCCGATGAGAGATTTGGAGACTACTATATAACCGGCGGGGGAAGAAATTCCGGGGATTACAGCAATCCGAGATTTGATGAGCTGTACTTGAGGCAATCACGAGCCCTGGACGTCAACGAGCGCAAGAGAATCGTTCGAGAGATGCTAAACATCCTTTCAGAAGATAATCCGGATGTGGCGCTTGCCTGGTCCATATCACTTATCGCCCATAGTTCACGAGTCCGTAACTACAGGCTCGCCCCATCAACCTATGTCAACAACAAGCATCAAGAGGTTTGGCTTGCTGACTAGGCGCTTCATGCAAAGCAAGAAAAAGGAGGGATTATGGAATCGACCGTAAAGCTTGTATTCCCCCGAGCGGAGCAGCATCGAGACCGCCCGAAGGTGAAGGGCGAACGGAGGCTGACTGACCTTGAGCAAAAGGTGATTGCCTTCGTGGATGATGGCCGGCCTAATGCTGGGATAGCTCTAGGGAGCATTAGAGAAGAAATGATGAGGGCATTCAGCATCCAGCCGGTGATTATCGAACATCGTAGCCTCGGATTGGCGGCTGCCGACCCTCTCCCCCCTGCTGTCTTTCAGCAACTGTGTAGCGAGGTGGACGCAGTCGTGGTCGGAATAGCGTCTTGAGGCGGCTGCACCGGGCGGAGTGTCCGCCACGTCGCCGACTTCATCCGGCAAGGCATCCCGGCAGTTGTGCTGGCAGCACCCACGTGGGAGCATGCGGCCAAGACCATTGCCCGGTCCATCGAGGTTCGCGAGTCGCAAGTTATCGCTCTACCCCTGGGTGAGGCTTTCGCGGACAGTCCAGAGGGGGCGCAGCGCATGCGAGAGACGGCACACGAAGTCGTCCCACTAATTGTGGAGGCGTTGCAGGGGACTCATCCCATTCCGGCACGCTGATCGGCGCTCGTAGTTCCGCAAACCTGCAAAATCTAAGGGTAGGGAGGGAGCATGATTGTACAGAGGGCAAAAATTGTTGAAGTCCAGGATAATCCGGAGGCCATCTATGAGTATCTGGACGGAGAGCACCTCCTTGATGGCCTCCCTGTAATTCCGCCTACGCCAGATAGAATCAATCGGTTTCTTGAGGTGGTCGGTCGTGAAGCAGACGAGGTGATCGGCTACCTCGAGCCGGTTGGCGGGCTGGTTACCCTGGAGAAGGTGGCGAGCAATGCAGTTATGGCCGGGTGTCGCCCGGAGTATATGCCCGTGATCGTCGCCGCTGTTGAGGTCCTTTGCGATACTCGCGAGCCCGTGCGAAACATGGTTTCTTTCACTCAGACCACGAGCCACAGCAAACACGTCCTCCTCGTAGTCAACGGCCCGATTCGGAAGGCACTGGGCATCACCTCAGGTGAAAGCGGCGCCATGGTAAGCTGGCGGGCTAACGCTACTATCGGACGCGCCATCCAGTTGATTCTCCTGAATCTCGGGGGATTGCCAGGCCTGACCGAATGGAAGACATGGGGGTTTTATGTAAATCGTTGCTACTGCATGGGAGAGAACGAGGAGCAATCGCCCTGGCAGCCCCTCCATGTTGAACACGGATTCTCCCCCTCCGACAGCACTGTTACGGTGTTGGCAGTGGAGCCACCTCACCACATGGAGCTTACGTGGTCGGCCAGTGCGCAAGAGCTTCTCCTCGCTTTTGCTCGCACCATGTCGACTCCGGCCTGCCGTGACTCCTACGGAGATTGCTATCCGACACTGGTGCTTGGCCCGGATCAAACGAAAGGGCTCGCAGAATCCGGATTTACCAAGGAGGACGTGAAGCGCTTCCTCTTTGAACATGCTCGAACACCTTATCACGAGTTCGGTACTAACGCCAGCGGTCGGTGGAAACCCTATTGGAGGAAGTTCTTTGCCCACGACCCCTTTACACTGGTGCCGATGGTAGCTCGACCGGAAGATTTCACTGTGCTTGTGGTCGGTGGCCCGGGACCCCAGTCTCTGCATCTCGCCCACAACAGGCTTCCGATTGACCTGTGCATGCGTCGAATTCAATCGTGAAGAGCCGGAACGGCTGGAAGATGAAGGTGACCATGTGAAGCTGAGACCGTTGAGCCAGCGCGTGTATTTCCTGCAAGGCGAGATCGAGCCCGAGCGTTAGTCCGCTCTCGATCTTCGGTGACCGCTACGTGTCCGGTGGAGGAAGAAACTACGAAGGCGTTTCTGACTCGCGCATCGATGCCCTCTATCATGAGGCGGCGCGCACCTTGGACATGGAGCAACGCAAGAAGATGTTCTGGGAGGCGGAGAGAATCCTGAGGGAGGATATCGTTCCAGTGGCCCCATTGTTCTGGCCCAGCAAATACAGCGGCTATTGGCAAGAAGTGAAAGGCTACGCCGGGATAGGGCTGGGTTACTTCGAAGGCCACAGTATGGAAGAGGTGTGGCTGGACAAATAGAACCGAGTGGGAGATGCCCGCCGGCTCGCTCCCGGGCCGCCGGAGTTCCCCCTTGGTTCTGCGGTAGGCTTCGAAGGCGTTTCCCTGGGGCTCTTGCTTGGGCAATCAGTATCCCCCCTCTTTCGTCACGACATTGACTAGCGGCTGGCCGGATACGTAGCGCTTCAGGTTGTTGGCGAAGACCTGGGTTACATGGCGATCCCTCATATCTGTGGAACCGGCCATGTGGGGGCTCAGAATCACGTTAGGCATTCCCCATAACTCGCTCTCCGCCGGCAGCGGCTCTCGCTCGAAGACGTCCAGTCCCGCCCCGGCGATCCAGCCCTCTTTGAGCGCGCGGACCAGCACCGATTGGTCGATAATCGGCCCACGCGAAACATTGATAATGTACGCAGAAGGCTTCATTGCCCGAAGCTCTTTCTCGCCGATGAGCTTCCGACTTTCCTCCGTCAACGGCAGGGCCAGAGCCACGAAATCGCTTTCCTTCAGCATACCCAGCAGCTCGGTGAAGGGAAAAACTTCATCGACGTAGCCCACGTCATGCTCGCGCTTCATTGCGTGCCGTCTCGTGGCGATTACCCTCATGCCTATGCCTTTTGCCATCCTGGTCAGGTTGCTGCCAATGGCGCCCATCCCGACGACTCCCATCGTCTTGCCGCTGAGCTCAATATTGATGAAGCGTTCCCACCGTTTGTCGCCTTTGTTCTGTATGAGGCGGGGCATGTCTTTCGCCAGGCTGAAGGTAAGAGCCATGACGTGCTCTGCGATGGGAACAGCCACGGCCCCGCGGCTGTTGGTCACCACGATACGTCCGCCAAAGACCTCGCTTCCCAGGTAGCGGTCGATGCCGGTCCCGCTCAAATGCAGCCACTTGAGCCGTGGAGCACGGGCCAGGATATTCTTCGGCCATATGAGGTTGGCAAACATCACCTCAGCTTCGCCCAGCAGCGAGTCGAGGCTTCTCCCTTCAGTTCTGCTGTCCACGCCCCGCGCCAGTTCCTCCTGGGTGTCCCTTTCCAAAGCAGCGATCATGGTCTCCGTGGTCCACTTGTTCTCTCCCGGGCCCTCCTGCCTGAGTTCCTTGGCAAAGAGACCGCTGGCATCCCTGGCCGAAACCGAGGGATCCACCGCCTCGATGTCTTTCAGGAACTCTTCATGCATGTTCAGCTTGGATACGACCAGGACGTTAACCTGCTTCATTCTCACTTTCGCCTCTCGAATCTCGTCTTCCGTGACCAGAACATCTTTGCCTTCGAGACGATAAGCGACTGCTCCGCTCTTCGACTCGTCCAGCGTAGTCTGCGAGACGCCCTCAGACTCCGTTTTGCGTCACTCATGGCCTACCCTATCTAGATGATGACTTCTCTCGGCCATGATATCGCTAGACTATACTGCCTACCCTGTGGGCTTGTCAACAAGATCGGCACCTGACAGGCGAATCTGCGGAAAAGAGTAAAGCATGATAGGCTCGACTTACATCCCACGGGGGTCACTAAGGGTGCTCAGCGTGTCGTGCGGACCGCTGCGGCCTCAGTTCGCTGCCGCATCCAGGGTTTCGGTATTCAGGTCCGGAGCGCAGCCTTGGCAACGGCAGTCGCCTGCTGGAGCGTCCACGTCACGATCACAACCTGTTGACACGCCTCTTTCTGCGCTGTATATTGACGCCGGGCCCCCGATAGGGCGAGCCGGCTGCAGCTGATTCCCCCGGAGATTCTGGCAAGGAGATATCGATGACGCTAGAGGAGCAACTCGTCGGACACTTGCGGGGCACGTCCTTCCTGGACCTGCCTGGAGAGGCGGTTGATGCTGCGCGACGAGAAGTGCTGTGGAATCTCGGCACCTCGGTTGCCGGAGCCGGTGCACCCGGTTCCCGGGAGATAATGACCTTTGTCCGCCAGGCGGGCGGGCGCGAGGAGGCGACGGTCGTAGGTTTTGGGGACCGTGTCCCCGCGAATCTGGCGGGGCTGGCCAACGGTACTTTCGGCAAGGCCCTCGAATATGAAGACAAGTTCTGGATCGGTGAGGACCACGGCTTCGGCATCGGAATGTCAGTGGTGCCAGCAGCCTTCGCCGTCGCGGAGCACCTGGGCCGTGTGGATGGAAAGGCGCTGCTGCGGGCTGTGGCTCTAGCGACCGACATTGAGGGCCGCATGATCATCGCCACCAAGGCCGGGCCAGGCTCGGTCACTCCCGGATGGAATGTTGGTTCAACCCTGTCCGCACTGGGAGCATCCATGGTGGCGGGCGCGCTGATGGGCTTGAGCGAAGAGCAACTCCTCAACGCCATGGGACTTGCCTATGCCCAGACCACGGGCAGCTACCAGGCGTTTCGGGAGAGAGTGCTTGCGGTGCGAATGCAAACAGGCTTCGGGGTGCGCAACGGCATAACTGCGGCCCAGCTGGCGAGAGCCGGCGTAACCGGCCCCAAGCTCTTTCTGACGGGGCAGTTCGGCCTTTACCGTCTGTTCTTCATGGTCGACGAGCCTGATACGGCAACCATGACCCAGGATCTGGGGCGGCAGTTCCTCGGCACGCGCCTCGGTTTCAAGGCGTATCCATGCGGAGCTGTGGCGCACCCGGTTCTCGACGCTATCCTATCGCTTATGGATCAGCATAACCCTCCACTGGAGTCGATTGAACAGGTCTGTATCCACGGGACGAGCTGGCTCTACATCATGGTCGAGCCCCGGGAACTCAAGCAGAATCCGCAAAGCCATGTCGACTCCGAATTCAGTCTCCCTTGGGCCGTGGCCTGCGCCATCGTCGACCGCAAACTGTCTCCCGCCCACTTTCGCGATGAGGCCTTGAAGGATGGGAGGTATGTGCAGGTAGCCCGAAAGGTGGAAACCTTCATGGATCGGGACTGGGGCGCCTACGCCGAGATTCGACTGCGGGATGGCCGTACTCTGCGCTCCGTGACGGTTCGGGCGGCGAAAGGGCATCCTGACAACCCCCAAACGACGGAGGAGTTGGTTGAGCGCTACCGGGAATGCGTGAAGCTGGGTCCAAAGCCATTGATGGAAGAGCGGACAGAGGAGGCTAAGGACCTCGTGCTCCGGCTGCAGGAGGCGCCGGACGTTTCAAAGGTGATGAAGCTCCTCTCATAGTACAGGACAGATGTGCGGTTCTTTTTCAGGCCGCTGTTTTGACGCGAAGGGAGATCACGAATGCGAACGAAGAGGCTGCTTGCGCTGAGTTGCTGCGCGATTATTGGATTCGCTCCGGCGAGTTGCGCCCAGGCGGTTCTTCCCGCATCCACAATAGCGCCTCACAAGGCGGAAGCTCCCGTGCCCAAACCGGTTGCCGCCCCAACGGCGTCATCCACTACGCCAAGTCCTGTGGCCTCCTCCGCCACACCTGTTGGCGCAGTACAGCCGAAGTACGGCGGCTCCGTCACCCGGATCAGAGACAAGTACCCTGACATGCTGGACCCTCACCTCATGCGAGGCGCTGGCGCGGCCAACGACGTTCTTGGGCCACTGTACAACGCCCTCTTCATGCTGGACGATAAGATGGAGATAGTCCCGGACCTGGTTGAAAAATGGGAGCAGCCAAGCGACGTCGCATATGTGCTGCATCTGCGGCAAGACATAAGATTCCATGACAATCCCACGATGAAGGGACGTCAGTTCACCGCTGAGGACGTTAAGTATAGCATCCAGCGTATGGCAACGGATGATCCGAAATTCTTCAATCGTTGGAAATTCGAGGTTGTTACAAATATTGAAGTGCTCGACATCCGAACCGTCAAGCTTACACTCAGGGAACCGGCGGCGCCCTTCATGTATTTCATGGCGCAGCCCACCAACTACATGGTAGGCAGGGAGGCCGTAGAGAAGTTCGGCGATCTCGCGCGGGAAGAGGCAGGGACCGGTCCTTTCTATTTGAAAAGCTGGACGGAGAAGGTCAGCTACAAGCTGGCGAAGAATCCCAACTACTTCGTCAAAGGCATACCCTATTTCAATGAGGTGAACGTGGTGTTCGTACCGGATCCTGCCAGCCGGCTGGCCGCTTTCCGCTCGGGCAGGGCGGACTATACACAGGTCTCCTTTACAGACCTCGGCGCCCTGAAGCGAACGAATCCTGGTATCACCTCCGCGAGCTTACCCACCGATCAGGTCTTCATGGCCTTTCATCCCAATAAGAGTCCTTTCAACGACCAGCGTGTCCGCCGGGCGTTTTCGCTGGCTATCGATCGTCAGGCGTTGATCGACGTGGTGATGGAGGGACAGGCGGAACTGGCTGGCCCTATCTATGGCGTTGCCGCTTCCTGGCGGTTGCCTGTCGACGAAGTGAAGCGTCTCTACCGGCCGGACGTTGCTCAGGCCAGAAAGCTTATGGCCGATGCCGGTTATCCCGGCGGCTTCCCGCTCGATGTCAAGGTCAGCTCCAGCAGGAAGGACAGCCTGGAGAGCATAACCGTCGTGGCGCAGCAACTGAAGCAAATCGGCGTTGAAATCAAGCAGCAGACCCTGGAGCACACTACGATGCTGGCCCAGCGCAACGCCGCCGATTATGTGGCGCTGCTTCACGGCGGCAATGCGACCATCGAGCCGGGCGAGCGGATAGAGCAGTATTGGCGTCCTGGAGGTATGTATCACTTGAAGGACGAGGACCTGGCCAATCTGATCGACGAGCAACGGCGGACAGTTGACGCGGACAAGAGACGCCTCATCCTGAACCAGTTTGAAAGGCTCTGGATAGAAAGGGCCTACGCCTTGATGCTTTTCGGGTACGGCGAGCACATAGTTCGCCAGCCGCACATCAAAGGGCCTCATCAGGCGTCGGTTATCGGCCAGCATATGGTAGCGTATAACTGGAGCGACAGGTAGCCTACAAAGGAGAACCTGTTGGACCAGAAGGGCTTCTGCGTCCTGGCGCCCAGTGAAGCTGATACGGCTGACAAGGAGAATGAGAATTGTGAGCGAACCCGTCTACAAGGTGGTTTGGCCACTGGGCGCGTCTGTGTACAGTCCACAAGCGACCGCTCGAGAGGTCATGGACCTGAGGGGCAAGACAGTCTGCCAACTGTGGAACTGGAGCTTTCGGGGCAATGAGATATTCCCCGCCGTGGTGGAGATTCTCTCCAAACGTTATCCGGGCATCAAAGTCGTCCACCACGACGTCTTTGGGAACATCCATAGTCCCAAGGAGAGAGAGGTTGTCGCACACCTTCCTGAGTTGCTCCGTGACCAGGGCTGTGACGCGGTTATCTCGGGTGTTGGCGCCTGAGGCAGTTGCACGCCCGCCGTGGTGCGGGCAAGCGCTGTTGCCGAGAAGGCCGGGGTGCGCAGCGTATCGCTTGTATCGTCGGGTTTTGTGCGACAGGCTCATGCCATCGCCAAAGCGTTGGGAGTAGAGAACCTCTCAATAGCCGAATACCCCGGCGTTCCCATGATCGACAGTCCGGAGCAACTGCTTGATAAGGTAGAACAAGTCCTGGTCACGAGAATCGTCGACGGCCTGAGCGCCCCGGCAAAGGAGGGGAGTAGACCGTGCGAACCGCAACCCAGGGATGTCGTTTACAAGGGGACGCTGGATGGGGTGCAAGACTTCTTTTATCGTAACATGTGGACGGAAGGGCTGCCGGTCATCCCGCCGACGATCGCCAGGGTGGAGGAATTCCTGACATTCACCGAGCGCTTCGGAGACGAAGTCATTGGCGTTCTCCTGCCCGAGAACCGACAGGCCACTGTCTGGAACGTTGCCGTCAACGGTGTGATGGCTGGTTGTCGACCAGAGTACATGCCGCTGCTGCTGGCAGTAGTGGAGGCCATCTCCGACCCGGAGTTCCGCATTGAGGACGCGGGCAGCACTCCCGGGTGGGAGCCGCTCATCATCCTGAACGGCCCTATTATCAGGCAACTGGATTTCAACTGCGGCTCCGGCGTGATGCGGGTCGGCCGGCAGGCCAATACGACTGTCGGCCGGTTTCTGCGATTGTACATGCGAAACGTAGCTGGTCTCCGCATCCCGCCGGGGGACACTGACAAGGGGAGTATTTGCCAGACGTTCAACGTGGCGCTCGCTGAGAACGAAGATGCCGTCGAGAAGGCTGGCTGGCGGCCTTTCAGTGTGGATCGAGGGTTCAACGCCGGCGACAACATCGTGACTGTTCAAAGCTGCATCAGCATAAGTCCGCCCTGCTACAGCGGGGGGACCACACCGCAGGAGCACATGGAGACTATCACTGAGATCATTGGACGCCGGTCCGTAGTCTACTGGGTGGGCATCGGCGCCAAAGAGGGCAAAATGCACGTGTTGCTTGTGCTGAGCCCGAGCGTGGCCGAAGTGATAGCACAGGGCGGCTGGACCAAGGATGATGTGCGCCAATACCTTTATGAGAATGCGAAGGCGCCTGCCGGGCTGGTGGAGAAGCTGACTCGTCAGGCAGGCCCTTCCACGTTCACCCTGTGCAGGTTCGTTGAAGAAGGGTTGATATCGAAGGAGTTCTGCCGATCGGACGATCCTCACAGGTTGGTGCCCATTATCCTGAGGCCGGACTTCGTCGAAATCGTCGTCAGCGGCGACCCCGGCAGGAACCAGAGCAAAGGATATGTGCAGAACCAGAAACAGGGGCCGCCGATCAGCAAAAGGATAGTTCTGCCGCCCAATTGGGAGCGGATGATCGAAGAGGTCCGCTGACGCCGGCATATTGAACATAAGTGCCTGGTCGGGCCTCGATCCTGTGTAGCTCAGTGGCAGCGCTGGACGGCTGCCCGAACCGGCGAGATACATGGCACACTAACGAGACCTGATGTGGCCGCACAACCAAGAAGAGGGCGATTATTCGGTAGCCTGTTCCCATGAATTGGATGAGTCTGTTTCCTCCGAAAATGGCTGGACTTGTCATCTGCGGTTACCGCGTATGGCGTCACGATCTGGGTGTCTCACGTGCGCGGCGGCGATTGACTGCTATGGGCCGAAGGACTATAATGGCGCCGACAGTTTGTAAGAAGGCAACTGGAGGAAGTCGCCCCTACATCTAATCTCCAATCTGTCACAGGCAGCATCCTCAAAATCATGGGGCAGGAGGAGACCGGCATGAAAAGAGGGAATCCGTTCGTGGCAGCTACCTTCCTTTTGATCGTCGCGCTGGGTTGTGCTCCAGCCGCGGCGCCCTCAGGTGCAGTCCCAACAGCCGCGGAAGGACCGGCCACAAAAGCGCCGGCGCCCTCGTTGACCCCGAAACCGGCGGTCCAGCAGCCGAAGTACGGCGGCACATTGCTACTGGTCAACAAGACCGAACCCTATCACTTTGACCTGCATCAAGAAAGCTCCATCGGAGTTGTGTTTCCCCTCGCCCCGGCCTATAGCCTGGTCATTCAGAACGACCCACTTGATGAAAACAGAATGATCGGAGACCTGGCAAAGAGCTGGGAGGTGAGTGCCGACGGCTTGACCTATACCTTTCACATCAATGAGGGAGTCAAGTTCCATGACGGCGCCCTGCTGACGTCCAGGGATGTGAAGTTCAATATCGATCGCATAGTCTCTCCGCCCAGGGGCACTGTTTCTCTCCGAAAGGAATTGTTCCGCGCCCTGGAGAAGGTAGAAGCGACTGACCCGGCCACGCTGAAGATAGCCCTCAAGTACCCTCAGGCTTCGTTCCTGCAACTGCTCGCCCTCCCTTACAACGTTGTTTTCGCGCCCTCCGTGATCGAAAAGAAGGGCGACATGAAGCGAGACGTAATGGGCACTGGGCCTTTCAAGTTCAGCAATTACGTGGACAGGATTTCCTTCAGCGTGAAGAGAAACCCTGACTACTTCATTAAGGGCAGGCCCTATCTCGATGGCATAACCGTCTACAGCATATTTGATGGGCGGACTAGAATCGCGGCCTGGCAGACCAAACGAGTCCATGCCTTACCCCTTTCGGCTGACTTGACCCCAGCCGAGGCGACGGAGGTGAAGCGGAGAGAGCCCAGCAGCACAATGCATGCCAGGACCAATCCGAGCATGATGGCAATCATACCCAATACCCAGGTGAAACCCTGGGGCGACGCCCGTGTGAGACAGGCTGTCAACCTGGCAGTGGACCGGGAGTCAGGCGGCAAGATGATACGTGGCGGCTACTTCCCAGGGTACGGTTATACTATGCCGGGGGGAAAGTGGAGCCTGCCGGAGAACGAACTGATGGAGATGCCGGGTTTCAGGAAGTCCAAGGATCAGGATATAGCGGAGGCCAAAAGGCTCCTCGCTGAAGCTGGCTACCCTAGAGGGTTCAGATTAAGGCTGTCGACGAACCCTCAGGCGCACAACAGCGAGACCGCAGAATTCGGGAAGGACCAGCTAGCAAAGATCGGGATTACGGCGGATATCGACGTGCAGGATTCGGCCGCGCTAAGACGGACGCTGGTGGAGGGCCTTTTCGAAGCCCTTGCCTATAACGATTCCAGCGCCGTCGACGATCCCGACGTGCTCCTGGGCGAAGTTTTCCTTACAGGAAGCCCAAAGAACTGGGGCAAGTGGAGCAGTTCCAAGTACGATGCACTCTACGGAGAGCAGAGCAAGACTATGGACACGCAAAAGCGTCTGGAGCTGGTCTGGGAGATGCAGCGGCTCCTCCACCGGGAAGCGCCGAGAGTCATTGTCGCTTGGGCAAGACGGTTTGCGGTCATGTGGCCGGAGGTGAAAGGCTGGACTCCGGCCAGCTCGCACTTTTTGAACAACAAGTTCCAGGACGTTTGGCTTGACAAATAGGCGTGGCCCCGTGGCGAGTATCACGGGTGCGCTTTCAAACTTCATAAAAGTGGCAAATTGAACGAGAGGTAGAAACGTAATACCGAAGGAGGCCCGGAAATGCTGTCCACGACGACAATGGGAGAGGAACTCAGAAACCGGATCGATGCCTTATCGCTGAGCCCGAGGCTTCAGCGGCTCAGGGAGCGGTATTTCAAGGAGTCCCCGCAGGTCTGCGCCGAGCGGGTGAGGTTAGCTATGCAGTCATGGAGGGAGACTGCGGGGGAGGATATAGAGCTCAGGTGCGCGAAGAAACTTGAGGCCATCCTGGAAGGAATGCCCATAGTCATACATGACGGCGAACTGACGGCAGGCAACCAGAGCCGCTTCTTCCGCGGCTGCTCCCCCTTCATCGAGTGGAACGCCCGGTTTTTCGATAAGGTGGTTGATGGGGGGAAGGTGGCTTTCGGGAGCCCCACCGAGATGGGCAGCGTCTCCAATGAGGACTGGCGCATCTGCCAGGAGGCGGCTGGCTTCTTCGAGGGCAGCACTCCCGCTGAAGCGGCCGGAGAACTGGCGAAAGCCATGTGGGGCGACTGGTACGATGACGCGATGGCCATTCGCGCCAACGCACCTCGCTATGAGGAGCTTTCCTATTTGCCAGGCGTGCCGCTGTGGGACAAGCTATTCAACGTGGGTCTTTCAGGCATCATAAAGGAAGCCGAGGCGGCCATCGAGCGCTTCAGGCAGAGCGATGACAACGACCCTGATAAGCTTATCTTCTGGCAGTCGGTGATCATCTCCTGCCAGGCGCTGGTCACTTTCGCCCACCGGCACGCTGACATAGCCAGGAAGCTGGCCGCCGAGGAGAAGGACCCCGCGAGGCGCCGCGAGCTTGAGGAGATGGCTGAGGCGTGCGACTGGGTGCCGGAGAACCCGGCGCGGACCTTCTTCGAAGCTATCCAGTGCATGCGTCTGGTGCATGTGGCGCTGCTCATGGAGAACATCCGGAAAGGCGCCGATCTGGGGAGGATGGACCGGCTCCTCTTCCCCTATTTCCAGGCGGACCTTGAGCAAGGCCGCTTGACCGTCGAGAAGGCGGCCGACATCGTGGGCGAGTTCATCACCTACCTTGCCCGGCTGGAGCGCATTCAGGACGTTCTGCGCCAGGAAGTCAATCAGAATACCATGCTCAACCACATCACCCTGGGCGGCACGGTGGCGGGAGGAGAGGACGGCGCCAACGAACTGAGCTATCTCATCCTGCACGTCCTCGGACTCCTGAAGTATGCCGAGCCGCATGCCACCGTGCGGCTTCATAAGGGGACGCCTGCCTGGTTCATGTTGAAGTCGCTGGAGACCAACCAGAAGGTGAACGGCGTCCCCATGTACGTAAGTGACAGGCATATCATGGAGGTCATCCACCAGAAGGGCGTGCCGCTGGAGGAGGCGCGGGAATTCGCGCTTTCCGGCTGTTCCCAGCCGGTGTTGCCGCCCAGAGGCCACTTCAACCCGCTGCAGATAAACATTGCGGCCATTCTGGACCTGGCGCTCCACGACGGCGTTTCACCAGTCAGCGGCAAGCAGATCGGCATCCCAACGGGAGACCCTCGGAGCTTCGCGACCTTTAACGAGCTTCTGGACGCCTTCAAGACGCAGCACGAGTTCATCGTGCGTCGTTTCCTGCGGCTCCAGCGCATGATGCATCTTGTCGAGTGCCAGCATTACCGGATGCCGCTACGCTCTGCCCTGGATGGAGCCACCATTCAGAATGGCAAGAGCCACCTCATCGGAGGCTCCGACTACTATCCACTCTGGTACGCTAAGGACCGGGCGCTGGTCGATGTCGGGGACTCGCTCACGGCCACAAAGAAGCTTGTCTTCGACGAGAAAAGGCTGAGCATGGGCGAGCTTCTGGAAACCCTGGACACTGACTTCTCGGGTGAGAGGGGCGAGGCAGTCAGACGCCTGTGCCTCTCCGCCCCCAAGTACGGCAATGACAACGATGAGGCCGACTACATGCTTCGCGACATCGCCAAGTTCAGCGCCAGCGTCATCCTGTCCGAGAAGAACTGTTTTGGCTTGCCTTACGCCATCCAGCGCAACGGCCTGGCCTGGCACTATGCCGCGGGGAAGAAGGTAGGAGCGCTGCCCAACGGACGCAAGAGAGGGGCGCCCTTCGCCGATGGGTCTCTTTCGCCCATGAACGGCATGGACAAAAGCGGGCCGACCGCGGTCCTTAACTCGGCCATCAAGGCAGACTTTGTCGAGGCTATGGTGCCGATACTCAACCAGAAGTTCCCGCTCACGATAGTCAGGAGTGCGGAGGCCATGCAGAAGGTGGCCGCGCTCACCCGTTCCTTCATCGACAACGGCGGGCTCCATGTCCAGTTCAATTTCGTCGACCGCAACGTCCTGCTGGACGCCAAAGCCCATCCGGAGCGCTACAAGGATCTGGTAGTCCGCGTCGCGGGCTATAGCGCCTACTTCGTCAATCTCACTCCGGAGGTGCAGGACGAGATCATCAGTCGCACGGAGCAGTGCCTGTAGTTTTCGGTGATGCCCGACCAGTGGAATCCGTGAGGCCGAAGGAGGGAGCGCATGGGGCGATCTCTATCGATATCGGCGAGCATGACTCTGTTGGCTTCCGTGGTGATCCTCGGGTGCGGCCCGGCGACAGCCCCGGCGACCCCATCTGCGAAGCCACCGCCTGCCACCAAAGCCGCTGCGGCCTCTCCCGCTGCGGCCTCTCCCGCAACGGTGGCTCCATCGCCCAGCCCCAAGCCAGCGGAAGAGGGGCCGCGCTACGGAGGCATCTTGACAAGAGGCAACCGGCACCTGATCCCTCACTTCGATATGCACCAGGAGACTTCCTCAGGGATTCAGGTGCCGCTGGCCCCCTTCTATAGCACGCTCATTCAAAACGACCCTTCAGGCGAAGACAAGTTAACGGGAGACCTGGCGACAGGTTGGGAGGTGAGTTCTGACGGCCTCACTTACAACTTCCGTATCCGCGAAGGCGTGAAATTCCACGACGGCAAGCCGCTTACCTCTCAGGACGTCAAGTTCAATATCGACCGGATTGTCTTCCCTCCGAAGGGCAACATTTCGCCGCGTCAAGAACTGTATCAGTCGGTCGACAAGATAGAGGCTCCCAGTCCGACGACGGTAAAGATAACGTTGAAAGCTTCTCAAGCCTCCTTCCTCCAGCTCCTGGCCCTACCCTTCAATTTCATCTTCTCCGCCGACGTGATCAAGGAGAAGGGGAGTATGAAGGCAGATATCGTGGGCTCCGGTCCTTTCAAGCTCGCGAACTACGCGAGGGATGTCTCACTGAAAGCGGTGAAGAACCCGGACTACTTCATCAAGGGCAGGCCATACCTTGACGGTATAACGACGTATGTAATTGTGGACGAGATGGCCAGATTTGCTGCGTTGCGCACGAAGCAACTCCATATGCTTCCGCTCACCGCCGGACCGAGCCGGACTCAGGCGGACGAACTCCAGAAAGCGGAACCCCGCTTGGTCATCCGTGACAGAGTGACGCCCAACATGACATCTTTGACACCGAACACCCGCAGCGCTCCGTGGAATGACGCCAGGGTGAGGCAAGCGGTGAATCTGGCGATGGACCGAGAAGCGGCGGCCAAGGTGGTGCGCGCGGGCTCGTTCAAGCCTGGCTACGGCTATACACTGCCCGGATCGTTTTGGGCCCTGAGCGACGCCGAGCTGATGGACCTTCCTGGCTTCCGGAAGAACAAGGAACAGGACATAGCGGAGGCGAAGAAGCTGCTCTCCGAAGCCGGGTTTCCGCAGGGTTTGAAGATGACAATCATGACGTCCACCACAGTCCATGCCAGGGAGACCGCCGAGTTTTCTAAGGACCAACTGGCAAAAGTCGGCATCACGGCGGACATACAGGTCCTGGAGACAGGCGCAGCTCGAAGCAAGCTTTTTGCTGGGACCTTTGACCTGGTTGTCTGGGCAGATGGGATCGGCCACGAGGACCCGGATGTCCTTCTCGGGGGTTTCTATCTCTCAGGCAGCGGCATGAACTACGGCGCTTGGAGCAATGGCAGGTTTGACGAAATGTACGCGTCCCAAAGTAAGACGCTGGACGCGGCAAGACGGCGGGAGATAGTCTGGGAGATGCAGAGACTGCTCCACCGGGAATCCCCCAAGATTGTGGTCACCTGGTCAAGCTACCGGGCGGTGTGGTGGGACGAGATGAAGGATTGGAACCCGGGGAGAAGCCTTTTCGCCAACCACAAGTTCCAGGACGTGTGGCTTTCGAAATAGCGCCGAAGGAGTCAGCAAACTGGACTCTGTTCAGTTGCTCAACTAGTACGGTGTAACATTGATTAATCCGTAGGGTCGGTGGAGCGAAGCGTAACCCACCGCCACCGATTGGTGGGTGCAGTCCCGACTTTCCCAACGCATCAGGGACTCCTAGAAAGCCCAAGCATCGGGACTGCACCCACCCTACGGCTGGCTTTATCCGAAGCTACAAGTGTTACATCGTACTAGCAGCAGGTTGTAGAAATAGGCGTAACGTATTTTGGGCCAAACGCCCGTCCTTTCACTTCCCTCTCCCTTGATGGGAGAGAAAATGTTGGACTCTTTTGCGCAGCTAGGTGTACTAAGGCCGAGGCCGGGCGGCGCGCCCGGCGTTTCGGCGGCTGAGAGGCAAGTGCTTTGCCGTTAAGGGTGGCTTTCGTCCGCACCGAGTCCTGAAGGAGGCGTGCCATGAGGAGCAGACACATCTTGCTAGTAGCGACTCTTTCCACCACTGTGGCGCTCATTGTCGCCGGCTGCGCCCCGGCGGGCGCACCCGCGGCTATCACCAGGGCAACGCCGACAGCCGCGGCCACGACCCTTCCGGCGCCACAAGCGGCTGAGCCTGCCGCCACCCCGAAAGCGGCGGCGCAGCAGCAACGCCAGGGCGGCGTGCTCACCATCTCCGTGGGAGCCGACCCGCCGTCCTTTGACATTCACCAGGAAACGACGATAGCCGCCCTGGAACCCCTGGTCCCCGCGTACGACGGCCTGGTCCAGTACGATCATCATACCGGCAGCATTATTGGCGACCTGGCGGAGAAGTGGGAGCTGAGCCCCGATGGGCTGGTCTACACCTTCTCCTTGCAGAAGGGCGTGAAGTGGCATGACGGCAAGCCCTTCTCGTCTTCGGATGTGCGGATAAGCCTGGAGAGGCAGAAGGACCCTCCAAAGGGGATGAGAAGCGGACACCAGCAACAGTTCCGCTCTGTCGACAGGATTGAGACGCCTGATGAGAACACCGTCAAAGTCATTATGAAACAGCCCTATGTGTCTTTCCTGGCGCAGTTTGCCACCGACTGGTTCGTCGTCTTCCCCAGACACGTGCTCGAGGCAAAGGGTGATATGAAGAAGGAGGTAATGGGCACCGGCCCCTACCGCTTCAAGTCCCATAGCCTGGGCGTCAGTGTGGAATTGACAAGAAGCCCGGACTACTTCATGAAGGGGCTGCCCTATCTCGACGGCATCACCTATTACATCGTCAAAGACGCCGGCACCAGGTTCTCCGCCTTTCGTACCGGCCGCATCAAGATGACCAGCCACTGGATCCCCTTGACGCCTTCCGAGATAGCAACCCTGAAGAGCCAGCACCCCAGTCTGCTCCTGTGGGAGTCCTCAGCGGACACTTTCCCGCGCCACCCCATGAACGCCGTCAAGCCGCCCTTCGGCGATACCAGGGTGCGTCAAGCGGTAGGCTTGGCCTACGATCGGCAAACAGCCATTAAGGTCCTGGCTGACGGCCAGGCGAGACTTGGCACCTTCGTCCCGCCGGGTGAATGGGGCCGGCCGGAGGCCGATGTCCTCAAACTCCCCGGCTACCGTCAGCCGAAAGACGCCGACCGAGCGGAAGCGAAGAGGTTGCTCGCGGAAGCCGGCTACCCCGAAGGCTTCAAGACAACCCTTTCGGTGCGCGCCAAGAGCGAGGACCAGAAGGCGGGCGAATTCTTGAAGGACCAGCTCGCCACCATCGGCATCGCCGCGACCTTGGAGGTGATGGAGGTGGCAGCCTACACCAGCCGCGTGGTGGCCAACGACTTCCAGATCGGCACCCAGGCGGGCAAGTTCGCCCTGAGCGACCCCGATGAGCTGGGCCGCTACTTCCTGAGCAATGCGGGGCAGGGCTATGGAAAGTGGGCCAATAAGAGATTCGATGACCTCTTCGCCGAACAGTCTCGGACCGTGGATATTGCCAGGAGAAAAGCCATCGTGAAGGAAATGGATGACGTCCTGCTCCAGGAGTTGCCTTCACTGCTGCCCTTCTGGTCCGGCGCCGTAATCGGCACCTGGCCCGAGGTGAAGAACTTCGCCGCTCCGGCCAATCTTCACAGTTGCATGAGGCTATTCGATATCTGGCTCACGAAATAGCCCCAGTGAACGGCAGCCACCCCATCCGGACGGCTGCTCGCCAGGATGGCGTCGTCAGCCGAACGGTGTAGTGCCTGCGGCGCTGACCATCATACAGGAAGGATTCTTGACGATCTCTCCAACGCCCATCGCTGAACGACGGCGAGAAAGGAGCTTATCTCGGGAGTGAGAATCGCCCCGCCGCGATAAAGGACGAAGTAGGGCCGGCTCCGAGGGAACGATTCCACGTTGAGCACACACATCTGCTTGTTGTCGATATCCTCCGACACGGTTGTCCTGGGAATTATCGCTAGCCCAGCTCCGGCGCGACAGAGAGTTCTAGCGGTCTCGAACCTCTCAACTTCCACGGCGCTGGTGAACTGCACGCCGTACTGGGCTTCTATCTGCTCCGTTTCCAGGCGCGCCAGGGTCCCTTTCTGCATCAGTATCAGCCTCTCCTGACTCAGCTCTCTCAACGATACCGCTTTGTATCTGGCGAAACGGTGCTCCGGAGTGGACACCACGACCAGGCTGTCAACGAAGATCTGCTGGCGCTGCAGTTGCTCCGACCATTTGTTGCCGTAGGCGAACATCAGGTCCAGACGGCCGTTCAACATGAGCTGCTCCAGGGATGACGTCCGCCCCTCAGAGATGGAGACTCTGACGTGGGGATGCTCCACCAGCCAGGGTGCAAGGACCTCGGGTAGCAGATGAAGCAGGGCGGCAGTCCCAGCGCCGATGGCCAGGCTTCCCGAAAGCAAGCCCTTTTCTCTCAGAAGCGCATGGTCGGCCAAGTCCACCAGCGAGGAAATCTGAGTAGCATACTCATGTATGGCTGTTCCGGCCGCGGTAAGGCGGATACCTGCCGGCGTGCGCTCAAACAGCCTTATTCCACACGCCTTGCCAAGGGACGCCACTGCCCGGTGCACCACTGATTCAGAGACCCCGCACTCCTCGGCGGCCACGGTATAGCTTCCCGTCTTTGCCAGGGCGCACAGATATCGCAGTTGAGTCAGCGTCATTGCAGACAAGGGAGCCTCCTGTGAACATCCAGCTATTTTCGACCGTAAGTTCCTCACCCGGACTTCCAAATGACATGATGCTATAACGCGAATAGCTTATTACACCTTGACAGACTAGTCAACATACTATTAAATGACTTTGTTCTGGTACATACGGGTCATTGCGAAGGAGGCTTCGATGAAGAGCGCTTTGGGTTGCCTTGCCATTCTGGGGCTCTTGCTCGCTAGCTGCGCACCTGCCGCGGCGCCAACGCCTACGAAAGCTGCACCTCCCCCGCCTACGGTGGCTGCTCCGCCTTCAACCAAGGCGCCGCCGGCAACCCCAAAGCCGGCTGAAAAGCCCGCGGCGCCCAGTCCGAGCCCCAAGCCGTCAGCCGGCGAGCCGAAATATGGGGGCATCCTGACCACAGGTCATGGCGGAGACCCCACAAGCCTCGATGTCCACCAGGAAACAGGCGCCGCCAGCTACGCGATCACCGCAGCGGCTTACAATGGCCTGGTGAAATACGATCCCCACGCCTGGCCAGAGCAGAAGGTGGTCCCTGACCTGGCCACGAGCTGGGAGGTCAGCTCCGATGGGAAAACCTACACGTTCCGCCTCGCCAAGGGAGCGAAGTTCCACGACGGCAGACCCTTCACTGCCGAGGACGCGAAATTCTCTTTCGATAGAATGCGCGGCCCCAAGGTGGGGTTGACGGCGAGTCCCAGAAGCCAACAGCTTGCCGCCATCGACAGCATCGCTACGCCGGACGATTCCACCGTCAAGATCGCGATGAAGTATCCCCAGGCTTCCTTCATTGGCTTGATCGGCAGCTTCCTCTTCGCCGTGGTGCCCAAGCACGTTGTCCTGGAGAAGAAGGACGACATGACGAAGACGGTGCTGGGGACCGGCCCTTTCAAGTTCAAGTCTTACTCCAGCGGGGTGAGCTGGGAGCTGGTGAAGAATCCTGATTATTTCGTCAAGGGTAGGCCCTATCTGGATGGGGTCAAGGGTTATATTATTCGGGATGGGTTCACCAGATTTGCTGCTCTCAGGACCAAGGCTATTCTCTGGTTTGCTCCCTTTCCCTACATGTCTGTGACCCAGACAAAGGTCATTCAAGAGCAGCTCTCGGACAAGATAGCCCTTGCCTGGGCGTTTCATCCCGCCTGGTACGGGGCGCTCTTCAATGTCACCAAAGATCCGTGGAGTGATGTTCGGGTGCGCCAGGCGGTAAGCTTGACATTCAACCGGAAAAACATGCTGGCAGTTGGGTTGGAGGGAGCAGGGGTGGTAGGCATGTCAGCCCAGCCGCCGGGAGAGTGGGCGCTTCCAGAGGAAGAGATGATGAAGGTGCCGGGCTACGCAAAGCCAGACATCGACGCGTCCAGGAAGCTGCTGGCTGAGGCCGGATTCGCCAGTGGGTTCAAGACTGACATGCTTGTACGCGCACAGAAGCCTCAGCAGGATTTGGCAGTGTTGGTCAAGGATGCGGTTGCCGCGGTCGGCATCACCGTCGACCTCAACGTTCAGGAGACAGCGGTCTATAACTCTCAGCGCGATAGAAAGGCCTTCGCTCTTGCTGCCGGCTCCATGGGCTCCTCCGGCACGGACCCAGACACTCTGCTCGGCGACATGTACGTAAGTGGTTCGCCCAGGAATTGGTCGGGATACAGCAACGCGCAGTACGACGAGTTATACGTCAAGCAGTCGCGAACAATCGATGCCACCGAACGCCGCAAGACAGTCTGGGAGATGCAGAGAATCCTGCTCAAGGACATTCCAATAGCCATAGTTTACTGGTCTAACGTCCCGTACGCCTGGTGGAAGGAGGTAAGGGGCTATATTCCGCCAGTAAGCTTCTACAATGCCTTCGGGTACCAGGACATATGGCTCGCGAACTAGAGGGGTCCGGCCATGGTGACTGACAAACAAGGGAAAGTCCATTTTGAAGTCGCGAACCCCGTGGCGGAAGTGCGGCCAGAGGCGATAATGCCCGCGCGACGGTTGGACACCTTCAGCGGCAAACGGATCGCGCTGTGGTGGAACACCAAGTCTCACGGGGAAATCGCTCTCAGCGCAGCCGCTGAGGCGGTCGAGCGGCGGTTCCAAAACGTGACCTTCGTCCGTTTCACCCGGCCCATGGAATGCAGCCCGGGGCCCTATGAGGACGTGGTGAAGGCCCAGTGCGACGCCGTCATTGCCAGCACGGGCGACTGAGGAGGCTGCACATCGTGGCTTGCCCACGACTGCGTGGAGTTTGAAAAGCGGGGCATTCCTTCAGTGGGCATCGTATCCTCTGGTTTCAGGTCCATGTGGGAGGGCCGTCACCGCGCGTTAGGGCTGGACGCGCTTCCGAAGGTCAGCCCGGCACTGGCGGTTACGGAGTTGCCCCCTGAGCGTGTTCGCGAAGAGATCCTGGCGCTCGCCGAAGATATCTTCAAGGGACTCACCGAGCAACCCGTCATCACGGCCAGGCGGTCCGTCGCCCCGGAGGAGTCAATCCGATACGAGGGGCGTGATTTTTTCGACGCCCAGCGAAATCTGAATCGCGACTTCCTCGACCGGGGCTGGGGAGACGGTTTCCCGATTGTGCCCCCGACTCCTGAAGCGGTGGCGGAGATGCTGGGGGGGACGTCGCGCGCTCGGGACGAGGTCACTGTTTTGATGGACCCGGGCAGGGGGATAGCCACCGTGGAGAAGATCGCCATCAACTGCGTCATGGCCGGGTGCCTTCCGGAGCACCTGCCGGTGGTGATGGCGGCGGTGGAGGCCATGGCGGAGCCGGAGTTCGCCCTCACCGGGATAGCTTCATCCACGGGGCCACATACGCCGTTCCTGGTGATAAACGGCCCGATCAGGCATCGACTGGGAATCAATTCGGGCTGCTGCGCCCTGGGGCCGGGGGCGCCTTCTCGGGCCAACACCGTGGTAGGCAGGGCGGTGCGCCTGGTAATGATGAACGTTGGGCACGCCTATCCGTGCATAATGGACATGGATACCATCGGCACGCCGAACAAGTACAGCATGGTGGCAGCGGAGAATGAGGAGGCGAACCCCTGGGGGCCGCTGCACGTCGAGCGTGGGTTCCGTCCTGAGGACAGCACCGTTACGGTTTTCCCATGTGGAAGCCTGGTTGATGTCCCGGACCTCGTCAGCGTCACGCCGGAGCAGGTGCTCACCACTTTCTCCCATATCGCCAACGCCCCCTTGACGCCCTCGTGGACCTGGCTGCGGCCGGAAGGTCTGGAAGAGGAACCGCTATTGGTGATTTGCCCGGACCACGCTCGAATCATCGCGGACGGGGGCTGGACCAAGAACGACATCAGAAGATTCATGTTCCACAACTCCCGGGTCCCGCTGGGAGTGCTCAAGAACCCGACGAGACCCGGCGCGGTAGCCCCGGGGTGGAAGTGGCTGCTGGACCGGCCGGATGATACAATGGTGCCCGTGGTGCGGGACCCCAGCGCCTACCACATCATGGTGTTGGGGGCTGATGCCGGGAAGTCGGCCTACATCTGGGATTGGGCGGAGCCGGTGACCAAGGTCATAAGCACCTGAATTACGCGCTGGAGGAGGCAGGATGGACGAGACAGGCATTCGTGAGGCGAACTACACTTACTGGCAGAAACAAGCGGAGATCGCAGTGGCCAATTTCCACCGGAGGAGGCTCCGGGCGGTGTATGTGCCGGACCGGAACGCCGCCCGCGAGAAGGTCCTCAGCCTCATACCTCCCGGGGCGACTATCGGCCGCGGCGACTCGATGAGCGTCGACCAGATTGGGGTGATGGACATCCTCAAACAATCGGGGGACCACGTAGTCTTCGACCCCTTTGATAGGAACGAAGACGGCAGCCTCAAGCTCACGGGAGAAGCGCTCCGGGACCTGCAGAGGAAGGCAATGGTGGCTGACGTGTTCCTTTCGGGAGCCAACGCGGTAACCCTGGACGGTAAGGTCGTGGCCACGGATAGCCACGGCGGCAGGGTGGCGGCCATGATCTTCGGCCCCAAGAAGATCATCATCGTGGCGGGGGTCAACAAGCTTGTCCCCGACGTGGAGGCCGCCTTCAGGCGCATCCGCGAGATAGCCGCTCCGATGAACTTCTGGCATCATGCCACCTACCATCGCCGGCAGTCGTGGTTCGAGCTTCCCTGTTTGAAGGGAGGAAAGTGCGTAGACTGCACACACTTCGAGCGCGGGTGCAACTTCACGATAGTCATTGAGAGCAGCCGTGGAACGACCCCGGGGCAGTCCGATGAGGATGAGCACCGGCACAACATCATACTGGTGGGCGAGAGTCTGGGATTCTGACAGTTGGTCCCCGCGCAACAGCAGGGATTTCAGGAGACACGCCAACGCAGGTTCGTGAATCAGGAGAGCGAATATGGCGACAAGAGAGGATGTCAGGGTTGGGAGTCTGGAGGTGCTGGACCCTGTAGCACCCATAGCGGCCAAGACCACCCCGATGGCGGCTCGCCTGCGAGATCTGACCGGCCACACCATCGGTCTTTGGTCCAACGCGAAGCCAGGGGCCGACGTGGCCCTGGATGAGGTTGCCCGGCTGTTGGCGGACAAATTCAAGGATGTCAAGTTCGTTAGATTCCACGAAAACCATCCCCACGGCATGGACGTCCTGGAGAGGGCGGCAAAAGCGGGGTGCGACGCGATAATCAGCTCCACCGCCGACTGAGGGGCGTGCACGTCGTGGCTTGCCCACGACATGGCGTTCTTCGAGAAGAAGGGAATTCCGACCGTGGCGCTCACCGCCAAGGGGTTCGAGGCTGAGGCGCTGGCTACGGCCAGGGGATTTGGCCTGAAACGGTTGGCCCTGGCGTCCCTTTCCTCGGCGCTAACCAGCCTTTCGCCGGAGGACGTCCGCAAGGTAGTCGGGGTGAGTTTTGACCGCATCGTTGAAGGCGTGACCAGGGATGTCGAGGTTGGCGCGACTGAAGGCAAGGCGACGGATAAGACCTTCAGCTTCGAGGCCGCTGACCGCTATGAAGCAGTTGAGGAGATGAACCGATTCTTCCTCAGGAACGGATGGGGCGACGGTTTTCCGCTGATACCGCCTACGCCGGAGAAGGTTGACAGGATGCTGGCGGGCGCCAGCCGGTCTCCAGGAGACATCGTGACCGTTATGCTGCCGGGGATGGGGGAGGCCACGGTGGAGAAGATCGCCATCAACGCTGTGATGGCGGGATGCCTGCCGGAACACATGCCTGTGATCATTGCGGCCGTGGAGGGCATGTCCAAACCCGAGTTCAACATGAGGAGCGTGGCCTGTTCCACAGGCCCCCATGCTCCCATGCTCATCGTGAATGGACCCATCGCGAAAGAGCTGAACATCAACTCGGGCCGGGGAGCGCTTGGTCCCGGGGCCCAGTCCTTCGCCAACATAGTCATAGGCAGGGCCATAAGGCTCATTATGATGAATATCGGCCACGCCTATGTGGGCGAGCTGGATATGGACACCATTGGGACGCCCAACAAGTTCAGCATGTGCCTCGCTGAGAATGAAGACCAAAACCCCTGGGAGCCGTTCCACGTTGAGCGCGGCTTCGATAGGGACACGAGCACAGTCACCGTCTACGGCGTCGAATCCATCATGGAGGTGACCGACCTTCGGAGCTACAGGCCGGAGCATGTTGTCATGACTTTCGCCGGGACGGCGAGGAACGCCGGCGCCCATATCAGCGAGTGGCTGCGAAGAGACCGCTTCTGGCAACCGTGTCTGCTGATTTGTCCGGACCATGCCAAAATCATCCACGATGGCGGTTGGTCGAAGCAGGATATCAGGGAGTACATGTATCACCACTCGTTCATCGAATGGCGCTATTCGAAATACGGCGGCACCCTTGATCCGGCGCTGATCCTCCCCTCCTGGAGATGGCTTCTCGATGCCCCCGAGGAGACGCTGGTGCCGATTGTCGGTGGGCCAGACTGGTTCCACGTCCTGGTGGTCGGCGGGCCGGTGGGCAAGTCTATCTACTTGACAAGCGTCGGCGCGCCGGTCACAGTGGAGATCAAGAGGTAGGCGGCCGCGCCTCCTGCCTCGCTCGGCCGCTCCCGAGGCAGGGCCGGACGCAATCTCAAAAGCGGAGCGGCTATACATTGAAGGAGGTCCCGTAATGTCCAGAAAAAAGTCTCTCATGATGGCCAGTCTCTTTTCCGTGTTGGGGCTCCTGCTGGCAAGCTGCGCCCCGGCGGCGCCTGCGCCCACGCCGAAGCCGCCAGCGGCTGCCCCGACTAAGGCGCCGGCGGCCGCGCCGACCGCCGCGCCCGCTGCTGCGCCCACAGCCAAGCCAGCCGCCCCTGCGCCCACGCCGAAGCCAGCGGGTGAACAGCCACGCTACGGCGGCGCTGTGACCGTCGGTGTGGCCGGAGACCCGCCCAGCCTGGACCTGCATCGGGAGCAGACCGCCTACACCTTTGCGCCCGTGGCCGGAGCTTACAACGGCCTGGTGAAATTTGACCCGCACGCCTGGCCGGAGGTCAAGGTAGTCTCTGACCTGGCGGAGAAATGGGACCTCAGCGCCGACGGCAAGGTCTACACTTTTCAACTGGCAAAAGGGGTGAAGTTCCACAACGGCGATACCCTCACCGCAAAGGACGTGAAGTACTCCTTCGACAGAATCCGCGATCCCAAGCTGGGATTAGCCAGCAGCCCTCGACGCACCCAGCTTTCCAATGTCACCAGCATCGATGCGCCGGATGACTCCACTGTGAAGATCACGGTGGGTCGCCCCCAAGCTTCGTTCATACCCTTCATTGGCGGCCACTACTTTTCGGTGATACCGGAGCGTGTGGCTCTGGAAAAGAAGGGTGACATGACCAAGACGGTCATGGGCACCGGCCCCTTCAAGTTCAAGGATTACTCCACGGGCGTCAGTTGGGAGCTGGTGAAGAACCCTGACTATTTTATCAAAGGCCGGCCCTACATGGATGGGATCAAGGGCTTCATAATCAAGGACTCGTTCACCAGGTTTGCCGCCCTCAGGACGAGAAGCATTCTCTGGTGGGCGCCATTGCCCTACATGACCGTGTCCATGACGAAGGTCATTGCAGAACAGCTCTCGGACAAGATCGCCGTTAAGTGGGAGTTCCATCCGGCCTGGTACGGTGCTCAGTTCAATATGGCTATGAAGCCCTTCAACGATGTGCGGGTCCGTCAGGCAGTGAGCCTGTCCTTCAACCGGCAGAAGATGCTGGAGATCGGGCTGGAGGGCGGCGGCCTCGTGGGCATGTCGGCCCAGCCGCCGGGACCGTGGTCCCTTCCCGAGGAGGAGTTGAAGAAGTTGCCCGGCTACGAAAAGCCGGATATCGAAGGCGCCAAGAAGCTGATGGCGGAGGCTGGCTACCCCAACGGATTGGCGACGGAGGCCCTGACCAGGGCTGCCCCAGCGCAGGAGGCTGTGGCCCAACTCGTCAAGGATGCTGTCGCCGCCATCGGCATCAACCTCGATATTAAGTCGCAGGAGACCGCGGTCTACATGGACCAGCGGTTCAGGAGAATCTATCCTCTCGAGGCCTCCTCGGCCGGCTTGGGGCACACGGACCCGGATGCCCTGCTGGGCGACTTCTACGTAACGGGCGCCGCCTACAATTTCAGCGGGTACAGCAATCCGCAGTATGACGAGCTTTACGCCAAGCAGTCGCAAACGCTCGATGTAGCGGAGCGCAAGAAGATTGTCTGGGAGATGCAGAGGATTCTGCTGAAGGACGTGCCGATCGCCATCGCGTACTGGAGCCGCGTCCCTTATGCCTGGTGGAAAGATGTCAGAGGCTACACCCCGCCATCATTAAGCCACTACCACGCCTATCAGTACCAGGATATGTGGCTGGCCAAATAGCGTCAGCATGCGCACCTTGATCGGACCTGACGGAGGCGCTGCGGCTTATCCCGCGGCAGGCTCTGGCTTCCGTCAGGTCGGCGTGCCTCGCGACACCGAAAGATCGGCCCAGGCAGGAGCGCATTTGGCGCCGCTGAAAGGAGCAGGTTGGTCATAGATTTTCATTGCCACTTCTACCACAAGCCCTTTGACGAGGCGGGTCTCGCCGAACGGGCCCATCATCTGGCGCGTGTTTACGGACCCGGAGGCCGCAATGGGGCACAGGTTCCCGAATCTCAGATTCTGGAGAGGCTCTGCCACATTTTTTCTCCTGATCCCGATGGCAGCCGGATGCTGGCCCAGATGGACGAGGCAGGCGTCGAACGCAGGGTGGCGGAACTATCCACGTTTCTGTAGAATCCTGCGCGATATCGTTGACTGGTGCGGCGTCGAGGCCGTCCTCTTCGGCACGGATGCGCCCTTCATCGAGGCGGTGGTGCCCACCCAGGATTTCATCAGGATGATTCGAGAGCTGCCCTGCAAAGCCCCGGCGGGGCTCCCCTTTACCGAAGCTGAGGTCGAGGCCATCCTGTCGGGGAATGCCAGCAAGGTGCTCGGCCTGGAGCTCTGAGAACGCTATCCGCCGGAGGTGGACAGCGGGCGGCTTGCAGCCTGGGGATAGATAGCAGGTAGGGGGATTTCTTGTGCCGCGAAAGCAGACGAGGAGGTAAGTCAAAAATGTCCAGGCGAAAAGTTCAAGCCGTAGTCGGGTTGGCTATGGTATCCAGCTTGCTGTTGCTGAGCTGCGCGCCAGCGGCGGCCCCCACCCCACAGAAGGCCGCCGCCCCACCCACCACGGCGCCCACCGCACCGCCAGGCGTCACGCCCAAACCGGCAGCCGCTCCGACGGCCACTCCCAGGTCGGCCGCAACGGTGGCATCGACGCCAGCCGCCGCCGGGGGCGAAACGCCAGTCTATGGAGGCACGCTGACCGTCTCTTTGCGGGATAACCCCTCCACTTTCGATGTGCAGCAAGCGGCGACATCCAGCGTGGTCACCACTGTTACTGGCGCCTACAACACGCTGCTTTCGTGGGACAGCGTAGACCACAACAAAATGACCCCCGACCTGGCCAAGAAGTGGGAGGTCAGCCCGGACGGCCTGGTCTACACCTTCTATCTGGAAGAAGGCGTTAAGTGGCACGACGGCGCACCCTTCTCGGCTGAGGACGTCAGGTACAGCCTCATGAGGGAGAAGGAGCCGCCCAGGGGCATCTACATTTACGCCCGTGGCATGCTGGAGCCGTTGCAGAAGGTGGAAGCGGTCAACGCTAATACGGTGAAGGTCACTTTGAGTCGCCCAACCGCATCTTTCCCGGTGATGATGACTATGGGCACTAACTCCATTCTGGCCAAGCATGTCCTGGAGCAGAAGCCGGACCCGAGGTTTGACGTGGTGGGCACGGGGCCGTGGAAGCTCAAAACTTTCAACAGCGGCGTCAGCATCGAGCTGGTGAAGAATCCGGCATATTTCAAGAAGGGGCTGCCCTACATGAACGGGAGGATGGCCTATATCATCCTCGACCCTACAACCCGGCTTTCCGCTTTCAGAACGGGCCGGGTATTGCTCGATGCGATGGACCATGAGCCCCCCGCGGTAGACACCATAGAGGCAACAATGAGGGACGTGGCGACGGCCTACCGGATTCCCGGCGTGACCACCACGGCGAATCCCTTCATAGGCCAGACGAAACCTCCCTTCAGCGACGTGCGCGTGCGACAGGCGGTGAACCTGGCCCTTGACCGCTGGGAATTCGTCCGCGTCATCAGCCCTGGCTTCTACGGAGTTGGGGGATACATGTCTCCAACAGGCGCGTGGGCCCTTCCCGAGGCCGAGGTAAATGCCCAGCCCGGCTATGCGAAGACGGGGCCGGCCAAGGATGCCGAACGAGAGCTGGCCAGGAAACTTCTGGCGGAGGCTGGCTACCCCAACGGCATCGATTTCGACCTGGAGACCAGAGCGCAAAATGAGTTCGTGAATGTCGCTGTCTGGTTGAAGGCGCAGCTAGAGAAGGCTGGACTGAGAGGCACGCTGAAGCCGCTGGAGAGCACCATCTATTACGACCATTTGCAGACGTCCAATTTTCCGATAATGTCCAGCTCCAACGGCCAGGATGCGGATGACCCTGACCTCGTCTTCTCATCGGCCTTTGTGAAGGGCGGGGGGAAGAACTTCGGGAAGTACTATGACGCCGAGTTCGACAAGCTTTTTGTGGAGCAGTCATCCTCCGTGGATCCCGCGAAGCGAAAGGAGATCGTCCGGAAGATGCAGCTCATACTCCATGAGACCATTCCCTATCCCGTTCTGGGCTGGAGAAACCGCACGCTGGGCGTGTGGAAGAAGGTCAAGGGCTTCACGCCGTGGACCACTAACATAAAGTCGTCCGCTTTCGGCCGCCACGAAAGCACCTGGCTGGACCCTAATCTGGCGCCGAAGTAGAAGGAGCGTCAAAGTCGGGAAGGAGACATCGGTGACTGATAATTCGGGAAAGGCGCGGATCGAGGTCGCAAACCCCGTAGCTGAAGTGCGGCCGGAGGCAATCATGCCCGCCCGCCGGCCCAATTCCATCAGCGGCAAGACGGTAGGACTCTGGTGGAACACGAAATCCCACGGTGACGTGGCTCTGAGCGCCGCAGCCGAGGCGATCCAGCAGCGCTATGAGAATGTAACCATTGTTCGCATCACGCGCGATATGTCCCACCTGCCAGGGCCCTATGGACGGGTGCAGGAGAGCGGCTGCGACGCTGTAATCGCCAGCACAGCCGACTGAGGGGGCTGCTCATCGTGGCTTGCCCACGACTGCGTGCAACTTGAGAAACTCGGCATCCCCACCGTTGGCATCGTATCCTCCGGGTTCATTTCCAGCTACGAGGCGCGTCACCGCGCCATGGGGCTGGATGTTCTCCCCAGGATTGTCGTCGGCCCAGCGTTGACCGAAGTCCCTCCCGAGCGTGTTCGCGAGGAAGTGCTGGCACGCGCTGAGGACCTGTTCCGGGCTCTTACCGAGCAACCGAAGGTCAGTGCGAGGCCTGGGCCGGTCAGACAACAACAAGTGCTTCGCTACCAGGGACGCGATGTCCTCGACGCATTGCGTAACCTGAACAATGACTTCCTCGACCGGGGCTGGGGCGATGGTTTTCCGCTTGTCCCCCCGACGCTGGAAGAGGTGGAGGGCATGCTGACCGGTACGTCCCGGCGCCGCGACGAAGTGATCAGCATCATGGAGCCGGGCAGCGGCATGGGCACCGTCGAGAAGATTGCCATCAACTGTGTGATGGCTGGGTGCCTTCCGGAGCATCTGCCCGTGGTGATTGCAGCCGTAGAGGCCATGGCGGAGCCAAAATTCGATCTTACCTTGATAGCTCAATCTACGGGCCCGCAGACGCCGCTCCTGGTCATTAATGGCCCGATTAGAAAGGAGCTTGGCATCAATTCCGGGCGCTGCGCCCTGGGGCCCGGGGCTCCATCTCGCGTCAATACGGTGATAGGCAGGGCGGTGCGTCTGGTGATGATGAATGTCGGCCATGCTTACCCGGGCGTCGCGGACATGGATACGATCGGCTCGCCCAACAAGTACAGCATGTGCATGGGCGAGAATGAAGAGGAGAACCCCTGGGGGCCGCTGCATGTGGAACAGGGATTTCGCCCTGACGAAAGCACAGTGACCGTGTTCCCTTGCGGAAGCCATGTCGACGTCGCAGACCTGGTTAGCTGCACCCCGGAGGCAGTATTGACCACCTTTGCTTACACTGCCAACGCCCCCTTAACGCCGTCTTGGACGTGGCTGCGCGCCGACGGCCTGGACCAGGAACCGCTGATTGTGCTTTGCCCGGATCACGCTCGAATCATAGCTGAAGCCGGCTGGACCAAGAATGACATCAGGCGGTTCATGTTTCACAATTCCAGAGTTCCCCTCCGAGTGCTCAAGAATCCCACCCGGCCCGCCGCCGTGGCGCCTGGATGGCAGTGGCTGCTCAATCAACCTGATGACACCATGGTGCCGGTGGTGCGGGACCCAAAGGACTATCATATTGTGGTGGTTGGGGGAGCCTCCGGGAAGTCGGCGTACGTGTGGGACTGGTCAGCCCCGGTGACCAAGGCCATAGGCCGGTAAGGTGTCAGCTTTCCGATATCAGCGAGTTAAGGCCGTGACACGGCATCAGAATCTGCGACCTTAAAAATCGGAACGGCGGACCGCCGGCTGAGGATGGCGGCGGAGATGCAGGGCGAAGTGTAAGCAATAGGAGGTCTCCGATGTCGCGCAACAGGCGCTCGGCAATTCCCGTCCTTTCGGTGGTCCTCGGTTTGCTCATCGCCGGCTGCGCGCCGGCGGCAGGCCCGTCGACACCCAGGCCAGGGGCCCCCGCCGAGACTGCCGCACCCGCGCCCGAAGCCAAGCCGCGGGCGCCTGCGCCGAGCCCCAAGCCGACCGTTGACCAGCCCAGGTATGGGGGTGTCCTGACGCTGGGCACCTCGTCAGACGCGGGCAGCCTCGACCCCATCACAGAGGGCACCGCCACCTTCGTCAACATGATGAGCCCCGCCTACGATGGCCTGCTCCAATATGATCCCTCGGACAACGAAAAGATAGTCCCTGACCTGGCGGAACGGTGGGAACTCAGCGGCGATGGGATGGCCTATACCTTCTATCTGCGCAAGGATGTGAAGTGGCACGATGGCAAACAGTTCACCTCCGCCGACGTGAAGTTCAGTCTGGAAAACCAGCCCAAGTACTATCCCCGGAAGCGGGACAACCTCAGCCCCATCAGCGCCATTGAAACAGCGGGCGAGTATTCAGTAAGAGCCGCTCTCAAATTTCCCTCAGCGTCTCTTCCGGCCATGCTGGCGCTCGGCAACATGTCCATGGTGCCGAAGCATATTTACGACACCCGGGGCGGTCTCAAGAGTGACGCAGTAGGCACCGGACCTTTCAAGCTCAAAAACTATTCCGCTGGCATCGCCATGGAGCTAGTGAAGAATAAGGAGTTTTTCGTTGCCGGGCGTCCATACCTGGATGGAATCAGCATCTTCATCATCAGGGACCGGGGCACATTCCTCGCCGCCTTTCGCACCGAGCGCATCAAGATGCCCGTCTCCATAAACAACTTTTCCTCCGGCGAAGCCAAGAACCTCAAAAACAACGCGCCTCAGACCATCATCCAGCCTTTCCAGGCCCTGAGGACTGGCGTCTTCTTCATGAACACGACCCAGAAGCCCTGGACTGACATCCGAGTGCGCCGCGCCGTCTTCCTGGCCGTTGACCGACAGGCGGCGCTGCAGGCCGTAGGCGAGGGAGAGGGCACCCTGGGAGGCGCCATCATCGCCGGCCAGTGGGCCATTCCCCAGGATGAGTTGCAGAAGCAGCCGGGGTTCAGGCAGCCGAAGGATGCCGATCTCGCTGAGGCGAAGCGCCTCATGGCCGAAGCCGGTCACGCCGGGGGGTTTGATGCCAGAATCATGACGCGAGCGGGCCTTAGCGACTACCTGAAAGTGTCCGAGTTCATGACCAACCAACTGTCCAGGATAGGCGTTCGGGCCACGGCCGATCCGGTGGAGACTGCCGTCTACGCGGAGCGGTTGAACAGGGGCACCTACGAAACGGCAGGCATAGTCGCCGGGCCCGAGATCTCCGACCCCGATTCGGCAGCGACCTATTTCGTCAAGGGCAATCGCTACCTCATCAATGACGACAGGTTGTTTGAGCTCTTCGAGAAGCAAAGCAGGACGACAGATGTGGCGGAGCGAAAGAAGGTTGTCCTTGACATGCAGTACCGGGTTATGGAGATAGCCCCCTACGTCCTCAATCTCTGGTTTGCTGCCTACATAGGCCACTGGCCGGAGGTCAGGAACTACAAGCCGGGCACAGGAGTCTACAATAACAGCAAGTACCAGGACGTCTGGCTGGCGAAGTAGCAGGCGGTGGACCCACAGGTCCGGGGCCGAAACGCCGCGCTGCTTCTCAAGATAGAGCTGCCGACGGGTCGGACACGTCCGATCCGTCGAGGCGGGCCCAAGGGAAGAGGAACAAACCGAAGCGGAAAGGGCGTAGCTGAAAGGAGGTCCACAATGGGCATCACGAGGCGGTTCGTCACGGCCAGTTGTCTCACGATCCTGGGGCTTCTGTTTGTCCCCATTGCATCGGGATGCGCCCCTGCGGCGGCGCCGACACCGGCGCCTAAGGCTCCGACCCCGGCTCCGGCGGCGACAAAGGCGCCGGCACCCACCGCAACCGCCGCCGCGCCGACGACGGCCAAGCCGGCCGCACCTACGGCGAAACCCGCCTTGCTCACGGCGTCCCCGAAGCCGGCAGCGGGCGAACCTAGATATGGTGGCACACTGACCATCGGCGTTGGTGGAGACCCACCCGGCCTCGATGTCCATCGAGAGGAGACTGCTTTCAGCTTCTCGGTCCTGGCGGGAGCCTACAACGGCCTGGTGCGATATGACCCCCAGGCATGGCCGCAAGTGAAGGTGATCCCCGACCTGGCCACGAGTTGGGAGCTAAGCCCCGATGGTACAACGTATACGTTTCACGTGGCGAAAGGGGTCAAGTTCCACGACGGCGGCCCGCTCACCGCGGAGGACGTGAAATTCTCCTTCGATAGAATCCGCGATCCCAAGATGGGGCTGGCGAGGAGCCCCCGACGGGGACAGCTTTCCAACGTGACGAATATCGAGATCCCTGATGATTCCACCGTCAAGATCACGTTGGGCCATCCGCAGGCTTCCTTTCTTAACTTCATAGCCGCTTTCTACTTCGCCGTGGTACCGAAGCGGGTGGTCTTGGAGAGGAACAATGACCTGTCCAAGACGGTCATGGGGACCGGCGCTTTCAAGTTCAAGGACTATGCCAGCGGGGTCGGCTGGGAGCTGGTGAAGAATGCGGACTATTTCGTCAAGGGCCACCCCTACCTGGATGGGGTCAAAGGCTACATAATCCGGGATTCCTTCACTAGATTCGCGGCCCTCAGGACGAAGAGCATACTCTGGCTGGCGCCGTTCCCCTACATGACGGTGTCACAATCGAAAATCATTGAAGAGACGCTTTCCGACAAGATAGCTGTTACCTGGGAATTCCACGCCGCCTGGTACGGCATGGTATTCAGTCTGGCGAAACAGCCCTGGAACGATGCTCGGGTACGCCGGGCGGTAAGCATGTCTTTCGACCGAAAGAACATGCTGGCGCTCGGGCTGGAAGGGGCGGGCGTGGTGGGAATGTCCGCCCAGGCGAAAGGGGAGTGGGCCCTTCCCGAGGAAGAGATGGTGAAGGTGCCTGGCTATGCAAAGCCGGACCTCGAGGGCGCCAGGAAGCTGATGGCGGAGGCGGGGTTCCCCAACGGGTTCAGAACCGAGGCCATGGTCAGGTTGACCCCGGTGAACCAGGCGCTGGGTGAGGTTGTCAAGAATGCTGCCTCCGCTATCGGCATCACCGTCGACCTCGATCCGCAGGAGAGCACCGTCTATCTGGACCGGCGCTTCAGGAGGGTCTTTACCAGTCTCACCGACGCCTTCGGGTCTTCGAACACGGACCCGGATATTCTCCTCAGCGACTTCTACCTGACTAACGGCACTAACAACTTCAGCGGGTACAGCAATCCCGTCTACGACGATCTCTACGGAAAGCAGTCGCGAGCCCTGGACACGGAGGAACGACGCAAGATTGTCTGGGAGATGCAAAGAATCCTGCTCCAGGATGTCCCGATTGCCATAGCGTACTGGGCTAGAATCCCCTACGCTCGGTGGACGGAAGTCCGGGGCTATGCCCCGCCATCGATAAGCCACCACCACGCCTACGGCTACCGGGAGATCTGGCTCGCCAGATAGATGGCAGGGACGCGCTAAAGAGAAGGTCGTCAGGAGCAAACGGTGAAAGCCTGGAGACTTCACGCCTACGGGGATTTGAGATTCGAGGATGCGCCCCTGCCAGAGGTTAGGCCCCGCTGGGTGCTGGTCAAGGTCAAGGTCGTACAGGTCGCCGTGGTCGATCGCGGCGTCATCGAAGGGGTGCCGAACCCTCACCAACCGCGCATAAGGAAGATGTGGGCAGAAGGAAAGCCTGTTCAGTTGGGCCATGAGTTCTGCGGCGAGGTGGTTGAGACCGGCCCGAACGTAAGCACTCTGGAGGTCGGCGATCGGGTGAGCTACCCGGGAGGGCACTTCCGCTGCGGTGCATGTCCCATGTGCAAGTCTGGAAATGAGTCCGAATGTCTATCTCCGATGAATTTTGGGCTGGAGGTCCCCGGGGCCTTCGCCGAATACGTGTCCGTACCCGAATGGGGACTGGTGAGAATGCCCGACGGGCCTACGGACAACGAAGTGGCCGCCTTTCAGCCGCTGGGCGTCTGCGTGGGCAATGTGAGAAACGCCAATATCCAGTTTGGTGACACGGTGGCGATACTGGGTCAGGGCGCCATGGGCCTGGGCATTCTGCAAGTGGCCAAGCTGGCCGGGGCGGGCCTCCTCATCGCGTTGGCCCGTCGTCGCGAGTCTCTGGACCTTTCGCGCGATTTCGGGGCCGACGCAACGGTCAACGTCACGGAGGCGGACCCCGTGACGGAGGTCAGGAGACTCACTTCGGGCCGTGGCGTCGACGTTGTGTTCGAGACGGCCGGGGGGAGGAAAGAGGACGGGCTGGCGGGCTTCGAAACCGTTCGTCAGGCGGTGCAGATGGTCAGAGCTGGGGGGAAGGTCTTTCAGGTCGCCAACCTGGAAGGCCCCCTGGAGTTAGACCCCGTTCACATGCGCAGCAGGAGCATAAAGTATATGTGGCCGGACCCTGTCGGCCCCGAGGGTCTGAAGTACGCCGCCTTCCTGGTCGCGAGCAAGAGGGTCAAAGTGGGGCCGCAAATCACTCAGGTCCTGCATGGCCTCGAGAAGCTTCCCGAAGCCATGGAGATAGTAGCCAACAAGGCGAAATATCACGCCTTCAACCCGCCGCAGATAGTGGTTTGATATCCGATATGCCCTGATGGGCACTGATGTCCCGGGCAGAAAACTAAGGAGAGGCATGATGGTAAAGGTCGTAGCGCGCGTCCCAGCGGCTGATAGAGAGGCCATCACCAAGGCTTTTCCGTTGATCCAGAAGATTGTCGATGCGAAACTGCGGGAGGGCGTAATCAAGGCGTGGTATATGGCCTGGAAAGAAAGCAGCTTCAAGAAGCTGGAGGATGCCCCCTTTGGCCTGGACCCGGCGCCGGGTGAGACCCTTGTCAAGCACACCAACGCGGTCACGGGCGCTTCCTGCGGCATGGGCGACCAGTTGATGCAGGTGTACGGCGTGAAAGTCAATATGGACTACGTGCTCACTGGAGCTATTCTTCACGACCTGGACAAGATAGTAATGTATGACCGACGCGATGGAAAGATCGTGATGTCGGAGCTGGGGCAGAAGATCTTTCATGGGGCTTACGCCGCCCACATAGCCTTGCTGGTTGGTCTGCCTCAAGATATCGTTTTCATCCTGATGGCCCATAGCGGCACCGTCAACTCGATACTGCGAAGTCCCGAGGCCAGGCTGATAACCTGCGTCGATATCGGGATGATCCGGGCGCTGCAGGCAGCCACGGGAACGCTGCCCGAGTCCTTCTCACACTAAGAATGATGAGTGATGAATCGCCCATGCCCGTTGACACCGGCACCACCAGGTATGAAAATCGTGTTTCTATGCCCCGCACTGAAGTACGGGGTATACCGCGTACTTTAGTGCGCGGTATGTGTAAGCTTCCCATTTTCATACCAATGATACGATCACGCACCTCTTGCTCGCGACTTCTAGTACAACGTAACTCGATTAATGCGTGCGGCGGGTGGAGCCGAGCGTGACCCATCAGAAAGGACGCGGCACGTGACGGTGGGTTGCCCGGCGATTTCGTCAGGGATCCACCCACCCTACGGCTAAAATGTCATTATCCGAACTTATGAGTGTTACGTGCCACCAGGGGGGACTCTATCCTTTGTCCTTCTGTTCCAACCCAGGGTTTGCGGGCTTGACGAAGAGACCAGAGGTGACCTGTTGGACAAGGTAAGCGCGACGGCGGCGCTGGCGGAATTCGTCGCCCGAACGGGTTTCGAGGACCTGCCGCCGGAGGTATGCGAGGAGACCAAGCGCACCTTGCTGGACTCGCTGGGCTGCGCGCTGGGGGCCACGACCGTGACGAGAGGGAAGGCTGCCATCGCCCTCGCTGCGGAGCTGGGTGGCAATCCCCAGGCCTCGATTCTGGGGGCTAGCCAGCGGGTCTCGTGCGTCAACGCCGCCTTCGCCAACTCGGAACTCATCAATGCGCTGGAGTTTGACCCTATCCTGGTGCCGGGCCATGTTTCGGCCTTCGCCATCTCCGCTCCCCTGGCACTGGCCGAGCGGGAAAAGGCCACAGGGAAAGCGCTGATCACCGCCCTCGCGGCAGCGCACGAGGTGGGCGCTCGCGTGGGCGCCTCAATGAGAAATGTGAAAGCTAAAGGAGGCGTCCCAGTGGGCGTTGCCGGCTTCAGCGGCGGCATCTTCGCCTCAGCGGCCGGAGCAGGCAAGATTCTTAGGTTTGACGCAGGCCAGGTTGCCAATGCCTTCGGGCTGGCCGGCCCCCTGGCTCCTGTTCCAAGCCGGCTCAAGTTCTTCTATTCCCGTCGCGTTTCCTTCTTCAAATACGCTCCGGCTGGATGGATGGCCCAGGGTGGGCTGATGGCCGCTCTTCTCAGCGAAAAGGGCTACACTGGAGAGGAGGACATCCTCGATCGTGAGCATGGCTTCTGGACGATGCACGGCTCGGACTTCTACGAAGGGGAGAGAATAACGGAAGGGCTGGGGCAAGACTGGCTCCTCTTGAGGACGCAGTACAAGCGCTGGCCCAGCGGCGGCGCTCTCCTCTCCGTCCTTGACGCCCTCGACGAGGTCCTCTCCCGACACGGCATTATGCCTGAGGAGATTGAGAGCGTCACAGTTGCGGCGGAGCCCTTCTCCATGCTGCCAGCGTGGACCAGCCCGGTGCTGGAGAGCCACATGGATGCCCAGTTCAGAACGACCTACAATGTTGCGGTTGCGGCGCACCGCATCGCGCCAGGCCCAGCCTGGCAGCAAGAGGCGACATTGCGGGACGAAAGAATTCAGCACTTCCGCCGGAAGGTGCGCTGCCAGGTCTACGAAGCCTCGAAAGAGATCCGCAACACCGAGATGGGCGTGGAAGGCAAGAGGCCAGCCCAGGTCAAGGTCGTGGCGAGGGGCAAAACCTTACAGGCAGAGGTGGACTACGCAAAGTGGACGCCGGTGCCGGGGTTGCGGGCAACCAACCAGGATTTGGAGAACAAGTTCAGGACCAACGCCTCTTACGTGATGACCAAGGCACAGACCGACGCGGCAGTTGACCGCCTTTGGAATCTCGAAAGGCTGGGAAACGTAGCCCAACTTCTGGCGATATTGCGTCCCGACTGGAGGGTGGTGAAGGATGGCAGACGATAAGACAGTAAGGGTGCGCCAACTCGCCTGGTACGGCGATATCGACGTCGATTTGACGTTTTCCGATTCATGGGAGGTTGTCCCCTGCTTCAAAAGGGGTCACGATGCCCCCCGGATGTCTGAGCGGGCTCTCAGAGAGGCCTTTGCTCACCCTATTGGGTCCCCTCGAATCCGTGAAATGGCTAGAGGGAAGAAAGAGGTTGTCATCATCTTTGATGATATGGCTCGCCCCACTAACGTGGCCGAGCTTGTCCCTCATGTCATCGAAGAACTGGAGGCCGCCGGCATACCGGACTCCAGAATCCGGTTCATCTGCGGCCTGGGGGCCCATGCGCCGCTGAACCGCCTGCAGATGGCCAGGAAGCTGGGCGAGTCGACGCTGGACCGCTTCCCGGTGTACAATCATTCTCCGTATCAGGACTGCACTTTCGTAGGCACGACCAGCCGCGGCACTCGCGTGGAGATCAACAGCGAGGTCGTCGCCTGCGACTTCAAGATCGCCATCGGATGCATCGTGCCGCATTGGGCCGCCGGCTTTGGAGGCGGGGCCAAGCTGATCGTTCCGGGCGTGGCTTCCATGGATACCATATGGGCCAATCATCACGGGGTGGCTGGACGCGCTGAGGCGACCAAAGAGTTCCCGCTGGGCAAGCTCAACGATTGCGTGGGCGTGGGAAAGATCGAAGGGAATGTGTCGCGTCTCGACATGGAGGAGGCGGCCAGGCTGGTGGGTCTGGACGTCATTGTCAACGTGGTAATCAATGGGCGCAGGGAGCCGGTCGCCGCGTTCGTGGGCGATGTGGTTGACGCACACCGCGCTGGCGTGGAGGTGGCGAGAGAGCATTACCTGTCAGCCTTCTTTGACGATGCGGATATCAGCGTCATCAACGCCTACGATAAGGCCAGCGAGGCTCTCATCTGCGTGAGGTATGGAACAGAGTATCTGAAGGATAGCGGCGGCGTCCTGGTCCTTCTGGCAAATGCCCCCGAAGGTCAGGTGACTCATTACCTCTCCGGTCCCTTTGGGAACAATATGGGCGGGAGACTCTGGACTAAGCATGGGTTCTCTGATAAGATCAAGAGGTTCTTTGTGGTGTCTTCTTACACCGACCGCGCCGCGGCGGGTTTCTTCGGGACGGCCGATTTCATCGGGTGGGCCAAGTCGTGGGATGAGGTCCTGGCGAAACTGAAGAGGGACTACCCGGGTTACGCCAAGGTGGCCGTGATCCCCGACGGGACTACGCAGTATGCGCCAGGGCTTTAGACGGCTCGAGCAAAATATGAGACTGGAGGGACCGTGAATATCGGCTTTGTCGGAGTGGGCAGAATGGGTGGGGCGATGGCGGCCAACCTTCAGAAGGCGGGTCATGCGCTGACGGTTACCGATGTGAGGAGGGAGGCGGCGGATGTACTGGCGAAGGGCGGCGCCCGCTGGGCGGAGACCCCTAAAGCTTGCGCGGCCGCCGCCGATATCGTCTTCAGTTCGTTGCCGGGACCCAAAGAGGTGGAGGCTGTCGCCCTGGGCAAGGATGGAATTGTGGAGGGCATCCGTAAAGGGGCCATTTACATCGATCTTTCCACAAGCCTGCCGACAGTGATCCGGCGCGTCTATGACGTGTTCAAGGACAAGGGCGCCTCAGTGATGGACGCCCCGGTGGCCGGCGGGCCTTCTATCGCTCGGGATGCCAGGCTGGCGGTGACGGTGGGAGGGGATGAGGATGCCTTTAGGCGTGCTGAACATCTGCTCAGGATAATTGGCGCTGACGTCACGTATGTGGGCGCCGTTGGGAATGGATGCATCTGCAAGCTCATGATTAACTGCATCGTTTACAGCTTGATTGCCATCGCTGGCGAGTGTTTCACGGCGGGCGTCAAAGCGGGAGTCAAGCCGAAGGACCTCTGGAAGGCCGTGGCGGCCAGCGGCGTGGGCAAGTGCAGCACCTTCCAGCGGACTCTCCCCAGACACTACTTCTCCGGGCGCTTCGATCCGCCGGATTTCTCTCTGGACCTGGCGCTGAAGGACATCAGCCTGGCAACCGCGCTCGGTCGCGAGTTCAACGTCCCCATGGCAATCGGCAACCTGACTTTGAATGACATCATGGCCGGGGTGAACCGTGGCTGGGGTGAGAAGGACTCCCGGATTATGCTGCTCATCCAGGAAGAGCGGGCCGGGGTCGAGGTTCGGATTCCCGAGAGCGAGTTACCAAAACTCTAGTACAACGACGGTGGGTGGAGCCAAGCGTGACCCATCAGAAAGAACGCGGCACGTGATAGTGGGTGGTCCCGCGATTTCGTCAGGGCTCCACCCACCCTACGGCTGAAATACCCTTGTCCGAACTTATTAGTGTTACACGCGACCAGGCACGTGGTTTTGGAAAAGGAGGTCACGATGAAACGAGAGAAGTTGTATGCGTTTGCGGCTTGCTTGACGCTATTGGGGCTGTTGGCGGGGAGTTGCGCCCCGGCAGCCGGGCCCGCCCCCACGGCGAAGGCTCCGGCCCCGTCTTCTCCGGCACCAGCCAAGGCCGCGCAGCCCACTGCGACGACGGCGGCGCCAGCCGCGACACCCAAGCCGCTGGCGGACCAACCGCGCTATGGCGGCATCTTGACAGTCGGCATCGGCGGCGACCCCGTAAGCTTTGATATCCATCGGGAAGAATCAGCTTTTACGTATGCGATTACGTCGTCAACCTACGATGGCTTGCTGAAATATGATTCCCAGGCATGGCCGGAGTTCAAGTCAGTTCCCAACCTGGCAACGAGCTGGCAGGTCAGCCCCGATGGCAAAGTCTACACGTTCAATCTGGTAAAGGGGGCAAAGTTTCACAGCGGCGCTCCCGTCACCGCGGAGGACGTGAAATTCTCTTTCGATAGAATTCGCGATCCTCAGTTGGGGCTGGTGAAGAGCCCCAGACGCCAGAACCTGGCGAATGTCGCCAATATCGACGCCCCTGATGATTCCACGGTCAGAATCACGCTGAAGAATCCGCAAGCTTCTTTAATTTCCCTTATTTCCACCCTCTATTTCATGGTTTACCCGAAGAGCGTGGTCCTGGAAAAGAAGGGGGACATGATGAAGACGGTGGCGGGGAGCGGCCCCTTCAAGCTGAAGGATTACGCGACTGGGGTCGGTTGGGAGCTGGTGAAGAATCCTGATTATTTCGTTAAGGGCCGGCCCTATCTGGATGGCGCCAAGGGCTACATAATTCTGGATTCGTTCACCAGATTCGCCGCCCTCAGGACCCGGAGCATCCTCTGGATATCGCCCTACCCTTACATGAGCGTATCCCAGACGAAAATCATTGCAGAGACGCTGGCAGACAAGATAGCTGTCGGGTGGGAATTTCATCCCGCCTGGTATGGCATCCTATTCAATACAACCAGACCACCGTGGAGCGATGTGCGGGTGCGACAGGCGGTCAGCTTGACCTTTGACCGGAAGAAAATGGTGGCCGTTGGGCTGGAAGGAGCGGGCATTGCCGGCATGGCTGCCCAGCCGCCGGGGGAGTGGGCCCTTCCCGAGGAAGAGATGGCGAAGGTGCCTGGCTATGCGAAGCCGGAGCTGGAAGCGGCGAAGAAGCTCATGGCTGAGGCAGGCTTCCCTAACGGGTTCACGGCTGAAGCCCTGGTTAGGGGAGTCAAACCTCACCAGGATATGGCGCTGCTCGCGAAGGACGCGGTCGCGGCCATTGGCGTCACTCTCAACCTTAAGGTAGTGGAGACGGCAATTTATGATGACGTGAAGTTCCGGAAAGCCTTTGAAGTCAATCCCCTCGGCTGGGGCTCCGTGCTCGTGGACCCAGACGTCCCCCTGGGCGACTTCTACGTGACCGGTTCTCCGCGCAACCCGTCTGGATACAGCAATCCGTATTACGACGAGCTGTACGTCAAGCAGTCGCGAACACTCGACGCGGCGGAGCGCCGGAAGACCGTCTGGGAGATGCAGAGAATTCTACTCAAGGATATCCCCATTGCCATAGCGTACTGGGCTAACGCCCCCTATGCATGGTGGAAAGAGGTCAGGGGCTTTAAGCCGCCAGTGATCTTCTTCAACGCCTTTGGGTACCACGACATCTGGCTCGCCAGGTAAAGAATGCTTGATGGACAGGAGACATGAAACGATGGTGACCCGCAATTCAGGAAAGGCGCAGATTGAAGTTGTTAACCCGGTGGCGGAAGTGCGGCCCAGCGCGGCGCTGCCCGCGCGACGGCTCGATACCCTCAGTGGCAAGAGGATTGTCCTGTGGTGGAACACGAAGTCCCAGGGAGATGTAGCTCTAAATGCAGCCGCCGAAGCGATAGAGCAGCGCTTCGAACACGTGACTTTTACCCGTTTTACGCGTCAGTTGGACCGGAGGCCAGGACCCTATGATGCGATAAAGAAAATCGGCCCCGATGCAGTGATAGGAAGTACAGGCGACTGAGGCACCTGCACATCGTGGCTTGCCCACGACTGCGCCGAGTTCGAAAGAATGGGTATTCCCAGCGCTGGTATCGTGTCCTCCGGTTTCACTGCCGTTTGGGAGGCCCGGCACCGCGCTCTGGGGCTGGACGTCCTTCCGAAGGTTGTTGTGGGACCGACCATAACGGAACTGCCTCCCGAACGCGTCCGCGAAGAGGTCCTGGCGCACGCCGAGGACTTGTTCAAGGCCCTTACCGAGCAACCGACGGTCACAGCGAAGCCCATAGCGGCCTCGGAGCAGGTGATCCAGTATCAGGGGCGTGACGTCCTCGACGCACTGCGGAATCTGAACAATGACTTCCTTGATCGAGGTTGGGGGGACGGTTTCCCCCTTGTGCCGCCTACGCGGGAAGCCGTGGACGCGATGTTGACCGGCGCGTCGCGCGGGCGGGATGAGGTGATCACCATCATGGAGCCCGGCAGGGGCATAGCCACTGTAGAGAAGATCGCTGTCAACTGCGTCATGGCTGGCTGTCGTCCGGAGCACCTGACCGTGGTGATTGCAGCCATAGAGGCCATGTCGGAGCCGGAGTTCGGTCTTACCGCGATAGCTCAATCGACCGGTCCACAGACGCCGCTCCTCGTGATAAACGGCCCCATCAGGAAGAGGCTGGGGATCAATTCGGGGCGCTGCGCCCTGGGGCCTGGGGCGCCCTCTCGGGTCAATACAGTGATAGGGAGGGCGGTGCGTCTGGTAATGATGAATGCAGGACACGCTTACCCCGGCGTCATGGACATGGATACCATCGGTTCTCCGCAAAAGTACAGCATGTGCATGGGTGAGAACGAAGAGGCAAATCCGTGGGGGCCGCTACATGTCGAACGGGGGTTTCGTCCTGATGAAAGCACGGTCACCGTTTTCCCCTGTGGAGCCCATGTCGACGTCGCCGACCTGGTGAGCTGCACGCCTGAGGCTGTGTTAACCACTTTTGCCTACACAGCTAACGCCCCTCTGACGCCATCCTGGAACTGGCTCCGCCCGGAGAGCGACGCCCGTCGTGAACATCTGATGGTGATTTGTCCGGACCACGCCCGAATCATTGCCGAAGCGGGCTGGACCAAGAATGACATCAGACGGTTCATGTTCCATAACTCCAGGGTTCCCCTGGGCGTTCTCAGGAACCCAACCAGGCCGGCCACGGTGGCGCCTGGGTGGAAGTGGCTGTTCGACGGAGCAGACGACACGATGGTACCAGTGGTGCGAGACGCGCGGGACTATCAGATTGTGGTGGTCGGAGCGGACTCGGGGAAATCGACCTACGTGTGGGACTGGGCAGCGCCGGTCACCAAGGTAATACGTCCATAGACAGCAGAAATCTCCTGACGCCGTTGGCGTCGACGCATGAGGTTCCTGCCGCCCCAAGGCGATTCTGGACGAGCAATTCCTGGCTACGGACCTTGACTTCACCGCGAGAGGTGGCAACGATGACAAAGGTCAATGTCCTGGTAGTGTCCAAGACGTTCTCGTATGATGGCTTCCTGAAAGACGTCGAAGCGGTGGATCCTCGTGTTATCGCAAGAGACGCTACCGGCCTTTTCGTCCAGGAGCTCCAGCGGAATGGTGTAACAGACCCCTCGATGGCCCGCTTCGAGCAGGTGCTGCAAAGGGATTCGGCCTACGGCGCAGACCCAAGGACGGGCGGGAAAAGCCTGGACTCGTTGCTGAATGCAGCCGAGGTTATCTTTGCCTCGCATATGTACCCGCAAAACATGATGTCGCGGTCGCCGAGGTTGAAATGGTGCCATTTCGGGGGCACTGGCATCGACCGCTACGTTGACTCCGAGGTCTTCGACGGCCGCATCATTGTAACCAATAGTCGAGGAGTGGGCGCAATTTCGGTCGCCGAGCACGTCATGGCCTTCATCTTCTCGCTGGCGAAGGGTATCGGGCGACTCTATCAAGCCAAAGCGGAAAGACGTTGGGAACGCTTCGACACCATTGAGCTCGCTGGCAAGACGCTGGGCGTCATCGGGATGGGGGCTATCGGCAGCCAGGTAGCCACGATGGCCAAAGGGTTGGGGATGAAGGTCATCGCCACCCGGCGCTCCGCCACGCGGGCGCAGCGCGGGGTTGGCGACGTGGACAAGGTCTATCCTCGAGACGCGCTCCTCGAAATGCTGGCAGAGAGCGATTTCCTGGCGCTGGCCCTTCCGCTGACGGAGGGAAGCCGGAAGCTCCTTGGCGAACAGGAGCTCCGCGCGATGAAACCAACAGCCTTCATCGTCAACACCTCCAGGGGGCCTCTCATAGACGAGCGAGCCCTTATTCGCGCCCTTCGGGAGGGCTGGATTGCCGGCGCGGGTCTAGACGTGTTTGATGAGGAGCCATTGGGCCGCGAGAGCGAGCTCTGGGCAATGTCGAACGTAATCCTCAGCCCCCATATGGCAGGCTGTACTGACAGGAGGGGCTTTCGCGTGTCGAGGCTCTTCTGCGAAAACCTGAAGCGCTACGTCTCCGGGCAGCCGCTCCTAAACGTGGTAACCAGGGAAAAGGGATACTGATTCTCGACCGTTACGAGGAGGGGGAGTACCCTGTACCGTTGACCATAAGGAGGTGCCCAGTGCGGCCAAAGAAATTCTTGCTGATGGCGATCCCCCTGACGATCCTCGGGTTGCTCGCTGCGAGCTGCGCGCAGGCGGTGTCTCCCGCCACACCTAAGCCACCGGCTCCTGCCGCAACTGAGGCGCCGCCGGCAGCCTCGACGGAGAAGCCAGCGGGCCCGACTCCAACGTCAAAGCCTGCCGCCGAGCAACCCAGATACGGCGGCGTCCTCACGCTCGGCACCTCCGCCGATGTGCCGAGCCTCGACCCAATCAGGGAGGCCAGCGCCACCCTCTTCAACATATTCCCCTGCTACAACGGCCTTCTTCAGTACGACCCCCTGGATAACGAGAAGATAGTCCCGGACTTAGCGGAGCGGTGGGAACGCAGTGGAGACGGCATGGCTTACACCTTCTATCTACGCAGGGATGTGAAGTGGCATGACGGCAAACCCTTCACCTCGACCGACGCTGCATTCAGCGTAGACAACCAGCGCAAGGTCAATGTCAGGAAGAAGGACCTCCTCAACGCCATCTCGGGAGCCGAAACGGCAGGCGAATATGCGGTGAAGATCGCACTCAGATATCCCAGCGCCTCTATCCCAGCGTGGCTCGCCGTAGGCAACATGGCTATGGCGCCAAAGCACGTTTATGAAGCCAAGGGCGACATGAAGAACGAGGTGGTGGGCACCGGGCCTTTCAAGCTCAAGAGCTATTCGTTGGGCGTCAGCCTGGAGCTATCAAAGAACAGAGAATACTTCGTTTCCGGGAGGCCTTATCTGGACGGGATCACCGCCTACATTATCAGGGACCGCGGCACACTGTTGGCCGCCTTCCGAACGGGTCGCATCAAGAAGCCTGTGCCCTCAATCTTTGTTACCCCTGGCGAAGCAAAGGCGATCGAGAAAACTGTCCCTCAAGCTTCCGTCCAGCCGTTCAAGTCGCTAAGGGCTGCCGCTTTTTTCATGAAGACGACCCAGAAACCGTGGGATGATGTCCGGGTGCGCCGCGCCGCCCATCTGGCCACCGATCGGCCAGCCGCCCTCAGGGCCATAGGCGAGGGAGAAGGCCTCCTCGCCGCCTCCATGATAACTGGCCAGTGGGCCATTCCGCAGGAGGAGCTACTGAGACAGCCGGGGTTCACGCAACCGAAGGACGCCGACATCACTGAGGCGAAGCGGCTCCTGGCCGAGGCTGGGCTCGCGGGCGGCTTTGAAACCAGGATCCTGGCCCGGTCCGGCTATGGCCCGGCATTGAAAGCGGCCGAGTTCATGACTGACCAGCTTTCGAAGATAGGCATCCGCGCCACACTGGACACTCAGGAAGCAGGCATCTTCCTCGACCGGCGAGAAAGGGGCGCCTACGAGACAGCGGTCACCCATGGCGGGATCGATATTACTGATCCCGACTCGGCAGCGCCCTATTTCGTCAGGGGCAATACCTGGTTCGTTACCGACGAGAAGATCTGGGACCTCTTCGACAAGCAGGGGCGAACGGCCGACCCTGTCGAGCGGAAGAGGCTTGTCCTGGAGATGCAGTATCGCGTGTTGGAGATCGCCCCTTATGTCCTCATGCTGTGGTTCAATAACTATATGCCCCTCTGGCCTGAAGTCAGAAACTACAGGGCAGGCGTTGGACAGCACAACAACAGCAAGTACCAGGATGTCTGGCTGGCCAAATAACCGCGAGTCCTGGCTGGTCTGGTTTCGGACTCGCCGAGTCAGGTATGAGTTTCACAGAATCGAATCCAAGTACCGGGGCCCAGATGGCGAGTTTCATCGCGACAAGTAACGACAGGCACGTGGAAGGGAGTAGCCAACATGGAAGCCAGAGGGATCATAAGGAGGTCTTCCCAGGTGGAGGCCAGGACCGGAGCAATCGGTCACCGCAACCTCACAGGGTATCGTTTCCTTCAACCGGGGGACGCCGAGACATCCTACGTGAGCGTTGCCCTGGATGATATACAGCCTGGAGGGGGAATCGATCCTCACTATCACACCGACGTGGCTACCTTCGATCACGTCTACTATGTAATAAGCGGCGAGATAGCGGTAAGACTCGGTGACCAGGAAGAGCAGATTGTTGAAGATGACACTGCCATCTATTGCCCTTCAAACGTGGTCCATTCCATCAAGAACGTGGGAACGAGCAATGCCAAAGTGCTGCGTATCGGGGCGTCCGCTACTGGAGACGTCAAGGGTAAGCCTGTCTTCCTTTAGCAACCCACGGCCGTCAGCGAGAGGGAGCGAACAGGCTGATCGAGTTGACAAGAACTAAGGCCAGAGTCTAACATTTCCGCGGGTCGATTTGTCCGAAAACTAGCGGAAGCGCTTCATGCTACATCACGGGTGATTAAGGAGGTGCACAAACCGTGTACGAGGTGCTAAGCCCTCGCGGCGAAGCCACCCTTGGGGCCGTAGGCGCCGCTCCGCGTCTTTCCGACTTGAGCGGGAAAACAGTCTGCGAGATCTGGAATGGGTCATTCAAAGGGCACATCACATTTCCCATAATCCGGGAGTTGCTGCGCAAGCGATATCCAGGTATCAAGGTCATTCCCTATGATGAGTTCCCTGTACAACATCACCACGCCAGCACCGGGCAGCTACTTGAGCGCCTGGACGCTGCGGTGGCCCTGGCTATCCAGAAAGGCTGCGATGCAGTGATAACTGGCAATGGCTTCTGAGGGACCTGCACACCCGCGTGTACGCGGCCAGCCTCAGCCGCTGCCAAAGCCGGTATTCCGTCTGTCGCAATTGCCGGCACGACTTTTGTGCGGACTGCTTCCCTGATAGCTTCCTGGGCAGGAGTGCCTGACCTGAGGGTCGCCGAGTATCCGGGCGCAATCCAGCTTCACACCGAGGCGCAGATAAGAGAGACCCTCGAAAAGGTGGTCTTTGACCGCATCGTTGAGGGGCTAACTGAGCCGGCGCCGACACAAGGTGTGGCGAAGGAGCTTAGAAAGTCCCGGGAGATTGCGTTCAGTGGCACCCTCGACGAAGTCAATAAGTTCTTTTCCGAGAATGGATGGACCGATGGCCTTGCCATAATACCTCCCACGGTGGGAAAGGTTGAGGAGTTTCTGAGATATACGGATCGCTCCCCTGATGATGAAATAGCCGCACTCCCACAGGCAAATCTTAGAGCTACACCACGTAACATTGCGGCGAATGCCATAATGGCGGGCTGCCGTCCGGAGCACATGCCGCTGTTGATTGCCGCCGTCGAGGCCATAGCTGACCCGGATTTCCAGCTGATGAACCTGGGTAGCACCGGCTGCAAGACGCCATGGTTGCTGGTGAACGGGCCCATCGTAAGGGAGTTGGGCATCGAATACGGCATCGGGCTTCGTTCCCGCGGACCCAACCCTGTCCTCGGCCGCGCCCTCGGCCTGATCCTGAACAACATTGCTGGTTTCAGGGCAGGAGATACCTTGATGGGAACCTTTGGCTACTATCTGCCTTTTGTCCTGGCAGAGGACGAAGACGCCTGTGATGCGATCGGCTGGCAGCCTTACCATGTGGAACGCGGTTTCAGCCGCGGTACGAGTACCGTGACGGCGAGAGCGACCGTCTATTGGGGCGGCCAGGGTACTCCTGGATCAACTTCGACTGCGTCGGCGGAGTACATCCTCAAGGTGGCGTGTAAGCATCAAGAACGAAACACCCTCAGCGAGCTATCTCTGCTCTTCGGAGAGCGCAATCAGGTGGCTGTGCTCATAACCCCGCCCACGGCTAAAGTTCTGGCCGAGGCTGGCTACTCAAAACGGAAGGTCGCGGAGTACATCTGGGAGAATACGAGGATTAACGTGGGCGAAGAGGACTGGCTCTTGCAGGGTTTTACCAGCAGGGGCATGACGGTCCACAAGCTCGTAGAGGAAGGGAGATTGCCGAGGTGGTTTGACATGGGCCCGGAGGAGAGGATCCCGATGTTTGCCAGCGCGGAGCTGATCGACATCGTCGTGTGCGGAGACGCCTATAGAGACAAACTGATGAGCCTCTGGTGTAATTATTTCAAGCCGGTCACCAGGGAAATAAGACTGCCGGCGGGCTGGGTCAATTGTTAGGCCTGGAGATTCTTTTGAGCTGCTGTGTAAAGTTGGCTAGAAGGAGGTCCACAAAATGCGGCTGAACAAGTCCTTCATGACGGTGATCTTCCTGACGATCCTGGGGTTGCTCGTTGCGAGCTGCGCGCCAGCGGCTCCACCGGCAACGCCCAAAGTGAGCGCAACCGTGGAGCCCAGTAAGCCTGCGGCCAAACCAGCGCCGTCACCCGAAGCCAAGCCGGGGGTACCCACGCCAAGCCCCAAGCCGGCGGCGGACCAGCCACGCTACGGCGGCATCCTCATCCTGGGCGCCTCATCCGACGCGCCGAGCCTCGACCCCATCAGGGAGGCCAGCGCCACTCTATTCAATGTTTTCCCCGCCTACAGTGGCCTGCTTCAGTACGACCCGCTGGACAACGAGAGGATCATCCCGGACCTGGCGGAGCGGTGGGAACGCAGTGGGGATGGCATGGCCTTCACCTTCCATCTGCGCAGGGATGTGAAGTGGCACGACGGCAGACCCTTCACCTCAGCCGACGCCGCGTTCAGCGTGGACAACCAGCGCAAGTTGAATGCCAGGAAGAAGGACCTCCTCAGTGCTATCTCTGGGGCCGAAACGGCAGGCGAATACGCGGTGAAGGTGACGGTCAAACAACCCAGCGCCTCTCTACCGGCTGCGCTCGCCGTGGGCAACATGGCCATGGCGCCCAAGCATGTGTACGAAGCCAAGGGCGACATGAAGAACGAAGTGGTGGGTACCGGGCCATTCAGGTTCAAGAGCTACTCCCTGGGCGTCAGCATGGAGCTGGTAAAGAACCAAGGATACTTCGTTCCCGGTCGGCCTTATCTGGACGGCATCACCGCCTATATCATCAAAGACCGCGGCACCCTTGTGGCAGCCTTCCGAACAGGGCGGATCAGGATGCCCGTGCCCTCAATCTTTGTAACCCCCACTGAAGCAAAGGCGATCGAGAAAAATGTACCTCAGGCCATCGTCCAGCCGTTCCAGCCGCTGAGGGCGACTGCTTTCTTCATGAAGACGACCGAGAAACCCTGGAACGATGTCCGGGTGCGGCGCGCAGTCCACCTCGCCACCGATCGGCAGGCCGCCCTCAAGGCTTTGGGTGAAGGTGAAGGTATTCTCGCTGCCGCCATGATAACGGGCCAGTGGGCCATTCCAGGGGATGAGCTTCTCAAGCAGCCGGGGTTCAGGCAACCGAAGGATGCCGACATCGCTGAGGCGAAGCGGCTCCTGGCCGAAGCTGGCTTCCCTGGAGGCTTCGACACCAGGATACTGGCCAGGTCCGGCTATGGCGCCGGCCTAACAGCGGCCGAGTTCATGACCGACCAGCTTTCGAAGATAGGCATCCGCGGAACTCTCGACACCGTAGAATCAGCCATCTACCTCGACCGGCTGGATAGGATCGCCTACGAGACGGTGACCACCTATGGCGGGCCAGATATCACCGATCCTGATTCGGCAGCGAGCTACTTCGTCAAGGGCAATCGCTATGCTATCAGCGATGAGAGATTGTTGGACCTCTTCGATAAGCAAGCGGGAACGGCCGACTTTGCGGAGCGGAAGAGGCTTGTCCTGGAGATGCAGCATCGCGTGTTGGAGATCGCTCCCTATGTGCTTATGCTGTGGTTCAACTCCTATATACCCCGCTGGCCTGAAGTCAGAAACTACAAAGCGGGCACCGGACAGCACAACAACAGCAAGTACCAGGATGTCTGGCTGGCCAAGTAGAACCTGAAACGCGAAGCGTGGAGCGTGTAGTGCGAAGGGGGAAGATATCCACGTCCACCCCGTCCCCAGCGTCCACCATGTCCACGCATTCCAACGATATTTCGAAAACACCGCATAAGGGGAGGAGCCTGTAATGGACGAGGTGGGCATACAGGACACGAGCGCTGCCTACTGGCGCCAACAGGCGGAGATGGCCGTAGCCAGTTTTCGGAGAAAGAGGCTGCGGGCTGAGTATGTGCCGGACCGGCAAGCCGCCCGTGAAAGGGTGCTCAGCCTCATACCGTCGGGGGCTACCATCGGCCGCGGGGACTCAATAACCATAGAGCAGATTGGCGTACTACCTATGCTGAAGCGTTCGGGAGACCATGAGGTCTTCGACCCCTATGTCTGGAACGAGGACGGAAGCAACAAAGTCATCGGCGAGGAGCGTCTGCGCTTGAAGACGCGGGCGTTGACAGCCGACGTGTTCCTCTCCGGGGCTAACGCCATCACATTGGACGGGAAAGTCGTGGCTACCGACAGCGGCGGAAACCGCGTTGCGGCCATGATATTCGGTCCTCGGAAGATCATCATAGTGGCAGGCATCAATAAGCTGGTCCCCGATCTCGATGCCGCTCTGAGGCGCATTCACGGGATAGCCGCTCCGATGGACTTGCGGCACCATGCCACCCATCACAGCAGGCCGGAATGGCTGGATATCCCTTGCGTCAAAGCCGGAAAATGCCCTGACTGCGCCCACGCGGGGCGGGGCTGCAACTTTACGATAGTTATCGAGGGTAGCCGCGAAACACCACTGCACCACTCTGACGATCATACGCACAGACACAACATCATACTGGTAGGCGAGAGCCTGGGGTTCTAATCTTCCCAGGGCAGGCAGTCTGCCCTGGCGACCAGAAGAGTGCCCAGACGACGGCTCAGCCAGCCCGGCTGGGAGAGCAAAACATCAAGCCATTTGCTCACGGGCCCCAGCCGATTGCCAACTCTCCATCGGGGCAGGCAGCAAATGCCCCACAGCTTAACCTCAGAGTGACCGAGGGATCCTCGAAGTAGAGACTCGATTTCCTCCGGCGTGAAGCGATGCCAGAAAAGGTTGCGGTGCACCATCTCACGGGGAAAGCGCCGCCGGACGGCCCAGGAGTAGTTATGGACGGAAAGGACAAGACGCCCCGGACGGGCCAGCACCCGCGAGGCCTCCTGGATAGCTGCGGCGCGCTGCTCCTGGCCGGGAATGTGGTTGAGAACGCCAGCGATAAGGACCTGCCCGAACACGGCGGGGCGGAAGGGCAAATGCGTTGCGCTTGCCTGTATCAGGTCGATGTTGTCGCCAGAGCGTGCGCGGGCCAGCAGCAGTGACCGGCGCGAGAGGTCAATCCCCACTGTTGACTTGCCCGGCAGCGTAGCCAGAGTACGGCCCGTGCCACAGCCCACCTCCAGGGCGCACTCTCCAGCGATGCCATTGAAGGCAACAGTATAAGCGCGTATCTCCACATCCGTCTGAAATCTGGGAATAAAACGATCATAGATTTCCGCGTCCTGGTCACGAGCCTCCATTTCGACTCTAGCCCATGACGTGATCTTCCCCTCGTACGGCGCCAGGAGATCCCTTGTGGCCTCATCTTGCCCGTTGCTCATTACCATCCTCCTCGGTCGTCGCGTCCGTCAATTGTCCCCGTCCTTAGACTACTCCGACATGATTGACTAAGTCAATGCCTGTACTCGTCGACTACCTCCGTTACACTGCCTCCTTTCTTTACCTGTTTTTCTTGCACCTCGCGGTCGCTATGAGGTGCATTGCGCATGCTGAAGTCCAAGCTCTAACCGATGCTTTCGATTTCATCAACGCGCAGTTTCAGTCCGCCCGTTGGGCCAAGAGTGGCCAGTGCTTGCCAGCTTACCGTGAGTTCTTCAGAACATTGAGTGGAAGAGCTCTTCCCAGCCCTTGGCAGCAGACTCAGCAGTTTGCCCTAGCCTTCCTGGAGGACTTCGACCGTCAAGAGAGCGAAGCCGCTGCAACTAGACCGCACAATAGTCTTCTCATTCCTTGACAAGTCAACACAAGTATGATTTAATCTACGAGCAGAGGTGAAGAATTATGAGAGAAATTATGACTCCTGAGCAAGTAGCGGGGTATTTACAACTTAATAAAGATACCGTATACCGCCTGATTCGGCAAAGAAAGCTAGCGGCAACTCGAATTGGTCGAAGCTACCGGATTCCCAAAGAGGATCTTGAATCATTCCTGGTTGCCAATAGCACTGGTCCCGCGGTTCGTCAAGCTCTCTTTCGGCGTGTGCTGCAGATCGGCGAACGTAATCCTGATCTTAGCTCTGACACGGTGCTGGAGGAGCTGGAACGGGGCGACCATAAGCGACGTTCCTCAAAAAGAGTATGAGTTTGGTGGTTCTCGATGTCAATGTCGTTATCTCAGCCATCCTTGCCCCCCGAGGAGTAACCCGACAGATACTCTCTGCATGGGAAGCTCAACGGTTCCTTTTGCTCATCTCAGAAGGGATTATTGCCCAGATTGAAGAGAAGCTGCGCCATCCTAAGATCGGTGGTGGGTACGGGGTCAGTGAAGAGGACATTGTTTGGGTTCGCAGCCTGCTCCTAACACAGTCTCAAGTAGTTCTCATTAAGCCCCAAGACATTATCTCTGTCACGGGCGACCCCGAGGATGACTACGTTCTGGCTACCACCCGTTTAGGGAAGGCCGAATATCTGGTCACCGGTGACCGAGGTCTGTTGACTCTGGACGAGTATGCCGGGGCCAAAATCATCACTCCCCGTCAGTTGCTCGATAGCCTCCCAGGGAAGGCTGAGAACTAACCCTGAATACTGCCCTCCCTGAGAAGCCACCCCTGGCCGAGGTGACCGAGGCCGCTCGCTTACGGGCGCTGGACCTTTTCCATGCCCTCCGTCCCCACCTGGAAGACGGCGTGCCCTTGGCCCGAATAGCCCGCACGCATGGCTGGAAACTGGTATCTTAAGGGAGTCCCGCCGGGCGGCGGAACAACCAGCCCGGGAAAGGAAACTCCTCCAGCGTGGGACAGTACTTGGTCCTTCGGTCCTCGCTGACGATCTGATAATGAAGGTGAGGGACATCCGAGTACCCCGTGTTACCGATGAACCCGACGGTCTGCCCTTTCCTGACTTCCCATCGAGCCACGACGGTTTCCTGGCCCGGGTTGAGGGGACGTCGAAAGGTGGCTCCGTAGCCGTAGTTTGGCGAGTAGGGCGGCAGGAATGCTGTATCCGGGACAAGCCCTAATGTCATGGTCAGGTCGAGATGGCCATACTCCGCCCGCAGCTTGCCGTTCAGGACGCTGACGAACACACCCATGCCGCCGCTGGGCCCGGAAAACGGATAGAGCGCCAGCTCCGGAGAGGGCAAACCGAGGTAGAGGCGAGGGTTGACTCCATAGTAGGCGAAGCTGTTATTGGGAGTTATGACCGCCAGCTCAGCTTGCCCATCCATGGTGGAGCGCACCGGCGTTCCTCGAGGCAGGTACCAGTCAACAGCCGGCGCACCTTCGTAGGTAGCGTGGAGGCGGCAGTTCCAACCGTATCGGTTTGCCTCCATGTCATTTTCCGCCCGGGGCTGGAAATCGCGCGCGACCTCCAACACCGTTGGGCCGTTGGCATCCGGAGGAACTACCTCCCGGCCCTCCGGCCCGTCGACCACACGCCAGGGCCGAAGGTCGATCGCCAGCGGGAAGCCCACCGGCGCGTCGGCGGATTCCACCGTCGCTGTCGGCCGAGGAGTAGCCGTATCGGCGGGGCGCCTCGTGGGCCCCGCAGCAGTGGGCAAAGGAGTCGCCCTGGCAACCTGCTGAATGACGGCCGTCGGCGTGGGCAGCGCCAGGGTGGTATCGGCGCCCGGCGAAGTACAGCTCACGGCGCTTGACAGGACTACCATGGAAGCCCAAAGCAGGCCCTTACGCCAGAAGAACCCAGAGCGCCGTGTTCCCATCGCGGTTATTTGCCCTCCGTCGCCGGCCAAAACACACCCAATCCACGGCCTCCGCGGGGTGAACGAGCGTTTCCGACCCCTGGGTTGGAAACGCTAACCAGCTCCGACGTTCGCCGACTGCAATATGGCCGAAAGAAGGGATTGGCTCTCCTCCGTCAGCGCCTTATCGCGCCCGAAAACGACGTAGTAGGGGTAGTCCCGGGGAAAGCCCTCCACGTTCAGGATACATAGCCTGCCGTTTGCGACGTCATTCTGGACCGAAGACAAAGGCATGACCGCGGCGCCAACTCCAGCGACACAGAGCTGCTTGATGGGGAAATCCCAGGACAGCTCAACGGCGGCGTTGAGACGCACTCCGTACTCCTGCTCGACCTCCCCTAGCACCGCCCTGATCTCACAACCCTCGCCACGCAATATCAATCTCTGCTGACTCAACTGGGATATGGGAAGTACGGCGCGGCCGACCGCGGGGTGAGTCGGCGCCGAGACGACCACCAGCCTGTCCAGGAATATCGGCTGGCTGCGCAGCTCTGGGGGCCACCTCTTCGCTGAGCCGAAGACGACATCGATCTCCCCTTCCATGAGCAGTTTCTCCAGGTCTGCGGCCCGCTCCTGGCGCAGGACGATCTTGACGCTGGGATGATCAGCCATCCACTTGAGGATGACATCCGGCAGAACGTAGAAGATGGCGTGAGAATCCGTGCCTATAGTGATCTTGCCAGAAATCGTTCTCGTACGCTCAAGCAGGACACGTTCGGCGAGTTGCGCCAGAGAAGCTATCTGAGCGGCATGATTGAAGAGGCTGCTGCCCGCTTCCGTCAGCGATATCCGTCTGCCCCTTCTCTCCAGCAGCTTCAGCCCATATTGGCCCTCAAGTTTCCGAACAGCTCGGTGTATCACCGGCTCTGAGATGCCCAGTTCCTCAGCGGCTCGGCTATAGTTTCCATAGCTCGCGACAGTGTGAAAATATAGAAGCTGTTTTATGTTCATTTTGGCCGTATTGTACCTTCAGGGTACAATAACTATATCCCTTCTCCTCTTGACAGTCAATATAGACTTAATATATACGACTAATCAGAGCATAGGGAGGAGAGAGCCAGTGGCTTTCAAAGTTGTGGCAAGAATCGGCGTGCCGACAATCCCTGTGGAGGAGCTGAAGAAGATCGGGGCTGAACTCACGCTGGTGCCTCTTTCGACAGAGGACGAGATCATCGCCAACGCCGCGGACGCAGACGCCATTCTGGTCGGCGCCAACGAACCCTTCACGGCCAAATCTATCAAGGGCCTCAAGCGCTGCAAGATCCTCGCTCGCATGGGCATCGGCTACAACAACGTCGACGCCGGGGCGGCCACCGCGGAAGGCATCGCCGTCACGGTCGTTGACGACGCCAGCGTGGACGAGGTGTCCGACCACGCGATGACCCTTCTCCTTACGTTATCTCGCGGCATCCTGGCTTTGAACGTCGCAATCAAATCGGGCAATACCGCAGCCATCGCGGATCTCCGCGCCAGGATGCGCCGGTTGAATACTCAAACGCTCGGCCTTGTTGGGGTGGGCAGGATAGGCGGCGCCCTGGGGCGAAAGGCCAGGGCCTTCGGTCTACGGGTGATTATCTATGATCCTTACGTCTCCGCTGAGAAGGCGAAGGAGTTGGGGTTCGAGTCGGTGGACTTCGAGACGTTGCTGAAAGAGGCGGACTACATCTCTATCCACGCGCCGCTCACTCCCCAGACTCGCAATCTCTTCGGGCTGGCTCAGTTCAAAAAGATGAAGCCCACGGCGTACATTGTCAACACAGCGCGCGGCGGCCTGATCGACGAGGCAGCCCTGGCTCAGGCCCTCCGCGACGGAGTCATCGCGGGTGCTGGCATAGACGTAACCGCCGTCGAGCCGCCCCGACCTGACAACCCTCTCATTCCTCTGGACAACGCCATATTGACTGGCCATAGCGCCTTCTACTCGGATATTTCTAACATCGAGCTTCGAACGCGAGCGATAGCTTCCGTCATCGCGGCTTTGCAGGGAAACTGGCCGCCCGGGCTGGTCAACCCTGAAATCAAGCAAAAAGCGAACTGCCGAATCGGAAAATAGAAAATATAAAGAAGGTTGGAGGACAAATGAGCGCAGCACCAACTGGCGAACCCGGCAAGATCCCTGGCAAATGGTGGGTCAGCCCCTATGACTTCGATCCGAAGATCCGGGAGGGGTGGAAGCTGCCCAAGAAGGTGATTCTCCACGACGTGACCCTGCGTGACGGCGAGCAGACGCCGGGGGTGGTCTTCCGCAAGGCGGAGAAGCTGAAGATAGCGCACGCACTGGCGGAAATGGGCGTGCAGCGCATCGAGGGCGGCATGGTGGCCGTGTCGCCGGAAGACGCGGAAGCCATCGCCCAGATGGCGAAGGAGATCAAGACCTCTGAGATCGCCAGCTTCTTGCGGACGCGCGACGACGACATCGACCTCGCCATCAAGTGCAACGTCGACTGGGGCATCATCGAGACGCCGGTCAACGACGCTCGCATTAACGCGATCTGGGGCGGCCCGGACAAAGCGGCTGAGGAATTGACCAGACTGATGAGCCGGGCGAAGGCTCACGGGTTGAAAACATGCCTCTTCATGATGGAGTCAACCCGAGCCAGGCTCGAGGTGATCAAGAAGATCGCACAGGCGGCTGAGGCAGCCAAAGCGGACAGCGTCTGCGTCGTGGACACCCGTGGCGTGGCCCTCCCGCAAGTCATGGGCTTTCTGGTGTCGCAAGTCAAATCCTGGGTGAATCTCCCCGTCGAAGTCCACGACCACAACTACTGGGGCCTCGCTACTGCTACCACCCTCGCGGCTGTAGAAGCTGGCGCCGAGGTGGCCCATACCTGCGTCAACGGGCTGGGCGGAAACGCCGCCCTCGACGAAACCATTATGACCATCCAGGCCATGCTCGGCATCGATATGCCTGACATAAAGACCGAGAAGCTCTTCGCCCTGTCCAACCTGGTCCGGGAGCTGTCGAACGTCGATTGGTACAAGCCCTTCCTGGGCCGGCTCAACGGCGTCCACGAGCCGGGGATCGGCATCAAGATCATGTGGGAGAACAAGGAGCAGCCGGGCTACGGACGCGCCCAGGACCTTGCCTTTGAACTCATCGGCAAAAAGTCAGGTGTCGTGGTGCTGGGCAAGAAGAGCGGGCGCTTCTCCGCCATGATCAAGTCCTGGGAGCAGGGCTGGGCAATACCCTCGGAAGAGCAGGCTTCCCAGATGCTGGTCAAGATAAAGAAGCTCTCCGAGGACAAGAAGCGCTGGCTCACCGACGAGGAGTTCAAGGTTATCTATAACGATGTGATGAAGACCAGGGTCGAGGTCGCCAGGATCACCGTGCCATAGTCTGGCGAGCCATCAGCACCTGCAGTCGGCTATCAGCTAACAGCATTCAGCAGGCTGACGGCTGACCGGGGATGGCTGATAACCCTTCGCTTTCGACCTCGTCGACCTGGGGACAAGGAGAAAGCCATGCCCGAGTTCGGGCTCATGGGGGTGGACTGGGAAGAGCGCATCGACTTCCCACGAATGCGCCGGGAGAGGCTGGCGAAGGCCAAGGAGGCTTTGGCCAAAACGGACGTTAACGCCCTCCTGGTTCTCAGACATGAAGACGTGCGCTATCTGACCAGCTTCCGGTCACACATGCGTCCCGTAGCTGCGCCTTTGGGGTTCGCCACGGCCGTGCTCCCTCGGGGGGGCGACCCGATTCTTTACACGGTGGACCATGTCTCCGCCGCCGGCCGAATGCCGTGGATGCCCAAGGGGACCATTCAGACCGCAGGCAATTTCCGCGCGCCAACCGGGGTCAAGGCCTGGGGAGAGCGAGTCAAGGCCACGATCGGGAACCTGGCTGAAGGCACGATCGGGGTTGACCTTCTGACAGTGACGATATTGAAGGCGTTGCAGGAGGCCTTCCCCAAGGCAGAGTTTGTTGATGGGGCCGAGGTCCTTGCCCAGGCCAAGATAACTAAGACCCGGGATGAGCTGGAGTGCCTGCGGGCCGCCTGCATGATAACCGAAGCTGGAATGGCTGCGGCGTTGAGGATCTTGAAGCCAGGTATGAAGGAGTGCGAGCTCCTTGCCGAGGCATGGCGGACCTTCACCGCCCTGGGCAGCGAATGGAGCCAGTGCGCCAACGTCGTCTGCTCCGGCCCCCACCTGGCCCCCTACCGCAGGATCACCTCTGACCGGGTCATTCGAGAGGGAGATCTGGTGGCCATGGATATCGGCTGCTGCTTCAACGGCTACTGGGGAGACTTCACCCGGACCTACATCTGCGGAGACATCCTGCCCACCAGGGAGCAGAAGATGCTCCATCAGGAGTGTTACGACTCCGTCTTCGCCGGGTGCGATGCCGCGCGCCCCGGGAACACTAACGCTGATATCCACAAGGCAATCCAGAACAAGAACTCCCAGGGATTGTCCGGAGGTCACAGCTCCGGCGTCAATCCCTGGGAGCCGCCCTTTGTGACCGGCTACTCTCCGGAGACGACCATCACCTTGAAGCCTGGAATGGTGGTGAACATCGAGCCCTATGCGGGAATCGCCGGCGTGGGCGGCGTCAGGTTGGAGAACAACGTCATCGTCACCGAGGGCGCTCCCGACATCTACAGCACCTATCCCTTCGATGAAAGGTTACTGGACGACATACATCCCTTAGATAAGACGACGGGCAGAAGACACCTGAGATAACCTTCCCTCAAAAGCTCATAAGCAACAAACGTTGAAGGAGGCAGCCGTGCCCGAGTTCGGGTTCATGGGGGTGGACTGGGAGGAGCGCATCGATTTCGCCCGTTTGCGGCGCGAGCGGCTGCAAAAGGCCAAGGATGCGCTGGCCCAATCCGACGTCGATGTCCTCTTCGTCATGAGGAGCGAGGACGTCAGGTATCTCACCGGTTTCAGGGGCCATCTCGGCCCGGTTATCGCCTTTCAGCACAGCGTGGTCCTCCCCAAGGGCGGCGACCCCATCCTCTTGACCGGCGACCACGATCATGCCAGGCTCAGAATGCCTTGGATGCCGCCGGGCGCCATTACCACTACCCCCGTGGGCGGACGCCTCTTCTCACCAGGGGGGGCCAAGATATGGGCGGAGCATGTGAGGTCCCTTGTGGGCAACGTCGTCGACGGCAAGATCGGGATCGACATGTGGAGGCCCGCCATCGAGGAGGCTCTGAAGGCGGCTCTGCCCAAGGCTACCTTCGTGGACGGCTACGAAATCCTCATGAAGGCCAAGATTATCAAGACTCAGGATGAGCTGGAGTGCCAGCGCGCGGCTTGCATGATCACCGAGGCCGGGTTTGACGCCGCCCTGAGAATCCTCAAACCAGGCATCCGCGAGTGCGAGGTCCTCGCCGAGGCCTGGCGCGCCTTCACCGCTCTGGGCTCCGAGTGGACTCAGTGCGCCAACATCGTCACCTCCGGGCCATCCACCGCCCCCTACCGGCGCTTCACCTCCGACCGCATTATCCGCGAGGGTGACCTGGTGATCATGGACATCGGCGCCTGCTTCAATGGCTACTGGGGCGATTTCACCCGGACCTACGTCTGCGGCGACATTATGCCCACCAAGGAGCAGATAGCGCTCCACCAGGAGGACTACGACGCCCTCTTCGGCGCCTGCGGCGCAGCCCGGCCGGGCAACACCAACGCCGACATGTGGAAGCACCTTCAGAACCCCCATTCCGGCGGCCTCTCCGGCGGGCATGGCGCCGGCTTGAATCCCTGGGAGCCCCCCTTCCTCTCGGGCTACCACCC
>JACPQD010000025.1 GCA_016190665.1 Chloroflexota bacterium
TAACCGTAGGGCAGGGGCTTGTCCCCTGCCGCAGGTGGTCTGGAAACAGCGTGGGATTCCTCGCGGGCAGAGGTCCGGCATATGCAAGCGGCATTCGACCACCCGCTCGGAATGACAGCAAAGAAGCCTTATTTTAACGCCGATGGGGGTTAGGGGTCGGGGGACGGGCGATTCTGTCACCCTGTAGACGGAGGGATTCAGAGCGTCCATTGTGAGCTTGAACGAAAGCGTGAATCTCTCCCCCCGTGGACGGGGGGATTCAAGGCTTTCCCCCTGGCGGCCTGCCCGCGCTGGATACTCTCCCCCCGTGGACGAGGGGATTCAAGGCTTTCCCCTGGCGGCCTGCCCGCGCTGGATACTCTCCCCCCGTAGACGGGGGGATTCAAGGCTTTCTCCTGGCGGCCTGCCCGCGCTGGATACTCTCCCCCCGTGAACGGGGGGATTCAAGGGGGGTTTCCAAATGTGGCCGGGCGCCTGGTTGGGCCTTTCTAGCCAGACCGGCCCCAGCTCAGCTCGGCGGCTGCCAGTTCACCCAGATAATGGCGCAAAGTCTCGTGGGCGTGGGCGCACATCCCCACATTCGGCGTCCCGTGCTGGGCCAGCGCAGAGAAAGTGCAGCCGCCGCCGCAGAAGCCAGCGATGTGGCACTGGCGGCAGGCGTCTATCGTCCGCACCGAGCGTCCCCTCCAGACGTTCTCCTTCTCCGGCCAGATTTCGTAGCCGGGGAGAAACGTGCCGATGGCCATCTGGGGATTTCCTACCGCTTCCCCGCAGGCGTAGACGTAGCCGTCGGCGCCAAAGACGAAGAAATCCGGGGTGTTGGCTTCGCAGTAGTGGAACATGGGGACTGTGGCGCCCGCGCCAACTTTGATGACCGAAGAGATGTGCTGGATCACCCTAAAGAGAGAGGACTTGAAGATGCGGCCCAAGCGGGGATCGCGGGCCATCAGGCCGTTCAGTGAGGCTAGCAGTTCTACTTCCGGGACCAGATGAGGGTATTCGCTGTCCCCGTGGTGGTCGAGCACGGGCGCCAGCATGCATTGGAAAGCGCTTGACTTCGTCCATCCCCGGGACTCCGCCAGGTCGGCGATCTCCGGCAGGCGGGATACGTTCTGCGGGTCGATGTTCACCCGAAGGCGCAAGGGCATTTCGTTTTGTACCAGGAAGTCGATGCTGGCCACGACCTCCTGGAAGGAGCCCCTGCCGTTCCTGAAGCACCGTCTTGAATTGTGGACGTCTTCCGGCCCGTCGAGGGTCGTCTGCACGAAGGCGAGGGATCTGGCATGTTCTATGAAAAGCGGGGCAAAATGAGAGGCGAGACAGGAGCCGTTGGACACCACCCCGATGCCGCAGCCGCGGGCCGCCGCCCCCGCGAAGAGCTGCTCCACGATGGCCTTGTTCCTGGGCAGCAGAGGCTCGCCCCCGGAAAGCTCTATCGAGGTGCGGGCCTGGCGTCCCGTCCGAATACGGTCGATGGCCTCGAAGGCGCGGTCGACATCCCTCGACGAGAGCGTCGTAAGTGACCTCTGGGGCAGTTCCCCCTCGAAACAGTATTTGCAGGCGAAGTTGCACTGGTAGGTGGGACAAATGGTGATGCGAAGGAGTTGGGCGTCCTGGGGGGAGGAAGAGACAGCGACCTTCTCAAAGAGTCTGGACTCATCCTTCGGGGACCGGAAGACATAGCCTCGCCTCTTCAGGGCGGAGAGAAGAGCCGGAGCGATGTTGCTGGGGCTTCCCACCGCCAGGCTGGCCCAGGCGGCCTTCCCGCTGGCATCCAGCAGATCGACCGCCCCGGTGAGAGAGCTGCAAATCAGGGCGTTATCCTCATCGATATCATGATAGACGACATATCTTGAAAGGTACATTGCCTCTCCTCCCCCCAGTGTTTGCCACGTTTGTCGGAGCCAGCTAGCGCGCTGTGCCCAGAGTGTGGGGAATATTCAGTTGTAGTGTCCTGAGATAGCTTTCCAAGCGGCGGCGCTCCCTTAAGGAGCGCGAAGTCTGCGTCAGCCTAGTACCAGCACCACCAGTCCCAGCAGCATGCCGGCCCGACTGGACCCCCTTCGGCCTTCTTGCTCCTCTTGCTATGCCAAAGCTGCGAGTTCCGGTTCAACGATTTCATTTCTCCTCCTTATTTGCGACGGAATTTGCCCACAGCGCGCTAGCTCGCTGTTTCGCCCGGTAGCACCACAGAACAGGACGTGGGTAGACTTTAGCACATAATGCTACAGATGTCAAGCCCCCATTATACGAGCTAAGAATTCGACCGAGGACGCAACCGAGGAGGAGAGAGGAGAATATTGCCGTTGCGACTGTGCTCGCACCAAGGCAGCGCGTAGGTAGGGATAGCTCCCGACTAGAATACCTGCACAACCAACCTTGCAGAAGCGTCGGCAAAGTACAGATTCAGCAAGAAGCCTAACGCCGTCAACAACATTGTAATCGCGAGAGCGAGCAGCCTCGTCCTCGGTCCATCGCCAGTGGATGCGTGCAGTGCCTTTATCCTTTCGGCAGCACCACTTGTTCGAGAAACGAAGCTCTCAGCGGTCGAGAGGTCGCCCGGGAGGGACCTTAGCTGTCTGTCGCTGCCCGCTGAGGCGAGTTCGAGGAGGACCCGGCTCAGAACGCCTGGCTTGCCCGTGACGCGAGCCGCAATGCGGTCACAATCCTTCTCTTTGGCCAGCACAATCGTGGAGAAGACAAGGTGGGCGAAAGGATTGAAGAAAAGAATGTCCCTAACCGCAACCCAAATCCAATGAACCACGTTATCGCGCCGCTTTAGGTGGGCCATTTCATGGGCAAGTATCGCCTCCACCTCTTCATCCGAACTCTCCTCGACGAGTTCCGGAGACATCACGATAACAGGAGGCCTAATTCCGACTGTGCATGGGAAGATGTAAGGTCGATCACTGACAACCACCCTTGGGTACTCCACCCCCATCTTCGCCACCAGCGCATCCAGTATTTGAAAGAGCCGCGGCGCATCTTCCCGTAGCAGACTCTCCCCGCAGCGCAAAGTGCGATAAAAGACTAGCAGCGAGCCCCACCTCCAGGACAGCCCGATCGCGAGCAAGAGGAGGGCGGCAGCAGCCACAACCGCGGTGAAGGGGGACAAGGGTACCAGCCGATCCAAAGCCGCCGGGGGAGATAACAGCCCAAGCGGGTCCCAAAGTTTGATCCCCAGCAGGAAAGGCTTGTCGGTTGGCGGGCCAGGCGGCGACACGCCTCGTACCAGGACTACCAGGCCTTTCAGCAGCGGGATCAACAAGAGCAAGTAGAGCCAATTTGGCTGGTGGATCCTGAGCAGCCTGGTCACGCCCAGCACGAAGCCATAGCCCACCAGCACCGTGGTGATGGACGGCAGGAGGTGATAGAAGAGGACCCGTAAGGAGAACTCCCCGAGTTCCATTTAGCGGCGTCTCTCCTGGGGGATTAGCGCTTTTCGGCCTTCTCCAGCAGCTTGGTCAGCTCTTTGACCTCTTTGTCGCTCAGCCTGTCCACCAGCCGGGAAAGGACCGGGGCCGCGCCGCCGGCCAGGACCTTGTTAATCAGGTCGTCCACGAGAGACACGCCCATATTCTCTCTGGTCACCATGGGCTCGTACACCGCGCCACGCTCCCCCGGCTCCTGCTTCAGCAGGGCGCGCCTGGTGAGCCGCTTCATGGAGATCATGACCGCCGGCAGCGTGATGTTACGGGTCTTGCGGACCTCTTCGAAGACGTCTCTAACTGTGGCTCGCCTCATGCGCCAGAGGATGTCGAGAATCTCCAGTTCCGAGCTTCCCAGCCCTCCCGCAATGCTTACCGACGGCGTCTCTTCTGGCTTCTGTGACATTTCCTTTCGCTCCTCCCTCCGATAAATTTGCACATCTGAGACCGGCTCAGGTGATGGCATCCTGAATCAAGTTCAGGATGAATCCAATACCGCTCTATCTAGGTGCAATCATATATTGGCCTCATTATAGCGCAAAATGGCAAATATGCCAATACCTTTTGGAAACATCTTTTGCCCAATTTTGCACTTAATCTCTTTCAACTCCCTGCGATCCCATGCTCCAACTATTGCAGCAAGGAATATATATTCCCCCATTGACATACGACTATTTTGCTGTTATGCTTATAATCTACGATGGGCTTAGTGCATCCGGAAGACGGTGGACTCGAGTCCGGTCGCAGTGCGTGTGAGCGGCGGGGCGATGCAGAGGTCGCCCCACCTGGGAAAAGGCTGGAGGGAGGCGACAAAGGATTATGGGAGTTAATGCTGGTGACGCCGGCTCGCCTGAGGAACTGACGGCGCTCCGCCAGCGGGCGACCTCCGATGCCGAGAGGATCGCCAGGCTGGAGGCGCGTGCCAGGGTCACGCGGACCATAAATCAAGAGCTTCTTCTCGCCAAGTCCGAGCCGGCCCTCTTCCACCAGGTCTGTCGAGCCCTGACGAATCTGCAGCATGTCAAGTCCGCCTGGATAGGGCTTGTGGACGGTCCCTTTGCGGTGAGGCCGGTCGCTTACGCCGGCTTCGAAGATGACCACGTGCTCAGGTTGACAGCGGGAGATCTCCAGCGTGCCCAGGGCCCTACGGAGACGGCCGTCAAAACCGGACGCCCCTACGTGATGCCAGACATAGAGAACGATGCCAGATTTGAACCCTGGCGAAAGGAAGTGCTGAAAAGAGGTTACGCCTCCAGCATCTCCCTGCCCCTGATCCATGAAGGAGAGGTCTTCGGCGCCCTGAACGTCTATTCCCCGAGAAAGCACGCCTTCAACCCCGAAGAGGTGGACTTCCTGATGGAAGTGGCCGCCGATATCGCTGTCGGCGTGCGGACCCTGAGGTTGCAGAAGAGGCTGGACCAGAGCGCTGACCTGCTGAGGGACAGATTGGCCGAGACCACGAAGGCGGTCGCGTTGATTGGCCAGATCAGGGACCCTTACACGGCTGCCCATCAAGAGAACGTCTCACAGATCGCCCGGGCCATCGCGGGAGAGATGAAGCTGGCAGAGGAGCAGGCTGAGGGCGTGCGCATTGCCGGACTCCTCCACGATATCGGAAAGACGTGCATACCATCGGAGATTCTCGCCCGTCCGGGGAAACTGAGCCCGGAGGAGATGGGCCTCATTAAGACGCACCCGCAGTTGGGCTATGACATACTGAAGAGGATCGATTTCCCCTGGCCCGTCGCCCCTGCCATTCTTCAGCACCATGAAAGGCTGGATGGCTCCGGTTACCCGGCAGGCCTTTGGGGCAACGCCACCCTGCTCGAGGCGAGAATCCTGGGCGTAGCCGACGTGGTCGAGGCAATGTCCTCCCACCGCCCCTATCGGCCGGCCCTCGGCATCGACAGCGCCCTCAGGGAGATAGCGGAGAAGAAGGGCATCCTGTACGATTCTGCCGTGGCGGATGCCTGCCTCAGCCTCGGTCTCAGGCTGTTCCCCGAAAAGGCGTTCAGACGGTGAGCGGGAAAGCCGAGGCGACCATCGACGTTCATCGCTTCCGAAGCGGCGCCATGCCAGCTGGATTTCCGGCCTTCCTTCCCTCACCACCACCCCGACTCATTCTGCCCAGACATCCCTGACCGAACCTCCCACGGAAACCTTGCAGCCCAGCTAGCGATCATCCGGCTGAAAGCTGAAGGCAGACGGCTGCCGTCATCTGGCGGGCGCCGTTCTTGCGGCGCGCTCCGGGATCCGTCCGGACCAGCAGAAGCGCTATAATGAATAAACAGGGGAAAAGAGTTCGCAAGGGGTAACGCTCCCGAAGTCCGTGGTGGCGCGCAGGCGGACAGGAGGCCAAATGCGGAAGCTCGCCGGGTTAACCAGCGGCGACGACGCCCCGGGCATGAATGCCTGCATCAGAGCCGTGCTGCGCAAGGATACTCAGCGAAGGAAGCGGCCACATGGTTGGGGAGACGAAGGGCGAGATGATGTATGTGCCGCTGCGGGGGACCGGGAGCGAAAAGGACCTGGCTAAGTTTTCGCTGGAGTCGCGATGGAGAGGGCGATATGAGGGTTGACGTAATCGAGACGCCGGGGCTTATCACCGACCTCCGAGGGCGTCTGTGTGTCGTGGTCGACGTGCTACGGGCCACCACCACGGCCGTCGTTGCCCTGGCCGCGGGGGCAAGGGAGATCGTGCCCTGCCTCGACCGCGAGGAGACCATGGCGAAAAGGTCGAGGTGCCAGGGCCGAAGCCTGCTGGGAGGGGAGGAGATGGGCCGCCGCATCCGCGGTTTCGACCTGGGGAACTCACCCCTTGAATACGCCGGAAAGATGGCGGGGCTGTCGGTCTTCTTCTGCACTACCAACGGGACGGTCGCCGTTAGGCGCGCCTACGAAGCCAGTGGCCATCCGGTGTATCTGGGAGCCCTGGTCAACCTGTCCGCGGTCGCTGGGCGGGCGGCGGAAGAGGCCCCGGCGGAAGGAATCGCCCTCGTCTGTTCGGGGCGCCAGGGCGAGCTCTCCGCAGAGGACCTGTTCTGCTGCGGCCTGCTGGTGGAAAGGGTCGGCGCCGCCTTACGCAGGAAGGGCGCGTCCATTAACCTGGGCGACGCGGCGCTCGTCGCCGCCCACTTCGCCAGGGCAAACGAAGGAAAAGCCCACAATATTCTAGCGTCCAGCGAACACGGGCGCTACCTGGCGTCCATCGGCTTCGAGAAGGACATCGAGTTCGCCGCTCGCCTGGACGTCTACGATCTTGTGCCCGTCTTCGACGGGGGGCGAATCGTTGCGGCTCAACAAATGATGAATGCCCCACCACACGACCCCTCGCAGGCTGACCACGAAATACACTAAATACCCGAAACTCGAGAGGTGTTCGTGCCGTTCGTGTATTTCGTAGTTGATCTTCAAGCCAGGGACGAGCCCCCGCATTGCTTATGCTAGAGCCTATCCCCACTAACCTCGCATCTTGCCACCCACCCACAGCGCCATCGCCCGCGCTAGTTCGTCCAGCGCCCGCTCCTTATCATCATGCTTCGCCAGGCAGATGTGAGCGTAGTTCTTCATGACCAGCGAGGCGGCTGAATCGATGGCGGAGCGCACGGCGGCCAGTTGGATCAGTATGTCAACGCAATCGCGCTCCGCGGCGATCATGCGCTCTATGCCCTGAATCTGCCCCTCCACCTTTTTCAGCCGGGCAATCACAGTCTCTCTAGGCACGGGCAACTCGCTCATTTGTATCCCCTCCGTTCTGCAAGTATACATCAAAGGCAACAGAGGCGGTAGGGGTGTGAGAACGGTCTTTGATGCCCTACGGCAGAAAAGAATGCGCGCCAAACCGGCACAAAAGTACTTGACAACTCCCGCCAGTATAGAATACGCTACGGGGTAGGGTACTACCCATCATCAGGAGGTGTCAAGAGATGGATGGCATGGAAATGAGTCGTCGGCAGGCATTGACTGGCATCGGAGGCGTCGTCTTCGGATTTGTGGCTGGCTCTGGGCTGATGAGCACGGCCCTATCCACCTCCTTGGCCGGGGCGCAGGAGGCGCCCATGGGCGAAGTCCCCTCCCTCCCCTGGCCGTATCCTCAGCTCGACCCTGAGGCGGCGGCCGAGAGGGCCTACGCCGCCTACTATGCGGGAGGCTGCATGTACGGCGCCCATGAGGGTCTCATCGGCGAGCTGCGCGAGACGGTGGGCTTCCCCTACACCGTCCTACCCACCAGAATGATGGAATACGGCAAGGCCGGAGTAGTGGGCTGGGGAACGCTGTGCGGCGCGCTGAACGGAGCCTCTGGGGCGATCTATGTGGCTAGCAATGACAAGACCAGGGACAAGGTCATTGACGAGCTTTACGGATGGTACGGCCAGGAGGCGCTGCCCACTTACAGGCCCCAGATCCCCAAGTTCGAAATCGACACCTCCACCGCCACCTCTCCCCTTTGCCATGTCTCGGTGACGCGATGGTGCAACGCCACCGGGTTCAAAGCACTGTCGCCGGAGCGGGCGGAGCGCTGCGCCTGGCTAACGGCGTCGGTGGCCAAATACACAGTTGAACTGTTGAACGAGCAGGCGGGAGTGGCCATAGCCCATGCGGTGCCCGCGGCGGTTACCCAGTGCCTCGCCTGCCACGGCAGGAGCGGCGTCAAAGAGAACGTCCACGCCAACAAGATGATCGGCTGCGCGCCCTGCCACGATCCGGCGAAGCACCCGGGGAGATAGCATTTTGAAGAGGGTAGACCGGCCCGGTCTTTGATCCCGGGCCGGTCTATGTTGTGCAACCTACTTCTTGAAATCGTAGACCGACTTCACGGGCGTGCCGTCCCTCCGGGCGACGGCCTTAGTCACCGGGCGCGTGAAGTTGGGGAAATAGGCGGCTTGGCGGCCCGGTCCCCCCGCCACCGCGATCATGATCTCATCGGCGCGGGGAGCCACCTTCAGAATCTCGTTGCCCTCGCCGCGGAACTTGCGTCCGGTCTCATACTCCCCGCCGATGGCCGTGTACGGGATCTCAGCGCGCGCCCAGAGGAACTGCTTCACGGCATCCTTGGACAGCCCGTCCTTGGCCGCCATCTCGGCGAACTCCGGAGGCAGGATGACGGCCGGGCGGCCCGCCTCCTGCGAGGCGGGGTCGGGGCTGCTGCGGAGTATCCCGATGCTCCCCGGATAGGCCATGGTGTTGGCTATCGTCACCAGCACGCCCTTCCCGGTCTGACTGGCGAACTCGCTGACGGGCACCAGGCCCTGGGGCGAAAAGACGCTCACGGCGCTTGAGCCTCTCGGCAATCCTCTTTCAACATGCAGGGGATCCCAGGGACTGGCCTCCTCGTTTTCGGCAAAGCAGAAGGAGTACTTGCCCGGCTGGCCCTGGGTTGATTTGTCGACGATGGCCGGAGCGCCCCCGGCGATGTTCAGAATGACCAGTCGCACCGCCCTGCCGATGGCCGCGTTCGCCCGCCATCCCGACCCGAAGCAGTCCAGGCCAGAGTTGATGTCCAGTTCCCTGGCGATCGGCCCGTTGACCATCAGGGCCACGGTGGTGGGATTCGTAGTGGAGATGATGCCGCGGAGGTTCATCTCCCTCTCTTCGCCCAGGGCCTGGACAGCGGCGACGACCACCGGCAGGAACTCCGGGACACAGCCCGCCATAACTGCATTGATGGCGATCTTCTCCACCGTGGCCTGCCCGCCGCGCGGCGGCAGGGTGGCAATGACCTCGTTGGGGTCCCGGTCCGTGAAAGCCAGCATCCTTTCCACGGCGGCACGCGTCGGCGGGATGATGGGCAGGCCATCGGTCCAGCCCAGCTCGTAGAGATCGCGATTGATGGCCTCCAGGGACCCCGCTTCCAGTGTCTGCTCGCTGCGGAAGATGCGCTTCTTCTCCGGCGCCTCCTCCTTAACGGCGACGGCGACCGGGCTGGTAAGCCGTCGGACGATCTCGGGGAGGGCCTTATCGACGATGGGAGACATATCCTCGGCAGGCAGGGCGTTCACCGGGTGCGGGATGAAGACGATGGGCAGGTTCGGCATGCCGGCGCCGCTGGCGGTCACCTTGCCCAAGGACTCGAAGGCCTCGGTTAGGACGCAGACCGTAGGCAGACCGCGCTTGGCCAGCTCTATTGCGTCGTGGACACTCCACGCGGTGCAGGCCCCTCAGTCCCCAAAGGCTACGATAGCCGCCTCGCCCTTGACCCCCAGCTCATCTAGCACCTCCTTGGGCGCCCCGCGGCCTGAGTTCGGCTTGCCGCCGTAGACGACGGCCGCTACGCCATACTGTTCTTTCAGCAGCTTTTCGGCCCGGGCCAGGAAGACGTCGGAGTTGACCTTGCGGGCATCCATCAGGGCTACCGTCCTGCCCGTCAGACTGTCGATGCTCCTGGAGCGGATCTCCAGCACCGCCACTTCCCCGACCGGGTTCATTGTTTGAATAGACGCCATTGTGCCTCCCCATCTCGTTCGACTTCTGTTCGGATTCCGACTGAGTATACTATCGGCCCGTCGCACTGTCAACTTGACTTTGCGTAACCGGGCCGCGTAATATCTGGATGGATATGAAGGAACAAGATCTGATTCATCTCGCCTTCGGGAAAGGGACAATCCCGATCCGCGCCGATGCCAGGCTGGCCGATTGGCGGGTGATACGCCCACGCCCCGAACCGCCGCTGCAAGACGCCGGCGCAGCCTTCCAGGCGGCCTGTCGCCACCCCATCGCATGTCCCTCATTGCACGAACTGTTCCGGCGCGAAGATAAGGTCGTGGTCGTGACCTCCGACGGGACGCGCCCCGTCCCCAACCGGCTCCTTATTCCCTGGCTGCTCCGGGAATTGCCCGTGCCCTGTGAGAACGTTACCGTTCTCCTCGGCAACGGCACCCACCGAAGCAACACCCCGGAGGAAATCGCCGACATGTTCGGCGCGGACGTCGCCCGCAGCGTCATGATCCTCAACCATGATGCCTTCGACCACAAGACTAACCCCTATGCCGGGAGGACCGCGGCGGGAACCCCGGTGTGGCTTGATCAGCGCTACCTGGAGGCGGACAAACGCATTGTGCTGGGCTTCATCGAGCCGCACTTCTTCGCCGGGTTCTCGGGTGGAGCCAAAGCAGTCGTTCCCGGCGTTGCTGGCATCGACACCATCCTCCACATCCACCGGCCTGACCTGATTGCAGACCCGAGGAGCGACTGGGGCATTCTCGAAGGCAACCCCATACGCTCGGAGATCGCTGAGATGGCCGAGCTTTGCCCACCTGAGTTTACGGTTAACGTAACGCTGAACTCGCAGAAGGAAATCACGGGCTTCTTTTGCGGCCACCACGAGGAGGCGCATCGGCAGGGTTGCCGGCGCGTGAAGGAGATGGCGATGGCGCCTGTGCCTTACGCCTTCCCCATTGTCGTGACCTCCAACAGCGGCTATCCGCTGGACCAGAACCTCTATCAGACGGTCAAGGGCATCTCCGCCGCGGCTCGGATTCTGGAGCCGGGCGGGACGATCCTCATCGCCAGCGAGTGTTGCGACGGCATCCCCACCCGTGGCAACTTCGCCCGACTTATGGAGGCCGGCTCGTGTCCGGAAGACGTCCTGCAAAGCATCGCTGATCTCAGACAGCCGATCCTGGACCAGTGGGAAGCGCAGATTCTAGCTGGGCTGCTGACGAAGGCGAGGGTGAAGCTCTTCTCCACGATGGACAAGGACAGCGTCCAGTCATGCAAGCTGACGGCAGTAGCCGACCTGCAGGCGGCTCTCGAGGAGTGCACCCGCTCTCTCGGGGACAGACCGGAAGTGGCCGTGCTTCCCGATGGGCCGCTGACGATACCGTACGTTTCGTGTAGCGAGAAGCGCGGAGCGCGAAGCGAGAAGCCGCAGTGCAGAGAAAGGGTGTGCAGAGGGCAGACTCGCCTCGGCACGAAATCGAGTGTCCGAACCGCTACATGCCAATAAGCCGGTACTCGTGTCTCAAGAAAAGGAGGTCGAGATGTCCCAGACAAAGTTGGTGGACGGCAAAGTCAGACTGGCTGATGGACTGATGCATTACGTGGCCGCCGGAGAGGGCGCCCCGCTGGTCCTGGCGCACCCCCTCGGCAGATCGGTGAGCGCCTGGTCCGAGGTGATGGGCGTCCTGGCGGAGAAGCGCGCCGTCTATGCCGTAGACATCATGGGGCACGGCGACTCGGACAAGCCATCTCGCGAATATTCCATCGCCGACTATGCCTGGAACATCGTCGAGTTCATGAAGAGCATGAAGCTTGACAAGGCAAGCCTCATCGGCAACTCCATTGGGGCGACCATAGTCGCCAATGTCGCGGCGAGCCATCCCGGCCTGGTTGAGAAGCTGGTCCTGGTTGGCTGTCCCTTCCGTAAGACGGAGCAGGAGCGCCGCGAAGGCCTGGAGATGGCGAAGCCCCAGTACGATGCAGCGGGCAACCCGCTGCCCAGGACTATGGAGGACATCAAACCAACCTATGTCCACGCGAGCCCAGCGCTCCTGGACACGGTTAACGCTGAGCGGGATAAGGCCGGCGTCTGGTGCTGGAAGGCGATGATATCCCTGGCCAGCTACGATCCCGTTCCAGCTATCGCCGCGATAAGATGCCCGACCCTTTTTGTGTTCGGAGAGAAGGACCTGCTGCGGGCCAAGGAGCGAGCTCTCAAGGCCCGCGCCAAGGGCTCCAAGCTGGCTGTCATACCTGACTCGGGCCACCTGCCCCAGGTAGATAACCCGAAGGCTTTCCTGGAGGCGGTGCTGCCCTTTCTGGGATAGGGAGCAGGAGAAACGTGGGTTTGTGCGCCCAATAACTGATCACCGAATGTCGAATTCCCTGATCTCCCGACTCTTCCCCGTCACCCTTCGGCCAACGAATCAGACCAAGCCGCCAAGCCCAAGCTCTGCACAACGACTGAAACATGTCCATGATGGGACGTGCAATCCCCGTGGGTGATTGGGCTCTACTGCTTGCACTAATTGCAATTTAGTGCTATTATTGAAATGTCGGTTTCGCGCCGATTGAGAGCAACAAATGTGCCTGAGGAGAGTGTTGATGAAAACCTTAGACCCTTCGACCATAGAAACGCTTGCAGAGTTGCACCAGGAAATGCTCGCCGCGGAACGTACGGCCGCCGCTGATGCTCTCAGCGAGGCTCTGTCTGCTCTGGCTCGGGGCCGCGGCTGGCTCACCACGGGCGAGGCTGCAGAACGACTCGGCGTGACCATCCCGACCATCAAAGACTGGATACGCCGGGGGACGCTCAAGGGAGCACCCATGGGCAGCCGCTGGGCGGTGTCTGAGGAGAGTGTTGAGCGGATACTCGGCATCCGCAAGACCCTCGGGGACCTGGAACAAGAGGGTTACCCAACCCCCGAGGAGATCATGCAGCTAACAAAGGAACCCCGACGCCACAGCACAATGGGCAGGAAAGCGCACAGTGCGCGGTAGGCCCACCTTCGAGCGGGTGATTCTGGATTCGAGCGTTCTGCTGGGCGACTAGCGCGGGCAATCTTACAAGAACACGCCCTTGCACTCTAAAACCAGCCAGACATAGAAGGCTTTTTCAGCGGTCTGCTAGCGTCCTTCCTTCTCCAAAACGTCCCGGTTTCGGACCTTGACCCCGACGGCCTGCTCCATGAGGCGAATATGCGCGCTGCTGGGCGCTTCCGCGCCGATCTGGGTGATGCCATGGGCCAGCAACTGCTGGGTCATCGCGGCGAGGAACATAGGTACGCCCAGCTTGGTGGCCAGGTCCATGGCCGTGCTCAGGTCCTTGTGAAAAAGGTACATGGACATGGACTTCGCCTTATCGAAGTCGCCCTTCATGACCAGCTCCCTGAAACGCCCGTTGCCTGCCTTGCTGCCCCCGCTGCTGGCCTGGATGACGTCCAGGGCTGTCTGCGGGTCCAGGCCCGCCTTGACGGCCAGGATCATCGCCTCGCCCGTCCCGATGAAGCACATGGCGGAGAGAAAGTTGTTGGCCGCTTTGATGGTGTCGCCGCTGCCCAGCTCGCCGCAGTGGAAGAAGGTCTTGCCGAAGGTCATCAGAACGGGCTTGGCCTTCTCCATGAGATCCTTCTTGCCGCCCACCATGACCGACAGGGTCCCCGCCGTGGCGCCCGCGGCGCCGCCGCTCACCGGCGCGTCGATGAAGTCGATGCCCTTCGCTGCCAGTTCCTTGCCGATTTTGATGGTGCTTGCCGGGTGGGCGCTGCTCAGGTCGACGATCAGCGTCCCGGGCGCGGCGCCTTCGGCGATGCCGCTCTTGCCCAGGATGACTTGCTCGATGATCGGTGAATCGGGCAAAGAGAGCAGAACGGCCTTGCACTGCGCCCCGACGTCCCTTGGGGACGATGCGCCCTTGGCGCCCTTCTCCACGAAGCGCTTCATCGCCTCGGGCCGGACATCGTAGACCACCATCTGGTAGCCGCCCTGGAGGACTCGCCACGCCATGGGCCCACCTATAGTTCCCAGACCGATGAAACCGACTGTTTCCTTCATGCGACCTCCTCGTATTTGACATAAAATAGCCGTTTGCCGTTCCTCGCCGTAGTCTATCACGAACGGGGCGCGATGCCAAGTGGCGGGTGTGGGGCCGCCTTGACAGGGTAGCCCAGCCATGTTAGTATGCGGCCACCCGGATGATCGGGCAAGCTGCGCCGGATCGGCACCGTGAGGTGGACGTGGCTGTGCGGTGGAGCCGACCCGCTGAATACCGGGTCGGCTCGCTTCTTCTGACCCAAGGAGGGAAGCAATCGTGCATGCAAGAAGGTTGTCCCTGGCCTGCGTGATCGTCCTTGGAATGGCGCTGGCAAGCTGCGCTCCGGCAGCGGCGCCAGCTAAGGAAGCGCCAAAGCCAGCCGTACCCGCCGCAGCCCCAACCGGCGCCCCAGCTAAGGCGCCGTTGCCCGCTGCCACGCCCAAGCCCGCAGCCAGCCCCGCAGGGCCGGCGGCGACTCCAAAACCCACGGGCGAGCAGCCAAGGTATGGCGGTACCATGACCGTCTCAACCGTCGGCGATCCGCCGAGCTTCGATAGCCAGCAGGAGACCACCATCAACACCCAGATGGTGGTCGCGCCGGCGTACAACAACCTGGTGGCCTATGATCCCTTTACTGGCAAAGAGATCGCGCCTGATCTGGCCGAGAGCTGGCAGATGAGCCCCGATGGCCTCCAATATACTTTTAAGATGCGCACCGGCATCAAATGGCACGACGGCCAGCCCTTCACCGTTCAGGACGCCGCCTTCAGTCTTCAGAAGATAGTCTTCCCGCCTCGGGGCGTCAGGAGCGCCCGGGGCTTCTTCCTGGATGAAGTCCTGGACAAAATAGAGACGCCGGATGCCAACACGTTGAAGCTGACGCTGAAGTACTCTCTGGCTTTTACGATGTCCGTATTAGTCGATGACGCGGTTAAGATGTTCCCAAAGCACGTGCTGGAAAAGGATATGAGAGCCATGATGAAGAGCGTGGTGGGGACCGGCCCCTTCAAGTTCAAGGCTTACAACCCTGGTGTGAGCATCGAGCACGTGAAGAATCAGGACTACTGGGTCAAAGGCCGGCCCTATCTCGATGGGGTGACCTTTTACATCATCAAGGACGCCTATACCCGCATTGCTGCCCTGCGCACCGGCAGGGTGTTGCGGACCGGCACCCGCTTCGCTGCGCTGGCGCCAGCCCATGTGGAGGCGGTGAAGCAGAGCACCCCCGAGATCCGCTTTGCCCCCGAGGCGGCTATGGCTGGCCCTGGTCTTTTCCTGAACGTCCGGAGACCTCCCTTCAAAGACTTGCGGGTGCGCAAGGCGATAAGCCTGGCCCTGGACCGGCAGGCGGGTCTCAAGACCCTGACAGAAGGACAGGGCATGCTGGCCCGTGTCTTCCCCTTCGAGGGGTGGGGCCACACGGATGAGGAGTTGTCCAAATGGCCCGGCTGGAGGCAGCCCAAAGACCAGGACATCGCCGAGGCCAGGAAGCTCATGGCAGACGCCGGCTACGCCGATGGCTTCCCGCTGACCATAAAGTCCCGGACGACCCTCGCCGCCAGCAATGGAGCGGTCTTCTTAACCAACCAGTTGACTTCGATCGGCATTAAGTCCACCGTGGAAATCTTGGAGGACGCTCAATTCTACGCCGCCCGTGATGAGGCGCGGTTCGATGCCCTGGTGTTCACGCCAACAACGTCTATACCTGATGTGGACTGGATGGCGAAGTATTTCGCCCCCGGAGGCAGCTCCAACTATACAGGCAACGACGATGACAAGAAGCTGGCGGACATGTACGACAAGCAGCGCCGGGAAATAGACGTCGCCAAACGAAAGGCCCTCATCCGCGAGATGGAGCGCTACGCCATGGAGGAATCGCTGGTGTGGATACAGGTCACCTGGCCTAAAGTCATGTACGGCTACTGGCCTCAGGTCCGGGGTATGATACTGGGCGTCATTTCTGATGCGGCCCATCACGATTTCCAGGAGGTATGGCTGGCAAAGTAACTGTCAGCCATCAGCGATCAGCCGTCAGCGACACCTTGCCGGGGGTCAGGGGCTGGGGGCCAGGGGTCAGGGTGGCCTCCAACCTGGTGGCCTGTGGCAAGAAGGATGTCGCGTACTTCAGTGCACGGCGGGGGAACGTATTGTGCCAGCGGTCAGCCGTCCTTGGCCGGCCCTCAACGGGGTCGGGCCTGAAAGCTGAATGCTGGAAGCTGACCGCTCGAAATGGCTGAAAGCTCGAAGAGGAGGCAGATGTGCTTGCACCCAGAGGACTTAAGTGGGATGCTTCTGCAGATGTGGCCATAGTAGGCTGCGGCGGAGCAGGAGTAGTGGCAGCCGTGACCGCCCGAGAGGCGGGGGCAGATGTCCTTGTCCTGGAGAAACAGCCAGAGCGGTCCCATCACACGAATACCAGCATGGCAGGGGGGCTGTTTCTCACGCCTTCCGATGTGAAAGGCGGCGTGGACTACCTGGAAGCCTTGTACGACGCCGGGCACGGAATGCTCTGGACGGATAAGGAAATCATCCGAGTCTGGGCAGAGTATGCTGTCGACAATAAGCGCTGGTTCGAAGCGAGAGGCGGAAGTTTCCTCGACACGGCATACCCGGCGGAGTACCCCGAAATGCCTGCGCACAAAACTCTGGCTCGTTATCGTTTCCGAGGTGCCGGGCTCGGGCTTGGCAAGTTCCTTTCTGAGCTGATAAAGGCAAAGAACATTCCGGTGATGTATGAGACGCCGGCGGCGAAACTCCTGACCGACCTCGAAGGACGGGTAATAGGCGTTGAGGCCGACCAGCGCTTGGACTCGGAGGTCAAGAAACTGAGGGTAAGGGCGTCGAAAGCTGTAATCCTGACCTGCGGCGGCTTTGAGTACGATGAGCGGATGAAGCTCCACTACCACAAAGTGTACCCCACCTACTTCACTGGCACTACAGCCAATACTGGCGACGGGATCAGGATGGCTATGGACGTCGGGGCGGACCTGTGGCATATGAACTGCGTGGCGGCGCAGGTGGTGATGAAATTCCCTGACTTCCCGGTGGCCTTCGCGGCCGCCTTTGTGCCTGGGCCGAGGCTCTCTCCGCTTCCCGATGCGAGCACTGTTCGCCCACAAGACCAGTGCGGGTACGTCTTCGTCGACAGGGATGGGAAGCGCTTCGCCGATGAGCGCCGGTTCAGGACCGACCCGCCCAGACATGCCATCTACTACGAGATGGCCCTCTACGACGGCCGCCGCTTGGTCTATCCGCGGGTGCCAAGCTATTGGATTTTCGACAGCAGGAGGATCGACCTGGGGCCCTTACCAGGCCGCCACTCCGGCCCGGCGGGTCCCACCGGCCTCTACGATTGGAGCAAGGACAACAGCCGTGAGATCGAAAAGGGATGGATTGTCACCGCCAACACCGTCCGAGAGTTGGCGGGAAAGATCAATGTTCCTCCCGACGTCCTTGAGGATACGCTGCTGAAATTCAACAGATACTGTGAAAAGGGTGCGGACCCCGATTTCGGGAGGCATTCCTCTGATCTCATGCCGGTGGACAAGCCCCCCTATGGCGCCGTGAAGCTGTGGCCGGGAGGGCCGAACACGCAGGGCGGACCCCGACGCAACGCGAAGGCCGAGGTGCTGAACTGCGATGGAGACCCCATAGCGGGCCTGTACAGCGCTGGAGAACTCGGTTCTATCTATGGAATGCTGTACACCGGGGCCGGCAACCTCACCGAGTGCGTGGCCTTCGGGCGCATCGCCGGGGAGAATGCGGCGAGAGGAGAGGCGCAATAACACTGCTCCTGGAATGGCGCGTCACGCTAATTGGCCATCATTCGAGTTGTGTGGCACGGACCACGCGCGAGAGAGCCAACGATCTGGCCCAAGGAAGGAGGCAACCGAGGTGAGTACGAGAAGTCAATTTCTGGCAGTAAGCTGTTTGACCGCACTCGGGGTCCTGCTGGCGGCCTGCGCTCCAGCGGCGGCCCCCGCTGCCACGCCGAAACCGGCTGCAGCCACTGTGGCGCCCACCAGCGCCCCAGCTAAGCCTACTGCTCCGGCTGCCACGCCAAAGCCGGCAGCTCAGGAGCCCCGGTACGGGGGAACCCTGTATATCAGCCACTCTGTCGACCCGAGAACTTATGACCCCATTCAGGAGACTTCTCTCGATACCCATTCCCTGGTGGCGCCATCCTACAGCGGCATCGTGCAGCATGACCCGCTGGAGCCTACCAGGGTCATTGGCGATCTGGCCGAGAAGTGGGAGATGGGCGCGGACGGCATGTCTTACACCTTCCAGCTTCATAAGAACGTGAAATGGCACGACGACAAGCCCTTCACCTCCGAGGACGCTCGCTTAACGCTGGAAGTGGTGCGCAAGCCTCCCGCCGGGATGATCAGCCCGCGGCAAGAGTGGCTCCGGGCGGTGGACAAGATCGAGGCTCCCGATAAGGATACACTGAGAATGACACTTCGCTATCCCAGCGCTTCTTTCGTCCATAACCTTGGCGATGGGCGTATGCTGATAGTCCCCAAGCACGTTCTTGAGGCGCGCGGCGACATGAAACGCGATATTGTAGGGACTGGCCCCTACAAGTTCCATTCCTTTGTTGGCGGCGCGACCTTCAATATCGTGAAGAACCCCAACTATTTCGTCCAAGGGCGACCTTACCTGAATGGAATCACCTGGTATATCATCCCCGATGTGGCCACGCGGTACGCTGCCTTGAAGACGGGGCGGGTGCAAGTTACTCCGCCGGGCGCCCAGGGACTGACGCCCTCGCAGGCCGAGGTCATCCTGAAGGAGATGAGCGACAGGGTCAACGTCTACAAGTACCTCAGCCTCATCTTCATGGGTTACTGGATGCCCTACGGCAAGGCGCCCTGGAATGACCCCCGGGTGCGCCGGGCGGTGGACCTGGTCATCGACCGCCCGACTGTGATCAAACTGGCCATGGAGGGCGTGGCCTATATGGGTAGCTTCATGCCCCCTGGAAACTGGGGCCTGCCTGAAGCGGAACTGGCGAAGATGCCCGGATATCGGCAGCCCAAGGACCCGGACGTAGCTGAGGCCAAGAGGCTCATGGCTGAGGCCGGGTACGCTCAAGGCATCAAGACTACCGTGCTCACCAGGAGGGCCCACCCCGTGGATAAGACCGCTGAGGTCATCAAGACGCAGCTGGCGCAGATAAATATAGACGTGACCCTCGCCCTGCAGGAGGTGACCACTTTCAACGAGATGACAGTAAAGCGCACCTTTGATACACTGGTGCGGCCCTCCACCACCTTCTACGACGATCCTACTGCGACCTTTGGGTTGAGCTTTGTCACCGGCGTTCCCCTTAACTACTCCGATTTCAGTGATGCCACGCTCGACAAGTGGTACGACGAGCAGGACCGCGCGCTGGACCCGGCTAAGCGGAAGCAGACCGTGTTGGATATGCAGCGTAGAATGCACGAGTTGGTTCCCTCATCCATGCTGTTCTGGTACGGAGCTCAGTTGGGCGTCTGGAAGCAGGTTCAGGGGCTAAAACCCGGAATTGGGCTTTACAACAACCTGAAATTCCAGGATGTCTGGTTGGCGAGCTAGCGGGCCGAGACACGGACCCGCAAACCGGGCTGGTACGCCGCTGGTATGCCGCTTGACAAAGTCTCGGCCCCATGTTATAAAAGGGGTTAATCGAAGACGAAAGGCTGAGAACAAGACTAGTACGCCTCCAGCGAAGCTCAGAGAGTCGGGTTAGGTGTGAGCCGATGCTGGCGGGGGGGCCGAATGGGCTTGGGAGCCGCAAACCGAACGGGCCGTCAAGTGATCGGTCCCACTAGGCTTTGCCGGAGAGGGCACGGTTAACAGAGCCCAGGCCCTCGAGGCGGGTGGTCCCGCTTCGTACCTGCAAGGAGATAGCTGCTCCTGCTCGGAGCAGCTATTTTATTAGGAGATGAAGGAGGGGAGATTGAGCCATGAGCGGTAGACCTGGGCGCGGCCGCCGAGGCCACGATGAAGAACCCGAGCTTCCCAAGTGGATGGAAGGAGTACGCATGAAAAACGAGAAACAGATAGACTGGTCAGATTTGTGGCGCCGGTTCATCCGTGCCCGGGGTGGTGTTGCCACGGTGCTTCTGATTGTAATCGTTGGCCTGGCGGCGCTATGGCTGATGACCGGGATCTACCAGGTTGGGCCCGGTTCTGAGGGTGTAATAAGGCAATTTGGGGTGGTAGTGGCTAAGACAGGGCCTGGTCTTCAGTACCGCCTGCCGTGGCCCATCCAGCAGGCTGATGTAGTCAATATGGAGGAGGTCAGGAGAGCTGAGATCGGCTTCAGATCGAGACCCGCGATAGCGGATGTGCCCGACGAGGCCTTGATGCTCACTGGAGATGAGAATATCGTAGACATCCACGTCATAGTCCAGTATAAGATCAAAGACGCCTCCAACTACCTCTTCATGGTGAAAGATGTCGGGGATACTCTCAAAGCGGGCGCCGAGGTGGCGCTGCGAGGTATTGTTGGTCAAAATAAGATTGACTTCGTGATGATTGAGGGGCGGGGAGCAGTTGAAAGCGAAACTGTGAAATACTTGCAGGACATACTGGACAACTACGGGTCCGGTCTGCTGGTGACTGCGGTGAAACTCCAGGAGGTGGATGCACCCGAGCAGGTACGGGATGCCTTTCACGATGTGGTGCGAGCCAAGGAAGATAAGGAGAAGCTCATGAATGAAGCCCGAGGCTATCGCGAGGACCTTGTCCCCAAGGCGAGAGGTGAAAATCAGCAGATGATAAAGGCTGCGGAAGCTTATAAGGAGCAGCGAACCATAGAAGCCCGGGGCGATGCGGAGAAGTTCCTGAAAGTGCTCGAAGAATATAAGAAAGCAGAGGATGTAACCAGGAAGAGACTCTATCTGGAGACCATGGAGAGGATCCTGCCCGGCATCGAAAAGATCATCGTTGCCGCCGATGGCGGCAATCTGTTGCAGTTCCTCCCCCTGAGGGAAGCAGGTAAGAAGCTGGCATCTCCAACCTCGCCGGGCAGCGAAGGAAAACTGGCTGCGCCGACTCCGCCAGCCGGCCAAGCGGCAGGTAAGAAGCCGGTGGCCACAACTACACCATCCAGCCGACGGGAGGGCCGGTAGATGAAGCCTATTGCCTGGATAGTCATAGCATTGGTGATTGTGGCCTGGATTGTAGTGCCTCAATTCCTGTACACTGTGGACGTCACCAAACAGGCCATCGTTTTGCAGTTCGGACAACACATCGCGACTGTAGACGAGCCGGGGCTTTATGTAAAAGCCCCCTTTGTTCAGCAAGTCATCCACTACGAGAAGCGAATACTGGCCTCCGACGCCCTTCCCGGCGAGTACCTTACCCAGGACAAGAAGAGACTGAAGGTGGACCACATAACCCGGTGGAAGATCGTTGACCCCCTCAAGTTCTATAAGACGGTCACCAATGAGACCGGCGCCCGGGCCAGGTTGGATCCGATAGTCTTCTCCAATATGCGGGAAGAGCTGGCACAGCACATTTTCTCGGAAACCATCTCCAAGAAACGCGACCCGATAATGGATGCCGTAACCATGAAAACCAAAGAGAAGGTGCAGGAGTTCGGTATAGAGGTGGTAGATGTCAGGATAAAGAGGGCTGACCTGCCCAAGGAGGTGCAAGCCAGCGTCTTCGCCCGAATGGTAGCCGAACGACAGAGGATGTCCAAGGCGTATCGCTCCGAGGGCGCCGAGGAATCAGCCAAAATCAAGGCGGATGCAGACAAGGAAAAGACCATCATCCTCGCCGATGCCTACGAAAAGAGCCAGAAGCTGCGAGGCGAAGGTGACGCGCAGGCCACCAAGACTTACGCCGAGGCTTTCCAGCGTGACGCCGAATTCTACGGCTTTCTGCGGGCGCTGGAATCCTATGAGAAGTTCTTAGTCAAGGATACAACTCTGGTGCTTCGCCCAGACTCAGAGCTCTTTCGGTACCTGGAGAGCTCACGACTGAGAGAATAGGATGCATGCCATCGACCTCGACGAGCCGGAGCTAGGTGCACCGCACGCTCGGCTTCAGATGATGGTGCTCGGGCTGAGTAGAACCAGGCGCAGAGGAGTCGCACGTCTCTGGTTTCCAGGGACTCATACCAGGCTTCTTCAGCCAAGGGAACGAAGAGCGTGCGACGACTCCCAAGGCAAAAGGAGGGCGTCAACACGGTCTGATGAGTAATTGGGCTATTTGGACGGAGAGTGCAAGATGATAGAAAGCCGGTTCATAAGCATCCGTCCGCCCAGCGAGGCCAACAGCCTGCTGCTGCCCATTACCTACGGCTGCTCGAACAACAAGTGTATCTTCTGCAACTACAGCCTTGCCTCCGCGATCCGATTTCAGTTGCGTCCGATGGAGGACATACTGGCTGACATCGACAGGGTGGCCCGGAGCTATGCCTGGAGCGTCGACCGTGTTTTCCTCCAGGACGGCGACGCCCTGGCCTTCTCCTATGCGGGCCTGGTGCAGATTGTGGAGCAGTTGAACGCGAAGTTCCCCAACCTGGAGCGCATCGCGTCCTATGCCACGCCCCGGGATATTCTCAGGAGAAGCCCGGAGGAGTTGGAGCGCCTGCGGCAACTGAAGCTGGGCATCCTCTACATGGGCGTGGAGACGGGCGACGAATATCTGCTCAAGAAGATCAGGAAGGGCGTGGACCGCGCTGAGATGGTGGAGGCCGGCATACGCGTCAAGGGGGCAGGCATAACCCTGTCGGCGACCATCCTCCTGGGCCTGGGCGGCGTTGTGGGCAGCGAGAGACACGCCCAGGAAACGGCTCGTATCCTCACCGATATAGACCCGGACTTCGTCGGGGCGCTGACGCTGATGCTGGAGCCGGGCACTGCCATACATGATGAGTGGCGCCAGGGCATCTTTCAGCCTCTGTCGCCTTTCCAATATCTCGAAGAGCTCAAGACGATAATAGCGGAGTCCGACCTGAGCAACTGCTTCTTCACCTCCAATCATGCCTCCAACTACCTGCCTCTGCGAGTGAGGTTGCCCTCCGAGAAAGAGCGCGCCCTCAAGCTCCTCGATGAGGTCCTGGCGCGGAAGGACCCCAACATGCTCCGTCCGGAGTTCTTCCGGGCGCTGTGAGGTGACCGTCGGACGGGTCTGACCGGTCGGACGTGTCGGACCAAGCGTCATTCACCCCTCAAGATGGGGTTGAAAATCCCCTTGACAAAGTCCCGGCCCCGTGTTATAAAAGGGATTAACCGAAAACGAAAGGCTGAGAACAAGACTAGTACGCCTCCAGCGAAGCTCAGAGAGTCGGGTTAGGTGTGAGCCGATGCCGGCGCAGAGGCCGAATGGACTTGGGAGCTGCAGACCGAACGGGTCGACCAGGTAGGTCTTGCCGGAGAGGGCGCCGTTATCAAGGCCCAGGGTATCGAGGGGAGGAGTCCCGCTCCGTACCTGAGAAGAGATGTCCCGATGCGAATCGGGATAACTAGGGTGGCACCGCAGGACTGGCCTCCTGCCCCTTTGGGGGAGGAGGCTTTTGTTTTGGTCGGATTCATCTAACTAAGGAGGCAGAAATGGACACCAAGATCCTTCTCACCGAAAAAGAGATGCCGACATCGTGGTACAACATCAACGCCGACCTGCCGGCGCCTCTGCCGCCCCCGTTGCACCCCGGGACGAAGCAGCCTATCGGCCCTGCCGATCTGGCGCCCCTTTTCCCCATGGAGCTCATCAAGCAGGAGATGAGCACTGAGCGGTACATCGAGATTCCGGACGAGGTGCAGGAGATATACAGGCTCTGGCGGCCGTCTCCCCTTTACCGGGCGCATCGACTGGAGAAGGCCTTGGGCACACCGGCCAAGATCTACTACAAGTATGAGGGCGTGAGCCCGGCGGGGAGCCATAAGCCCAACACCGCGGTGGCGCAAGCCTATTACAACAAGAACGAGGGCATAAAGCGCATCAGCACGGAGACGGGCGCCGGCCAGTGGGGGAGCGCCCTGGCCCTGGCCTGCAACTTCTTCGGCCTGGAGTGCAAGGTCTACATGGTCAAAGTCTCCTTCTTCCAGAAGCCCTACCGCCGTTCCATGATTGAGACTTGGGGCGCGAAGGTGGTGCCCAGCCCAAGCCCGGACACCAATGCCGGTCGAGCGATTCTCGCCAAGGACCCCGAGTCCCCGGGCAGTCTGGGCATCGCCATCAGCGAGGCGGTGGAGGACGCCGCGACCCGTGAGGATACCCACTACTCCCTTGGGAGCGTTCTTAACCACGTCCTGATGCACCAGACGGTCATCGGCCTGGAGGCCATGAAGCAGATGGAGAAGGCCGGGGATTATCCGGACGTCATCATTGGGTGCATCGGGGGCGGCAGCAACTTCGCCGGCCTGGCCTTCCCCTTCGTCAGGGAGAAGATCGTCAATAAGAAGAAGACGCGCATCGTCGCGGTGGAGCCGGCGGCCTGTCCCACGGTCACCAAAGGCCCCTATGCCTATGACTTCGGCGACACGGGTGAGATGACGCCCTTGGTCAAGATGTACACCTTGGGCCATGGCTTCGTCCCGGCCTCGATTCACGCCGGCGGCCTCCGCTACCACGGCATGGCCCCGCAGGTGAGCCTCCTGGTCAAGGAGGGCATCATGGAGGCGGTTGCCTATGAGCAGAACCCGGTCTTCGAGGCAGCGGTGACCTTCGCCCGCTCCGAAGGCATCATCGTGGCTCCTGAGGCGGCCCATGCAGTAAGAAAGGCTATCGACGAGGCCCTGGCCTGCAGGCAGGCGGGAGAGAAGAAGACCATCCTCTTCAACCTCAGCGGCCACGGCCACTTCGACATGGCTGCCTACGACGAGTTCTTTGCCTGCAAGCTGGAGGATTACACTTATCCCGAGGCAAAAGTAAAGGAGGCGCTGGCCAGCCTGCCGAAAATCTAGCTGTCAGCCTTCAGCCATCAGCTTTCAGCCCCCACCTCCCCCCGGGAGGCGACGCCCCGCGCTAGGGGTCCGGGAGCTGACCGCTGACTGCTGATAGCTGACAGCTCAAAGGTACTACCATGTACACACCTACCCTGGCTGAAATTCGCAACCTGAAAGAGCAAGGCAATCTGGTCCCGGTCTACCGGGAGGTGGGCGCCGACCTGGAGACCCCGGTGTCCGCCTACCTCAAGGTGGCGGGCGGCGGCCCCTCGTTCCTGCTGGAGAGCGTCGAGGGAGGGGAGCGTATCGCCCGTTACAGCTTCATCGGAACCGGGCCTTACTTAACCATCAAATCGAGGGCCGGCGACGGCGATCCGCTGGCGGCCATCGAGCGCGAAGTGGGACGACACAAGGTCGTCCCCGTGCCGGGACTGCCCCGCTTCCACGGCGGCGCCGTGGGCTACCTGAGCTATGAGACGGTGGGCCACTTCGAGGAGTTGCCCTCCCCCCCGGCGAACCCCCTCGGCCTGCCGGAGGCCACTTTCCTACTTACCGACACGCTGCTGGTCTTCGACCACCTGAAGCATAAGATCCTGGTGGTGAGCCACGTGAGGTTGAACGGCAACACCGACCTGGCCTACGCCGAGGCCGTGGAGCGGATCGACCGCCTGGTGGAAAAGCTGCGCCGTCCCTTGAAACGGAAGCCCAGGGCGGGCAACCTTGTATCCAACGAGCCGATGACCCAGAACCTGTCGAAGGCGGAGTACGAGGCGCGGGTGGCGAAAGCCAAAGAGTGCATCTTCAAAGGGGACATCATCCAGGTGGTCCTTTCCCTGCGGCTGGCCCGTCCCACCCGCGCCGCGCCCTTCGACATCTACCGCGCCCTGCGCAGCGTCAACCCGTCGCCCTACATGTACTATCTCGACCTGCCCGATTGCCACATCGTCGGCGCCTCGCCGGAGCTGCTGGTACGGGTCGAGGAGGGCACGGTGGCCACCCATCCCATCGCGGGCACCAGGCGGCGCGGCAAGGACAGCGCCGAGGACAAGGCCCTGGAGGCCGAGCTCCGCCACGACGAGAAGGAGTGCGCCGAGCACATCATGCTCGTCGACCTGGGCCGCAACGACATCGGCCGGGTGAGCGAGCCGGGCACGGTGGTGGTGCCGGAGCTCATGGAGGTGGAGCGCTACTCCCACGTGATGCACCTGGTTTCCCACGTCGAGGGCAAGCTGAGGAGCGACTTCAACCAGTTCGACGCCATGCGCGCCTGCTTCCCGGCGGGCACGGTCTCCGGCGCGCCCAAGATTCGCGCCATGGAGATCATCGCCGAGTTGGAGCCCGACAAGCGCGGCCCCTACGCGGGCGCCGTGGGCTACTTTGGCTTCTCCGGGAACATGGACACCGCCATCACCATCCGCACCATTGTCCTCAAGGATGGGGTGGCCTATGTGCAGGCAGGAGCCGGCATCGTGCAGGACAGCGTGCCGGAGCTGGAGTACCGGGAGAGCATGAACAAGGCCCAGGCGCTGATGAAGGCGATTGACCAGGCGGAGGAGGGGGAAGGGTAAATGATGAATGATGAATGATGAATGATGAATGATGAATGCGGAGTGATGATGACGGATTTTTGATTTTCGATTGCTGATTTCTGATCGATAAATCAAAAATCACAAATCAGAAATCAGAAATTGCCACCGGAGGTGGCCCGATGCTGCTCCTCATCGACAACTACGACAGCTTCACCTACAACCTCTACCAGTACCTCTGCGAGCTGGGCGCAGAGGTGGTGGTGAAGCGCAACAACAAGATCACCCTGGAAGAGATCGAGGCCATGTCGCCGGAGAAGATAGTCATCTCGCCGGGGCCGGGCTGCCCCGAGGATGCGGGCATCTCCTGCGACGCTATCAAGCGGTTCGGGCCGCGGCTACCCCTTTTAGGGGTGTGCTTAGGCCATCAGGCCATCGGCCACGCTTATGGCGGCACAGTGAAGAACGCGGGGGAGATCAAGCACGGCAAGTCCTCGCTCATTCATCACAAAGGCGTAGGGGTCCTGCGCGGCCTGCCCGACCCCTTCGAAGCCATTCGCTACCACTCGCTGGCGGTGCAGAAAGAGGGCCTGCCCGACTGCCTGGAGATCACCGCCTGGACGGACAACGGCGTCATCATGGGCCTGCGCCACAAGGAGTACCCCGTGGAGGGCGTCCAGTTCCACCCCGAGTCCATCATGACCAAGGTGGGTAAGGACATACTGAGGAATTTCCTGAATACCGGCGAGCGGTGATACAATAGGTGGGTGCTCAGGGGGTGAGGGGCAATTTGGAGTGCGTCCGCCTCGGCGGACCTGCGCTTTCGAAAGCGGCGGCAAGCCGCCGCACTCCATATTACCCCCCACTTCTCCCTCCCGACGGACGGTGGGATGCGAGCGTCGTAGGGGCGGACGTCCCTGTCCGCCCGAAGGCTGCCTCCGTGCCGTAAGTGGCGGTACAGGAAAGGGTTGACGGTCCTTTAGTTGCAGACATATCGAATAGAGACTTCTCTTCCCAAGCAGGAGGATGGGGTGTGGCGGGCAGAAGCGTCGGCGCTTCCGGGATGTTTCGTGGACGCCGAGACGGCCGAGGCCGCGATCGCTGACATCCAGGAGGCGATCCGTCTTTTTGTCGCTTCCTAATCGTAAGCACGGCGATCCCCTGCCGCCAGGTTTAATGGGGCTGGCGCAGGAGGGTAACTCGGGACCGGTGTCACCGGATAGGAAACGGATAAGCGGATATGCGATGCGACCATCCGTTTATCCGTTCGAAATCCGTTGACGCCGTTGACTCGCCTTTCCTCCGTCGTGATGAAGCGTCAAACGGGGAACCGACGAATCGGCAGACAGGTTATGGTGGGTTACGTCGCGATTTCACCCCGACTGCACCCATCCTACGACGACCGGGAATTTCTTGAATGCGTAGATTCATTGCTCCGCTAGCCGTAGTTGTGAGCAGCATTCTAGCCTTTGCGGTGCCTTGGCTTCTGTCTCTCAACTTCAATGATGACGGCAGCAGACTCCAGGCGAGCTTCGTTGGCGTCTTGGTTGTAGTCACGGCCTACTATGCTTATCAGACTAGGGAACAGGCGAACGCCAGCGTCAGGATGGTGGAGCAGCAGTTGTTCGCCTCCTGTCCTATTGTGGTTCCCAGGATCTTGAACGTTGGCTGGGACAACATAATGGCTTACCCTGCTGTTGCACATGTGAGGCTAGACAATTTCGGGCCGGGCGTCGCCTTCGATGTGGAGGTTGCTGTCATGGACAACTGCTATCCTTTCGATCCGATCACGTTCAAAACGATGCCAACACTCTGCGTGGTGCCTTCGGGTGACAAGCGCGACCTAGAGTTCAAGCTGCAACCGGGATCGAAACCTAAAGGGTGGGAATCGTATTCTGAGCACCAACCTTACATCGAGGTCCGCTACAAGAGCGCTTGTGGGGTGAAAGCTGTTGCGCGTCTCGCTCTCATCGCTGAAGTGAAGAATGATCGCATCGCGTTTACGCGCGGTGGTACGGCGTTCGATTTTGCGCTGTGACGTCTCATCCAAAGGAGAAAGCCAATATGATTCGTGAAGCCATAGACGCCCTGGTCTCGGGTCGCTCTCTTTCGCAGGAGGAGGCGGCTGGGGCCATGGAGGAGATAATGACCGGGGAGGCCACGCCCGCTCAGTTCGGCGCCTTCGTCACCGCCTTGCGTATGAAGGGCGAGACGGTGGAGGAGATCGCCGGGCTGGCGACGGTGATGCGCGCCAAGGCCACGAAGGTGGACTTCCCGGGCCCGCTGCTGGACACCTGCGGCACGGGCGGCGACGCCGCCTGCACCTACAACGTCTCCACGGCGGCGGCCTTCGTCGCCGCGGGCGCGGGGGCGACGGTGGCCAAGCACGGCAACCGCGCCATGAGCAGCAGGTGCGGCAGCGCCGATGTCCTGGAGGCGCTGGGTGTCAAGATAGACCTGGGACCCGAGGGCGTGCGCAAGTGCCTGGAGCAGGTGGGCATCGGCTTCATGTTCGCCCCGGCCTTCCATCCGGCCATGAAGTACGCCGCCGGACCAAGACGCGAGATCGGCATCCGCACCGTCTTCAACATCCTGGGTCCGCTCACTAATCCAGCGGGGGCGAAGGCGCAGGTGATCGGTGTAGCCATCCCTGACCTCACCGCAAAAATGGCCGAGGTGCTGAAGAGACTGGGCGCGAAGCACGCCCTGGTGGTCCACGGCGAGGATGGCCTGGACGAGCTGTCCATCAGCAGCCCCAGCACGGTGTGCGAGCTGAAGAACGGCGAGATCTCCTGCTACTCTGTGACGCCGGAGGAGCTGGGCCTGAAAAGAGCAGGGAGAGATAGCATCATGGGGAGCTCCGCGCAGGAGAACGCGGAATGGCTCAGAGGCGTGCTGAAGGGCGCGACGGGGCCGGGTCGGGACGTGGTGCTCATGAACGCGACCGCGGCCCTGGTGGCGGCGGACATGGCGGCTGACCTCAAGCAAGGACTGGCGCTGGCGGCCAGGTCCATCGATAGCGGCGCGGCCCTGAAGAAATTGGAGAAGTTCATCGAGGTAAGCCAGAGCCTGGCATAGCATTTGAAGCGGTTCTGGAAAGGGCGCTTGGCGGCGGGGCGGCAATGCCGCCCCGCCCTCGAGTTTGGACATTTGAGTATGTAGTCACTAACATATCTTGACAGACGTACCTGTTTGTGGTATCCTGGTGCTGGGGCAGGGACGAGCAAGTTGCCTGCACCCAAGGAGGATGCCGCCATGGACAGAGATAATGTTGA
>JACPQD010000026.1 GCA_016190665.1 Chloroflexota bacterium
AACGGTGGCGACCCGGCGCAGAAGACGCGTTCTTCAGCCCCAAACGGTTCTTCTGACCGACGACCGCCCCACCAGGAGGCCAAAAACGACCCCGTCTTGCCACCACAACCCGACTGCGCCAGATTACTCACGGATTTGGGGTCTATACAAAGGCTTGCAGTTCCCCGTGGAACACTATCTACCGCCCGTATTCTGAAGCGCATTTCAGTAAATCGTACCGTCATGTCGATCAGTCCACAGGTAGCAACTATATGCTTGCGGATTTGACGGGTGCTGGGATCCGAAGGGGGGAGACTGGTAAGCCTTGGCGGGGGGTTGACCCAACGAATTGGCAAAGACACTGGAGCCGCCCGCCGAGCGAGCTGGACGAGTTGGACAGACAGGGCTTGATTCACTGGCCGGAAAGAGGGGGCATGCCCCGACTAAAGAAATTCGCTCATGAGGATGGCCAGCCAGTGGACAGCTTGTGGGATGATATACCACCGGTTGCCTCACAAAGCTCTGAGCGCTTGGGATACCCTACGCAAAAACCCGAGGGGCTCCTTGAGCGGATCATCGGCGCGAGCAGCAATGAAGGTGACATCGTCGCCGACTTCTTCTGCGGGGGCGGTGTAACACCAGCCGTGGCCCAGCGCCTTGGTCGCCGCTGGATCGCCTGCGACTCCTCCCGAATCGCTGTCGCGGTGAGCCTCGACCGGCTGGTGAAATTGGGTGAGGAGCAATCCGGCGTCCTGTCCAACTATGGCCGCGCCGGAAGCGTTCAGACCCGGCTCGACCTGCCGGAGACCAAGGCCGCCGTCCCCGATATGAGGGTCCATTACGTGGGGGTTTATCCTATGGATCGCTTCAAGGCCGTGGACCAAACGCAGTTCACGGCGTTCATTCTGAAGTGCCTCGCGGCGCAGGCGGATACCTCAGACAGCGCCATCTCCGGCTGGCGCGCGGCGCGCGAGCCGCTGCTGATCGGCCCAGCGGACCCGGACGCCGCGCCAGACCCGCGCCATGTCCAGGCCTTCTTTGAAGCGTGTCTCAGACACCTTCAGCCCAACGTCCGCACCATCGCCCGCGTGGTCTGCTGGCGCGCCTCTCCCGAGCTGATCAAGTACCGCAGCACGCTCCACGACTATGTCCGGAGAAACGTGCAGCCAAGAGGCGCTGACCTCGATATCGACTTCCTCTTCATTGATAGCGAGGAGTTCCGCGCGCGCATTCGCGCCAAGTATCCGGACACGGAGGACAATGAGTTCTTCCTGCGCTTCACGAAGGAGCCAGTGATCGGCGAGATTGTTGCCACCAAGGTTGGCCCCCGCCGCGTCCGCTTCGAGGCCCGCGACGCCGCGAGCACCAACGCGGGCGGCTACCTGGTCAACTGCCAGTGGGACTTTCACTACCAGCGCGGCCACTTTGCCGCCGACAAAGACTACATCCTGAGTCGCAGCGAGTTCAAGGGCAAAGAGGCGAAGGTCGCCGGCCGCAAGTTCGAAGCCGTGCTGGAAGCCGAGCACACCTTTGATCGCGCTGGCGAGCATGTGGTGGCCTGCCGGGTGCAGGACAACCTGGGAGCTGAGGCTGTACGGACGCTGGTGGTGGAGGTCTAGCATGAACTACATCTTCCGCCCCCACGAGGCCAACTTCCGCCAATGGTGTGTGGACGGGTATCCCGGCATTCCCGAGACGGGCCGCGCCTTCTTGAAGCATCTCGCTGCTCCCGACTTCACGCCTCCCCTCTGGCCGCACCAGCGCGAGGCGATACAGCGCTGCATTTACGCCTTTGAGATCCTCGGCATGAGGGATGTGCTCACCAATGTGGTCACGGGCGGCGGCAAGACCCAGATCATAGGCGGTCTCATCGCCTACCTTATGACGGTTCACGATATCACGCAGCATCTGGTGCTCGTGCCCAACACCATCGTGCGCGCCCGTTTGGTAGACGGTCTGAGACTTGGCGGAAAGGACTACGTCTTCGCTCAGTTCCCCTTTTTCACCGGGAACAACGCCGACCTGCCATCCCGTCTGGCGACCCACATCATGGAGCCGGGCGCGTCCGCTGCCGGCATCCGGGCCGCCAACATCATCATCGGCAACGTCCACCAGCTCTACGGAGAAAAAGACAATTGGCGGGTGATCGCGGAGAACTGCGACCGCCTGGCAATCTACAACGATGAGGCGCATAACACCAGAGCGGAGCTTTACAACGACCTTATCGACAAGCTGAAGCCAAAGCGTTTCTTCCGCCTGGACACTACTGCGACGCCCGACCGGCTGGACGGCCTCCATCCGGACAGCGAGATGATCTACGTCTATGGCATCCGCGAGGCGATGCGGGATAAGAGAGTCAAGCGGGTTGTGGTCTTTCAGCCGGAGATAGAGAAGGTGAAGTTCACCTACTACGACTGGGAGACTAAGCAGGAGGTGAGCGCCGAAGAGGTGCCGTGGGAGGCCATCGAGAGCCGGAGAATCCCCGCCGTGCGCTACACAATGAATGCCGGGCCGATGGCCCAGCAGATCGGCATTGCTATCGAGTGCCTGAGGCATCAGAGGCTGACAGTTCCCAGGAGCAAATCCGATGGTAAGCCGACCTATAAGCCGCTACTATTCGTTGTCGCCTTGAATATTCAGGACGCCGAGGCTATTACGCGCACGCTGGAAGAGGAGATGCTGGACGGGGAGCCGGTCAAGGTCTTGCTCATCCACAACGAGAGTGAGGATGAGTTGAAAGAAGAGGCGATGTCCATCAACAGGGACATTCGCAATTGCAAGTATGACGCTATCGTCTCGGTCATGATGCTCCGTGAAGGCTGGGATGTGAAGAACATCTCAGCCATCCTGCTCTTCCGCAAGTTCTGTTTCACCCAGGTGGGAGACATGAAGTTCTCTGTCTACGGGCCACAGGTTATCGGACGCGGGCTACGCCGGATCACGCAGGACCCGGACACGTGGGAGCAATGTCACGTCATTGACCACCCCATCTTCAAGCACGACTGGCTGTGGGAGATGATCGAGGCCTACAAGTACCCGGAGAGCTTGAACCCCGGCGACCTGATTGACGAGGCCAAGATTCCCCAGCCGAGGGTCCAGGGCGAGTTGGAGCTCGGCGAGTCGCGTCTGGGCGATGAAAAGCCCGATTTCGACTTCGGCTCGCTCCCGCCCGTGCCAGAGCCCGAAATCTTCGAGCCCCTGACCGATTGGCGGGCCTACCTTGACGATTGTCAGTACGACCTGAAGGGTATGACCATCAGTCAGACGATCGCGCAGGTGTTATCGCGCAACCTGGATTCCGGCCTCGATACTCTGGATGCCTCGGAACTGCCGGCTATCGACGCGAGCGCTCTATCAACTGAGGCGCCCACGGCGCTGCCCGAGCTGCGGGAGAAGCTGGTGAAGCGGGTCCGCGAGCTGGCGCGCACGGCGCTTCTGGAATACGATGGCCAGGCGGATACGCGCCAGGAGATACTGCTGCGCGTCATTCACGAGCACCTTGGCAGGCGCTTCCTGGCGGGAGTGGGGCCTCACGACTGCGGAAGTGTTCAGTCGCTTCAACTTGTATGGCAGGTCTTCGACCAGGTAAAGGCCAACTTCTACAACCCGCGTCTCGTAGACAGCATTCTATCTTCTCCGCCGGGAGCGAACGAACATGCAGAGCAAGCGAGGCAAGCTCTCCGGCCTGCGTAAGTCGCCGCGAGGCATGGAAGGGTACGACTCCCACCTCGAGCGCCAATATATGGTCGAGCTGGAGCATGATCCGGCCGTCAGGGAGTGGACGAAGGAGCACAACATTGTCATCCCCTATCGCCTGCTGGGTTTCTTACACCACTATCATCCCGATTTTCTCGTTACCTACAACGACGGCTCCAGGCAACTGCATGAGACAAAAGGGCTGCCGCTCCTATTCTGGCTTTCGACCAAGATAAAGCGGACAACCGCTGAGGAGTACTGCCGAAAGCTCGACTGGAAGTACAAGATGGTTACGCGGCTTCGGTGAAGAAAATGCGCTCCATCTGACGAAAGGGTGGAGATCATGGCGACATTTGTGGAGGCAAACGTGGAGACGCAGACACTCGCTTTCAATCTGGACAAGGAAACCAAGAACACCGTCCGCTACGAGGAAGCCCTTAACGGCAAGCCGCCGGTGGTAGGCACTCTTTACATCCAGAAATGGGCGTTGGGGAAGACTCCACCTAAGAGCCTTAAGGTGACGATTCAAGAGGGCGAGCCGTGAAATGTAATGCTGGGAACGTGGGGGCGGTGAGCGGCCGCAACAGAGGAATCGTAGCAGCGGCAGAAGCGGACGCGTGAGGAAGGAATGGTGATGGTGGATTCGAACTCGGCCTTGGTCATCTTGACATTCGGCTTACTCCTGGTGACTGGCTACTATGCCTACGAGACGCGACGCTCCCGCAAAGTCTCGGAGGGAACCTTACAGGAGCTTCAACGCCAGCAAGCTGCACAGTATGACACGCACCTAATCCCTACCAGATGGCCAGACCTGTTGCGACTGGAAGTGACTAACTTGGGTCCCGGCGCCGCTGTCGACATCCAGGTTACGGGTGTCTACCAAGGCGAGGGACGCACAAGGTATTTCCAAGGCTCACATGCCGGCATGTCTGCCAACCAGGCCGGCATGGTACATCTGAATGAGGTCGAGGGGCTCAATCATTCCGTCGAGCCAGTGGAAGGCTCAATGATCGTCGAAACGACGGCCAGCACCGTGTATGGAAAGAAGATGAGCCCCGAGGCGAGCAAAGTGGCGCGCACCTTTTGAGTGGCGAGTGACCGAGCCCAGCAAGCGGGATTTCTGAGTCCGCCACGATTCGCCGGACATAGGGAAGGGAGTTGAAGTAGCCGGGGAGGAAATAAGGGCTGGGGAGCGTTCCAAAGAGGTCGTGGTTGCCTGGTCGAGTGGCGAGTATTGGGGGAATTGACGGCGATGAGGGATAATGTGGTCGTGGGGATCGAAGAAGGAGGCCGATGGCCAGAACTAAGCTCGCAAACTTAATCGCGTACATACTCGGCTCCCTCAGCGAGAGAGATGCGGCGTTCGGCAAGACCAAGCTAGCCAAGCTTCTGTACCTCTCGGACGTGGAGTTCTACCGGCGGACGCGGGAGAGGCTTGCCGATGTTGACTGGCTGTTTTATTACTACGGCCCGTACTCGCCGACAATAGACGAGGGCTTGAATGAACTTGGGGTAGATGTATCTGAGGAAGAGGTCACGACCCGTGCTGGGTTCAAGGCTCGCAAGTTTCAAATCGCAGAACCTCTCTACCGGTCAGCATCGGGCCAACTTACAGCAAGGGAGAAGAGGACAATTGACCAGATTCTTGATACATGGGCTCTGGAGGAACTCAATCCTCTGCTAAGTTATGTGTATTTTCATACTGAGCCTATGGTCGGCGCGCATCGCGGAGAGTATCTCGATTTCTCGAAAATCGAAGCGCGGCATGCCGATGTATTATCTCGAAGGCCACTTCTTCCCGACGATAAGCTGAACGACTTTCGCAGAAGATTCACGCAGGCCCTATCAGGCGCCTCCGAACACCGACGCCTTCCGTTAGCTCCAACTCCGCGTTTCGATGAAGTGTATCGCAGGGCGTCTGAACGATTTGACCAAGAAGAGGCGTGGCGCATAGCCGAGGGTGGTGTGGGCCTGGATGACGATGCCAAGCAAGGTCTCTCAACGCAAGGAGAATAGTTGCAGGACCTCGTCGGGGAGTATTTCACGAACACCACTGTTGCTGAAGCCAAGCGGTTGAAGCGAGGCCAAATTTGTTTGGGCCATGCTCTCTACCTGGAATCTAACGTCGCTACCATAGCGCTATGCGAGTACAAGCCGGAGAATGAGCACTTGAACCGGTACAAAGTGCTTTGGAACACGCCGCGAGAAGCACTCTTTAACCATACACCCGTTCATGAGCTCCAACTCGCGAGCGACGAGGAATTCCTAGTGATAAAGGCGAAGAAACGACCGCTGGTTATCTTGTCCGAAAGAAACGAGGGTTGGGGAGCCGCAGCGGACCGGACAAGAGAGAAGGCCGTGACGTGCGCACCCATGTACAGTTTCCATGAGCGCGATACAAGAGAATTCAGGGACCGAGTATATGCATGTGAGTACCCGTGCTGGGTTTACGTTCCCAAACATGACGCTTTGCATGTGAAAGAAGGGTTTCTACGTCTGGACAGGCTACAGGTGATCGAAGAAAGCTGCCTTGAGCCGATCCCGAAGGCCCTCACGGAAAGCGCCCTGTACGCGGTCTCTGAATGGTTACGCTATTATCTTAGGGGAGAAATCGACCCGCTATTTCTAGACTACCGGCGTCAATGTTTGGACGCACTTGAAGGGGAGAGTTAACACGGAAGGCAAGAGCCAATCCTGACAAGACTTCTGACAGCGAGACCCGAGACCGACGACTCAGCTTCAACCCGAAGCTGTGATTTTGTAGCAAAACCTGTAGCAACGCGGGCGGCTGGCAGCGGCAGAAGGCGGACGTTGACGGAAGGTTATGTCACCTTACGAGGCTAAGACGGACGGTGACGGAAGGCTGCGAACGGCGAACTTAGAATCCGTTTCCCCTCACCGGGAGTAAGGGCTCGATCCCCTTCCTCGGCACCAGGCTATGTGTGATTTCCTCTGGACTTGCCGCAAGACTCCGCACGGCTGCTCAGGCTTCGGAAAGTGGCCGACAACAAGACCTGCCTGACTGGACCGCTCCACACAACTGAAATAAGAGGCGCATTCTCACGCTCTTGACATGCCCCTCCCTCTCCGGTTATATTTACGGCGCACGCATTGCCGGCTGGTCTCCTGTTCACAAAGGCGGCGACCGGGCGTGCGGGATCCACTCCAGCAAGATTTCAGGCGGAGAAGTGGGAGAACTATCGGGCAAAGTGGCCCTTGTCACCGGAGCAGGGCGCAAGCGTGGCATCGGTCGCGCCACCGCGCTGGCCCTGGCGCGCGCCGGAGCGGACGTCGTAATCACCGGGACAGGCCGGCCGCCGGAATCCTTCCCCCCGGATGAGAAGGCCGTGGGCTGGAAAGATGTCGAGAGCGTGGCCGAGGAGATCCGCCAGCTCGGCCGGCGGGCCCTTCCCCTCGTTGTCGACGTCACCAGTAGCGACCAGGTGGAGGGGATGGTCCGGCGCACCCTCGCCGAGCTTGGCCGCATCGATATCCTGGTGAACAACGCCGCCTTTGCCCGTGGGCCCGACCGTGTGCCTGTCGTCGATCTTTCGGAGGACATCTGGCGCAAGGTCATCGATGTCGACCTGACCGGCATGTTTCTCTGCTGCAAAGCCGTAGCCCAGGCGCTTATCCAGCAGCGCCGAGGCGGCAGAATAGTGACCATCTCGGGCGGGGTGGGCAAGCGCGGCAAAGCCAGGGAAGCCGCCTACTGCGCTGCCAAGTTCGCCACCATCGGCCTGACCCAGTCTCTGGCCTGGGAGCTGGGCCCGCACAAGATAAACGTCAATGCGGTATGTCCGGGCACCGTCGACACATCGCGAATGGACGATCTGGGTCGTGGGGAGCGCTGGAACCAATACGTCGCCACCAACTGCGCCCTCGGCAGACATGGCAGCCCTGAAGAGATCGCCGGCTTGGTCCTGTTTCTTTGCTCCTCCGCCGCCGACTTCATATCGGGCCAGTCCATCGGCATCGACGGTGGGCGCATCATGAGCTGAGGGGCAGAGTCCCTCCATTCCGCTCCAGGGCCGGGGTGATTGGCACGAAAATAGGTCATTTAGATACCGCGCACTAAAGTACGCGGCATAGGCGTGTCCCTGGAACCAGTCCCCGATGCCTCGTGCTTCAGTGCGAGGAATTCGCACACACACCGCGCACTAAAGTACGCGGCATAGGCGTGTCCCTGGAGCCAGTCCCCGATGCCTCGTGCTTCAGTGCGAGGTTTAGATACTTAAGTACGCGGTATACCCCGTACTTCAGTGCGGGGTATAGAACCGCGATTTTCATCCTTGGTGGCGCTGCTGTCAACCAGCATGACAGATCCTGAAGCGCCCATGCTTATTCTCAATACTTTAACAACGGGAAGAGGAGGTCCCCAGTGCGCGCAAAGAACCTGATAGCAAGTTCCTTTACCATTCTCGGGCTACTCCTGGCGGGCTGCGGTCCGGCCCCAGCGCCCTCGCCGGCGCCCCCGTCAACCCCGGCGGCAAGCACCGATAAGCCGAAGCCAGCAGCCCCCGCCGTGACGCCGGCAGCGGGGGCGGCAGGCCAGCCGCGTCGCGGCGGGGGTGTGACCCTGGCTTTGCGGGTTGAGCCTGACACCTTCGACGCGCACCAGTCGGTGACGATAGCCCTTTTCGCGCAGATCGCCAACGTCTACAATGGGGTGGTGCGCTACAATAACACCGAGCCGGACCACCGGGGCGAGATCACCGGGGACCTCGCCAGGGACTGGGAGCTGGGCTCTGATGGCAAGTCCATCACTTTCCGGCTTCGACCGGGGGTAACCTGGCACGACGGCGCTCCTTTCACATCTCAGGACGTCAAGTGGAACATCGAGCGCGTGGCCAACCCACCGAGGGGGATGACCAGCCCCCGCAAACAGGACTACGCCTCCATAACCTCCGTTGAGACGCCCGATCCCCTCACCGTCCGCCTCCTGATGAAGGAACCATCCCTGGATTTCCTGGGCGACTTCGCCGCTGACGAGACGGTTATGCTGCCGAAGCACGCCGTGGAGGCCAAGGGCGGGAACATTAAGGACGCCGGCAGCATGGTCCCCGGCACAGGCCCCTTCATCTGGAAGCAGCATACTCCAGGCGTCGGGGCGCAATTGCAGCGCAATCCCAAGTATTTCCGAGAAGGCCAGCCGTTCCTGGACACAATCAGGACTGTTTACATAGCGGACGAATCCACCGTCCTCAGCGCCCTGCTCACCGGACGCGTCGATTTCCTGAATATCACCGCGAGCTGGCGGCCCTCTCACATGGAGGGCCTGAAAAGCCGGGGCGCCGACAAGGTCAAGACCTACTCCTTCCCCGGATTGAACACCTTCCGTCTCGTATACAACCTCGACAAGCCGCCCTTCAACGACGTCAGGGTGAGGCGGGCCTTCAATCTGGCCATTGACCATCAAGGTTTCAGGACTGCGGTCATGGAGGGCGGCGCCGACATCGGGGGCTACATGCCGCCCTGGTCGGAGATGTCCATTCCGGAGCAGGAGCTGGCCCAGATGCCGGGGCTGCGGGCGGACAAAAAGGCCGATCTGGAGGAAGCCAGGAGGCTGCTCAACGAGGCGGGCCTCCCAACCCCGAACGTCAAGCTCACCTACCGGAGTCCTGCGGCCAATCTGGTAGCGGCAGCCAGCCTGTGGCAGAGGAACTTCACCGAAATCGGGGCGAAAGTCGATCTTCAGGGCGAAGAGCTGGCCGTTTACAACGTCACCCTGGCCAAGCGCGGCTACGATATGATCATCTACTTGTTCACCAGCCCCACCGCATCGCCCACGGCCATTCTGAGCACCTTCTACGCTACCGGCGCGGGGCGTAACTTCAACGGGTACAGCAACGCTGAGTTCGACCGGCTGGCTGCAGCGCAGGTGGCTGAGGTCAACCCGGCGAAGCGCAAGGAGCTGGTGATAGAGATGCAACGCATCCTGTTCAAAGACGTCCCGCTCTCGCCGGTGAACTGGGGCAGGTACTACTATGCCACCACGGGCCGGGTGCAGAACTTCAATCCCGGCATTGGGAGCCGCCAAATGAGCCGGCTGGACTACGTTTGGGTGTCCGGTTAAGACGTGCATTACTACCTGGCGAGGAGACTCGTAGTCCTGCTCCCGACGGTCATCGGCCTGTCCGTTGCCATATTTCTATTGATGCGGGTCATGCCTGGCGATGTGGCGAGAATGATCCTGGTGGGACCGGAGGGAGAGGGCGCCTACGATGAAGCCGCGTACCAGGCCTTGCGGACAGAGCTTGGCCTGGACAAGCCCCTTCACGTTCAATACCTGGACTGGTCCTGGAGACTCGTGAACCTCGATGCGGGAAGGTCGCTGCGCTACAATCGGCCGGTGACGGAAGAAATCACCTCGCGTTTCCCGGTTACGCTTGAACTGGCGATTCTCGCCTCGGTGATTGCCTTGATCGTCGGCGTTCCCCTGGGGATCCTCTCGGCGATACGCCAGAACCGCCTGTCAGATTATGTCGGCAGGATCGTCAGCATCATGGGCCTCACGGCGCCGCCCTTCTGGATCGCCACGCTGGTAGTGCTCGGCCTCGTCCTCTTGACGGGGTGGATGCCTCCCGTCATCTTCAGCCGTCTGACGGAGGACCCGGGGAGCAACCTCTCGCAGATGGTCTGGCCAGCTCTGGTTCTCGGCTACAACCACGCGGCGCTGCTGAGCCGCATGACACGTTCTTGCACCCTGGAGGTCCTCCGACAAGAATACATTCAAACGGCGCGAGCCAAGGGGCTGATAGAGCGAATAGTCATTTCGCGCCACGCCGTGCGCAACGCGCTGATACCCGTCGTCACCGTATTTGGTTTTCAGTTCGCTCACATGCTCGGCGGCTCCGTCATCCAGGAGACCATCTTCGGCATCCCCGGGCTGGGGAAGGGGCTGGTGGACGCCGTGTCTTACCGGGATTATCCCATTGTGCAGGGCTTCATCGTGGCCTTCGGCGCCACGTTGATCGTGGTCAACCTCCTGACGGACCTCGTCTACGGATGGCTCGACCCCAGGGTACAGCTTAGATAGGAGTATCCGGACCGTGTCCGACGTTGACAGAGTTTACTCGGGAAACGAAGGGCTCCTTGGCCGACGGCCCTGGGCCCTTCAACTGGCCGCTGGCTCGCGTCGGCTGGCCGTAACCGTCTCCCGCTACCCCTTGGGCGCTGCTGGCGGAGCGGTGGTGATGTTGCTGGCTATCGTGGCGGTGGCTGCGCCGCTGATATCGCCCTATGATCCCTACGATGTGCGTCTCGACAGCCTCATGGCGCCGCCGGGACCGGAGTTTACCCTGGGCACTGACAATCTCGGCCGCGATATGCTCAGTCGCCTCATCTGGGGATCGCGCATCTCCCTCGGTGTGGCGGTGGTCGCTGTGGCGCTGGGCCAGAGCACGGGGACAGTTGTAGGCGTAATAGGAGGCTACCTTGGCGGTAAGACCGACCTGCTGATTCAGAGGGCCGTGGACATCCTCATGGCCTTTCCCTCGCTGATACTCGCCCTGGTGTTCGTGTCTGTGCTTGGCCCCTCGGTGGGCAATGTCGTCCTCGCTATTGCGCTGGTCCAGTTGCCCCTCAGCGCCAGAGTGATGCGGTCGGCGGCGATATCCGTCAAGGGCCTGCAGTTTGTGGAGGCCGCCAGAGCGATCGGATGCTCCGACCCGCGAATATTGACCGTCCACATATGGCCTCAATGTGTTGCCCCTCTACTGATCACCCTGACGGGAGCATTGGCGCAAGCCGTGATAGTGGAGGCGTCGCTTAGCTTCCTGGGGCTGGGGACCCCTGAGCCGATCCCTTCGTGGGGCCGGATGCTGTCTAACCAGGGGCGTCAATACTTCGTCATGGCGCCATGGATGGCCATCTTCCCCGGGGCGGCTATCACGCTGACCGTCTTCGGCTTTAATCTACTGGGCGATTCTCTACGTGACGCGCTGGACCCCCGGTTGCGTCGTTAGGCTATGACAGTGACCGCGCGGCGAAGTGCGCGGCATAGGATATCGGAATAGGGACTGAAAGGAGAGCATCAATGGCAGACCAGTACGAGGTAGTGTGGCCCCTGGGCAAATCCGTCTCCGAGACCGCGCCGTTGGCGGACAGGAGCCAGAGCCTGGCAGGCAAGACCGTCTGCGAGGTCTGGGACCGGATTTTCCGCGGCGATGAGATCTTCACCATTCTCCACGAGGAGCTGCCCAGGAAGTTCCCCGGCATCAAGTTCGTCGATCACTCCAAGTTTGGCAACACCACCGGCCCGAAAGAGAGGCAGGTGGTGGCGGAGCTCCCCAGCAAGATCAAAGAGTACGGCTGCGACGCCGTCATTTCCGGGGTGGGCGCCTGAGGTAGCTGCACGCCCGCAGTGGTGCGGGCCAGCGCCGCCGCCGAAAAGGCCGGCGTAAGAACTGTGTCCATCGTAGCTAGCGGCTTCCTGAGACAAGCCGGAGCGATTGCCAAGGCCCTGGGCGTGGAGAACATGCCCATCGCCGAATACCCCGGCGTCCCCCTGGTCGACAGCAAGGAAGACCTGCGGCGGAAAGTGCTGGACGCCATCGCCGACAATATTGTTAAGGGCCTGACCACACCCCTCAAGAGCGCCCCCAGAGAGGCCGAGCCGGGCCCGCGCGATATCGTCTTCAAAGGCTCGCTGGATGAGGTCCAGGAGTTCTTCTACAAGAATATGTGGTCGGAGGGCCTGCCCGTCATCCCGCCGACCCTCGACCGCGTGCAAAAGTTCCTCCGTTTCACCGACCGTTCACCGGACGAGGTGCTGGGCACCCTGCTGCCCGAGAACCGCCAGGCCACCGTCTGGAATGTGGCGGTGAACGGCGTCATGGCCGGCTGCCGCCCTGAGTATATGCCCATCCTGGTCGCCGTTGTCGAGTGCATCTCCGACCCCGAATGGCGCATCGAAGATGCGGGCAGCACT
>JACPQD010000027.1 GCA_016190665.1 Chloroflexota bacterium
GGAGAGGACTAAGGTGAGGGGGCTCTCCGGTTTCACCCTCACCCTACCCTCTCCCATCGAGGGAGAGGAAACTCGAACGGGCGTCATGCACTTGACAGAATAGTTTTATCGGACAGTATTGCGGTGCACCGTGCCCCTACGACGGCACCGGGCGGGCAAGGCACGCCTTGCCCCTACGGTTCCCCAGGGCATAGCAAGCTATGCCCCTACGAGGGATGAGGACGGTCGCTAGACGTCGAAAATCACCTGGACCTGGTTCTTCTCCCTGTCAATTCTCATCTGATGATATGTCGCGGCCTTGACGCCCAGCTTGATGTCGTGGCGCTCGGGATCGTAGGGTTCCCCGTGGCAGACGGCCTTCAGGTGGAGGCCGTCGAACTCCTGGATATCGAAGCGCTTGAGCAAAAGGCTATCTACATCGAAAAGATAGAGCAGTCCGTTGAGCCATTCGAAGAGGAGGGCCTCGGTGTCGTCTTCGGCTAGCTCCAGGGTGCGTGATGCCCGCTCCTCGACGTTGTCCAGCTCGGCGATGATGGAGAACATGCCGAAGGCGGCGTTAGAGAAGGCCTCCGCCAGGGTATTGCCGTAGGCTATGAGGCCGATATCGGCGGTGTGTTCGATGAGGTCAAAGCGTTTCATGGGAAAACAATCGGGGTCTGGGGATACCCCCAGACCCCGGCCCCGATATATCGGGGCGTTTCTCCTGGCGTTGAAGGTATCAGGTCCGGACAGGCGCCACCAAACTTCCCCCTGATACCAGTATATATGCTAAGGCATCACTTGACCAGCCATACGGTATCGAAGACGAGGTTCTGGCGCAGGGTCTGCATGCCCTTCCAGCCTTTGACCTTGGGCCCGGCAGCCGCGATGTACTGCGGCCAGAAGGTAGTCCAGGCGGGGGCCAGCTCCCATATGCGCCGCTGGAATTCGTCGGTGATTTTCTTGCGCTGGGCGAAGTCCAGTATAGCGCCTTGCTGCTTGTAGAGCTCGTCTATCTTGGCGTCGCTGAACTGGCTGTAGTTCTCAGGGTTGCCGGTCAGGTAGTTGGTCAGGTGAGAGTCGGGATCGTCGATGGAGGACACCTTCCCAATCTGCGTTATCTCGAAATCGCCCTTGGTGAGGGCGTTGCGCAGCTCCACCGGATAGGCCAAAACCCGGACGGTCACGTCGATGCCGATCTTCTTCAACTGGTTGCTGATCGCTAACTGCATCTCCTCGTACGGTGACAGGTTGCCCTGAGCGTAGGTGGTCTTGAAGCCGTTCGGAAAGCCCGCCTCAGTGAGGAGCTTCTTGGCCTCAGCAATGTCGCTGTCCCGGGGGCCGCGCACGGGTGGAATCTTGTCCAGCTCTTCCTTGGGGAGGCTCCACTCGCCGGTGAGCGGGCCGCCAACGAAGCCCATGCCTTCGTAGGCCAGATCGTACACTGCCTTGCCATCCAGGACCATGAGGGCAGCGCGGCGCACCCTGACGTCGGTGAAGGGCGCCTTCTTCACGTTGATGAAGAGTTCAAAGCGGGTGGCGGGGCGGCAGCGAACCAACTGGACGCCAGCAACCTCCTTTTCAACGATCTTGGCCTCGGTGGCCGAGAGGCCGCGGCTGCCCTGACCGGTCATCATAATCTGGCCGGCCCGGAAGGCGGCTACCTGGGTCGAGGAGTCCGGTATGACTATCCACCGGATCCCATCGAGGTAGGGCCGTCCTTTGACATAATGTGCTTCGTTCTTGGTTACGGTGAAGCTGACGCCGCGGTCCCACTCCTTGAACTTGAAAGGGCCGCTGCCCAGGGCCCTGAGGAGAAGAGCCTTCTGGTTAGGCTCGACCAGGTGCTTGGGAACAATGGTGGCGGTGTTGTCCGCCATCAACTGGGGGAACCAGGCGGTCGCCTGCTTGAGCTGAATGCGCACTGTTCTTGGGTCCGGCGCGTCGATGGTCCCGATCTGCTCGAAGAGGTTCTTGTTAGGGCTCTTGACTCCTTCGGGAGGCCTTATCATGCGCTCGAAGGTGAACTTCACATCAACGGAAGTCAGAGGCTTGCCATCGTGGAACTTCACGCCGTCGCGAAGGGTAAAGGTCCAGGTCTTGCCATCCTGGCTGGTCTCCCATTTCTCCGCCAGGTCGCCGATAATGACGACTTTCTCGGGCTGCTGGTCAGGGTCGTCTCGCAGCAGGCTGCTGTATATGCCCCGGAGGACCTGCTGCTGGAAGATGGTGGTCTCCTGGTTGGGATCGGTGTTGGGGGGCTCCTTGGCCAGCCAGCCGGTCATGACGCCGCCGTATTGGGGCTGAAGCGTGGCTGGCTTGGGAGTGGCGGCGGGGGCTGTGGCCGGTGGCGTGGCTGCCGGCGCCTGCTTGGGCACGGCTGCCGGCGCCGGCGCGCAGGCCGCCAGCAAGAGGGCCAGAATCATGGTCATACTAGTCAGTGTCCACGCTTTCTTTCGCATGAAAGACTCCTTTCCTCAAGGACCCGAGGGCATAGCACGCTGTGCCCCTACGCATGCCCTGGGAGATCCATGGACGGCGGGTCGTTCCAGTTGGACTTGGTTAGTGTCCCGCCCGCCTTCGGCGATTCACCGGCGCGCTTGCCCGTTGGCGTGACAGCGCCTGCTTTGGGGGGCGCCCCGGCTGGTGATGGCTGTGGTGGCGCCGGCGACGCGGCAGGCGCACGGCTCGCCAGGAGTAGCGCCAGAATGAAGGCGAGGGTCACAGGGATGAGCACATCCTTCATTCTCTACTCCTTCAGGGGCACGGTGCACCGTGCCCCTACTGGGCCAGCCAGACGTGCGCCCACCGAGAGTTGTTCATCGGGCCCATGCCCACGCCGGTGTAACCCTTCACATCCGGCCAGTGGGCGAACATGAAGGTCCACTCAAAGAGGCGGAGCATGGGCACCTGTTCTATCAGTCGCCGCTCTATCTGGTTGACGATTTTCTTGCGCTCAGCGGCATCCATGGTCTGCGACTGCTTGGCGTAAAGCTCATCCACCTGCTTATCGCTGAAACCGGAGAAGTTGTTGGGACTTCCGCTGATGTACCATACCAGGAGACCATCGGGGTCATCCAAGACATAGACGTGACTGCTCTGGATCAAGTCCCAGTTGCGCTTGCGCTGGGTATCCTGGTATACGCCGGCCTCCAGGCGCTGCAGGGTGATGTCTATGCCCACCTTCGCCAGTTGTTCCTGCACCACCTCGGCGATCTCTCCGAACTGGGAAGCGGCGCGGAAAGGATAGCCCGTCTTTATGCCGTTGGGATGGCCGGCCTCGGCCAGGAGCTTCCTGGCCTCGGCGACGACGTCGGCGGTGGGCTTGCGGATGCCCGGGAAGGCTTTCATCTCCGCCTCGGGTAAGGTCCATTCACCGGGAGGTCCGAGGGGGCCGGAGACGGCCGCCCCACCTTGCGCGCCCACCCTGATGATCTCCTGCTGGTCGATAGCCATGACGGCGGCTCGGCGCGCCCTGACATCGTCGAAGGGCGGCTTGGTGACGTTGAAGGCCAGTGTCTGGCCGGCGCCGCCAGCCGGGTAGGCGTATATGCCCACGCTGGGTATCTCCTTCTTCAGGAGGTCAGCCTCAATGGGGCTGATGCCGCGGCTGCCATAGCCCGTGACCATGACCCGTTTAGTGCGGAAGGCGGCCATCTGCACCGACTTATCCTTGATGATGAACCACCTGATGCCGTCGACGTAGGGCTGGCCCTTCACGAAGTAGTCCTTGTTCTTTTCCAGAACGACCTGGCTGCCGGGGACGTATTCACGGAACTTGAAGGGTCCGGTGCCGATGGCATCCTTCTTCATGTCACCCTTCGCCTCGATGACGTGCTTCGGCAGGATGACGGACCAGCCGATGGCTATAGCGTTGATGATGGAGGGGCTGGGGTGCTTGAGGTTGACCTTCACCTTGTCCGCGCCCAGCGTCTCGACGCTGCCGATGGAAGAGTAGACAGCCTTCCTCGGGCTGATGGTGCCGCTGGGGGGGTTCCACATGCGGTCAAGGCTGAACTTCACGTCCTCAGGTGTGAAGGGCTTCCCATCATGCCACTTAACGCCTGGAGCTAGAGTGAAAGTGAAAGACTTGCCGTCGGGGGCGGCTTCCCACTTCTGGGCCAGCTCAGACACGACATTGTGGGGAGGGGTGGGGTGGTGCTGTATCAGCCCATTGTAGACGGGGGCGATAGGCCAGAGAGTGCCGCCGCTATTGGCCTGGTGAATGTCCAGGTGTTCCGGCTCGATGGCGTCCCAGCCGGTGAGCGTCCCACCATAGCGTGGCTCGCCTGTAGCGGGCTTGGGCGTCGCAGCCGGCGCTGCGGGTTTGGCCGCTGGGGTTGCCGGTTTGGAGGTGGGAGCCGTTGCTGTCGCGGCTGCCTTGGCGGGTGGGGCCGTAGCCTTCGGAGGGGGCGTCGGCGCTGCGGCCGGGGCGCACCCGGCCAGCAGGGCGAGAAGGCCCAGCGCGGTGATCAAAGCTCGCAATCGAGAATGCATGTTGTCCTCCTTGCGAATGACGATTGAGACCGAGTCAGTCTCTGTTAGTACCCTTTCTCCCGGGTAACCACATTAATCAAGGGCTCGCCGGCGATAAAGCGACGCAGATTCTCGCAGAACTGCCGTGAGACCCATTTCACGCGCATCTCGGTGTGGCCCGCCATGTGCGGGCTCAGGATGAGGTTGGGCGCCTCCCAGAGGTCGGCCTCCGCGGGCATGGGCTCCTCGGCGGCGACGTCGAGGCCGGCGCCATGAATCCAGCCTTCCCTGAGAGCGCGGATGAGGACGGGCTGGTCGATGATAGGCCCCCGGCTCACATTGACGATACAGGCGGTGGGCTTCATGGCCCGCAACTCGCGCTCGCTGATAAGGTTGCGGCTCTCTTCGGTCAGCGGCAGGGCCAGCACCACGAAATCGCTCTCCCCCAGCATGTCCGGAAGGCTGGCAAGCGGGAAGACCTCATCGTAGCAATCGACGTTTCGCGCTCTGGCCGTGGCCGACCGCCTGGTGGCGATGACCCGCATGCCGAAACACCTCGCCCGCTGGGCCACCTGATGGCTTATGGCGCCCATGCCGATTATGCCCACCGTCTTGTCGGCGACCTCGATAACCTCGAAGCGGTGCCAGCGCCTCTCCGCCTGCTGGCGCATGAGCCTGGGCATGGACTTGGCGTGCATCAGGATGAAGGTCATGACGTGCTCGGCGATGGGGGAAGCAAGCGCCCCGGCAGCATTGGTGACGCTCACCCTTCTGTTGAAGACGTCGTGCCCGATGACCCTGTTGAGGCCGACGCCGCCGACCTGTATCCAACGCAGTTTAGGGGCGCGGGCCGCGAGGTCCTTCGGGAAGAAATGCTGGGCGAAGGCTACGTCGGCTTCCGTCAGCAGCGAGTCAAGAGTCTGCCCAGCCTCAAAGGGTGGAGCGCCCTCCGCTAGGTCGCGCTCCACCTCTTGCTCGAAGCGCCGGACGTAGGGCTCCGTATTGCCATCGCGATGCAGCTCCTGCAGATACAGGCTGGTGCCGTTGGTCACGCGGACGGACGGGTCCACAGCCTGTATGTCCTTGAGGAAGCTCACTGGCATATAGACCTTTGATACTATCAGAACATTGACCATTTCTCTGCTCCTGCTTAGCTCGTTTGGATCTCGCGTGTGTAGTAGGTGACCTTGTTGAATCCGGGCACGAAAAAGGAGTTAGGCCCCGGGCCACCTATCACTGCCACGTAGATGTCGCTCGCTTTTTCCACCAGGGGCGCCGGGGCGTGCGGCGCCCAGGTGCATAATCTCTTCCAGTTGTCGCGGAGATAGCCGATCTGCCCTGGGTCGAATCGATACCGGGGCGCCCGGGCGTGGGTCTTTCCGGATTCGGGTCACTTTGCCTGGAGCGTAGTCGCGCGACAGAATTTGCGCGATGGCATCCATCAGAGGCTCAGCGTTTGGCCGGCGGTTGTCCACCACGCATACGGACTTGCCCGCCAGTCCCTTGAGCTGAGCGGCCAACAGGGACCGGGCCGCGGTATGGAACTTCTCGGCCCGTGGGGAGAGGACGGTTGTCCTCATGCCGGATATTACCATGGGGGAGCACTCCTTTGAAAATGGCCTTCATTCTCAAACGAGGGTGGCTTGCGGTCGGACCAGTTTGACCAGTCGGACAAGTCCGACTTATGCGCACACTCCCGCGCGACTATCTTCCCACCGGGCAGGCGACGCTCAGGTGTCTTTTGGCCAGACGCACCGCCTCGGTTGGGGCCGCCTCGGCCAGGAGTCCGATGGCGTAGAGGATATAGTTGGTGTCGACGTACAGCTCGGGCTGTTTTGGCCTGAGACTCTGAGGCTCTGCCTCGTTGAACAGCGCGCCCTCCAGCACGCGCCTCGATTGGGGATTGTAGGCGAAGATGCCCCCGGTTCCGATGACCGTGGTCACGTTCGTCAGGTCTTTGCCGTACTGGGTATACATGGTGCCGAAGGGGAGATGCACGGCCTCGATTCTCCCCGCGTGGCGCTCCACCGCTATCTCCACGGCCACCCTGGCCAGGGCGATGTCCAACGCGCTCTGCCACTCGTTGCCAGGCACCCGGGTGACGTCAGCGCACAGACAACGAATCTCTGCCTCCAGACCTGAACGAAGTGAAGGGTCCCCGTCAACGGCGCAGAGATATTGGGCTATTCGTCGCTCTCCCGCCATCTCCAGGATGGACATGGCGTTGTAGCGGATGCCCAGATCGCCCTCAACGGTGCGCTGGGCATAGGGCGGCGGCAGACCCTTCAGCACCACTCCCGGCTGGGAGGGCTGGCCCTCTCCGATGGAGTGAGCGTCTGTAGTGGCGCCGCCCACATCGACGATCAGCAGGTCGCCAAGCCCCGGCTCGGATTCCGTGCCTTGAGCGATGAGACGGGCCGCGGCGAGTACGGCCATAGGGGTGGGCATCAGGACACTGCCCACCATTTTCTCGGCCTTGTCCAGGCCCTTGGCGTGAACGATGCGGCGCATGAAGACGTCCCGAATGGTGGCGCGCGCCGGCTCCACATTCAGTCGGCCCAGTTCCGGCATGACGTTTTCAGTGAGCCGGACCGTTTTCCCTGCTCCGGCCAGGATGGCTTTGGCGTCTTCGGATGCCGCCTTATTGCCCGCGAGAACGACGGGAGCGTGCAGCGGCGAGCCAGCCAGCATCTTCGCGTTGTGCAGCAGGACGTCCTTATTGCCGCCGTCGGTGCCGCCCGCCAGGAGGATGATGTCCGGCGACAGTCCCAGCAGCTGCTCCAGCTCCTGGTGGCTGAGCTCGTAGGCATAGGTGCGGAGGACCTTGGCGCCTGCGCCAAGGGCAGCCAGCTTCGCCGCTTCGGCGGTAAGCTCGGGCACCAGCCCGATAGCCACCATCTTCAGACCGCCGGCGGCGCTGCTGCAAGCCATGACCGTGTCTGCCCGCCAGCCGTTGCCACTGCCCAGGCGGACGGTCAGCAGCTCGAAGGCCCGCGCCAGGCCGATCATGATATCCGAGTCTACGGTGGTCGGGGATTGGGCCTGGGCCAGGATTTCCGGCTTTGCCACATCCACCGCGGTAAGCTTGGTATAGGTGCTGCCGAAATCAACGAGTAAAGCGGTCTTCATCGGTGCTTTGTTATCTCACCCCCCTGGCATTTTGACAGGTCGGACATGTGGGACAGGTCCGACGCGCCCCCCAACCACACGTCCCCATTACAGTCTCCGTCCGCCGCGGATATCGTATGCCAGCATCTCGTACTCGTCGTCCCACTTCTCCGCGGCAATACGCTCCTTGACTTTTTCCTCGTGGAACTGAACGATCTCTTTGGATAAGGGTAGGTTCCCCGGGTCGAGGTAGCGGACGAATCCATTCAGGTCCTTGACCATGAGTACCTTGCCGACGTTCTCTGGGTTGGGCGTGAAGGGGACATCGAGGATGCCGGACTTGACCGCCTTAACCGTACCAATGGCTATGTCCCCGTTGCCCAGATCGAGCACGCGGTCCATTATCTGCTTGACCTCAGCCTCGATGAGTTTCGCTTCCTCCTCAACTTTCGGGCTGTGAGGGAACTCCTGATTGGCCAGCATGTCCACCATGTGTCTGGTCGCCCTGAGAGAGGAGGCGTTGGACTCGCGCGTGGGGACGCCCACCCCCTCCTCGACCGACCGCACCATTATCTTGTTTACTTTGCCGTAGCTGGCGATGACAGAGGACAAATCTATCACCGCGAAGGCCTCACCCACCTCGCCGGGATAAGCGCCGTGCCAGTGGTTGCAGGACTGATAGACGACCGCATCGCGGTAGCCGAACTCATCCAGGTAGCGGCGTGTCAGCTCGCCCATCATGCGGATGCCCGCCAGGTCCTGGATGACCGTATTGTTCAGATAGTGGGTCACACAGAAGTGTTTGACACCTTGCTCGGCCGCCAAAAGCACGTCCAAGATGTTCACTACCACGGCAAGGGCGGGCGGGTTCACCGCCGACGCTCCAGAGACGCAGTTAAACTCCATGGTTATGGGAAGGCCGCGCTCCTCGAGCCAGCCAACGAGGCGCTCCGTGTATTGCCAGTCCTTGATGGCGGCTTCGAAGGGCACAGTATCCAGCGTGAAGGCGCAGTGGACGGCGGCGGAGGCCATCTCCGTCACCCCCGAGGCCAGTGCGATGGTTATAGCCAGGCGGGCCGTGCCCGTGGTGCAGCGGACCGAGACTGGCCTCTTCACCGCCTCGACCAGCCTGCGGCATCCCGGCACGCCGTGCTCGACCACGGGGAAACCGTTCAGCATGGAGCGGCCTAACCTTATGCTCTCTTCCAGGCCTTTCCGGGCGTTGTCGAATTGGAGGCGGCGAGTATAGGTATCCGGCGTCATGGGCAGGATGTCGGCGCCACCCTCATCCTGCAGGTAGGTGAGCAGGTCGATCATGCCTTCGATGGTGGCTACCCCGGCGCGTGGGTGCACCATGATGCGGCCGGTTTTCCTGGCCTCGTCGTAGAGGTTCGATGCCCTCCGCCGCGGCGGCAAGCCTTTCTGGTATTCCAGTATCCGGTCCAAAGTCACTGCCTTGCCAGTGGGATACATCGCCAGGACTTCCTTCATAGTCTCTTTGAAGGTCTTTTCGTCCCACCGCTCGTTTCTCAGCTCCATGGTAGGTTTTTCTTACCCTCCTAGTCCTTGATGCCAAAGTCGGTCTTAAGGTCAGCCACGGCCTGTTTGGGCGTCGTCTCGGGGGAGTAGACGCGGTCATAGCCCATGGCCTTGAAGGTCTTTTCGACATCCGCCCAGTCCTGATTCTGCCGCGTGACGACCAGATTGCCGCCGACGTAAAGCAGCACGTCCTTGAGCCCGGCCTCAACGCACTTCTGCCTCATGCCCTCGCAGTCCATGATGGCGTGGCCATAGGAAGAGGACACCAGGATGGCCTTGGCGTTGGTCTCGATGGCGGCGCGGATCATGTCCTCCTGAGTGGACAGGGCGCCCACGCGTACCACATTGAATCCGGCCTTGGTCAAGGCGTGGCCAATGAGGGTCGGGCCAATCATATGGATGTCGTTCAGGACGCCAATCACCACTGTAGGGTATGACATGCTTTCACTCCCGTCGTCTGAAAATTACAGTCCAAGTGTCTGCTAATATAGCATTGCCATTCGGGAGTGTCAACGTAGGCCTCCTCTAAGGGAACCGGGGATAGAAGTGGGCGACGGATAAGCGGATATGCATGAGGAGGAGACGCAGGAAGCGAAGAGTAGGCATCAGCTTGCACGTGAAGCACCAGTTGGATCGGTGGTGATGGCGCCTTCGACAAGCCCGCCGTCTGGTACCTAGTTGCGCCCTCACCCTGCCCTCTCCCGTCGAGGGAGAGGAAATTCCAGCCCGGCGTCATGTAGTTGACAGAACAGTTTCATAGGACAGTATTGTACAACAGAAAGCGACTTCGAAATGAGCGCCCCTTGGGCCTCCGGACCGAATCGATGCGCCGGTGGGCGGTGACCCCTACGAAGGAAGGAAGCTGACATTCGTACTCAGGGGTTGCCAACCCCGATTTGATTCACTAATCCATTGCTTGATGGCAACGAGGAGTAATCGCATCTCTTGTGTCAGAATGCGCCCCGTCCTGTGAACCAGGAAATAGGGATGTGTCTGTGGAAAACCTTCGACGTTGAGGTAGACGAGTTTGGAGTTGATAATGTCGTCGGCGACAGTCGCTCTCGGCAGAATGGCGATACCGACGCCAGCTTTGCAGAACTCCCTGATCGCATCCTGGTTACTGACTTCCATCACTTTTCTCAGTCTTACGCCGTACTGGTCTTCAACCACTCCAATTCGTTTGCGTATCGCACTGGGCATCGGTGAGAGTATGGCCCTTTCCTTGCTCAAATCAATCAAGGATATGGAGCTGGATGTGGCCAGCGGGTGCGACGGCGCAGCCACGGGAAGAAGAGCATCGGCAAAAACGAGTTGCCTTCTGAGCCCAGGAGCATTTTCTGTACTGGAGGTAAGAATCAAATCTAGACGATCATGGAAGAGAAGAGTTCGCATCTCCCTGCCTTCACTAATGGTGACATTTATGTTGACCCGGGGATGTTCCAGCATCCATTTTTGAAGAATGTGCGGGAGCAGGTGTAATCCCACGTTGTGCCCAGCACCGATCGATATTTCTCCGGAGATCGGCCCTCTTTCCTCCTCGAATGTCTGGTTCGTCATCTCCGCCAGGGAGACGATTTGTGTAGCGTAAGCATGGACTGCGCTTCCGCTCTTGGTCAGGCAAACCCTTCGTCCGACACACTCAAAGAGCTTCAAGCCGGATGACTTCTGGAGTGTTCTCAATGCTCGATGGACGACGGGTTCAGAAACATCAAGTTCCTCGGCCGCTCGCGCATAGCTACCCGTCCTGGCGACAGCACAGAAATAGAAAAGCTGGTTCAGGGTCATTGGGCTTATCTTCAATAGCGTCATGCTACTGATATAGTAGCATATTCTATCTTGACATACCATATATGATTTCTATGGGCGCTCGTTCCAGACGGATAGGGAGGTTCTTGCGATGTCCTTCAAAAACTTTGCACTCTTGATCTCTTGTTTCACCATTCTAGCAGTGGTTTTGCCAAATTGCTCTACGCCGCGACCTCGGGAAGCGCAGGAAGCAATTGGCGCAGCAAAGGTGCTTCCAACGTCGCAGACATTAGTCCCGACCCCTGCTCCAAAAGGGACACAATCCCCGCAGTATGGTGGCATTCTGACTGTCTCTACAAATGCGGATCCTGTGATGTTTGATATGCACCAGACCACTACTCTAGTCACTCACGTTACCCAATTAGCCTACAATGGCATTATCCAGGTTGATCCTAACAATCCGGAGAGCCTCATCAGCGACCTCGCGAAAAGTTGGGAGGTCAGTAAAGATGGTCTCAGCTACATGTTTCAACTGAATGACGGTGTCAAGTTTCACAACGGAACGCCATTCACTGCAGCGGACGTTCAAGTGAGTTTCCAGCGCCAAATCAATCCCCCCAAAGGTGTTCTTGCTCCCCGCAGGCCGGATTTCGAACGTATCGACCGGGTGGAGACCCCGGACATGAACACCGTCAAGTTCATCCTCAAGTATCCATCAAGTTCTATCCTCGACCTGATCTCTTCAGGAACATCAGTCATCTATTCAAAGGCCTTTTTGGAAGAAAAGGGGGACATGAAGAAGGACGTCATGGGCACGGGGCCCTTCAAGCTTAAGAGCTATTCGGCGGGCAGCGTTATCGAGTATGTCAAGAATTCCAGCTATTTCGTGAAGGATCGTCCTTATATGGATGGAGTCAACTTCTACGTCTTAGGTGATCCATCAACAAAGCTGGCTGCCTTCCGGACAGGTCGAGTTAAGCACATTGCCCCCTCGCCTGGAGCGCTCACGCCGGCTCAAGCAGATCTGATCAAAAGAAACCTGCCTGAAGCCGTCATCATGCCTTATGACGGCTTCCATGTTGTCAATTTCATTATGAACATCCAGCAGAAGCCGTGGGATGACATCAGAGTGCGCAAAGCAGTGCACCTGGCCATAGACAGGCAAGCAGCAATCACTGTTTTGAAGCAGGGTTATGCCAGGTTGGGCAGCAACATGGCGGGCGCGTGGGGCATCCCTCAAGATGAGTTGCTGAAGATGCCGGGTTGGAGGCAGCCAAAAGACGCCGACATTAGCGAAGCGAAACGACTTCTTGCCGAGGCCGGCTTCCCCAATGGCTTTCGAGAGAAGAGTTTGACAAGGGCGGAACCAGAGTATGCGAATGTGGCCGTTTTCATGGCCGATCAGTTAGCGAAGATTGGCGTACAGTTGGAGCTGGATGTCAGGGAAGTGGCGGTCAGGACTTCACTGCTCAATCAAGGTTCTTTCACATCTCACTCCACAATGAATTCGCTTATGTATGCGGATCCGGACAACCTCGTACGGTATTGGGGCCGCCCATTACGCGATGATTGGGGTATGAACTGGCAACGCGCCAACGACGAGAAGATATGGGATCTCTTCGACAGGCAATCACGGGAAATCGATCCTGTTAAGCGAAGAGAAATGGTCCGCGAGCTTGATCTACGGATGATTGACTCCGCCATGAAGCCAATAATAATCTGGAACGAAGAGGCAGTTGCCATGTGGCCGGAAGTAAAGAACCGGGGCAAACTTCTCGGTCGCTACAACAACAACAGGTACCAGGACGTATGGTTAGCCAAGTAATGTAACTCTGCTGAGTGGACCTGTGATAACGGTTGGACTGCTAAGCGGCAAATCAGATAGGGTATGAGAGGACGACAAGATGCGGATGCCACTTGAGGGAGTGCGGGTGATAGAACGGGCAGCAGGAATCGCTGGGCCAACTGCTGCGCTCATGCTGGCCGACCTGGGCGCCGAAGTGATAAAGATCGAGGAGCCAGCAGGTTCCACGCGTTCCAACGAAGCAGTCAGAGGCGGGACGGCTTTTCGCAAGGACATGTCCAAGGAAAACTTGATCAGGTTCATAACCCTGAACCGCAATAAGAAAAGCATAACTGTCGACTTGCAACAAAGGGCGGGACAGGAAGTCGTGCACAGATTGGCGCAAAAATCCGACGTTTTCGTTACTAGTTTCGCAAAACCGGTTGCCTCCAAATTGAGCGTAGATTACGAGACTCTCTCTGGCAACAACCCACAGATAATCTATGCACGCGTTTCCGGTTTTGGACCGAAGGGTCCTGACAGTGATAAGCGTGTTTGGGACTCAATTGCTCAGGCGCGTTCAGGACTGATGATGTGTCTCGGAGAACGTGGCGCACCTCCCTCTCTCATGGTCGGATCTATCTCCGATGTGCTCACCGGAACCGTATGCGCCTTGGGCACTATCACTGCTTTGTTCAGCCGAGAACGCACCGGTGTCGGACTAGAGATTGACAGCTCCATGTTGCATTCAGCGCTATGGGTTCAAATGGCCGCCATAACCAAGACTCTCTCGCTGGGTAGACTGATGCCCAGGTTTGGGAGAACTCAAGTCAATAATCCGCTTTCGAATTTCTATAAGTGTGGGGACGGTAATTGGCTGATGGTTTGGGAAGCATTATCTGATAGGTATTGGGGGGAATTCTGTAAAGCACTGAGCCTCGAGGCTATCCAGGAAGACCCACGGTTCTGTCATTCACAAGCGAGGAAAGAGCACCGTGAGCAGCTGATAGCCATCCTGGATGAGGCTTTTGGCAGCAGGACCCGTTCTGACTGGCTGAAACGGTTTGCCGAACACAAGGCCAACTTTGCCTATTCACCCGTCCAAGATGCCTTGGACTTACCTTCTGATCCTCAAGTAATTGAAAACGGATATTTTACGGAATGTGATTTTCCATTTCTTGGGCCGACAAAAGTCGTCAATTTCCCCGTTAAGTTCAGCGAGGCTCAATCAACGGAAGGCAGCGGACGAGTCGCAGAGCTGGGAGAGGACAACCAAGAGATTCTCTCCGGCGTCGCCGGTTATTCCGAAGATGAGATAGCCGACCTCAGAGACCACAAGGTTATCTAAGGTCATGTCGTGACCTTTTCGCGTGCGGACAAAGAGGGCAAAACGTTCACGGTATCGGAACGCCGGTCCTGTGTCGCTGGTGGCGTTGTAAAGGATGGCCAGGGGAGAAGAAGAGAATGGCGGAAGGACGACTTACCGATGAGGCGATAGCTGAGTTCCTCAAGCGCAGCGGCAAATACAGGGCTGCGGTGCCCTGGAACAAGGTTGCGACGGAGGATGCAATTCGCCACTTCGCCCTGGGAATTGGCGACGATAATCCGCTTTGGAATGATCCCGCTTATGCGGAAGGCACCCGGTGGGGGCGAATCATAGCTCCCCCTTCCTACTTGTTAACTACATCCCGGGGAGGGGGCCTATCGAGGGGGTTGCCGGGCGTTCAAGGAGTGCAGATATGGGACGAATATGAATGGTTCCGGCCAGTGTATGCAGGAGATATTGTCACCTGCTGGCACGGGCTAAAGGACTTTGTCCCGACGTCGAGCGAGCACGCGGCAAGGGCCTTCGACCAGATTACTGAGTCTGTCTGTGTAAACCAGAACCGGGAAGTTGTGGCAGTCCACTTGGACGCGAATCGACGCTTTGAAAGGAATAAGACGGAAGGTTCCTCAGGCCGAAAGCGATATGAGGGCTGGAGGCGATGGATATACAGCAGTGAGGACTTGGAGAGCATCAGTAAAGGCTACGCGGAGGAGGCAGTTCGGGGGGCGGAGCCTCGCTATTGGGAGGACGTGCGTGAGGGAGAAGAACTGCAGCCTGTCGTCAAAGGACCGCTGACAGTTACTGAGGTCATCGCGTGGTGTTGTGGCGCAGGAGCGCCCTTGATCATGGCCAGCCGGATACGCTGGAATTACTTCAGGAAGCATCCCGGCGCCAACGTGCCTGACAGGGAAACGAATACGCCTGATGTTCCCGAACGTATCCATTGGGAAACTACCCTGGCGCGGACGTTCGGCGCTCCAGACCTGTTTGACATTGGTGTGCAACGCCTGGCATGGCTCGGGCACTTAGTGACCAACTGGATCGGCGACGACGGGTTCCTGAGGCGGCTTCGCGGTGAATCTCGTCGCTTCAACCTCCACGGTGACACGTGCTGGGTTCGAGGTAAAGTGATCCGAAAGTATAAAACGGGGGAAGAATATTTGGTTGACTGCGATTTGCGTGTGGAGAACCAGAGGGGCGAAGTCCTGATGCCAGGTAGCGCGACGGCCAGCCTCCCGAGCCGCGAGCGTGGGCTGGTTATCCTACCGGCTTCGCCAGCACTTCCGGCTGGCATAGACTTAGCGTGATGTTGGAGATCCAGACGGAGTTCAGGCAAAGGACTTGTCAGCCTACTTTGATTAGGCCGGCTGCCGGGCCATGGGTCAAAGCTGGAGAAGAACAGTGATGGACATCGAGGAAAGATTTTAAGGCCGACGCCGGTTCACTTAGCTTTGAAAGACTCGGAGGCACAACGATGAAAGCACTCGTCATCGGGGGGACCGGACCGACCGGGCCCCATATCGTTAATGGGTTATTGGCTCGCAACTATGAGGTCGCCATTCTGCACCGAGGCACCCACGAGGTTGAGTTCTCCAGTCCGGTGGAGCATCTGCATGGGGACCCACATTTCCTCGAGACACTGCAGGAGATTCTCGGGACACGTTCCTTTGACCTGGTGATATCGACCTATGGGCGATTGAAGATAGTGGCGGAGGCGATGAAAGGGAAAACACCGCGCTTAATTGGCATTGGAGGCGCGAGGGCCTACAAAGCTCTGGTCCGCCCGCAGCGCGGGCCAGTAGGGATTCCGATCCCGATAGCGGAAGACGCTCCCCGCAACTTTGACCCGGAACTTGACAAGTTCACCTATCTAATGGCAGTGGCTGAACAGTCGGTCATGAAGATGCATGGTGAAGGCCATTACAGCGCCACAATAGTACGCTATCCCTTGATCTATGGTCCTCGTCAGACCGGCCCGTCTGAATGGAGCATAATGAGGCGAATTCTGGATGGGAGAAAACAGCTGATTCTCCCCGATGCTGGATTGACTCTGCGCAGCATGGGGTATGCAGAGAATATGGCGCACGCAGTGATGCTTATTGTGGATAAGCCAGAGCGGTCGGCTGGACAGATCTACAACGTGGCGGACGAGAAAGTCATTTCGGTCAGGGAGCGGATTGAACTGGTATCCCAGGTCATGAACCACGAGTGGGAGTTCATCAATGTGCCAGGCGAACTGGCCGTACCGAGCCGTCCCTACACTGCGGCAGGATTCCATACGATTCTGGACATCACAAAGATAAAGAATGAACTGGGCTACCGGGACTTGGTCACGGTCGAAGAAGCGATAAGACGAACAGTAAACTGGTATTTGGATAACCGGCCCGAACCTGGGGGACAAGAGGAGCGCAACGTGCGGGATACCTTCGATTACGATGCTGAGGACCGGTTCATCAACGAGTTCAAGGCAACCGCGACTCGCGTAAGGGAGATACCGATCGTCCGAGAACCGAGGCACCATACCTATGCTCACCCGAAAACTGCGGGTCAGTTGAGAGACCATCGCGGCAGATAGATCGGAGGAGAGAAAGTTGCCGATCGGAGCGTTATCTCACGTCAAAGCGGTGGAATATTGCACCACTCCATCCGGATCCTATTGTGCAAAGTTGATTGCGGATATGGGTGCTGAAGTCGTAAAGATAGAGGAGCCAGGACACGGAGACCCCTGCCGAAGATACGGAGAATTCCTCAGCGATATCCCGGACCATGAATGCAGCGCCCGATTCTTGTATCTCAACACGAACAAGTTCGGGGTGACATTGAATGTGAGGTCCGCGACCGGCAGGAAGGTGTTTGAGAGGCTGTGTGAATCTGCGGATATGCTTATCGAAGATACCCGGCCCGGCACTCTCGACGAACTGGGCATTGGATATCAATCTCTCAGGGCACTTAATCCTTCACTTGTGATGACTTCAATCACCCCTTTTGGCCAGTCCGGTCCCTACAAGGACTTCAAGGCCTATGGCATCAACAGCTATCATGCTGCCGGCGACGCCTTCGTGCTGCAAAGCAGCGGCGTTTCACTCAACTTGGAAGAGCCGCCGGTGGCCGCGGGGCGATTCGCCGGAGATTTTGAAGTCGGAACAATTGCCGCCGTGGCTCTCCTGGCTGCCCTTTACGGTCGCGCTTCTCTCGGTGCCGGCGAGTACATCGACGTGTCGAGGCAAGAGGCTCTGATGCAACTTAACGGGAATATTCTCATAAAATATGCCAACTGCCAGACAATCCCCACTCGTGCGACACAAAGCTATGACTACGGCGGGATGATGCCATGCAAAGATGGCTATATTGTCATTCAGGCTGTCGAGGAGCATCACTGGCAGGGTCTAGTGGAGGTCATGGACAACCCGGAATGGGCGAAGGAGGATCGATTCAAGGATAAGTTCGCACGCGTGGCGAACAAGCACGATTTGAATTTGCTATTGGCCCAGTGGCTCATCCAGCACACAAGGGAGGAAATAGCGGCAAGGGCGCGAGAAAGGGGAGTTCCCGTGGGCCCTGTTCTGTCCATCGAGGAGGTAGCAGGCTATAGACAATACAACGAGCGCGGGTTTTTTGTTGAGTTGGACCATCCGAGGGTCGGAAGACGCAACTACCCCAGGGGAGCTTGCCTCTCGACGGAACCCTTCTGGTCGCCACGGCGGGGGGCTCCGCTGTTGGGCGAGCATAATGAGCTAGTGTATGGCAAAATGTTGGGATATGAGAACGAAGAGTTGGTCGCCATGAGGCAGGCGGGCATCATCTAACAGCCTACGACGGAGGTTCATCGAATGCAGGTATCCTGCCTTTCTGGGGTAAGAGTGATAGAATTCAGCCTCGCCGCAGCCGGGCCGGTAGCAGGTATGTTTCTTGGCTTTCTTGGAGCTGAGGTCATAAAAGTGGAGAGCAAGACAAGACTGGACCAGGCTCGTCGAAGAAGCCATATGATCGTGAAATCTGGACCGAAGGGCGAACTAGCCGATGTATCCACTGTCATGGATAGCCCTGATGCCTCGCCCGATTTCAACTGCCGTAACCTCGGCAAGCTGGGAATCACTGTCGATATGAAGAAGCTCGAAGGTCTTTCACTCGTGAAGCAGTTGGCGAAAGTCAGTGATGTCCTGCTCAGCAATTTCCGCCCAGGCGTAATGGATAAGCTTGGCTTGAGCTATGAGGCTTTGCGGCAAATCAAGCCTGATATTATTGTTCTTGCCTCATCAGCGGTAGGATCAAGTGGTCCCGATGGAATGTTGCCGGGCTACGCATCCATTTTCGGCGCCATTGGTGGCTTGAGCTATCTGACGGGTCACGCAAAGGGGACGCCTAAGGAGATGCGGGTGCCGATGGACATTGTGGCGGGAGCAACCTCGGCTCTGTACATTCTTGCCGCCTTGAACTATCGCCAAGCCACCGGCAGGGGACAATACATTGACCTCTCGTCGGCAGAGTCCATTAGCCTCCTGGCTGGCGACGCAATAATGGACTACCAGTTGAACCGGAGATCAGCCGACAAGCAGGGAAATCGAGACAGTCTTCTCGCGCCTCAAGGTTGCTACAAGTGTAAGGGACAAGATGAGTGGCTGACGATTGCGATTGGCTCCGATCAGGAATGGGAAGCTTTCTGCAACGCGATCGGGAAGCCCGAGATGGCAAAGGATGAGCGCTTCTATGATCCCTTCTTGCGCCATCGACATCACGATGTCTTAGACAAGATCATTGAGCGATGGTCAAGCAAGCAGCGCAAGTTGGAGGCGATGTCACTGCTGCAAAAGGCTGGTGTTGCCGCCGTCGCCACCTACAATGCGAGGGACCTGTTCGAAGACCGTCATCTCGTCGAAAGGGAAGCTTTTGCTTCCACTTTCCACCCAGTTATTGGACGTCAAACAGTCCTGGCGCCACCGTGGAAACTATCGAACATGCCAGTCCGAATCCCTGGAAGCTCCCCCCTTGTGGGTGAGCACAACCAATATGTCTTTCGCGAACTCCTCGGATACTCGCAAGAGGCCTTCGCACAACTTGAGACGGCGAAAATCCTCAACTAGCTGAGACCCACGTGAGCCACAGGACAGATCGCATGACAATCCCGTCTTTGCCCTCGTAAGCGCACGTGTCCGCAATGTTCTCTCGCGCCGGGTAGATCGCGCTTGCATGCGTAGATCGGGAGAATGTCACGGGTCACGCAAGACCGGCCAGTTGGGGCAGCGACCAGAGGGTGAGTAATTTCGGTTGCACCGTCAATGACTCAGGCCCTACCCCTCCAAATGCTTCCCATCGCAGAAGGGCTTGTTGGCGCTCTTGCCGCAGCGACAGAGGGTGACCCGGTTACGTACCTCATAGGTGGCGCCATCTACGGATTCGATGGGGATGCCGCCGCGGACCCAGAGGGGGCCCAATTTGTCTTCTTCAGGGACCTTGACCACCCCGATGGACGGTTTGAATTCGGGCTCGATGGCCGCCCCGTCTTTCTCCCATTCCACCAGCCGCCCGGAGGGACAATCGCCGGCCTCTTCGATGGCGGTCTTCCTGGCCTCAGGGTCGGAGGACTGCTCGGTCAGCTTCCAGATGGTGCCGGCGCGCTGGCAGAAGCGACTGTAGGCGCAAAGGGGTTCGGCGTCGGTGAGTTTCAGGTCCGGGCCATCTATTTCTCTGGCCTGCTCCAGATAGGGTTTCCGGCTGGCCGTCTCGGCTCCATGGAAAGGGACCTGCAGATGTGTGGCATCGCAGAAGGGCTTGTGCCCGGAGCGACCGCAGCGGCAGAGGGCATACTCCCCCAGCGCCTCATACTTCTCACCCTCGCGCCAGCCGTGGGCGTAGCCATCGGCATCCACACAGATTATCTGCTGTGAGAGGGGTACGCCACCAGACACAAGGTAGGGGCCGTTCTCGGTCACTTTGATTCTGTACCTGGCGGCCTTTCGGCTGTGGGGCGCACGACTGGATTTCGACATGACTTTGCCCTCTACACCAGCGCGAAACGTGCCTGGTTCGGACGTGTCGCTGTCAGGTTGGGGGGTATCTGATCCCAGAGACGTCCGGCGAGAAGGCGTCCCGCTCGCTTCTTGTTAACGCCGCCCCACTGTTTGAAGAAGAACGGAACTCCCCATGTAGCGCAGAGGTCGCGAATCTCCAACACCCATTCTTCGCGCATGGGCCGCGCTCCTGGACCCGATTCGCCACCGACGATTACCCAGTCGATTCCGTTCAGATTCAGATTAGGAAGGGGCCCCAGCAGCGGCTCCAGCGATAGGAATTTGTGACGCGCGCTGGTTTTGCGCAGGTCGTCGGCCCTGAAAAGGTTGTCCGCGTCTTCGACGGTGACGCCCATCCACACGTTGTCTGGCCATTCAATCAACGAGTCGAGCTCCAACAGTCTGCTGGAGCGCTTAGTGAGGATCTGAAACCGATGCCACCACGCTTGCCGAACCGCCGAGAATACCTTCAAGATGAATGTCAGCGGAACGTCCTCGTGAAACAGATCGCTCATGGAATTCACGAAGATCATCCTTGGCTTCTTCCAGGACAGAGGCCGGTCCACGACGTCTTCGTGGAGCGTTAGCTGGAATCCGTTCGCGTAGTTCTTCTGGCCCATGGCCCGGAGCCGGGGGGCCATCCGCGCTGCATAACAATGCAGACACCCCGCGCTGACCTTCGTACAACCGGTCAGCGGGTTCCAGGTGGCTTCGGTCCATTCGATGGGGGAAAAAGAACCCATAGTCAGCCTCCGGCTTTTACGGGAAAGGTAACCATCACGTCGTCGGCGAACGTGCCCTGCCGCCTCTTGCCTGCCGGCGGATCAGGGATCACCAGGCCATCAGCCTCAAGATCAAGGAGAGCGGCTTTGTAGTTGGCCTTAACGTAGTCTGTTCCAACGTTGTGTTCTCCATGAATATCGGTCATCTTCAATGTCTTGCCTGCGAACGCACTCATTAGAGCTTGTTTGAGGTCGTCAAGCGGCCGATACAGCGGAAGCGGCGGCTTGGGATTGTATTCGAAAGAGGCTACTCCCTGCACGTGAGATGAGCTCTCATTGGCCATGATTCCCTTCATTATCTCGTAGCCCTTGACATGCTTTGTGACGAAGATAAGGTAGTGCGACGTCCGTGTGCCTCGGGAGTTCTTAAATCGGAACAAGAGGGAGAACTGGCCGCCTGCATCCTTTAAGGCTTCACAAATGGCTGTCATAATGGCTTGTTCTCGCGACCCTCGACCCGCGCCCCGTAGCTGTTGTCTCACGGCGTCGCAACGCTGCCCCCCAAGAATAGCGTTCATGTGCCTCTGAACCCGAGGGTTTGCCAGTCCGGCGTTGATTCGGTTGTAGTTGAAAAAGATTATGCATTCACTTCCCCAATCCTTGAGGACCGATTCAAACAAGGCCAGCGATAGACCCTTGTACCCCCAGGGGTCCATGAAGACTAGCGATGGAACGAGATTGGTCAGTCTTATGGCCTGCGCAAAGTTAGCATTCACCTCGTCCTGGCGGACAATCGGCTTATGCTTAAGTTCGGCTGCAGCTGCCAGTGAGTCGATAGCCTTCTGAAGTCTCTTGGCGCGGTCAGAGTTTGCCTCATAGAATATCGTGACCAAAGTGTCCCTCAGCACGGGGTCATTAACCGCCTGCTCGATCACTAGCAGTGGGGTCGATCTCGTCCCATCGTCGTAGAGCCCTTGCCCTGCGAACAGATCTGCATAGGCTATCTTGCCGCTCCTTGAACGGGGACCGAGCACCTTAGCCCAAGCCACAAGGTATTTGGCCACTATTGTCGCTTTCACTACCGATTGTTCCCTGGGTTCAGCGAAGAAAGATTCCGTCATCTCCACACTCCGCATGGACTCCTGTGTTGAGAGCAGATTGGGGTCGGTGCCTGTTTGCTTTACGTCGTCGTCCGGAACTTGTATAGCGTTGCTTCGGGAGTGACGTTCTGATAAAGGACCTCTACGGGAGGCTTCGGTCCATTCGACTGTGGAGGATGATCCCATTTCAGCCCCGGCGTCTGGGAGGAAAGGTAATCACGACGTTATCGGCGAGGGGGATTGCCCCATAGCACCGGGTACCAACCAGAATTGCCCGCCGCATCCGCGAAGTGCGGGGGCATGCCAATTCACCCCCACTTCGACAACAATGTCTCAAGATAGCGCAGCACGGGCTCCCGCCGTAGGTATTGATGGGCGAACTGGTTTCTGTAGCTTCGTAGACATCCGTAACAACTCGTGTTTCCGTCGCATCCACAGTTACCAATGACCCTCTGGCGCGCAGCCTCTAGGCAACGTTTGAGCATTTCCTCGTCTTCCAGGCGAGCGACGAGGCCTGCCCCGCCTGGGACGTTATCGTAAAGGATGATTGGTGGCATTGGGTGCTGCTGGCTACCCACTACAGCGCTGAGATCGGTGGTGGGTATGTCCAGGATTTCTGCCGCTCCCTCGACTAGGGCATAGGCGACCGAGAGGGCAAACCAAACTGGCTCTACTGCCTCCTCAGGTTCTGGGTGAAACTGGACCTGCAGCACATCAGTTGTAAACTGGTGTCCAAGAGACACTCGCTTTAATGTCCCTCGGCAATCTTGGCCATACGGGGTCTTATGACTCTTCTCGATCTTCCTGAGCCCGGCTCCGCATTCCTGGCACACAAAGAATCCGTTCCCACGATGCCCTTCGCACAATACAACCATCAACCCTGGAGACGCCTTCTTCATCGTAATCAAGGGAGGATTCAAAGGCATGGTCACCGTATCAGGATTCGGGCCGAGTGCCCCCGCAAAATAGGGGCGTGTTGTAAACACTCGTTGAGGCCGGGATGTGGGATCCTTCGGCCTGTCACGATCCGTTATGAACCCAAAACTGGGAATCACATACTCGCAGACTCTCAGTGCGTCCCCACAGGCTGCGGCTGGCTCTGCGTCGCCCTGCCACCGAAGGAAGACATTGTGCTGTGGGCAGCGCTTGTAGAACCAGCGGTCCCACTCTTTCCCGGCGACTTTCTTGAGCCCGCACGACGTCCACACCTTCTTGTTAGCGACTAACTGGCTCGTGGGTGCAAATTCAGAAATCGCGATGCTAAGATCTCTTTGTAGCAGGACTTCGGATGCTTGGCTATGACTGGTTCTCTGTGTGTCCAACTCCACAACATCAACAGGGAACCCGTATTTGGGGATCACGGGCTTGCGGGACAGGAACGAGAGAACATCCTCATCGGCAATTGTCCTGGCTCGCGCCTTAGCCCAGTCGGCCGTGCGGTAGTCCCGTTTGCTGCCGGCCGTCTCCTCAAGTTTGCTGACGTTCCGGTAATCACTGGAGACCTCGGCCTCCGCTTGAGAGAATCGGCTTTTGTCCCCTGCGATCTGTTCGATCCAGTTTCCGTCTGCAAGACCAATCTGGGCTAGATCAGAAGGTATGATGGCCCGTAGAGTCTCCTCCAGGCTAGTTCGGTTCGCGAGGAGAAAGGCATTGAAATCGGTAACACCCGACGGATGCTCGAAGTCTCTGAACAGTGTCTCCACAGTCTTGAACCTATCTGGATAACGCCGGAAAAAGTGAGACAGCGCCGTTGCGGCCATGTGCCGGACGATGATCCTCTCGTTTCGGAGACTGAGGGTGGGGGGCCGAACCATGCCGCTCAGCATCCGCTGAGGCTCAGAGAAGTGGTAAAGGTCATGGGGTCCCCGGCGACAATAGGTGATGGCGAATCCAGGGTATCCTCTCCGGCGCCCAGCCCTTCCCACTCGCTGCGCATAGTTGAATGCTTCCGGGGGCACGTTACGGAGGAAAATCGTATCGAGGTCACCCAGGTCTACCCCCAGTTCGAAGGTCGTTGAACAGCTTAAGACATGGATGCTGCCCTTCTTAAACTCCCTCTGAAACTCGCGTGCCTTCTCGTGGTCGAGTTGCGCCGTGTGCTCTTCCACCCGGAGAATCCCCGGCAGGTCCGCCTCGTAAAGAAGGCGGTAGTGGTTGGGCGCCAACTCCTTGAGGCGGATCTGCTTCAGGGTCCCAGGGCACCCATGTCTCGGACACACAGCTTGAACCGACACTCCTTGGATTCGGCCACAAGTGTTACACTGATAAAGACTATCGTCATCCGTGACTAGGCGAACTCTCCACCAGTCAGGATTGAGCCGCTCAGCGTCATCCACGCTGAGGAGTAGGCGGTCGTTTGATGAAGGCGCGTCTTCATCACCGTTCCTTACGGCGTCCCATACGGCCCGCAAAGCATAGACCGCCGCTTCAATCGCCTCTTGCTCCGGAATGCCGTTCCTTACACGCATAAGGAGTTTGGCTAGGAAGCGAGCTCGCTTCCCCATCCTGCCATCCCAGGCGCGAAAGCCTTTCCCCCCACCGATTCGGAATCGCATTTGCGGCTGCAGTCCAAGGTCACTCCAAGTCACCGGGACGTTCTTCTCGGGTCGAAGCTCGACGGCCCTATCGGTTCTCATGGAGTCTAAAAGAATAAACACCAGGTCTTGTGCCTCTTCTTCAGTTAGCGACCAAGGATGTCCGGTAAACGCACTAGGAACCCCAATCCATTCTGGCCACTGGATGGACCACCGGACCAGGCCAACACCCTCAAGGGAGATCCTTGGTTCATCAGTCAGGAGTTCCTGATACACACCAAGCCACGCCTTGCTACGTAACTCCACGTCGCCCATGGCCGGCGGGAAAACTTTTCTTTCACGGAAAAGGACGCGAAGGGCTCCCGCCAGTTCTTGCAGGGACAGACCCTCCACTGTGTCAGGGGCCAGTCTTTTTGTGGCCTGCAGCAATAGGTTGCGGCTCAAAATACGTTCGTACGAGTTTTGAAGATACCACGCGAAAAACGCCGCTTCCTGCCTGCCATCGGCAAAGGCAAGCACCTTCTTGCGCACAAGGTTTTGGTAAAGGGTTGTGGCTATCACCGCATGGGGACCGTCGGTGCCGTGCACCACCTCTCGCACGGGGTCGCGGCCAGCGGCGTTGTATCCGCAGGCACCGCATTTAGCCACTTGGTCGGCCCTGTCTTTGTCCGCTGGAGATTCCTCCCTGACAACGCGAATTACATCTTCGTGCCCGCACTTCAGTCTATCTTTTCCCATCTCGCCGCACCGGGTGCAAAGTTGAAGGACTTGCCTGCTAGTTGCCTCATCGCCCGTGTCTTCTTCATCCTGATTTAGGCCGTCATCGACGGGTCTGAAGAAGGCAGCCCCAAAATCTGCGTGACTCGGATCCCGAATAGCTTCCGCGAGCTTGCCTGCCTTCAGATTCTTTGGCCCAAGGAGATAATGCTGGCCGCATTCTCGGCACAGGGCGACTTCAAAGGCTGGGCGCCCACCGCCTACAGCCATGCGGTCGAGGAAGACCTTCTTCGAAGGCCAGTAAGATACGAACGCGCCTTCGAGGGATCTGAGCAAAAAGTGGTACCTTGCAGAAAGGAGCGGCGCACCGGAGCCCGGGTCCTCGGCCTGGAGCAGCACTTTTACCAGTTCGGATAGGGCAGGCACTTGTTCTTCTGCGGGGAGGTCGTCAAAGACTTGAGCTGCCGCCTCATCCACGTGTCGAGGTTTGCCACTGACGTAGTTGCGAAGGTTGCCTGCGCGCCTATCGTTCAACAGAAGCCGGCCGAGAGCCTGCCCCAGGCTCTCGCCACTCACGGCCACCACCCCGAGCTTGGCCGTTAGCCCAGCTACGGTGCGTCTCGCTTTCTCGCTCTCGCCACTAAGCGCGTTCGCAATCACCCCATATGCATCTGGCGAAAGGATCGCTGGCCCTGGTTCAGGGATGGACTCGTGCTCCCCCAGTATTACATCCTCGTCGCGGAACTCCTCACCAAATAGGTCAGAGGCGAACTTTGCCACGGCCGCCGTGTCTCCCTTTCCGCCAGCCAGTGTGGCACTGGTTGCAAGGCAGCGAAACGGCCCCGTACGACTGCCCTCCCTTAGCCTTCGCTTGAGACGACGCAACAGCATCGCCATCTCGATGCCGCGAGAACCCCGATATTGATGCGCTTCATCGAGCACGAGGAACTTCCACCATGTAGCCGGGTCGAAAAGTGGGCTATCGGTAGGTCGGAGCAGCAAGTACTCGAGCATGGAGTAGTTCGTAAGCAGGATGTGGGGGGGTGCGCTTCGCATTTCAGAGCGCAGCACCGACTCCCCCGGCAACCTGTTGGCGATGTGGTCACGAGCGTGTCGTCGGGAGTCATTTTCATCTTCGGGCGTTTCCCCGATGTACTGTCCGAAGGTAAACCGGAACGGCGACTTCTGTTGCTCAAGCCATTTGCTGATCTCCCCAAGCCGCTCGCGCTGGTCATTTGCGAGCGCGTTCATGGGGTACAGAACTAACGCGCGCACACCGGGGCAAAGCTTGCCTGTTATAAACTCCTGATATAGATGAACGAGGATGGGATAGAGAAATGCCTCGGTTTTCCCGCTTCCTGTACCGGTAGCCACGATGACGTTGGATCCCTCATGTACCTGCCGGATGGCTTGCTCCTGGTGTTGGTAGAGAGGTCTGTCACCCTCCAACGCCTTTAGAAATCCTTCATCGGGCTGAAGCCCCAAGCTGCGCAGCAGCGCTCGAGGCGTGTCGCCCCTCTTGAATACTTGGGTTCCTTCAAGGTAGGGTCCTTTGCTGAGATGGCCGGCATCCAATGCTGCTTCAAAGGAAGCTCGGAAGTCCGGATCCTTGAAATAGAACGTGGTTTTCAGGTAGCGCCGGTATCTCTCTTCAACTTGGTGGGACAAGCTAATCGGGTCCATCCAACGTCCCCTTGCCTATCGAAACTGATACAGGGCGGTTCTGTGGTTCTTGATGAGATGATCCATTCTCTTGTCTCCTTCGCCGTCCTCTGCCACCTCGAAGGTACAAACATTGTCGACATTACACCCATGAACAAGCGGCAAACCGCGAAGGCCAAGAACGTTCCGTCGGATTTCGTCTACGTCAGTAATCCGCCCAAACTTGCGTTTTATCGGGCCGGATCCCCTTGGCACCTTGGGACAGACCTCCAAGTGCTTGATGATTGTGCTCGTCAGATTCTTGAGGTCGTCGGATGGCGTGTAGGCCGGGCAGTAGCCACACTTGTATATTTCTGCAGGAAGCGATGGAACGCGACTGCGCAGCTCTTCGTAGGTTAGAGTGCGAAAGAATTCGCCCATATGAAAAGACTGGATATGAGAGAACATCTTCTCTTCCCAGTCGGTCAAGAAGTCGCAAAATTTGCAGGCGGCTTTCACTACTATCCGTCCGATCAGGCTTGACTGCCGCGACGGTTGGGCGGGGATCCACAAGCCGAGCGTGTGCTCCCCAAGGATTCCCAGTTCCTGGGCATCGCCAAAGTCGCGCAGCGGAATGCTCGTGACCTCCTCGGTGACCCTCACCTCGAATCGTCTGGCATCCGAAGCAGCGAATCCCAACAGCACACCATTTGTCCAGCGCTTTCTCGGGAATCGAATCCACACCGCTTTTCTCGATGTTGCTCTGAAGTCTTCGCGGCAGAGGGTCACCGGGCGATCTCCCCATTCAGTGGGCTGATTATCCTCTTCCGCTATGGCCCACCAGACCCTTTCTACTAGCGCCGCAACCTCTAGTGAAGGCCCCACAGCAGTGCACACCCTCCAGCGCGTCAGGTCACAAAGGGGATCGGGCGGAATCGTTACCGCTGTCCTCTCGTCAGAGCGTTCAATGTGGATGCCCGCCGATAGCTCGCCCGAGTGCTGGACCGAGCAGTTGAGGTCGTGCAGGAATTCAATGCGTGTCGCATGATGGCCGTCTTTCGACGGAAGAGGCGACGACTTGGGTGTCCTGATGTCCATTAACGAGGTCAGGAATCTGAAGTCCATGCTTTCCACGAGGTCATCGTCAGTGTCGTAGAACCTTAGGAAGTACCAGCCGCACCCTCGCGCGGCAAGCTCAGAGGGAAGTTCTTGCACCGTCAGCGTTGGCTCGGGAGAGAACTGTGTTCGCCACTTGTGCCGCCCCGCACCCTCCTCACCAACAACGACTGTCGCGATGTCCCGCCATCCCCGCTGACCGGCCGCCAGTATCTGGGGTGGTCCCTGGCCGAAAAGTGGCCCCATGTCTTCGTTGGCGTCTTTCAGTCGCGCCCCGATCAATTCAAATCGCGATGCCGTTGCCTCCACGACCCGTTTGCCTGCTGGGGTATGAAAAGCGATTTTCGCGTCACTGCCCTTTTCAAGTATGAAAAAATGGCCCTCATACCCGTCCATAGACACGGGCTCTGGCGTGCGCGGTGGTGAACCCGCCGACGATTCGTCGCGCGCCCAGTCTTGCGGAACCATGGCAAGGTACAAACCAGAAGAGGGGTACCGGACATAACGTCCTTCCTCTTTGTCTTCCCCACTCAGTTTGAAGAGAAGGCAAGGTGCTGCGCCTAGGGTGATCCCTTCCTCGCAAGTGGCCTCTTCTTCATCCCAGCGGACTACCACGTGGCCGCGGGCTTCCCACAGACGCCAACAGTCTTCCCTCCACGCGTCTTGAACTAGGGGCAATCCATTTTGAAACGCCGCCAGTCTGGAGTCTGCTAGAAGATCTTCTGGCACCTCGACTGCGGCCACCCACTGCCGTTCTCTTTGCCAGCACACGATTTCCGGCTTGGGATACTTGTGGTTCGCCTCTTCGACCGCCTTCTTCACATCCTCTCGATCAGTGCGCGGCCGACCCCCGCGTTTCAGAGGCGGTCGCTTGCCCTTCTGGGAATCTTCTGTGTCGGCGCCGGGTTCGGAAGAGTGCGGTAACACGTCAGCCGGTGGCTGGCTCACCGGCGGCTCCGGTTCGCTGATGGACGGCTCAGTTGGGGGAGGCTGTTCTAACTGTGTGAGCTCCCGGTCCGGCGTGGAGCGATCCTCTTTGACCTCCCCCGACTCCTGTCCCTGCGGTAGGCTTGTTTCTACGGTTTCAACTGGGGCGGGGCCGGGTTCGATTTCTCTCTCAAACTCCTCTTCAAAAAGCCGTAGAAGCGTTTCAAGCCGCTGCCATTCATCGTCCATGCCTCTGCATATCGCTTCGCAAAGCTGTTCTTGTTCCTGCAAATGCGCTCGCTCTTCGTTATCCTCGGGTGTGCGCTCCACTTTGGGCTTCCGCGTTTCGTCATCGCGCGGTTCATCTCGGATTTCGGGTGCTCGTTGCGGTGTGTCTGGCACTTCGTCAGGCTTGCCCGGTGTCTGTGGCGTCCTGCGGCCTTTGACGTGCGGATAACCGCCGAGAGCGAGGGCCGCTCGTACAAGCCCGGCTATGGCATGGCCGAGATTCGCGAGTGCCTCAGTGGACAGCCGTATGACATTCACGCTGGCATCCGCTCCCCAAGACGGTCATTCCAGAGACGGCAGCACCCTCTAGAACTGGACGCGTGCTTGCGGCCCGCTTGCGTTTGTGACTAGGGTCAGGCGGGTTCCAGACCCACCCCTACACTGGTTGCAGAGGATTTCGTTACTTCCTCGGCCGGAACTTGTACAGCGTGGCCTCCGGCGTCACGTCCTCGAAGACCACTTCCACCGGGAGGCCGATTTTGAGCATCTCCGGCGGGCAGTCTACCATGTTGCTGATGATGTGCACGCCTTCTTCGAGCTGGACGTCCACGACGGTCCAGGGGACGCGGCCCTGGATGGCGGCGAAAACGGCCTGCACGGTGGTGACGTAGGTGTGGACCTCGCCCTTGCCGCTGGCCTTCACCCATTCCCGGTTGGGTGAGGCGCAACTGGTGCAGGTGGGCGCGGGCGGGTGGGTGTAAGCGCCGCAGTCCTTGCAGTGCTGGAGCACTAGCTCGTGCTGACGGACACGCCTCCAGAACTCCTCGTTGTCCATGCCAGGTATGGGAAGTGCTAACTGACCTTGAGTAGTCATCTCTTATCTCCTTAAAATTACGGCGCCAACGCCTTGCCCGCTGTCCAGAAAACCGATCTCGGCATCCTTCACCTGGGCGGTCGCCGTACCGCGCAACTGGCGCACGGCGTCGTTGAAATGGCTCATGAGGTGCAGATAGGCCTCGGAGAGGTGGCCGCCCGCCGTGTTGACCGGCAGCGTTCCGCCAATCTCGATGTTGCCCGCCTCCACGAAGGGGCCGCCCTCGCCCTTCTTGCAGAAGCCGTAGTCCTCCAGTCGCTCCAGGACCGCGATGGTGAAGGGGTCGTATAGCTCGGCGAAGTCGATGTCCTTGGGCGTGATGCCCGCCCTGGCGAAGATGTCGGGCCCGAGGACTCTGGCCGTGGTGGACGTGTAGCTTGGAGGGATGCTCCCGGTGAGGGCCTGGGCCGTCGCCATGATATAGACTGGCTTCTGCTTCAGGTCTTTCGCCCGTTCCGCTGAGGTGAGCACCATGGCGCAGGCGCCGTCGGTCTCCAGACAGATATCGAATAAGTGCAAGGGGTCGTGGACCATCCGCGAGTTCTGGTGGTCTTCGATGGTCATGGGTTTGCCGTACATGGTAGCCTTGGGGTTCATGCAGGCGTGTTTGCGGAAGGCGACGGCTATGGCGCCGAGCTGGCGGCTAGTGGTGCCGTACTCGTGCATGTGGCGGCGGGCCTGCATGGCGGCGCGCTGGCCGGGCACCAGGAGGCCGAAAGGCTCCGAGAAGGCGTTGTTGCCCTCCCCGGCGCGAGCGTGGAAGGCGCCTGCACCGTAGCGGCGTCCGGAGCGCCCGTTCAAGGCGCGGAAGACGACCGCGTTCTTGCAGGAGCCGGTGGCCACCGCCCAGGCGGCATGGGTCACCATCCCACACGCCGCGCCCCCGAACTGGTTGACCTGGCCGAAGGCCCGCAGATAGGGGATGCCCAGGCCGGCCGCGATGTCCTCTTCCGCATTGGAGTCCACGGTGAACTTGAAGAGGCCATCCATGTCCTTGAGGGAGAGTCCGGCGTCGTCAACGGCCTTCTTGATGGCCTCGAGGGCGAGGGTGAGCTCGCTGCGGCCGGAGTCCCGGGAATACTCGGTCTCGCCGATGCCGACGATAGCGACCTTGTCCTTGAAATCGACCATTTATATTACTCCATCCCGCGTTAGATTCTTGATTTATCAATCAGCAATCAAAAATCCGCAATCAGCAATCAAATGACTCCATCCTGCTTAAGTTTGGCTAACTCATCGGCGCTCATGCCCAGGAGTCCGCCGAGAATCTCCTCGTTGTGCTCGCCTGGCGTCGGGGCGCGTCCCTCTTTCCAGGGCACCTTCGACATTTTGATGGTCTCACCGGGCACCAGCATCTTCTTCTTGATCCCGGGCGCCGCCTCTACAGGCACCATCATCTTCCTCTCCCAGAGGTGCTTGTCTTTCACCACCTGCTCGATGCTGTAGGCTGGGCCGCAGGGGACGTCGGCGTCCTCCATGATCTTCAGGACGTCGGCCACTGTCTGGGTCTTTGTCCAGTCCCGCAGCAACTGCTGGCGGACTTTCACCTGTTCTTTGCTGACAGAGCGGGTGGCGAAACTGGGGTTGTTGGCCAGATCGTCCCGCCCCATGGCCTGATAGACCTTCACCCATTGATGGGCGCGGCTGGGACTGATGACGACGCTGCCGTCTTTGCAGGCGATAGTGGTGGCCGTGCGTCCGGATACCTGCCCCGAGTTGTAGCAGTCGCAGATCTCCACATCGACGAGGGTCAACGCGCTATCGAGAAGCGAGGTCTCCACCCACTGGCCTTCGCCCGTCACTTTCCGATGGTACAGGGCGCCGAGGGCGCCGATGCAGGCGTGAAGAGCGGTGGAGCGATCGACTATGGGCGCCGCCGTCAGGATGGGGTCCATGCCCACGTCGCCGCCGGTGAGGTGGGCGATGCCGCTCATCGCCTGGCCCACGGGGTCGAAGGCGGGCCGGTCGCGGTAGGGCCCGTACTGGCCGAAGCCGGAGGCGGAGACCATGATTATGCCGGGATTGATCTTGCGAAGGTCTTCGTAGCCGAACCCCATCTTGTCCATGACGCCGGGACGGAAGTTCTCCAGAACGAGGTCGGAGCGCTTGACGAGCTGGCGCAGTATGTCCTTCGCCCGCTCGTCCCGCGTATTGAGGGTGATGCTCTTCTTCCCCCGGTTGTACATGGCGAAGCCTATGCTGATCCCCTCGACAAAGGGGCCGCGGGTTCTCAGGTCTTCACCTCCGACGCTTTCGATCTTGATCACCTCGGCCCCCAGGTCGCGCAGCAGCAGTCCGCAACGAGGCCCAGCCTGGTAGCGGGCGAACTCGAGCACGCGGATGCCCTCCAGACAAACAGTCATTGATTCCTCCTTCAATCATCTCGGACGAGCTAACAAACAGAAGCAGAAGCGCCGCAGTGAGTGTATCAGGCGTGCCTGGAAATGTCAATGTTGCGAAGATGAGGGTATCACCAGATTTGAAACGGATAAACGGATGGGCGCAGCGCAGATTCGCTCATCGGGTGCCTGTTCGTAACAGCCTTCCAGTTGCCGTAAGAGAGGCACTCGGTGTCAACGAATTACAAACGGATAAACGGATGGTCATATGGCAGATTCGTTTATCGGCTGGAGTTGCGCACCCTCATTCCGGAGGTGACTTGGTCCACGAGCGCCTTCGATGATCCTGAATCTTTTGCGGCGGAAAGATGTGACGGAACTCCAGCCGGGGCCGGTCGAAGTTGAGGAACAAGGCCACCGGGTGGCCCGATGCCGCGAGACAGTCGATTACCTGGGCGAGATCGTCGCTGGTCAACGGGTGAGAAGTCGTTTTAAGCTCCACAATGACCTTTTGCTCAACCGGCAGATCGAGGTAGTACATCAGCAACGTGCCGCCACATGGCGATCTCCACCGGTACCTCTTCCATTACTTCGAGACAAGACTCCGGCAGTTGACGAAGCAAAGCTTGTTGGTAGACCCCCTCCCGGTGCCCCGGGCCAAGAGAGTTATGAACCGTCATCGCCGCTCCGATATTGGCGCGAGTGATATCCGCATGTGGAGCGTCGAGACGCAGGTGGCTCCTACTGCGTCGTTCCATCACACGTCCAGCTCCAGCGTGGGCTAATATCCTGCATCAGTTTCCCCGCTTGTCGGTATTTGGCCCTTCCCTGTCCGAAGAGAGTCTTACGGGAACCATCCAATCCGTTTATCCGGTGTCAATCCGTTGACGCCGAAGCCTAACCTTCAAGGCAACTGGCGATCTGCCGGGCATGGTCCTCGTAGTGGGAGATGAGCCTGTCTAGCACAGACTCTGTTGTTACCACCCCCCAACTCGTATGCTGGCCTTGCCTGTCCAGTTGCTCGTCCGACAGGCTAGCCACTCCCTTCAGCACCTGGGCGTTGGCCTGAGCGAGTGCTGCCAGGGCCACTGCCAGGCTGTCGTTGGCATGTTCCGCCAGGACCCGGAGCCTGGCTTCGACGTCAGCGGGCGTCCTGCCGACCGTCGGGTTGTCCTCGGTCGCTATCCTGAGTACGTGAGTCATGGTGAGCGTTGGCGACTCGCAGATGTGCGCCACGATGTCCGCCGGCGACCATTCTCCTTCCCGGGGCGTCTTGTGGAACTGCGCCTCGTTCAGGCCGGCGAGTTCGCGATCGAGGGCCTCCTGGGCTGCGGCGACCCGCTTTCTAAGGTCTTGGATGCGCTGTGTTGTCATGACGGTCCTCCTCTTGCGACGCACGTCAAAGATGGGCAGAGAGTAACACGGCTAGCGTCTTTCTGTCAACCGGCGCGGGCAGGAAGGCGGCGTCAACGCGCCGCCGCGCCGGTGGCGACGCGCCAGTTGGCACTTCTCCCACTCTTCGCCTATAATATGCGCACTTGGCCGATTCATGCAATTTCCTTGAGAGGAACATTATCATGCAAATCAACCTCAGTTTTCTGGGCGCGGCCCAGAATGTCACCGGTTCCAAGTACCTGGTGGAGGCGGATGGGACGCGGGTCCTCGTAGATTGCGGTCTTTACCAGGAGTGGGCACTGAAGAGTCGGAACTGGGATCCGTTCCCGGTCCCACCGCAAAGCCTGGACGCTGTGCTGCTGACCCATGCTCATCTGGACCATTGCGGTTACGTGCCGAAACTGGCTCGGGACGGTTTTCACAATAGGGTCTACTGCACTGCGGCCACTTCCGAGATCGCCCAGATCATTCTCCTCGATTCAGCCCATCTGATGGAAGAAGACGCAGAGTTCAAGCGCAAGAGACACGAGCGAGAACGTAGAAAAGGTCCCTATGACGATATTCCCCTCTACACCACGAATGATGCCAGGGACTCCTTCGGGCTGCTGACCCCAAAGAAGTACGGCGAGTCGATAAGAATTGGCCGCAATGCGCAGGCCAGCCTGCACGACGTGGGGCACGTCCTGGGGTCATCGGCGGTCCGGCTGGAGATAAGAAAGAACGGAGCGACGCGGTCGATCCTCTTCTCCGGCGACGTTGGTCGGGGCAGTCGGCCTATATTGCGCCATCCGGCGCCGCTCCCTGATGCGGACTACGTGGTGGTGGAGTCGACTTACGGCGATAGAACGCACCAGGACGCGAAGGACGTGGAGGACATGCTGGCAGACGTCATAAACTCCACCAAGAAGGCGGGGGGAAATATCGTTATTCCCACCTTTGCCCTGGAGCGGTCCCAGGAGCTATTGTACTTTCTGGATAAGCTGCTGATTGAGGACCGCATCCCTCACTTGATGGTCTTCGTGGACAGCCCGATGGCGACAAGTATCACTCAGGTCTTTGAGCGTCACCCGGAGCTGCTCAACGGCGAGATGACAAGACTTCTTCGTCGCAAGGAGTCGCCGTTCAGTTTCCCGGGGCTGAAGATGGTGGGAACAGTGGATGAATCGAAGGCGATAAACCACATCAGTGGCACGGTTGTCATCATGGCCGGGTCAGGGATGTGCACTGGCGGCCGGATCAAGCATCATCTGGTGAACAACATTGGCCGGCCGGAAAGCACTATCCTCTTCGTGGGATATCAGGCGGTCGGTACGCTGGGACGGCAGATCGTCGATGGGGCTAAAGAGGTGAGGATATTGGGGCAGATGCACCGTGTGAGGGCAAGGGTGGTGCAGATAAACGGCTTCTCCGCCCACGCGGACCGGGATGAGCTTTATGCGTGGCTAACCAGCTTTCCGCAGGCTCCCAGACACGTGTTCGTGACCCACGGCGACGAGGAGACGGCGAAATCTTTCGCGAACTTCGTCAGGGAGCGCACCGGGTGGAAGACGGAAGTGCCCGCCTATATGGATAAGGTGGTGCTGCAGTAGCGTCTTGGGGACAACTTGGTGAGGGGAGAACGCAGCGGAAGGGGTATGCGAAAGACCTCAGAGGTCTCTGAGACCTCGGACGTCTGCGTCCTGCCCTCCTCCTACACCGTGAGTTTTTCGCTTCCCGCTTCGCGCTCCTCCGTCACGTGGAGTTCTCAACGCCGTTGGGGTCATGCGACTCCAGCAACTGGATGTGCTGAGGAAGGATCAACTCCTTGTAGACTCCCTCCATCTTCTCGAGAAGGCACTCGGGGTCGGGATCGGTGCAGATGAGGGCCCCGGTGTCCTTCTTCACCATGTCCATGATCTCCGCCAGGTGGTCAGTGACGCCGCCGCTGCCCTCGAGCACCCCGATCACTTTTCCTTCGTCATAGGCGATGGCGAACTCGCCCAGGGTGCCGGACCGTCCCCCGGCGAAGACCACAACGTCGCAACTACGTATGTTCTCGATCTCCCGACCCATGAGGCCGCTGCCCGTGTAGACGATGACATCGTACCCTTGGGTCGGGGAGTGGTACTTCATCACGTGCTCCTCGAGATTCAGGGCCGGAGAGATACCCACCACGAAGCCCTTCTCTTTGCTCGCGCCCTTGACGGCTTCGTGGGGAAGCCCGGGGCACGCGCCAGTCACCAGGACGTGTCCGTGCCTGGCTACCAGGGCGCCGAGGACCCGCATCCGATGGCGCAGTTCCCTGCGGATCTTGCCCCCGGACGAGCCCATGACGCCGACCGTCATGCCCGGAAAATGAACCCTGGGCCTGAGTCTCTTGACCATCTTATCCTGGTTCCTACCGATCTGTGCGAAGATTAACGGGCGCGACCGCCCGTTGCTGACGGTAGAGGGAATGATAACACTCAGGTCGTCTCTTTGCAATCGACGGAGGAATCGGTGTCACCGGATGGTAAACGGATAAACGGATACCTGAGCTGTGCGCGATCATCCACTCCGGTATTCCCACGAGAATAGACTTGAAATCACCGCGCACTAAAGTACGCGGTATTGCCGCCAAGATGCGGCCTCCTATACCCCGTACTTCAGTGCGGGGTATAGAAACACACAATTTTCATGTTTGGTGGTGCCCCGTCGCAATCGAGGCATGGGCGATTCATCATTCAGCGCTCATCATTCATCATTTAGCCCGCTTGCCTGGCCGGCGGCCCCAAGAGTAAAATGAGAAATCACGATGGAGCGATGGAGGTGAGGAATGTCTCGCGTCAAACTGGTGGAGAGGGACGAAGCCGGACCGGAGGTGAAGGAAATATACGGCAGGCTCGACGCCCACGGGGCCAGGGTCATCAATCTGTACAAGGCCATGGCCCAGAGCCCCGAAGTCCTCCGGGGTTTCCTCCGTCTGGGCAACGCCCTGCTGACCGAGACGAAGCTCGCGGGCAAGCTCCGAGAGCTGGCAATCCTGAGGGTGGCGAAGATTACGGGCAGCGAATACGAGTGGGCGCAACACTACGCCTTCGCTCTGGAGGTGGGAGTGACGCAGGAGCAGGCAGAGCAATTGTCCGTCTGGCGTAGCTCGAAGAGCTTCACGCCGGAGGAGCGGGCGGTTCTCCAGTACGTGGATGAGGTCGCCGTCAACGTCGCACCGAAGGAGGAGACCTTCAAGGAACTCCAGAAGTATTTGGACGAGCAGTGCATTGTGGAACTGACGATGTCCGTAGGCTTCTGGGGAATGCTGGCTCGTTTCCTGATCGCCCTTCAGACTGATGTGGATGTGCAGACGGCCAGCTCGGCGCAGGAGCTGACCGGGCGCAAGACGCTGAATAAGTGATGAGTCATGAGTGATGAGTGATGAGTGCCCCCCTGCGGACGTGTGCACCGCAGAGACACAGAGGGCACAGAGGAAACCAATAGGGACCGGGCGGACTCTGCGCCTCTGCGGTGAAAGCGGGGGCTAGGGGGGCTGAAAGCTGATCGCTGAGGGCTGATAGCTAAATAGATGCGAGGTGTGTGAATGGAACAGGCTTTGCAGGGAATAAGGGTGCTGGATTTTTCACGCTTTCTGGCTGGCCCCTATTGCGGTATGCTTCTGGCGATGATGGGCGCGGAGGTGATCAGGGTAGAGGTGCCCGGCGGCGAGATAGACCGGGAGCTCGGCCCTTTCGCTCCCAACGGCGAAAGCATGTACCCCTGGATAAGCTCCTGTCAGAAGCTGGGCATAACCCTGAACCTCCGAAGCGAGAAGGGCCGGGTCGTTCTCAGTGAACTGGTGAAGAAGTCCGACATTCTGATCGAAGCCTTTTTGCCTCAGGCAAAGGCGGCGATGGGGCTCGACTACGAGTCCTTGAGACAGGTCAACCCCGGCATCATAATGGTATCCGTCTCCGGGTTCGGGCAGAATGGCCCTTACGCCAACAGGGGGTCTTTTGATGCCATAGCTCAGGGAATGTCCGGGATGATGAGCATCACCGGGTTCCCGGGAACGAAGCCGGTGAAGCTCGGCACTGCTGCCGTCGACTGCGGCACAGGCGTGTACGGCGCCCTGGGCGCCATGTTCGCCTTGTATCGTCGCCAGCGGACCGGCGTGGGGCAGCTAGTGGATGTCTCTTTGCTGGACACCGCCGTATCATTTATGGAGACTGTTTTCGCCGAATTCCAGGTGCTGGGCGAGCTTCGCCCTCAAATTGGGAATCGCCGTCCTTTTACCGCCCCCACTGACATGTATCAGGCCAGGGACGGCTACGTGAACATGTCGGTCAGCACCGACGCCTTCTGGCGGAGGTTCACCAAGCTGATCGGACGGGAGGACTTGAGGGATGACCCCCGGTTCAAGAGCAACCGGGTGCGTTTCAAGAACCAGGCTTTTCTGAATGCGCTGGCTGGGGAATGGGTAGCGGGCAAGACTGTGGCGGAGACGATGAATGAACTGGAGAAGGCGGGCATCCCTTGCGGGCCTGTCTATTCGATACCGGAGGTGCTCGCTGACCCGCAGGTCAAAGCCCGCCAGATGGTGGTGGAGGTCGACTATCCCGGAGTTGGGAGAGTGCCTGTGCCTGGCGTGCCTACAAAGCTTTCGGAGACGCCGGGCAGGATAGACAGGCGTGCTCCCAGGGTGGGAGAGGACAATTACGACGTTTACGCCCGATTGCTCGGCTACAGCGTTGAAGAGATTGATCGGCTGAAAGAGGAAGGTGTCATCTGAGCTTTGCGCGCCAGACCGGACCGGTCTCAAAGACCGGTCCGGTCTCCGGGCGTCAGGAGATTTCCGTCTGGTCAGGCGACGCGGACGGTAACCTAGGCGCTTACCACTTTCACTCTGGTATCATAAAAGACGGCGCTGCCGCCGACGGGGTCCATGAGGCACGTGTTCTTCAGGTAGGGGTCTATGCGCATGGCCGCGTTGGCATGCACCCCCTTCACGCGGCGGGCGTCGCCCTTGATTGTCTGTCCATCGACGGTGATATCCACCCCTCCATAGGCGAAGTGGCCATGCCCCAGGGAGAAGGCCACAACGCCCGGCCTGATGCCCTGGATTACGCGCAGCTTGCCCACTATGGGCACCCGCTGCCCATTCTTCAGGTCCCACTCCCCGGTGGTATTGCTCGCCGAAACCACTCTGACTGGCTCGCCGTCCTTCAGGCGGAGCCGGTCGGCATCGCGCTTGTTCATCAGGATGCTGTTCTCCGGCAGGAGCGACCCCAGCCAGTAGTTGCTGATGGTGCGTGACTTGGTCTGGGATATCTCCCGGAAGGTTATCAGGTTGAGGTCGTAGGCCTCGTCCGGCAGGGGGTTGCCCAGCACGTCGAGGGGCGCCGGGAAGTAGGTGGGAATGGCCGCCAGAGGCTTGCCGGTGAAAGCGTTTTTGACTCCGGCGGTCTTCTCCTGGTACATGTTGATGAGCTTGCCGTAGCGGTTGGCTACGCGTTCGCCGTCGAAAATTTTAGCGTACTCCTGGAAACGGCCCCCGCGGTTGAGCAGGAATATCACTTTTCGCCAGTTCGCCTCGCCCGCGATTGCCTTCCAGCGATCAGGGTCGAAGACGCTGGCGGGCAGGTGGCGCCGTGAATCCAGGAATAGCTTGACCTCCTCGTCGGACGCGTCGGGGACGGCGTCCGTGCCGTCGGCCTTCTCCCCGAAAGCGATGTTGGCAGACATGCGCAGGTAGAGGTCATCCTGATGGGTCAGGGCGACGCCCTTGCCGAACCCGTCCGGGCCGAAGTTGGGCAGGTTCAGCTTCTCGGCCAGAGCCAGGAGCATCGACTCCAGGGAGATAGGCATTTCCTTGCCGTAGACTTTCACCATCTCCACCAGGGGGCCGATGACGGGCTGGCGGATGGGCGAAACCTTGGTGGTCATGGACGGATGCGACCCGACGAACTCCCAGCGTTCCAGGTTGGTCAGGTCAGGGAAAATGTAGTCGGCGTACATGGATGTCTCGCCCACCAGAATATCGCTGGCCACGACCAGAGGGATCTTGTCCGGGTCTGCCAGGATGTCGATGTTGGTGTTCCCCGCAGGTAGCGAGTAGACCGGGGACCCCATATAGATGAACAGGGCCTTGATCTGGTAGGGATACATGTCCCCCATGGATGGTATCTGCTCCTGGTAGATGTCGCTGGACAACGGCCACCAGTTGCGCCTAGCGGGGTACTCGTCGAAGATCGTGGTATCCTCGTACTTCACATCGTGCCGGATGATGGAGATGCCGAAGGGGCCCAGCTTGCCCGGATTCATCTTGCCCAGGTCGAAGGGCTTGCCTGCCTTGCCGCCCAGAATGTCGTAGGTGGACAGCTTGACCATCCCGCCCTTCCAGTCGAAATTGCCGATGAGCAGGTTGAGGTTGAACCAGGAGATGACGTTGTAGAAGCCGTTGGTGTGCTGCGATGCGCCGCGATGAAGGTCGGCAGCCGCCTTCTTCCCGTGGGAGGTGAACTCAACGGCGACGTCCTCGAGGTCCGAGGGGCGGATGTCACAGATGCTGGCCCACTCCTCGAACTTCTTCGAGGAGGCGGATTCCCAGAGGAGCTGCATGCTGCTTTTGACGGCTACGCCGTCCACCCTCGTATCCACCATCAGGTCGCCCTCGACCGCGTTTTTGTCATCGTTCGGGTCGAAGGCTACCGGCCGGCCCTCCTTCAGACACACCAGCAGGTCGTAGGCGTACTCCTTGCCGGCGATGGTGAAGACAGTTATGTCTTTGCCGTCTTTGTCCTTCTTGCTCTCCTTTCTGGTGAGGCCGATCTCTGAGGCGCGTAGGAAGTCACCTGTCTTGCCATCGGTCAGCTTCACGAGCCAGGAGGCGTTGCACCAACTGGCCTCCTTGTCGGCTGCGGCAGCGGCCTTGTTAGCATTGGCCAGGAATCTGGCATCGTAGCGCTTGTTTTCGATCACCCATCGGATCAAGGCCAGCGCCATGGCGGCTTCGGTACCGGGCCTGATGGGTAGCCACTTGGCTGCCTTTGAAGCCAGTTTCGAAAGGCGCGGATCCACGACAACATACTTCAGACGCCCTGAGGAGATCCCGTTGACGATCCGGGGCACACGGTTTGTCGGCCCGTAGTTGCCTTCAAAGGGTGAAGCGCCTACGAAGATGACGAACTCGGCGTTCTCCAGGTCGGCCTGCCAGTAGAACTTGTCGCCGCCGGAGAACTTGCCGGCCACGAACTGCTCGCTCATCGCCTTGCCCGAGAAGTAGAGGGACCCCTGGCAGACGGTGGTGTGCCCGTGGGCATTGGTGGAGCCGAGTCCGTCCTTGGTGAAGCGGGTGATGAAGTCGCTGCGGCCGGACTTCAAACGGCCCCACATGAAGGATAACTCGTTATTCTTGGGGCCGAAGTCCGGGTGCTCTGGGTCGATCAATTTGTCCAGGTGGGCGGAGAACCTGGTCTTGAAGGCTTGTACGGCGGCTTTTCTGTCCTCCGGGGTCTTCTTGCTCTGAATGACCTTCACTTCTGCCGCCATGTCCGCCATGACTTTGGCGTCGCGCAAGGCATAGATTTCAGCCAGTCCCGTGACCACCCGGTTCTCTTCGCCCGGCACATCGGCGAAGAGCTTGCCGCCGTTGACGATCTCAGTTATTGCGTGGTCGAAGGGAACGGTGCGCCACTTGTTCTCGCCGCGTTTGCCGGCTCTCTTCAGCACCTTCACAATGCGGTAGGGGTCGTAAGTCGATTGGATTCCCGCCTGTCCCTTGGGACAAAGGGGCGCGTCCGTCGTCGCGGCCGCAGCGGCGGGCATCTTGTAGTCGATGTGCGGGAGCAAATTGAAGGGGTTGTAAGGGTTGCCATCAATCTTGACCACCACGCCGTCCAGGATTCTGGCCTTGATGCCGCACTGCGTATTGCACTGCTGGCATGCGGAGTAGATCATTGTCTCCGGGCGGAAGAAGGGGTAAGCGTTGTCGCTCAAAGGGGCGGCCCCAGCCACCCAATTGCGCGCTTGCAGCACGGGCTGGATGAACTCCGCGAAGAGGGCAGTGCCGCCCAGGAAGGCGCTCGTTTTCAAAAGGTCACGTCGGGTTATCTCCAAGTTATTACCTCCGCGGCTTCATTAAGAATGCTGGTATAGTCCTGTCCGTTCACTGATGCGCCTCCGCCTCCAGCGGAAGGAGAGAATAGCCGATGGCGAAGATGATCAGTGCCAGGCCTACGCCGAACCCGGCCACCTGCCACTCCATCGAGCTGGGCGCGTAAAACCCGTAGGTCCAGTGGGGTTCGAAGAACGATCTCCCCATACCCGGCAAGTCCTCAACCGCAAAGCCGGGCAAGACGATGTTCCAACGTATGCCCACGAATCCCAGGGCGGAGATGAGGGCCGCCGTTCCGGTGGCGAAGGCGCTCTTCCTTCCGATTGTAGTGAGGACTATCAGCGGCACTGCGAGGGCAAAGCCAACGCCCAGCACCCAGAACATGTACCAGTTGGGGCCGACGAGTTGCTGCTGAATGGGAATGACGTGCGCGGGTACAGTCCCGTAGAGGCTCACCAGTATTTCGGCGACTTCCATGAGGGCATCGAGAGCCACGAGCAAGATCAGCAGTTTTCCCAGATTGATCACCAATTCCTTGTGCTTCTCGTATCCATTGGGGACGATGAAGGCGGCTAGAGCCGTGAGCAGCGCCCCGCCGGAGGCAAGGGCGGACACGAGGAACATGATGGGGAACAGCCCGGTGTACCAGTAGGCGCGGGCGATGTTGACCGCGAATACTGTCCCCGTGCCGCCGTGGAAGGCGATGGCCAGGGGAACGCCGATGGCGCCAAGCACGCGGACGACTTTCAGGTCCGCCTTCTGGCCTTCACCGTCATTCTCTTTCGTGCCAAAGGCCAGGAAGCGATAGATCCTGTCCTTGATCCCGTTGCCCCGCGCCGCAGCAAAGTCGCGGCGCATGAGGAACCAACCCTCTGCCAGCAGAAGGAAGAGGTAGCTGGTATACAGCCAGATGATCCAGGCCAGGGGCGAGCTGAAGCTGGGGCGAAGGAAGGGCAGGAAGACGCGCTCCATGCGCCCGAGGTCCACCCATATGAAGACTAGCGCCGTTAGAAGGGAGACGAGAGCAGTGAACACCGCCAGGCGGCCCACGCCTTCGAAACGCTTGATGCCAAAGACGTACACCAGCGAGGAGATGAGGAACGAGCCGGCCGACAGGCCGATGAAGTAGATATAGAACACTACCCACAGCGCCCAGGGCACCGGCGAGCCGAAGCCTACATTCAACTGCCCGTTGGCCAGGCGGTCGGCCATGCCGATGGACCCCAGACCGAGGACGGCCAATCCCAGGACGAGTATGATCGCGAGTCGTTTGTTCACAGTTTCCTCTCCTACAGCAGATAGTGTACGCTGGGGCTGGTGCCCAGTTCCTCTTTAAGGCGCATCATGCGCGAGGAGCTGAGTTGTTGGGCCACCAGGCTTTGGGGGCTGTTGAGGTCGCCGAAGTAGCGAGCCCGGGCGATGCAGGTGGTAATGCAAGCCGGCAGCATCTCGTTTTCCAGGCGGTGGAGGCAGAAAGAGCACTTGCGGGCGTTGCCGACAGGCGAGGAGTTGCGGTCGTTCGGACTGCGTTTCCACGGGCGCCCGTATTCGAAGTTCGCCCTCAGTTCGTAGAGCGCGGTAGAGGGCGTCCTGCCAGCGGTGTAGAACTCTCCGAAGTCGAAAGACCGGGCGCCATAAGGGCAGGCCGTAACGCAGAACCGGCATCCGATACAGGTCTCGTAGTCGATGACGACAATGCCGTCAGCGCGGCGATAGGTGGCGCCGACGGGGCAGACCCTGACGCAGGGGGGATTCTCGCACTGCATACAGGGGCGAGCCAGGAAGCGGCGGCTGACATTGGGGTAGCTGCCGATTTCCTCGTCGATGACTATGTGGTAAGTCACGCCAGGTGGCGTGTTGTTCTCGGCCTTGCAAGCCACGGTACAGGCATTGCAGCCGACGCATCTGTTGACATCGATCACCATCCCCCAGTGGCGCTCGCCAACTGGCTTCTTAAGTGCCTCGCTCAGCTCGCGCTGCATGCGCAGCAGCACGTCTTCTGTCTGCCGCAATTGGGCCATACATACCTCCCTATCTATGGGCGAATTCGGCTCGCTGTAAGAAGGGCCGCCTAACAGGCCGATAACGCTGTACTAGCAAAGGACAAGGCAGCCCTAACAGAATATCCTAGAGGATCAGGGGTATGGCTGGTAGCGGGGAAGACCCTATATGGGGAACGGTTTTGACGGGGAAAACCCTATGTAAAGGTCACGATGGGCAATGCGGATATCATCACTATGATGGGGTGAGTTAGTCGCCTTCGCTAGGGCGAAGACCGCAGCGGTCTCTGAGACCACTGCGGTCTGGACCGCTACTCGCCCTCGCGAATGAGGCCGCGCTGCAGGGCATAGCGCACGAGCGCGGCCCGGTTCTTCAGTCCGAGCTTCTCCATCATGCGGGCACGGTAGCCCTCCACCGTCTTGACGCTGATGAACAGGCGCTCGGCGATCTGGGAGTTGGTGTGGCCGAGGACGACGAGGCGTAGTACCTCAGCTTCCCGTTCGCTGAGGCTGGCATAGGGGTCCTGGGGTGGCGAGGAGCCTTGTGTCGGCAAAATCCCCTCGATGAGCAACCTGGCGTGGCTGGGATGAATATAAGCGTCGCCTCTGGCAACGGCGCGGAGCGCAGATAGCACCTCAACGTCTGCTGCGCTCTTCGGTACGTACCCCGCAGCGCCACTTGCCAGAGCTCGGCGAAGATATCCCTCCTCTTCATGCATTGTGAGAATCAGTACCCGTGTCGCCGGAAGGTCGTGTTTCAAGATATGGATGACGTCAAGTCCGCTCGTGCCAGGCATGGAGATATCGAGAAGCACGATGTCCGGCCCAAGGGAGCGTGCTCGCTCCAGACCTTCTTCGCTGTTGGAGGCTTCTCCCACCACGACCATGTCCGCCTGGCTGTTAATCAAAAGCCGGAGGCCGGATCTCAGCACGGCGTGGTCGTCAACCAGAAGTATCCGCAACAACCGAGTCTCCCTTTCCCTCGGCCATGGCTGGGGTCTCTATCGGTATCTCGACTTGCACCGTGGTGCCGTGTCCCGGTGCAGACTCGAGCGCCAGGCGCCCACCTACCAGCAGGGCCCTCTCTCGCATTCCGTGCAAGCCAAGGTGCGCTTCTGCAAGGGGTGACGCCAGGACCTGCTGAACGTCGAAGCCGACTCCGTCATCTTCTATTACTACTACCACCGACCTGGAGCGCAACTCAAGCACCACACTCACGCTACGGGCCTGGGCATGTTTGGCGACGTTGGTGAGGGCCTCCTGGATAATGCGGAAGACGGTCAGCTCTATGTGTGGCGGCAGACGGCGATCCGGGGTGAAGCCAGCTATCTCCAGGTCCACTGGCAAGCCAAACTTGGCTGCATAGCCCTCGACGTAGCGCTCCAGCGCAGCCTTGATTCCCAGGTCGTCCAGCATACTCGGTCGAAGATCGCGGGCCAGGTCGCGCAAGCCGGTCAGAGTCTGCGCCGCAATGTCGCGAAGTTCTCGTAGCCGTCCCCGCATGTCGTCGATCGTGGCCGCCTCGGATGCCACCTTGATCCCCAGCATCAGGGACGTAATAGCCTGTCCCGTGTCGTCGTGAAGCTCTCTGGCCACCCTCTTGCGCTCCTCCTCCTGAGCGTCGATGGCCATGTTGAGCAAGCGTCCACGGATCTCTTCCTTTCGTTTCAGCTCCTCCCACAGTCGCGCGTTTTCCACTGCCCGGGCCAGGTCGCGAGCTATGGCGCCCAGCAAGTCGAGATCCTCGGAGGAGAAGACCCCGGGGTCGGCGGCAGCCACGTTCAAGACGCCCACGGTGAGTCCTTTCGTGATGAGAGGCGCAGTCGCGTGGCAGTTCGCGTGGCCGCCATCGGCGAAGAGCGCGACTCGCTTGGGGCAGTCCCGGCGCAAGGGAATGATGAGCGGCTTTTGTGCTCCCACAGCTTGATCACAGGGGCAGGCGCCGATTGAGCCTGCCTCTTGACAACCGATTTCATCCGCCAGCCCCTGCCAGCAGACGACCTCGTACCTATCACCATCCAGAAGGGTGATCCAGCCAGCACGAAAGCCTGTCGCCTCCAGCGCCGCGGCAAGGCCGCCCTGCAATGTCTGGCGGAGGTCAGCGGGTCTTTCCTCCGCAGAAGCCACGGCGTAAAGAGCGGCCAGTTCCTTATTGCGTCTGAGAAGCTGCGTATTGTACCGCTCGCTTTCGTTACGCGCGCTTCGCAAATCATCAATCATGCTGTTAAAGGCGGTGGACAGCCGGCCAACCTCGTCATTAGCCCAGACTCGGGCTCTTTGCCGGAGGTCGCCGTGTCCTACCGCCCTCGTGATATTGACCAACTCGATTACGGGGCGGGTGAGTATCCAGGTAAGGAGATATGCGGCGATAAGACCCAACTCTGAGACCAATACCGTGGCCACCAGCAATTGCTGCGTGGTGGATGCCACTTCGGTCTGTAGGCGCGCTTCGGAGAGACCGACCCTTGCCGTTCCCACCCGGCCGCCGAAGATCGGGGCGGCGATATCCCACAGCCATCCCTCCTCTGTGCGCAACACCTCCAGGCGGAACCGCTCCTCCCCCGAGACGACGTTTGCCTCGCGCAGTCCCTTCGGGAAACCTCCAGTGAAAGAGTTGGCTGCCAGGCGCCCCGCGCCGTCCAGGACGAAAGCATAGCGCAGGTCGTCGTGGTTTTCCACAGTATTCCTGATGAGCTCGTGGAGGGCATAAGTGTTGTTGGTGAGGAGGAGGTCGGCGCTACGCGCCGCCAGATCCGTGGCGATGGAGGCTCCACGTATTTCGAGCTGTTTTCGCAGGGCTGCCTCCAGAGTGACGCTAACGTAAAAGGTGATACCTGCTCCGAAGAGGAGCGTCAAGGCGAGGATGATACCCATGATTTTGGTCCGGACGCTGGCGGCGCCGGCTATGGCCCAGAAATGCTCGGCGAAAGGCTTCAAGTTCATTTCCTGGAGGCTGCCGCGTTGCGTCGTACCGAGTCGTACGCCGAATCATCGATGGGAACGAATTTGTCGAACATCAAGTCTTCCAATATTCTTCTTCCTTCTTCGTCCTGGTGCATTTCGAGAAGGATAGATTTCAGCTTCGCCTTCAACTCCGGGGGTGCGTCCGCTGCCGTCACCACAGGGGGGATGCCGAAGGGAGAGGACTTGTCCACTATGCGCAGGCGTTCCGACAGGTTGGGCTGGCGGGCAACGGCATAGTCAAAGACAAGACTGTCAACGGCCGCGCCATCGACGAGACCATCCACCACTGCCTTAATGGAGTTCTCGTGGCTGTAGGTGAGGATAGTCCTTTGAAAAAAGCTATCCGGACGCTCCCCCATCGCGCTCAGCAGGTACACCGGCGCGAAATAGCCTGTGTTGGACAGGGGGTCCGTGAAGGCAAAGACCTTTCCCCTTAACTGTGCCACGGCTTGAACGGGGCTGTCCTTGAGGACAATAGTGTAGGAGTAGTAGACGGCGGCGCCATTGACCTGGGGCGCCGCCAGGAGTTCCATGCCGAACTCGCGCTTCCCTTCCACATAAGCTCCGCTGCATATCAGAGCCACATCCACGCTGCCTCTTCTGATAAGCTCATTGACTTCGCCGTAGGTGGCCCGTTGCACAAGCTCCGCCGGGCGGCCCATCTTCCGCCCCAGGTACTGGACGAAATCGGAGTAGCCAGCCACGGTGGACTTGGGGGAGATAACAGGGGCTATCGCTACTCGCAGGAGAAGGCCGCTCGGCGTCTCGGCGGGAAAGGCAGCCTCGACGTCCGCGAGATTCACTGTCTTATACGCGACGTTGGGGCTGCAACTGCTCAAGCCTATCGCTGCCACCGCGAAAACGACGAACATAGCCGGCAGGCAGGCCAAGTGGGAACGCTGCCCGCCTGGCGCCAATGAGGCTATCCGAGAAAAGCGTGGCTTACAACTCATATTCACCGCACCATCACACATTCTAGGAGCATCGCTGCCGACTGTCAAAGGTTTAGATTGTCAGGGTGCAGCGTTGATGAGGGGAATGACGAGATAACGAGTCCTGGCGGCTTGTCTCGTACCGACCTATCACCGGCGACGGTCTCGGCGCCGGTGAACGCGCGCCGGCCCCGGTCGGGGCTGGCCTTGCTGTGGAGGCGCCGGCGTGTCAGGGGGTGGCACCGGACTGGCATGAAGCGCCTGCTGATAGTAGTCGTCCAGCAGCATGGCGATGATGGCCGACTCGTCTTCATTTTCGGCCAGGCTGCCGGCGAGTGGGATAAATCTTCGGCTTCGCTCCGTCTGTAATTTGTCTCGGTCGCGCAGGCGCGCCTCGAGGAGGGCTGTCAGGCGTTCGGTAACGATAGCCTCCACATCGGCGTTGCTCGGCAGAGGCCGCTCTTGCAGGTCGATACTGTAGGTTTTCGCGATGCGATCAAGGGTGAGCTTCTCGAGCTCGGTTACCAACGAAATGGCGACTCCGGCGGCGCCCGCCCGGCCTGTGCGTCCGGCGCGATGGATGTAACCTTCGATATCTTCGGGGGGCTCGTACTGAATCACATGAGAGAGTTCCGGGATGTCGAGTCCGCGCGCAGCCACGTCGGTCGCTACCAGGAATCGAAGCGTCCCACGGCGAACACGCTCCAGGACTGCGTCACGGTCCCTTTGTGACAGGTCGGCGCTCAGCTCATCCGCATCGTATCCGAACCGTTGCAACACGATTGATACATAGTGCACCTTGACTTTGGTGTTGCAAAAGATGATGGCCGAGGCTGGGTTCTCCACCTCGATAATGCGGACGAGACTGCGGTCTTTATCCATGCCGGGCACGGTATAGAAAACGTGCTCCGTGTCGGTGACATGAACGTGGTCCTGGCTCAGCGTGAGGAACTCAGGTTCGTGGAGGAACTCGCGGGCGATTCGCATGACGTAGGCCGGGAAGGTGGCCGAAAACATGCAGTTGTTAATGGCGTGGGTGGGAAGATATCGCTGCACCTGTTTCATGTCGGGGTAGAAGCCGATCGACAACATGCGGTCAGCTTCATCGAAGACCCGTATTTTGAGATGGCCCAGCGATAGGGTGCGTTTGAGGAGATGATCAAGCACGCGGCCCGGCGTGCCAACCACAAGGTGGGCGCCCTGTCGGAGCGCGTCGATTTGCGCGCCATAGCCGACGCCTCCGTACACCGCGACGGTGCGGAGGCCCGCGTCGCCGCACAGCGTCTCGGCGTCTCTGCTGACCTGGCGAGCCAGCTCGCGGGTGGGAACGAGAATGAGAGCCTGGCATTCGGGGCGCGCCGGATCGACCCGCTCCAACATGGGCAAGAGAAACGCCCCGGTCTTGCCGCTGCCGGTACGGGCCTGGATCATCACATCACGAGCGGCGAGCAAGTAGGGGATGGCGCGGGCCTGAACAGGCATGAGCGCCTTCCAGCCTACGCGCGCGGCGGCGACCTGTAAACGCTCGGGCAACTGCTCGAGAGTTACATCGGGCAACGGGCGGTGGGCCTCGTCGATGGAGGGGGTCAGGAAGTCATTCAAGGGAATCCCGATTCGCGCCCGGTCTTGAGAATTGGGTCACTATCATCGCCGCCGCCTGAAGTCCTCGACGGAATGAGCTGGCGTGCCGTCCTTGAAGGAAACTGGCCTTGTTACGGCCGTGGTGGTGGCGAAAGTGGGGGCAAAGACAGTGTGGACGGGAAGGAGGCCTCCGGCCACTACCATCATGAAGTCCTCCGGCCTTTCGGTGATATACAGACGTTCCGCCGTTGCCGCCAGTTGACGGCGGAAACGCATGGGCTCGAAGAGGTACGCCGGGAGGCTGGAGGCGGTCCGGCTCGACGCTTCGAAGAGGAACTTTTTGGCTTCTGACTTGGTGAAGCCTCCCTGGGCAATTTCCTGGGCCGACTCCGGGGCGAAGATGATCAGCGGCTCACCGACGCCGGTGAACCAGTTGTTGCTCCCCCAGGCCGCCACCGCATCGGCCAGAGAAACGAGTTGACGCTCGGCCATGACCCGGGGTTCCAGGGGGCCTTCTGGCTCCACCATGGTCAGCACGTTCGTAGTGCCGGTGACGCCGGCCATCGTTACGGTGCTCACCTCCGTTGGGAATCCTCTCTCCACATGGAGCGGCTCCCAGGGAGATTCCCTCTCATTTTCGGCGAAGCAGAAGGAGTACTTGCCCGGCTGGCCATGGGTGGCCTTATCGACCGTCCCGGGTTTCCCGCCGCCAACGTTCATCATGATGAAGCGCAGCGCCCTGCCGATGGTGGCGTTGGCGCGGTTGCCCTGCCCCAGAAGGTTCGGTCCGGCGTTGACGCCCAACTCCCGGGCGATGGGGCCATTCAGCATGGCCACGGGACAGACGGGGTTAGTGGTCCCCTGGATACCGTAGAGGTTGAACTCCTTGACCGCCATCGCCTCGACGGCGGCGACGATCACCGGTAGGTATTCCGGAAGACACCCGGCCATGACGGCGTTAATGGCTATCTTCTCTGCCGTGGCCTCGCCGTAGAGCGGCGCTATCTCCGCTACTACTTCGTCCGGCACCCTATCGGTGTACCGAAGCATACGGAGCACCCGCTGGTCGGTAGGGCAGACGATGGGCAAGCCATCCGTCCAGCCGTTCTTGTAATAGAGGTCGTTTACCGCCTCGACAGAGTTGCCCACGGTCACGCGATTGGAGACCAACTTCGCCATTGAACTGTTCCTCCTAAGCCAGCGCTTCAGGGGCCTTACCGAGCAAGGGGGCTATCTTCTTGACCAGATCGTCCCCATCTTTCGCCTCGAAGGGCCAGGGCACCTCCAGAATAGGCAAATCCTCCATGCCGATAGACCTGGCCGTCGCCCGGCCCAGGGACGCGAAGGGCTGGGTCACGATGGTGATCACCGGCGCTCCCCTTTTCTGAAGCTCGACGCTGTCGTGGATACACCACGGTGTGCAGGAGCCTCAGAGTCCCACGCCGTTGATCACCAGATCGCTTCGGGCGGCCAGCTCGTTAAGGGTCTCCTCGCTGGCGCCCTGTCCCGCCTTGTGCCGGAACTTCTCCTTGTAGATGACCTCGCCCAAACGGTATTGGTCTCTCAGCCCTTTTTCCACCGCCTTGAGCAGGGAATCGATGCGGAGGCGCTGCCCTCCGCCGTCGTCGTTGAGAAAGCCGATGGTCTTGCCGTTGAGATCGCTGGGAATTGGATTGGGCGCCCTTTGGGCGCGTTTTTTAAGTTCCGCGGTTGGATCCAGGGCTTGTCTCACCTTTGCCACGCCGTTACCTCCCGAGCTGGCCAGTCTGTTCAAAAAACGTGCTGTCGCTATGTTATCATTGGGTGAAGAGAGTGTCAAAAAACAGGAATCGGGCCTAGGCCCCTGTAGCGTCGGCGCGCTCCATCGGTTTGTCGAGGTTGAGCAAGAGCACCAGCCGGGGGCAGCCGGCCTGCATTACGTAGAATTGGCGCCAGCAGTTACATAGAGTTAATGACGTGAACTGAGTATATTTGCGTACATACGCTGAATCGTGAGATGCGTAAGATAAACATGGGGTGAGGACAAGGAGGAACAGAATGAAAGCGGCGCTCTGCGGCATGGTGATAGTATTTGAGGTCGTTGTTGCATCTTTAGCCCTCTTTCCTGAAACTGCACTGGCCCACGAGCGGCGCGCCGTGGGCAAGTACCAGCTTGTGGTCGGATTCATTGTCGAGCCTCCCTTCGAGGGACAGAAGAATGGCGTGGACCTCAGGGTAACTGACGCACAGACGCAGAAGCCCGTCGAAGGCGTAGAGGGGACCCTGCAGGTGGAGATCGCCCATGTGCCCACAGGCGTCTCAAAGGTATTGAAGCTGCGCACTATTTTCGGCGATCCGGGCCATTATACGGCGGACCTGCTGTTGACGGCGCCGGGTCACTACCGTTTCCGCTTCTTTGGCGCCATCGAGGGATTGAATGTGAACGAGACCTTCAATTCGAAATCCGGGGGCGGCGGTTTCAATGATGTGGAGTCCTCGGGCGACATCCAGTTCCCGGTGAAAATTGCCGAGGCGCGGGAGATTGAAGCCGCCACGAGAGGAGCGCAGGCTGCCGCTCAAAAGGCTAGCGATGCCGCTTCTCTTGCTACGAACCTGGCCTTTGTGGGGATCGGATTAGGAGCGTTAGGCATCGCGGCCGGCGCCGGGCCTTTGATTGTTGGCAGGAAGCGTTAGGGTCGCGGACTAACGGAAGGCGAAGGACGATGTTCCGCAGAAGACTGTCTGCTGTGACTTTGGCCGGCGTATCGGCTCTCCTGCTGATCGGTGTGTGGCTAGTGGGGACAGCCCTGGCGCACGCCGACCTGGCGCGCGGCGGGCCCGCGCCCGGCTCGGCGCTCAAGCTGGCTCCGGAGCGAGTAGCCGTCTGGTTCACTGACCCGGTTGAGATCGACTTCAGTGGGATACGGGTGCTGGACGCCCGGGGCGGGCAGGTAGATAATCGGGATAGCGCCAGATATCAGAACGATCCCGCCGCCGTCTCGGTCACACTGCCCGGCCTCCCTGACGGCACCTACACTGTGGCATGGTGGAACCTGTCGGCGGTGGATGGACATACCAATCTTGGCTCCTATGTGTTTGCGGTGGGGGAGCCCACGGCCGGCGCGCCGCAGCGAGGGGCGGTCAGAGGCGCGGTAGCAACGCAGCCTCTCTTGCAGTCCCTGCTGGAGCCCCCCCTGCGGTGGCTTGCGTTGTTGAGCATCCTTGGCATCATAGGAGCTTTGAGTTTCGAACTGCTCATCTCGGGGCCGGTCCTCGCCGCAAGGGGCGCCAGCAAGGTCTTCCAGCATATGGAAGAGCAGATGAGCGTTGGGACATTGAAGCTCACCTGGTTGGCGTCTGGCCTCTTTCTCCTGGCTTCCCTTGGGGAGCTTGCGGTCAAAGCCTCCATAGCCAAGGGCGTTCCCCTGTTTCTGGCGCTGGGCTCTCCCATGATAGCTGTTGTCAGACAAACAGGATGGGGAGACCTCTGGTTATGGCGGACTAATCTACTGCTGGGGACGATCGCGGTTCTGATGCTGGCGTCCCTTGGCCGGAGGAGGGGCGGATCAGCCAACTGGCGCGAGGGGCAGGTCGTCGCCCTGGCCTTCGCGGCGGGCATTCTTCTCACGCTTACCCTGGCCAGTCACGGAGCTGCTGTCCCGCAGATACGCATTCCTGCCCTTTTCTCCTACTTCCTCCATCTACTGGGCGCGGGCGTCTGGGTGGGCGGCCTGCTCTATCTGGCGCTGGTAGTTCCCCCGGCGATGAGGCTGCAACGGCAGCAGAGCGGCAGAGCCACGAGCCCCGGCGTCTTCTGTCCGGCGGTTCATGTTGTAGCCATGAGCCGGTTCTCCGCTCTCGCCACTCTGAGCGTTGGCATCTTGTTCGTTACCGGGTTGTATAGCTCCTGGGCGCAGGTCACTATACTCCCAGCTCTGGCCACTCCCTACGGGGCAACGCTACTCACGAAGCTAGGACTCATCGCGCCCTTGCTCCTCTTCGGGGCGGTTAACCTCTTTTGGGCCAGGCCACGCCTGGCGGCCGACGGAAAAGCCCTGCGGTTCCTCCACAGGACGGTGGCTGCCCAGGCGATCCTGGCCGTTCTAGTTCTGCTATCTGTGGGGCTTTTGGTCAGTTTGGAGCCTGCGCGGCGAGTGGCTGCTCGCCAGGGGATCGGACAGCAAAATGCTGTCACCCTCAAGGGTGCTGTGGAAGGGGCGGAGATTACCGTCGATGTTGAGCCGAACCGGGTGGGACGAAATAGATTCGTAGTCTCTCTTAAGGACCGTACGGGCAGGCCGCTCAGGGCGACCCAGGTGAATCTCCTCCTGACATATCAGAAGAGCGACGTGGCCGCAAACTGGCAGTCCGCCGCGCCTGCCGGAGAGGGACAGTATGTTCTTGAAAGAAGCCTTAACCTTGCCGGGCCCTGGCAGTTGGAGGTGACGGTACAGCGGCCCGACGCCTTCGATGCCCGGGCCTCCTTTCGCTTCGAGGTGCTGCCCGCCGCGTCTTACAGCGCCCTAGCGCCGACAGCGGAGGCCGGGAACGTTCTGTGGGCAGCGGAGCTGGTACTGATAGGTCTCCTGATGGTCCTGGCTTGGTGGATGATGAGACGGTTTGAGCGGGGAAGGGGAAAAGGAGGGGGGTGAGGAAGAGTGTGCAACCTCTCCCTAAATCCCTCCCCGACACGGGGAGGGACTTGTTGCGTCTCCTGGCTGTTGAGGCAAGGCGTCAGTCTGCGCTGAATCGCGCCCTGACACGGGGAGGGACTTGTTGCGTCTCCTGGCTGTTGAGGCAAGGCGTCAGTCTGCGGTGAATCGCGTTCCGATACGGGGAGGGACTTGTTGCGTCTCGTGGCTGTTGGAGAGGCAAGGCGTCAGTCTGCGCCGAATCGCGCTCCGATACGGGGAGGAGTCTTCTCCCCTTCCCGATTCGGGAAGGGGCCGGGGGTTAGGTTAGCTCTTTTCATACTTAGCGTCGCAGGCGGCAGAAATAGCTGGGGCGCTTATTGCTCCGCATCGACTGTCCATTTCCCGTCAGCTTCGATGCTGAGCAAGTAGACGCCCGCCCGGCCTATCTGGATGGTCTTTGAGCCGTTGAAATTGCCCATGGCGTTGGCCAGCGATTCGATCCTACGCCCCGAGAGATCGAGCAGCCAAACGACGAAAGGCTTGGTGCCCTGGGGAGCGCCGGCATGGGTGAAGCGGAAGGTGGCCGGGCCAGCGCGCAGTGCGAAGAGCTTCGATGCCGCCAGGCCTTGTCCTTCCATACGGGAGGGAGGCTCAGCGGAGGCCGGCCTTGGTTGCTCCACAAAGGCCGTCCAGTTTCCGTCCGCCTGGATGTCCAGGGCGTATTGTCCGGCTCTCGTAATTCCCACCGGGCGGCTACCGTCAAAAAGGCCGGCCGCGCTTGCCAGAACTTCAACCTTCTGCCCCTGAGAATCCTGGAGCGAAACGGCGAAGGCGCTGGCGCCAAAATGCTTGAGCGTGAATATGGCCACGCCCGGATTAAGCTCCATTCTGGTGGTGACCAGCGGGCCCCGGCCCGCGAAGTTGAAGCCGGGCAAAGGCGTGCCGCCGCCGATGATAGGCGTGGGTGTGGGCTCCGGCGTCGGCGTTATCGTCGGTGTGGCCGTGGGCCTGGGGGTAGCTGTGGACGTGGGCGTGAGCGTAGGCCGCGGCGTAGGCGTGGCTGTCGGCGTGGCTCGGGGCGTTGGCGAAAGTAGCTCCTCCGTGGTTGCCGCCGGTTGCCGGGGCCAGAGAAAGGCCACGGCCGTCGCGATGACGCCGAGTCCGATTATGATGAAGATGGCCGGCTTGAGCAGGCTGCCCTGGGGGCTGGCGGCGGGCCGTTTTGCGGTGGGCTTCCTGGGCTGCGGTGCGACTTTTCTGAAGATCGGCGGCGCAGGGCTGGACCTTCTCTTATCTCGCGCCTTCTTTCGTCTATCTTTGGGCATACTATTCCTCGAACCGGCCAATATGTGGAGTGCGGGGAGTTGCCCCCGCTTTCCGTACATCCCGCGCGCGGCGAGCGTTGGGAATAAGTATAGCACATCGGGGAGAGCAGAAACGCCATCAATTTCGAGAGAAGGGGCGGTTCACTCCTACCAAACGTAGGGGATAAAGCGGTACTTCACTTTTGCCATGTACGCGTCATAGCCGGGCAGTTCCGCTCGCAGTGTGCGCACCTCCAGCACGGCGCGTCGCGCCACGCCAAGCACAATGGCCAGCGCGAAGAGCAGGCCGTACCACGACCCCAGCAGGAGTGTTGTGCCGAGCATGAAGGGGATAACGGCGGCGTACATCGGATGGCGCATATAGTGATATGGCCCGGTGGCAATGACCGTTTGTCCGCGCTCGGTCTGTACGCGAACGGCGGGCGACAGGTACGAGTTCTCGCGAAACGTCAGGAAGAAGAGGTAGAACGAGCACAGCAAGAGAATCGCTCCCCCTACCTGGAGCCAGGCAGGCGCCTGCGACCAGTGAAAACGAACGGCGTCCAGGGGCATGAAGAGCAGCCAGGCAAGGAAGGCCAACTGGAGCAGCGCGAAGAAGACCTTGTCCCAGGCTTTCTGATCGGCTTTGCCGACCCCGGTCATGCGCTCCGTCAGCAGCCCCGGGTTGTTCTTCAGCAACCACAGGCTTATGGAGACAACGAAACCAAGAAACAGGCCTGGGAAAGCCCAACCCGCCACCCACGCCACCGTCCCCGCTGCCAGAAACAGCGTCAGCGCGAAGACCACGAACATGCCGGCGATTTGGGCGGCGAGGAGTGAAGGATTGGGCGAAGACTTATGAGACTCGTTTGCCATGTTCTGTGCTGGTGCTACGGTCCATCGAGCAACTGGGCCACCAGCTTGTCAATTTCGGCGGCGATGCCGTCCTCCTGCAGAGCCTCCCGAATCTTCTGCCTGGCCGTGACGAAGTGCATGCCTTCCGTTAACGGTACCGCAGCGGCAACCTTGTCCGCGTGGGCCGCTGCCTTGGCCAGTCGTTGATGCAGCTTATTAGACCTCTCAAAACGTGGAATGGGCAACGACAGCATCACCTTATCGAAATGGCGTGCGCCCCATTGGCCGCGACTTTGGAGATGTTCTGCGCGCTGGCGCGCAGCCTCACTGTTAAGTACGGCCGTCAGGTATCTGCCTTCTTCCTCAGAATCAACTGCTGCCCAATAGAGTGCGTGCTCAATTATGCCCGGGGGATCGCCCAAAAGAGCCGCTGCCGGCAGTGTGCCTGAGGCGCTGTAAGCTACTCTCAACCGCACTATCGGGAACTGGGCGGAGAGCTGGCCAAAGTAGTCACATTGTTCCTTGAGAGTCCTCTTGCCCTTACTGTATTGCGACCAGATATGTTCGGCCTGGGTGAGCCAGCTCCCCAGATGCAGGTATCCCTTGTTCTGCGCCTCGTCTGATTCGAGCATCACGCCGTGCAGTGGATCCCAAGGCACTACCGCCAGAATGTGGGACAGGATGCGATAAGGCGCTACCGACTCGCCAAGGTAAAGAGGGTAGAGAAACTCCCTTTCCACGTTTCCTCTCAACGGTGGCACATCCTTCCAGGGCGGCTTTTCGAGTCTGGCACGGCGGCTTTGCACCACCGGCGCGTCCGGATTGCTTCCGAGTTTGCCGACTGGAGCGAGTTCCACTCTGAGAAGCACGGTTGGGAATACGACTGCGCCGTCCCTGAACCTGGCCGCGTAGCCCTCCGTTACACGCTCCCGCCGTTCTGCGGGCCATGGGATTTCCCGCCAGGTCAACGCAGCGGCGGCTTCATCTTTGGAAGCGTCGCGCTCAGGAAGGATGCCAGACGCGGCCAGCACAGTAGCGGGAAGCCTGGGGCCGTCACCGTCGCCGTACTTCGCAAAAAGAACGCATGATGGGACGGGAAACAAGGGCTGGACGTTGTCCCCCAACACCCACGCGTTGGTGAATTGAAGCGTGGCGTAGATCAGTCCGGGACGGCCGTTTTGTCTCGCCCCGTACAGGCCTGTTCTGAAGCGTGCGAACTGCCGGCGCGTCATTGCCGCGTAGGGCATCACGAAGGCGATCGTACCACCGTCCTTCAGGTAAAGGCAGGCAGAGCGCACGAAAAAATAGGCAGACAAGTCCTGTTGCTGGGCCACCTGGCCCGTCCAGATGCCCAGTTCCTGGCACTCAGCGCGAAAACGGTTCTGCATCTCGGCGTCCATGAAGCGGTAAGAGAGCCACGGAGGATTGCCGACGACCACGTCCACCTTTTGGGGCGGGTCCGATAGCCAGATGGGGCGCACCAGGTTGCGCGCCACGAATCCCCAAATGTGGTCGCGCCCACTCCGAGCAAGCTCACGCAACCTGGCGTAGGTGAGCGCTAGCACCGTCATGGCGTCCTCACCAACGCCAGGCCACCGCCTCAGCCACGCCACGAAGCCTTCTGGGGCGACGCTCTGGCCGCTGGCTTGCAGCATTTCGGCGATGACGGCGTCAAATAGGCTAGGATCTTGAGTAATTTCGAAGGGAAAATCCAGTCGCAAATCGCTTCCGGGGACTTCGATCCGAACGTTCCTCTTCGCCATGAAACCCTCTGTGTTCCATTGGAGGGAGTCTCCCATGTAGATCGGGATATTGAGCGTCGGAGGCCGCTGCTTCAACCGGTCCGGGCCAATGGCCAGGAGGAACGTCACGCGGGCGATCTGGGCCGACACGGGGTGCACGTCGACGCCGAAGACCTGCCGGCAAGCGCGTTCGATGGCCTCCCGAGTTGGCACGCCGGCTTCCTCTCCCGCGTTGAGCAGCCGGCGCACGGCATGAAAAACAAAAGTTCCCGATCCGCAGGCGGGGTCGAGCACCCGCTGCTCAAGAGGCCGAGTGATCGCCTCGGCGCAGACGCGCTCCGCCAGCCAGTCCGGCGTGTAGTACTCGCCGAGGAAGTGCCTCTGTTCCGGGTCGATCAGCGACTCGTAGAGCCCCTTCAGGACGTCCGTCTCGACGTTCTCTAACTGGAACCGGCCAGCCTGCCGGGCGACGCGGCGCACCAGATCGGGGCCGTTTTCGGCGGCGAGCAGCCAGTCGAAGAAGTCCGACTCGACGGCCCCGGCGATCCCCGCCTCGCGGAAGCTGCTTCCTGATAGAAGGTAATCGGGGTCCTCCGCCCGAAGGTTGAGGACTTTGGCGGCCATCGTCTTGGCGATTATGGTGAGGTAGGTGTGCTGCAAGAAGAGGATATCCTCATTGAGTGAGGAACCGTAGACGCGGCGGATGAGCTGGTCCCAGATGCCGCGTTTGAGGCGCACGTCGGGGTGCTGGCTCACTTCCATCCAAAGGGCGGTCAACTCCTGTTTGGCCACGGCCCAGGCCAGGCTGCCCCGGCCCAGTTCGCGGCGCACCACGTCGGCGTCCGGCTTGAGGTCCTCGCTCAGCGATACAACCGAGCTGAGCCATTCGAGGACCGCGTGAGGCTTCTCAATCCTGGTAGAAAAGGTGTCGAGGGGGGTGAGCTTGGCGGCGCGCAGTTCGTAAGCATGGAAGGTTGCGCCGTCGGTGGCCACGGCGACGAAGTGGGCGCTGGTCTCCCTTTGCCGCTGGGAAAGATAGTCCGGGAGCCTGGCTTCAGCATCGCGCTGCTCGCGGCGCAGGTCGCTCTTGAACTCGAAGATGGTCCTCCCCAGCAATGCGTCGATCCGGCCGCGTACCTCGGGGACCGGGCGCTCGAAGTTGACCTCGGAGCTGCTCGCATCAAGTCCATCTACGAGAAGGCTGTAAACGAGCGTGCGCACCTTCTCGTGGTGGGGACGTGACGCCAGTTCAGCCACGATTTCGCGTAGACGGTCCGGAGAGAGCGCCACGAAGCCTCCTCACCTGGCGGGTTGGCACCGGGTTAGGGACATGATAGCACACTTGGGGAAGGTGCGTCTTGGCCAGTGCGGCACACCCACGAATATGAAAGAAACCCTCCGGGTGTGGCCCGGAGGGTGCCAGTGTCATCACCGGTGACAAAATGACCCGCTAACGCCGGAACAAGACTGGCCCACCTGGGGAAGAAGTGGTAATAGCTGACCGAGGTCTGTGTCAGGGGTACCGAAAAAGGCAAGTGCCCGGAGGCATGCATGGCGAGGGGGCATCGATTCGCCATTATCGTCACCGACGGTCGTTCTCAGCCCTTGGGACGCGGTCTTTTCATGAATATCACAGCACGGCCGTAAATTCCGTCCTCGAGGCAACCCAATTTTGCGTGTGTGATGTCGACGTCGCTTCCAAGCTTGCTCGTCCATTCTCCATTCGTTAGCTGGCGAGCGACATGTGTCGGCTTTCCCTCTTTTGCGTAGATCGCGACTTTCTCGAATCCACCTTCAAGCAGGCCGTCATTGCAGCGATGATAACCACTCAGAGAATACGCTCGCACGAATGACTCGACAGAACGTTCCCGCGGAGCATTACGAGGCCAGTAATAAGACCAGCCTGGCCACCAGTAGCGGTCGGAATCCCCGGCAGCCCAGGCAGTGCAGTTGTACTCTGCCGTTGCCGGGCTCGTTTCGCGAAAGTCCTCAGCTCTGAGCTTCGGAAAATCAAAGAGCCGTCCGGGTCAAGCTGCATCCCTAAGCCTGTCGGATGAGCCCTCTACAATGCCCCCACTCCAGCCATGTCTCTCGCATCCGCCGCATCTTGCCAGCATCCTCAGGAGGCACCGGGGATTCACCCGTAATGGATTCAAGCGCCCAGAACCAGTGGTCCAACTCGTGCTGAAGCTCGCGTAGAATTAGCGGCACTGCTTTCTGTCCCATGCCGATGATCCGTTGGTAAGCTGGATGCATGGCAATGTCGTCCACCGCAGACAGAAAACGTGTTTCCTTGCGCCATTGGTCGGCTAGTTCCTTGAAAAGAACTTCGTCCCGTCGTTTGAGCCCCTCGCTGCGAACAGAGGTGACACGTATGCGGCGCGGGGCGTGGTTAACCGGTTCAGCCTTCCCCGTGTTGGCCATTGGAGTTCTCCTCTTATCCTTCAGTGAGTGGGCGAACGGCCTCGGGGCGTGATTGAGACGACTTCATATTACCAGTAAGGTCACTACGCGTCAAACGTCGCTCGGAATCAGACCCCAAGGCTGTCGGATTCCTCCAGATTTGGTTGCTGCTTTTCCTCTGCCGGTCGAAGACAAAGCCCGCCCGCCGTAACCTCCGCACGACCTCATCGGCGCTGAATCCGGCCAGCCTTCCCATCAGGGGAGAGGGATGGGGATACGCACTTCCCCGAGAGAGGGCATCGCTCCCCTAAGTTTTGGTGGAAGCTCGTCGCCGTGCTCCAAGTACGACTCGATGAGACCCACCGCTACATCCTGGGCAATCTCTAAGGTCTCCGCGACCGTGCGTCCCTGCGCTACGAGTCCGGGAAGCTCTTCGCTGGTCGCCAGGTATCCACCTTCGGGGAGTTCTTCGATGTGTATTGGCAGAAGTACTTCTTTCATAGCGGTGCCTCCCTTAGTCCAGCAGTCGGCGGAACTCGTCGCGGGCGAGGTCCGCCTCCCTGAGTATCTCGCGAAGGGTGCCGCTCTTTATCTCTCGATGCCTGGGAACAACCACGGTGCGGGTTGTGCCGGGGAGGTAGTAGAACATGTGGTTGCCCTTTCTTCGGTGAAAAAAGAATCCCGCACGCTGAAGAGCCTTTGCGATTTGCCGCCAGCCCAGGCTGGGCATCCGGCTCACACGGCTACCTCGTGCTCCTCAACTTGGGGCAGAGGGATGCGCTCGCTTTCCGTCGATTTCCCTGATTCGATCGACGATCGGCTGAGGGTACTGGAGAGTGCCCTCAAAGTGGATGGTCAAGTCTGGAACCCTTGTTGGAACCTTCATTCTCCGCCACGTATCGCGCGATTTGCGTTCCTCTGTTGCATCCCACGGCAACTCGCTCAGGAAGGCCATCGTGTCGGCGTCACCGAACCATAATGCAGGATCGATGAGTTCGGCCTTGTCCTTGGCTTGCTGGTAGTCGGCGACGTCTTCCGGCGCCATCGCCCTCAATTCGTCAATGCCCTTGTCGTCCCTGAACGCGAAAACGCCTTCTCCCATCGCGTGGATCCTTTCCGCTATGCACCAGAAACAATGGGCGAACTCATGGCAGAGTATTCTGCGCAGCATCTTGTCGTCAACCACTAGCAGCGTTCCCACCGGAAGCATAACTCCCCACTCCGCGCAGCCCTCGGAGGTAGGGAAAAGGGCTATATGGGCCAGAATGGAGCCGTCGGGGAGGGTCCAAGCGTATGGCTCAATCCCAATCGGGGGCATGGGGAGCCCGGCATCGCTACCAATCGCTTCACGAATTCTCGCCACGCGCTGCACTTCCTAGTTGCGCAGAAGAGCGCAAGTTTCCTCTCCCCTCCGCGGGAGAGGACTAAGGTGAGGGGGCTTTCCGGTTTCACCCTCACCCTACCCTCTCCCGTCGAGGGAGAGGAAAGCTAAAGAACCGGCGTTCGGCCCGAAAACATGTTACGCCTACTTCTAC
>JACPQD010000033.1 GCA_016190665.1 Chloroflexota bacterium
AAAGCATTTCTCCAACGCGGGAGCCAGGATGTGAGAAGGGGATCAACCTAACCCCCTGACCCCCTTCCCGAAGCGGGAAGGGGGAAGGAAAGTCCCTCGCCGTGTCGGAGAGGGATTTAGGGAGAGGTCTGCGCCTTTTTCCTCCGAGCAGTAACGCTTGGTGGCAAGAGGAACGAGCTACCTAACCCCCTGGCCTCCTTCCCGAAGCGGGAAGAGGGAAAGAAAGTCCCTCGCCGTGTCGGAGAGGGATTTAGGGAGAGGTTGCGCGACTCCTTTCAAACTACTTCCCAGGAGACGAACTTTATGGCGCCAACAGAAAAGTCCGTATACCTGAGCCCCATCGGAGAGGTGGACCCCCTGGATGTCGGGCTTGCCCCGAGACTGGATACCCTGGAAGGGAAAGTCCTGGGTATCCTGGACGACGACATGCCCAACTCCGCCATCATTTTGAACACGGTGGCCCACCGCCTCCAGGAGCGGTTCAAGCTGGCGGGGTTGGAGATGAGGACGCGCTTCCAGACCAAACCCGGCCAGGCTGCCCGTGAGGTGAGCGAGAAGGCGGACTTCGCCATCGCCGCCAACGGCATGTGAGGGGCCTGCACAACGTGGTGTATCCACAACGCAGCCCAAACGGAAAAGAACGGCGTCCCCACCGTCACCTTCTGCACCGAGGCCTTCGCCTCCCTGGGTCGCGCTGAGGCCTCGGCCCTAGGGGTTCCCGCCCTGCCCATCATCGCCCTGCCCATAGATGTGCGCGTGAACGCCGCCCTGGCCGAGAAGACCGCCGGCGAGGCGGTAGAGGAAGTCATCCGCGTCTTTACCGACCCTTGTGAACAGGTGATAGAGCGCTACAAGCGCACCCACTCCGGCGCCGACCTGGAGGCCCGACTGGGACGGCCCAAGCCCGTCGTGTCGTCGGCGCCAGTGGAAGGCCCGGCGTCCTTCGCCGAAGCCAGCGCCTTCTTCTACGAGATGGGCTGGACGGACGGCCTGCCCATCATCCCTCCCACCGAGCAGGAAGTCAGGCGCATGCTCGCCCATACCGACCGCGACCCCGAGGAGGTGCTCGGCAAGATCGGCCCCAGGTGGGGCAAGGCCAGCATCGAGAAGATCGCCGTCAACGCCGTGATGGCCGGCTGCCTGCCGGAATACCTGCCCATCATCATCGCCGCCACGGAGATCATGGCGCGGCCCGAGTTTGATATCTTCTCGGCGCAGGCCACCACCAATCCCGTGGCGCCCCTGACCCTCGTTAACGGCCCCATCGCCAGGGAACTGAAGATCAACGGCTCCTTCAACGTCTTCGGCCAGGGCTGGAGGAGCAACGCCACCATCGGCCGCGCCATAAGGCTGGTCCTGCTCAACATCGGCGGCGGCGTCCCCGGGACCACGGATAAGGCGATACACGGCCAACCGGCCAAGTTCTCCTTCTGCATGGCGGAGAACGAGGACGAAACCCCTTGGGAGCCCTACAACGTGGAGCTGGGCTACGATAAGGACGTGAGCACGATCACCGTCGTGGGCATCCAGGCGACGCACAACGTCATCGTGCTGGACAACGACCCGCAGAGCACTCTGGTGATCACTGCCGACGCCATGTGCACCATGGGCGTCAACTCCATGTACTATGGCGGCAAGGCGGTAGTGGTCATGAACCCCAGGCTGGCCGGCTATCTGAAACGCGCGGGCTACTCCAAGGACGACGTGAAACGCTACCTCTTCGAACACGCTCGTGTGCCAGTGTCGAGGTTCGCCGTTGGCACGCTGCCGCAGCTCAGGCAGCGGCGCCCTCAGTACGACTACGACTCACCCACCACGACGATCCCGGTCGTCGACAGGTGGGAGGATATCGTGCTTCTGGTGGCGGGCGGGGGCGGCACCCACGTCCAGTACCTGCCCACCTTCGGCGTGCACTGCCACCCCACCACCAGCCCCATCGCCCTGAAGAACGGCGCCGCAGCTCGATCCATCGTGGACTTCCGCCGCGCGGAGATAGCGAGGTAGGAGGGACTCAACCTAACCCCCTGGCCCCCTTCTCGAAACGGGAAGGGGGAATAGAAGTCCCTCCCCGTGCCGGGAGAAGTCGCTGGAAACAGGACTCGACCTAACCCCCTGACCCCCTTCCCGAAGCGGGAAGGGGGCAAAATCCCTCCCCGACACGGGGAGGGTTTGTGGTCAAGGTCGAGCGGGATGCCGAGGACGCAAAGTCCCTCCCCGTGTCGGGGAGGGATTTAGGGAGAGGTTGAGAAAGTCCCTCCCCGTGTCGGGGAGGGATTTAGGGAGAGGTTGAGATGCCGATCCGCAAAATCGTCATCGGACAGAGAATCGACCAGGAAAAGGTAAAGCAGTCCAAACAGCTTCGCAGGCGAATGACGCGCGAAGAGGCCACGCTCTGGGAGTCCCTGCGAAAAAACCAGCTAAATGGGCTGCATTTCCGTCGCCAACAAGTGATCCACGGTTTCATCGTGGATTTCTATTGCCACAGCGCGCAATTGATAGTCGAGGTGGATGGAGACATCCACGAGCAGCAGCGCGATTACGACGCGGAGCGCGATGCGGTGCTGACGGCCCACGGCTTCACCGTCCTGAGGATCAGGAACGAAAAGGTGAAGGAAGACCTGCCCGGGGTACTATCGCGGATACTGGAATTCGCATGCGCAACCTAACCCCCTGGCCCCCTTCCCGAAGCGGGAAGGGGGAAAGAAGTCCCTCCCCGTGTCGGGGAGAAGTCGCTGGAAACAGGACTCAACCTAACCCCCTGACCCCCTTCCCGCTTCGGGAAGGGGGAAAGAAGTCCCTCCCCGTGTCGGGAGAAGTCGCTGGAAACAGGACTCAACCTAACCCCCTGACCCCCTTCCCGAAGCGGGAAGGGGGAAAGAAGTCCCTCCCCGTGTCGGGGAGGGATTTAGGGAGAGGTTGGTTTCCCGTTGCGCCCTCCCCTGCTTTCCTGCTATGATGCAACTACACCGTCGGCCCGCCTTTCGCATGGAGTTAATCTCTTCGGTGGACCGGGGGTGGTGGGAGGGCCCATCTCCCACACAGCGGGGAACCCGTCGGTGAAGCAGGGCGTAGTGCAGGGGCTTGTGTCCTGCTGACCGGGGGCCATATGCCTCCGGAAGAGAGCCGCAAGATGTCAGCCAACCAGGCCACTCCTGTATCAGCGCAAAGCCCCTCCGCCGGTCTTAGCCTCGCCGTGCTGCAGGTCTTCGCCGTGCTCTTCGGCGCGGTTGTCGGCAGCCACATGCTGATCTCCCCACATCAGTACACCCTGCCGGTATATGACCCCATCGCGCCCAACCTTTCACTCTGGGGCGTCGTGTTCCTTCTGGCGGCGGGGAGCATGGCCGCGGCGGTGGTGATCATCCGCGCCAGGCCGCTCCTTCTCCTGGCGCACCTGTTCAGCGCGGCGACGCTGCTTCTGCTCGCCTACCTCGTCGCGGCGGCAGGCAATTGGCTCGGGCCGACAGTCTACACCATCCTGGGCGCCGCTCTCATCGCCGCTCCCCTGGCGCAGCGTTTGCCGACGTCCAGGACATTGCGGGGCGGCGATTCCTTCCGGATCGTCATAACGGCGGTCGCTTTGGGCATCGGCTTGAACCTTGTCCTCGCGCCCGATAAGGGCGCTTGGTCCGACCCGTCTTACCTTTCCTTTGCGCGCTGGCTGGGGGCGGCCTTTCTGGTCGCCGGGGCGGCGCTCGCCGCCGAGGTGCTGCTGAAGCCATCCAGGAGAGCTCCCATCTGGCTGGCGCATCTGACGGCCGCTGCGCCCTTCCTCGCTTATCTCGTCGTGGGGCCCGGCGCCTTGCGCGCCTGGCCAGGGATGACCCTCTACGGGCTGTTGGCCCTCTTGCTGGCTGCGTTGCCGTGGCTGGAGGAGCGCGCCCATCTCATCGCCCTGGACTCGCTGCGGGCCCGTCTGACTCTGGCCTTTTCGGCTGGCGCGGTGGTCCCCTTGCTCCTGGTGGTTCCTATCGCGCTGGGAATGCAAGAGGAGGCAGCGGTGGCGCGCAGCCTGGCGCAGCACCGCGCTCTCGCGGAGGACGCCGCGCAGGAGGTCGCTGACTTCGTCAGCTACCACAGCGCCGCCGTCATCGCCCTGGGAAACCAGCCGGGACTCCTGGAGGCGCCGCTCGCTGCGCAGCGGCAAGCGCTGCGCGCCGTGCAGGCGGCCTATCCCGCGGCGCTAACTGTCAACATCGTCGACCTTGCGGGGAATCAGAGAGCCCGCAGCGACGACTTCCCGCTGACGTGGGTGGGAGACTCGCCTAATTTCCAGCGCGCGAGCCGCACCCGGCGCGTTGACTTGTTTCTGGCCAGGCGCCCGGAAACAGGCCGGTCCATCCTCGCTATAGTGGCTCCGGTCCTGGATCAAAGCGGCGAAGCCAAGGGGTTCGTAGCCGCCAGCGTTGAGACCACTCGCTTCAGCAACGTCCTGGCCAGGATTCCCACCATGGGCGCCGCTGCCGCCTACCTGGTCGATGAGCAGGGGCGCCTCATCGCCGCCACGGACCCATCAGCCAGCGCCTTCGCCGATCTCTCAGGAGAGCCCGCTGTCGGCGCTTTGCTGCGGGGCGAGGAGGCTGGTTCCTTCAGGTCTGGCCAGGGCCCGGACGACCGGCTGGTGGGCTACGCGCGCGTCGCTGGCTTGTCCTGGGGAGTAGTGGTCGAGGAGCCCGTCGCCGTGGTGGTCGCCGAATCCCGCCGCCAGCGTGATGCCGCCTTCCCGGGGACACTCGCCGTGGGCGCCCTGGCCGCCGCCCTCGGCGTGGCCCTCTCCCACGGCATGGTGCAACCTCTGAGGGAGGTCATCCGCACCGTGGGCCGCATTGCCGCTGGCTCTTTCGACCCCGATCCGTCGGGTCCCAGCCCGAGCATCTCCGAGCTGCGGCAGTTGACCAGTTCCGTGGACCAGATGCGCACCCGCCTCCGACACGCCACCGCCGAGAGCGAGCGACTCCTGGCCGAGACGCAGCGCCATGCCGCCGAGCTGGACATCGTCAACCGGGAGTTGCACGCCTTCAACTACTCCGTCGCCCACGACCTGAAGACCCCCCTGCGCGCCATGAAGGGCTTCAGCCAGGCGGTGCTGGAGCTGTATGGCGACAAGCTGGACGAGCAGGGGAGAAAATACCTGACCTCGGTGCACCGGGGAAGCAAGCGCATGGAGGACTACCTCGACGCCCTGCTCGAGCTGGGAAGGATCGCCCGGGCCGAGATGAAGCGGCAACGGGTGGACCTTTCCCGCATGGCATCGGAGACAGCGGGAGGGCTCCAGAGCCTCGACCCGAAACGCTCGGTGGAGTTTATTATCGCCCCCGACGTGGTGGTCTTCGGGGACAGAGACCTGCTGCGCCTGGCGCTGGAGAACCTGCTGGGCAACGCCTGGAAGTTCACCTCGAAGCACGCTGCAGCCAGGATAGAGTTCGGCGTCGCCGACCTGGACGGCCAAAGGGCCTACTTTGTCCGCGACGACGGCGCCGGGTTCGACATGGAGTTCGCCCACAAGCTCCTCGTCGCCTTCGAGCGACTGCACGACGAAAGCGAGTTCCCCGGCCTCGGCGCCGGCATGGCGATGGTGCAGCGCATCATTGCCCGCCACGGCGGCCGCGTCTGGGCGGAGGCGAAGGTGGAGCGGGGCGCCACCTTCTATTTCACGCTGGGATAGGGTTCAACCCCTCGTTGAATCCCCTGAAGAGGGAGGGACTTCGCGCCCTTCCCCACGCTACCATCCCAACGCCCGGCAGTGCCTATTGACAACCTTTGGGACCATCCGTAGAATGTGGGCATCCCTCAGGGATTGAGAAAACGTCACGAGGAGGAGTGTAACGTGTCACCGCACCACGAATCTCAGCGGGTGTATGCCGATAGCGTGGAGGAGGCGGTGGAGATATGCTATCAGCGGGGCTGGACCGACGGCCTGCCGGTAGTCCCGCCCACCGAGGCCCTGGTGGCTAAGGCGCTCGAGTACCTCAAGAGAGACCCCAGCGAATCCCTCGGCATCATACCGCCCAAGAACGGCGCGGCAACCATCGAGAAGATCGTCGCCAACAGCATAATGGGTGGGTGCCTGCCCACCTACATTCCCGTTGTCATCGCGGCCCTGGAGGCCATGCTCGAAAGGCCCTTCAACCTCAATGGGGTGCAGACCACAACCCACTGCGTAGGCCCCCTGGCGATTGTCAGCGGGCCCATCGTCAAGGAGCTGGGATTCAACAGCGGCGACGGGGTGTTCGGCGGAGGGTCCCGGGCAAACGCCGCCGTAGGCCGGGCGGTCCGCCTCATCATGTGGAATGTAGGCGGCGCGTTTCCCGGCGAGCTGGACAGGGCGACCATAGGCCACCCCGGCAAATACACGTACTGTATCGCGGAAAACGCCGACGGCAACCCCTGGGAGGCCATCCACGTTGAAAAAGGCTTGAAGCCGGAGGACAGCGCCGTCACCATGTTCGGCTGCGAGTCCCCCCACCATGTGGCTACCGGGCCGGGCAGACCTATCCAGACGCTCTACGCTATCGCTGACGCCATGTCAACCATCTGCAACAACAACTTCCATTTCGGAGGAGAGACTCTGGTGGTCCTGGGACCGCGAGCCGCGGCCACCGTCGCCCATGCTGGCTGGACGCGGAACACGATCCGGGAGTATCTTTACGAAAACGCCAGAGTGCCCGTGGGACGCGCGCTTCTGGGCGCCGCTTTCGACGAGAAGGCAACGGAAGCCCCGGGTTGGCCCAAGTGGATCGACCCGGCCAATAGAAAGGCCATGATACCCGTCATCCGCAAGCCGGAGAACATCAACCTGGTGGTGGCGGGCGGATGGGGGGCGGGCGCCGCCTTCTGCGCCATCTGCCCCGGCTGGGGCTATCTCGGAGGTCTGGCGCAGACGAAGCGCATCAGCGTCCGGCAAGAGTAGTAGACTGCGGAGACAGGCAATTGCTGCGAAAACGAGGTCGTTCAGATAGCAAAGGAGGCAAACGGTGTGCGCACAGGCGACAGGCTCGAGAATAGTGATGATAAATCCGGTGGCGGACGCCGGCATCCCGGCGTCTGAGGTGGCTCCGCGCATCGGGGGGTTGAACGACAAGGCCATGGGCTTCCTCTACAACGGCCACTACTCGGCGCCAGTGCTTTTCGACGCTGTCAGACAGAAGCTTACCGAGAAATTCAAGTTCTCCAGCGTCGTCGACAAGGTAAAGCCCAACGTCGGGGCGCCGTCGCCCGACGCCACTATCGACGAAGTGGCGGCGAAATGTGATGCTGTTGTCCTCGGCGTGGGCGCCTGAGGCTCCTGCACCTCCGGCGTGATCCGGGATGCAGTGGCCCTGGAGAGGAAGGGCGTCCCCACGGTGACCATGGTCCACGACAGGTTCGTACCCGCGGCTCGCGCCCAGGCCCGGGTGCTCAACTTGCCCGATCTCAGGATCGCCTCCGTCCCGCAGCCCATGCCCTGGGAAACGGCGGACGACGAGCGCAAGAAGGCCGACAACGTCCTGGGAACGCTGGTCAATATGCTGACTGAGCCCGTGCCGCAAACGGCAAAGAGTTAAGGGAGCGAGCATTGAACTGCTTCGTCGCCGGCACACCTAGGACAACATAACATCGATTTATGCGTACGGTGGGTGGAGCCAAGCCGTAGGGCAGGGGCTTGTCCCTTGCCGCCAGGGACGGATTCTTCACTTCGTTGAGAACGACAATGCTGGGGTGGTTCTTGGGAGCAAACCTATGAAAATTGGCTTCATTGGCACAGGCAACATGGGCAGCGGTATGGCGGCCAATCTGCTGAAAGCGGGACACGCTCTGACGGTCCACGACCTGAGGAAAGCGGCGACCGATGGGCTGGTAAGAGCTGGGGCCACATGGGCCGAAAGCCCCATGGAGGTGGCCCGACAGTCTGACATAGTCCTCACTTCTCTCCCCGGCCCGCCTGAGGTAAAGGAAGTAGCCCTGGGGGCAAAGGGCATCCTGGCCGGGGCCAAGCGGGGCAACTTTTTCATTGACATGAGCACGAATTCGCCGGGAACAGTTCAACTGATTGCCGCCGTTGCTCGCGAGAAAGGCGTCGCGGTCTTCGATGCGCCCGTAACCGGCGGCGTGACCGGCGCCGCGGCGGGCACCCTCACGATCATGGTGGGCGGTGACGAGAACCTCTTTGGAACGGTGGCTCCGCTGCTCGACGTCATGGGTAAGAAAGTGGTCCACGTTGGCGACGTGGGAGCGGGCAATTCGGTGAAGCTGATACATCAAATGCTGGGAGCGGTGACGAACCAGGTCATCGCTGAGGCCTTCGTATTGGGGGCCAAGGCCGGTCTCGACCTCAAGAAGCTCTTCGAGGTCCTGGCCAACAGCATGTCGGCCAGCCCGATTTTAACCGAGAAGTATCCCAGGGCCGCCCTGAAGAGGAACTTCGACCCTGGCTTTGCCATCGACCTGGCCTACAAGGACCAGGTCCTTCTCTTCGAGATGGCCAAGGAGCTGGGCGTGCCCCTTTCCTTCGCCAGTCTCGTCCTTCAGAAATTCATGGAGGCCAGGGCGAGAGGGCTCGGCGCCAGGGACACGACAGCCGTTATCCTGCCCCTTGAGGAGATGCTGGGCGTGACGGTGAAGCTCTGAATAGGAGCCGACGTCTCTGTCGGCCCGCAGGAGTAGAGAACGAGTCCCACCCTGGCGGACAGAGACGCCCTCCACCTCGAGTTTGGACATTAGACCTCCGAGGTCTTGGAGACCGCGGACGTCTTGGGCGAACGCCGCCGCTGGCGGACAGAGTCAGCCGCCGCGACGTTTCGGGGTTTGAACTGGCAGAACCATGCCCAAAGGAGGGGAAAATGGGAAGGATTCCAAGCGTGCTCATGGTTTTGGCCCTGCTTCTGTCCGGATGTACCCCGGGGCCGACCCCGGCTAAGGCGCCTCCTGCGGCGCCTGCCAAAGCCGGGGAACCCGCCGCCACCCCTAAGCCGTCTGCGGAACAGCCCAGGTATGGGGGAATCCTCACCGTCAGCAATATCTCCCCGGACCCCCAGGACCTGGACCTGGTGTCCGACCATCGCGTGCCCACGCTGACCATCATCCGCCCCGCCTACAGCGGATTGCTCCAGTACGACCCCTTCGACCACGGCAAGATCGTCTCTGAACTCGCTGAACGGTGGGAGATGGCCCCTGATGGCAAGACCTACACCTTCTATCTCCGCAAGGGCGTGAAGTGGCACGACGGAAGGCCCTTCTCTTCAGCGGATGCCAAGTTTACCCTTGAAAGGATGATCGACACCAGCGACCCGGAGAAGGTGAGGCTCCTGGAGAAGCGGGAAGCGATGTCGGGGATTACTCGTGTTGAGGCGCCCGACGCCGATACGGTGAAGGTAACCCTGAAGCTCCCCCGCGGTTCCTTCGTGCCCTGGATGGCCTGGGGATCGCTGGTCATGGCGCCCAGGCATGTCCCACCGGCGCAGTTGGCAAGCACGCCCATGGGGACTGGAGCCTTCAAGTACAAGTCCTTTGCCAGAGGCAGCAGCCTGGAAGTGGTGAAAAACCCTGATTTCTATGTCAAGGGCAGGCCACATCTGGATGGCATTACTTTCTACATAATCAGGGACCAGACGACCAAGATGGCGGCTTTCAGGACGGGACAGCTCAAGCTGATACGCGATTTTCTTCCCAGCTCGGTGAAGGAAATCAAACAGAACATGCCAAACGCCGTCGTCCAGATCGCGGACAAGCTGTCCTTTGGCTACTTCGGCATGAACGCCACTAAGCCGCCCCTGAACGACATCCGGATACGGCGCGCCGCATCGATGGTTGTTGACCGTCCGGCGGCCATAGAAGTCCTGGCCGAAGGATTCGGGGCGCTGGGCACTGTCATGCCGCCCGGGGAATGGGCGCGGCCCCAGGAGGAGATATTGAAGCTGCCGGGGTACCGCAGGCCGAAGGATGTCGACGTCACTGAGGCGAAGAAGCTGATGGCCGAGGCCGGCTTCTCCAGCGGCTTCAAGACCACTATGCTCAGCGCTGCGCGCCCAGACTACGAGAGGGTCGCCGTATTCCTGGCCGACCAGTTGGCGAAAATAGGCATCGAAGCCCGATTGAACCTCATCGAGTTCGCCGCGTATAACAGGGAGAGAGCCGTGGGTAACTTCGAGGTCACGGCTGCGGGACCGGGCGCGGCGTATATACCCGATCCTGCCGGTCACCGGAAGTACTACGGCCGAGAGAACTTCGTCGGTCTGAAGGACGAGCGGATCTTTGACCTCATCGACCAGCAGGACGCCGCTACGGACAAGGCCGAGCGCAAGAAGCTGCTCTGGGAGATGGACTCCAGGCTGATGGAGCAGGCGGCCATTGTGATCCTCTTCTGGGCCAGTATGACGACAGCAAACTGGCCCGAGGTCAGGAACTTCAAAGAGTGGTCCCAGTTCAACAACTACGCCTACACGGATGTCTGGCTGGCGAAATAGGACAAACCTAACCCCTTAGCCCTTCCCGGGTCGGGTAGGGGGAACAGCCCGTCAGCAACTCCTGAGAAAGTCCCTCCCTGTTTCGGGGAGGGATTCAGGGAGAGGTTGAGTGCAGCAATACCTGATGCGCCGGCTGCTCCAGGTCATCCCCACAGCCATCGGCGCCTCCATCCTGGTGTTCCTTATAATTCGCGTCATCCCTGGAGACGTGACATATTTGATAGCTGGCGCCGAGAGCTGGATATCTGAGGCCGAGCGCGCGGCGCTTCGGACCCAGCTCGGCCTCGATAGGCCTCTCTACGAGCAGTATCTCACCTGGATTTGGGGGCTGGTCCGCCTCGATGCCGGCCAGTCACTGTGGACGAAGGCGCCCATCTCCGAGGAGATAGGGAGACGTCTGCCGCTGAGCGTAGAACTGGCTGTCCTTTCAGGTGTCTTCTCCCTGCTCATCGGCGTTCCGCTGGGAGTGCTATGCGCCGCGAAGCAAAATAGCTGGACGGACCGTCTCAGCCAGGTGTTCCTCATCGGCGGGCTCGCCATGCCTAATTTCTGGGTGGCCACTATGATCATCGTCCTGCTGGTGGTCGTCTTTAGCTGGCTTCCCCCTTTGAAATACGCTTCCTTCCTCGATGACCCTTCCGCGAACCTCCAGCAGATGATCCCGCCCGCCGTCGGTTTGGGCTATCATTTCGCGGCCGTGGTGGGCCGCATGACCCGCTCGTGTATGCTGGAGGTGCTGCGTCAGGACTACGTGCGCACCGCCCGCGCCAAGGGTCTCCTGGAGCGGGTCATACTGGCGCGGCACGCTTTGAAGAACGCGCTGCTGCCTGTTGCCACCATCGCGGGCGTGCAGATCGGCATCCTGATGGGCGGTTCGGTCATCGTCGAGAGCATCTTCGTGCTCCCCGGCATCGGGGGCGGGCTCATCGACGCCGTCACCTTCAGAGACTATCCTACTGTCCAAACCATAATGATGATCTTCGCCGTTATCGTCCTTCTCGCCAACCTGGCGGTCGACCTCCTGTACGGCTGGCTTGACCCGCGCATCTCCTACAAGTAAACTGTATTAGTTTTATCTGGTAAGCGCCGGGGCACCGCCACAGTGTTGCCCCGAGGCAACATGTCCCCCGAGCATGAGCAGAGTGAGCGAAGCCGGAGTCCTAGTTCCAGAACTGATCGTGAGGCGCAGACCTCCATGGGCCGGGTTATGGGCCTTCGCCCGGCGGCATCCTCTGGGAGCTGCGGGAGGCCTCATTGTCCTGGCGATGGCGCTCCTGGCAATCCTGGCCCCATGGGCGGCTCCCCGTGAACCACTGGCCATGAGCCTGAGTGAGAGGCTTACACCGCCCGGGACGAAGTTCCTCCTGGGATCGGACAATTACGGCCGGGACGTCCTGAGTCGAATAATCTGGGGAGCGCAGATATCGCTCTACGTGGGCCTGCTCTCCGTCGTAATGGGAACGACCGTGGGCGCCTTCCTCGGACTCATCAGTGGTTTCTGGGGCGGCACGCTGGACACCCTGGTGCAGCGCTTCATGGATGTTCTGATGACCTTCCCGATGCTGGTACTGGCGCTGTGCATCATGGCGGTCCTGGGCACTTCGCTAAACAATGTGGTCATCGCCATCGCGGTGACCCAGGTGCCCCGGACGGCGAGGGTGTTGCGCTCCAGCGCCCTGGCGGTGGCGCGCACCGAGTACGTCTCGGCGGCGCGCGCCATAGGCTGCCGCGACTGGCGCATCCTCTTCCTGCACGTGCTGCCCAACTGCCTGGCGCCCTTTATCATACTGGGCACCGCGGGACTCGGTTGGGCCATAGTGGTGGAGGCTTCCCTCAGCTTTCTGGGCATGGGCGTGCCTCCGCCCGCGCCCTCCTGGGGAGGGATGCTCTCGGGGATGGGCCGGGAATACGCCGCCACAGCGCCCTGGCTGGCCGTCTTTCCAGGCGTGGCTCTGAGCCTGGCCGTTTTCGGGTTCAACCTCTTGGGCGATGCAATTCGAGACGCCTGGGACCCGCGGCTGAGGGGCTCATGAGGAGCTGTCAGCGTTCAGCGTTCAGCAGTCAGCGGTCAGATTTGAGGGGGGCATCCATCGTCCATTATTCCGCGCTCATCATTCAGCCTTCAAGGGGGGAGGCATTCATCCCATCATTCCGCATTTATCATTTAGCCGTCAGCCCTCGTCAGGCTGATAGCTGACCGCTGACGGCTGAAAGCTTCAGACAAGGAGGAATCATGAACATGGACTGGGGATTGGCAAACCGTCTCGCGCAGCTCATCCAGGCGGATGGGCGCTGCATGTTTCTGCCCATCGATCATGGGTACTTTCAGGGGCCGACCCGGAAGCTCGAACAGCCGCGCAAGACTATCGAGCCGCTGATGCCCGACGCCGACGCCCTCTTAATCACCCGGGGCGTGCTGCGCTCCTGTGTCGATCCGGCAAAGAGCAAGCCCATCATCCTCCGCGTCTCCGGCGGCACCAGCATGGTGGGCAAGGACCTGGCCAATGAGGGGCTAACCACTTCCATGGAAGAAGCGATCCGCCTGAATGTCTCGGCGGTCGGCATCTCCATCTTCGTCGGCACCGACTACGAGAAAGACTCGCTGCTGAATCTGGCTAAACTGGTGGACGAGGGCGAGAAGTACGGCATCCCGGTGATGGCGGTGACGGCCGTGGGCAAGGAGCTGGAGAAGCGCGACGCCCGTTACCTGGCGCTCTGCAGTCGCATCGCCGCCGAGCTGGGCGCGCGGGTGGTCAAGACCTACTGGTGCGAGAACTTCGAGAAGGTGGTGCAGGGCTGCCCCGTGCCGGTCGTCATGGCGGGGGGGCCGCAGGTGGACACCGAGCGTGAGGTCTTCGACTTCGTGTATGACGGGCTCCAGAAGGGCGCTATCGGCGTGAACCTGGGCCGGAACATCTGGCAGAACGAGCACCCCGTGGCCATGATGAAGGCCATCCGCGCCCTTATCCACGACAACGCCACGCCCCAGCAGGCGCAGGACATCTTCGAGAGGGTGAAGGGCGAGAAGTGGGCGGTGAAGGCGTAGCGTGATCGGGCCGGACACATCTTAGGGAGGTCACGACATGGAAGTGAAAGAACAAATCCTGAAGGAGATCGATAGAGTCCCCGAAGAGTACCTCGCGCAGATCTTGGACTTCATACTCTTCCTGGAAGCGAAGGCTGCAGATTCGGGACTGGCGACGGCAATCGCCAGCGAGTCCTCGCTTGCGAAGGACTGGTTGACCCCCGAGGAAGATGAAGCGTGGAAGCATCTATGAGAGGGGACGTCGTCGTAGTGCTCTTCCCTTTCACCGACTTGTCCGGGGCTCGAAGACGACCCGCATTGGTCGTCGCCGAGTTGGAAGGGGATGATGTCATCCTTTGCCAGGTGACCGGTCAGCCACGTGGAGACAAGTATGCGGTCTCGCTGACAGACGACGACTTCGAAGCTGGGGCGCTGTTGCGAACGAGTCGCGTACGCACAAATCGGGTGTTCACAGCGGACAGGCGTATCATTCTCTACAAAGTTGGGCACATTAAGCCGGGCAAAACAGAAGAAATAGTCCAACGGATCGTACAAATCCTGAAGTGCTCGACTTGAAGTACTCTCTGGTGATCGAAGCCACAGAAGACCGCGACTTCTTCGGCTTCTACTCTCCCGAGATGGAGGGGGTTCACAGGGGTTGGACACTCTGTAGAGGACTGCCTCTACGAAGCTAGATGGGGAATGTTGGAACACGTCAGCCTGCTCAAGGAACAGGGATTCCCTGTGCCCAAAGAAAATCCAAATCCCACTGTGGTGATTCAGAACGAGAGGAAGCTAGAGGCTGCTGTATAATGCCAAAATCCTGCGAAGATCCGGGACCGAACTCCGACGCGAGTCTCGCGAAAACTCATGACACGGTGGGGAAAGCGTCGCGGGCGAAACCACATCGGGCTGACCTGGCTACTGCCATCGCCAGTGAGTCATCGCTGAAAAAGGGCTGGCTCAGCGCCGACGAGGACGAGGCCTGGAAAGATTTGTGAAGAACGGCTATCTTGGTTGGGTGTCACCGGATAGGCAACGGATAAACGGACATGCGCTACTATTACCATCCGTTTATCCGTTCTGGAATCCGTTGACGCCTCAACTGCGGTAGTACCTTGTGAATGATATTGCACGCAAGACGCGCACGAGTTTGGCGTCTCCCCCTTCGGAAAAGGGGGATCGAAGGGGGATCTTCAGGCCGGCAGAAAAGCTTCCAGGCAAATCCCTCTCAATCTCCCCTTCGGCAGGCTCAGAGCTTGCCCTGAGCGGCGCCGAAGGGGCCGGCTCTTTCCGAAAGGGAGAGGTTTGGTTTCCGCTCCGCCGAGTTAGGGTAGATGCTATGATCGACTTGAAGCACTCCCTCGCAGAAGAGCGACCAGGAGCAGCGGTGTGAAAACAAGGGACATGGCATAATGCGTGTAGCCACCTACTATAACAACCGCGACGTCCGCCTCGAGGAGAGGCCGGTCCCGAAGATCGGCCCGGGGGAGCTGCTGGTAAAGGTCATCGCCAGCGGCATCTGCGGCTCCGACGTCATGGAGTGGTACCGCATCCATAAGGCGCCGCTGGTTCTGGGCCACGAGGTCGCCGGGCAGATCGTGGCCGTGGGCCAGGGGGTGGCACAGTTCAAAGAGGGTCAGGCCGTGGCGTTGGCCCACCACGTCCCCTGCAACACCTGCCACTATTGTCGCGCCGGCCATCACACTGTCTGCGATACGCTGCGCACCACCAATTTCGACCCCGGCGGCTTCGCGGAGTACCTGCGCCTGCCCGCCATCAACGTCGACCGCGGCGTCTTCCCGATACCGGATGAGGTCTCCTTCGAAGATGCCACCTTCACCGAGCCGCTGGCCTGCGTCCTGCGCGGCCAGCGGCTCGCCGGCTTCCAGCCTGGCCAGAGCGTTTTGGTCATCGGCAGCGGCATCTCCGGATTGTTGCACATCCACCTGGCCCAGGCGCTGGGGGCAAGCCGCATCGTGGCCACGGACATCGTCGGCTACCGGCTGGAGGCCGCCATGCGCTTCGGCGCGGACCACGCCTTTCAGGCGAAAGACTACACTCCTGAGAGCCTGCGCGACGCCAACGACGGCCGCCTGGCTGACCTCGTGGTCCTCTGCACCGGCGCGCTGTCAGCCATCGACCAGGCGCTGCGCTCCGCGGAGCGCGGCGGGACCATCCTCTTCTTCGCGCCGGCGGAGCCCAAGGTGACCGCGGCCCTCCCTCTCTGGGACCTCTGGCGCGATGGGATAACGCTAACTGTATCCTACGCTGGCAGTCCCGCCGACTACGCCACGGCGCTGGAACTGATCCGCGCGCGCCGCGTTCGCGTGGGCGAGATGATCACCCATCGCCTGGGCCTCGCCGAGACCGGTCGCGGGTTCCAGCTCGTGGCCAGCGCGCGGGACTCCATTAAGGTCATCATCGAGCCGCAGCGGTAGGAGAGACTGAACATGGATAAACAGGATGCACAGGATCAAAATCGTACAGATATTATCCTGTTTATCTTGTTCATCCATGTTAATTACCAATGGATGCAGCTGGGGAAGGTGAGTTAGGAATGCACGCTCTGCGCCTGCATGCGGTGATTGCGAGTGCAGTCCTCCTCCTGTCGGTCGGATGTCAAGGCACTCCACAATACGGCCAGCCGGGGACGCCGGGCGTCAATGAGATACCATGGAGCAGCGCCCAGGGCTTTATCCTGCGCGGGGAGGTGAGCCAGGTAACTCAAACGCAATCCCGAAGGGTGATTCTCCTGCTGAGGGACGGACGGACCATAGTCACGGAGTCCAGGATCGACGAGGTCCGGCGGCTCATCCAGATTTGTGGTGAGCGCTGTTCTGACATTGTGGTGGCCACCGAGTAAAGCCGCTCGCTATCAGGGACGTTCCGGCGGCCCGGGGCGCGCCCCACCGCCGCGACCGGTGCTCACTCCTCCCGGGCCATGGCCAGTACCTGCTCCCTGGAGGCGTCCTGATTGTGGACGTCTTTGCCGTGCTGCTGCACAGCTTTCACAAACTGTTCCAGGTCGTTGTCCCGGATCGTGACGCCGCAGGGACATGTCACCACGTAAGCCATTGTTCGCCTCCTTTGATAGTTGTATGAACACATAATATCACATGGACCTTGTCATATCCTTGGCATATTCTTGGCGGCCATGAGCATCAGGATTTACCTCACCGGGCCTCTGGCGATAGAGGTGGACCGAAAGACGCTGGTAGGCGAACGCCGCTTTCGTGGTAAGCAGACCCGTGTTGCCTTCGCCTACCTGGCTGCCGAACGCGCGCGCCCGGTGCCGCGGGATGATTTAGTGGAGGTCATCTGGCCGGGGGAAATGCCTCCCGCCTGGGACGTGGCCCTCAGCGCTGTGGTCAGCCGTCTGAAGGGCGTCCTATCCGCCGCCGGGTTGGATGCGTTGGGCTGCCTCATCACCAGCGGCTTCGGACTCTACCGGCTGATGGCCCCTGGCGACGTGTGGATTGACCTCGAGGCCGCTACCGCTGCAATCGACGAGGCGGAGGTTGCCCTGCGGGTGGGTGATATGGGACGTATCCTGGGGCCGGCTACCATCGCCTCCAACATCTGCCGGAGGCCCTTCCTGCCTGACTGCAACGGCCCATGGGTTGAGGCGCAGCGCGACAGACTCGCTCGGCAGCTCGTTCGTGCACTGGAGTGCCACACTCACATGTGGTTGGCCACGGGAGAGGCCACCCTAGCGGTGGAGACCGCTATCGAGGCTGTAACCCTGGACCCCTTGCGGGAGAGCGCCTACCGGTTGCTCATGCAGGCGTACGCGGCCAGCGGCAACCCCGCCGAGGCGGCGCGCACCTACCTGCATCTCCAGACACTGCTCTCGGAAGAGCTGGGAGCCGCCCCTTCCCTCGAGACCGCGGCATTGTACCGCCAAATCGCTTCCCTGCGAACCGCGTAGTGCTCGCATGGCGCCGGAGAAGGGGAGGTAGTGCAACGGACGCAGCTAACGAGTTCAAGCAGCTATTGACAACCCTGTTCCGTCTGGTTAGAATATTGACTGGTACGAGCGGGTGTAACTCAGTTGGCAGAGTGCTTGCTTCCCAAGCAAGATGTCGAGGGTTCGAACCCCTTCACCCGCTCCAGACTCGAAAACTGGGGATCCCGGACGTCGGGATCCCTTTTTGTTTCTCGAGGGGCTACCGCTCCAGCCACACGTTCTCGTACCGGTGGTTGTTGAAGTTGCCAATGCCCGGGTGGTAATTGCGCACTGTCCTCCACTTGCCATAGGCGTTCGTGGCCCAGTAAGCGAAGGCTACGGGCGAGGTTGCCAGAAGCTCCCGCTGGATTTCCATGACAAGGGCCTTACGCTTGGCGGCATCCATCGTTCGGGACTGCTCCTCCGCTAGCCTATCCACTTTGTCGTTGCTGTAGCCGCCGATATTCCGGAACTGGCCAGTTACAAACTGCTCCAGTATCACGGCATCAGGGTCATCGATAGCCCGACCATAAGGGTACGTAACGACTTCAAAAGCTCGTACCGTAGTGCTTTTCGTGTATGTGACCATCTCCTGGGGCTCCATGCTGGCTCGTACGCCAATCTTCGCCAGGCTGTCGATGAACACGATAGTCATCGCTTCGTGGGTAGGTTGGCCCGCCCTCAGGAGCACCTTGGTGTCGAAGCCCGAAGGGTAGCCGGCTTCGGACAGGAGGCGCTTAGCTTCCGCAAGGTCCTGGTCCTTCGCCTGCCGAAAACCAGGCGTCCTCAGCACCTCTTCTTCAGATGAGCTCCACGGGCCGGACGGGTTCATGAGGATGCCTATCTCGCCAAAGCCCTGCGCCACCTTGATCAGAGCCTGACGGTCCAGGGCCAACTGCGCTGCCCGGCGCACCTTGACGTCGCTCCACGGCGCTTTGCCAATATTGAAAATAAAATAGGGCATCATCAAGCCCGGGAATTGCCCCGCCTCAATCCGCTCTGATAGCTGCGGAGACTCCTTGATCACCTGGTAGGGGCCGGGGAGCAGACCAGCGGAGGAGGCCGGGAAAGTCATGTGCACACGCCCGGTCCTCAAGGCGGCGAAACGAGTGGCGGAATCGGTTATCAGGTCGAAGACAACGCCCTCCAGATAGGGGCGCTCTTTGACAAAATAGTCCCCGTTCCTGACGAGCTGAATGTTCACGCCCGGATTCCATGCCTTGAGTTTGAAGGGGCCGGTCCCCACCGCCTGTGTCATGGGGAATCTCTGGCCTTTTTCCTCCAGCACATGCTTTGGAAGCATCAGGAACCAGCCCGTGCCGAGGTTGGCCAGGAAGGAGGCCCGGGCATACTGAAAGGTCATCTTGAAGGTCTGGGGGTCTGGCGATTCGGTCCCCGCCACGCCAGTGAAGGTGGACTGCCTCGGGCTTCTTATCCCCGAAGGAGGACTCATCATCCTTTTGATGCTGAACTCCACGTCTGCGGAGGTGAAAGGCTTGCCGTCATGCCATCGGACATCGCCGCGGAGGCGGAAGGTTATCTCTTTGCCGTCGGCGCTTACCTCCCAGCTTTTTGCCAGATCAGGAACGATCTCGCGCGGGTTGAAGGGATTATACTGGATTAGCTGGTTGTACAAGTTAGGGGCCGGAATCAGCTCGTTCGTCGAAATGCCCTGGTGGGGATCGAGGTTATCCGACTCGCTGTGGCGGATCACGTGGAAGACGCCCCCGTATTTCCCTGCCTCTGGCTTCATGGGGAACAGGCTCGCCGGTCCCGCCTTCGAAGCGGTAGGGGCGGGCGTGGCCGGCGCCAGCGCCGTCTTGCCTGCGACACAACCCAGCGACAGCAAGACGAAAGCCACGCTCACAAGAGACAGCAACGATCTTCCTTGGCCTCTCATTTTGGACTCCTTTCGAACTAAGGGTACGCTGTTCGGCGCCGGAATCTGGACCGCGCCAGAGACCGGATGAAAGCTGGCCGTTCAGTGGTCCGCTAATTCATCCAAAAGCGCCGCTTAGTAGCGGGCCGCTGTCGCCAATATTAGACCTAACCGCCGTTTTCGTCAAGCGCCAACTGGTAGGTGCCTGCGGCTTGTAAGACAGGGTGTTTTCCCGCTATAATTGCGCAGAATTCCGGATGGCTTTGCACCAGCAAGCTTTCTAAGATAGTTCGGGGTCACCAAGTATGGAAACACAAGGCGCCACAGAAGCGCCCAGAGGAGGCTCAAAGGATGGTAGACAATAATCTAAGGAAAGCTGCCGGAGTTATCAGCATCCTCACCCTCGCTGCGCTGATACTGTCAGCCTGCGCTCCCACGGCCACGCCCGGCGCCAAGCCGGGAGGGCCAGCGCCCACGCCCAAGCCGGGGGCGGAAACGCCCAAGTACGGAGGCACCCTGACCACCTACATCGGCGGCAACCCGCCCAGCCTGGATGCTCACCAGGAGCCTACGCTTATCACCTCACAGATAGTGGCTCCATTCTACAACACGATCGTCCAGATAGACCCGCTGACGGCCGACAAATTCGTCCCCGCCTTAGCTGAGAAATGGGAGATCAGCCAAGACGCGCTGACCTGGACCTTCGACCTGCGCCAGGGCGTCAAGTTCCACGATGGGACCCCCTTCACGGTGGACGACGCCATCTTTACGCTTCAGCGGCTCATCGCTCCCCCCAAGGGCATCGTGAGCAACATGCAGTTCTTGCTCAAGCCCGCCGTCAAGGCGGTAAGCAAGGACGGCAACAAACTCAAAATGACGCTGAACTACCCCTTCGCCGTGATGCTGGATACACTGGGGTATGGCTACACGCTGGTCTATTCCCAGAAGTACTTGCAGGATAAGACGGACATGAAGACCAGCGCGATGGGGACGGGTCCCTTCAAATTCAAAGAGTATTCGCCCGGCGTGGGCCTGGAGGGCGTCAAGAACCCCGACTTCTGGGTCAAAGGGCGGCCCTATCTCGATGGTTTCCGCTTCCTTATCATAAAGGACCAGGCCACGCGTGAGTCCGCTTTCAGGACCGGGAAGGTCAACATGACCGGGAAGCAGATGGCCGCCTTGACACCGGAGGAAACGGAGCGGCTGAAGAAAGAAAACTCGGAACTCACGTTCCATCGCTCGCCAACCCTCCAGGGCTCCTGGGTGATCCTGAACACGCGTAGACCACCCTTCCAGGACCAGAGGGTCCGCAAAGCGGTCAGTCTGGCCTTTGACCGCCAAGCCGCGGTTAAGACAGTCGGCCAGGGGGTGGGCCTGATCAGTAAACCCCTCCCCGTGGCGCCCTGGGGAATCCCCATGGATGAGCTTCTCAACCTTCCAGGCTACCGACAGCCCAAAGACAAGGATATCGCCGACGCCAAGAAGTTGATGGCGGACGCCGGCCATGCTAATGGCTTCAACTTAGCGATATTAACCAGGCAGATGTGGATGGCCAAGGATGCCGCCGTGTTCCTGACCGATCAGTTCGCGAAGGTAGGTATCAAGGCCAACGTGCAGACGCTGGAGGATGCCTTATTGTGGGAGACCGGCCGCAAATTGGCCTACGATGCTCTGGTGTATCTGATGGTCTGGCCCTTCACGGACCCTCATTATATGGGGCGCTACTGGGTGCCCGGCAACGCGGTGAACTATTCAGGGAATGATGACGACAAAGAGCTCGCCCAGATGTGGGACGAGCAGATTAAGATAGCGGACCCGGCGAAACGAAAGGCCTTGATCCGCAAAGTGGAGGAACATCTTCTGGATGCCCTACCGGGGATATCCATCGTGTGGTATGTCACGTTCGTTGGCCTGCGGCCCGAGGTGAGGAACTTCTACCCCGGCGTCAGTGACTACGTGGGCAACACGCTTCAGGAGGTCTGGCTGGCAAAGTAGCCAGGGAGGGGGCCGAGGGGGACGGGGATGCGACTGACCCCCGACCCCTGGCCGCTAGAAGATCCCAGCACCGCTTCTACATAGCAATCTGATGGCGTCAAGGCAGGGAGGAAGGTATGGTTGCCGCAGAGTCTGAGATAATGAACCCTGTCGGGGAGGTGGCGGTCCGTGAGATTACATCGAGGAGGGTGGACACGCTGGCCGGCAAGACCATCGCCCTCATGGATTCCCATAAGGTCAACGCTGATGTCTTCCTGGCAAGAGCGGAGAATCTGCTCAAGGAGCAGCATGGAGTGCTGGAGACCGTTCACGGCAACAAGCCCAGGGCTGGCCTCGGCGCACCCAGGGAAGTGCTCGATGAGCTGGGACGGAGGGCCGACGCGGCCATCGTCGCTTTCGGAGACTGAGGGTCCTGCACAGCGTGGAGTATCCACGATGCAATCGAGCTGGCCAGGCGCGGTCTGCCTACCGTCTGCGTACTCACCGAGGCCTTTGAGTCGTTGGGCAAGGTGACCGCTGCCGGGACGGGCATGCCCGATCTTCCCATTGTTTTCATTCCCCACCCGGTTGATACCCTGGCAGAACAGGAAATATGGTCACTGGTAGACGAGGCCATCCCAGGGATCGTCCGGTCCCTCACCAGCCCGGTGAGAGCCGCCGCGGCGGAGGGGGCGCCTGGGAAAAAGGTCTTCCCGACCGAGCTTGCCGCGCAAGCAGGCTCGACAGAAGCCATCAACCGGCAATTCTATGAACGGGGATGGACTGATGGGTTGCCCATTACGCCGCCCACGCGGAGGGCTGTGGAGGCCATGCTGGCCTTCACCGACCGCGCGCCCCAGGAAGTGCTGGCCACGCTCCCCCCTCGGGGGGGCAGCGCCACGGTGGAGAAAGTTGCCGTCAACGCCGTAATGGCGGGCTGCGTTCCCGAGTACTTCCCCCTGGTGCTCACCGCGGTGGAGGCAATGGCGGAAGAGAAGGACATAAACCTTCGGGGCATCGTTACCACCACCGCCCCCACAACCCTGGCTGTCATGATCAACGGCCCCCTCAGGAAAGAGCTGGAGGTTAACGCCGGGGCGGGGTGCCTCGGCTCCGGATGGCGCGCCAACGCTGCCATCGGGCGGGCCGTGCGGCTCATCGTCTTGAACATAGCCGGAGGCGCTCCGGGCATAGTGGACAAATCGACCCTGGGACATCCCGGCAAGTATGCTTTGTGCTTTGCTGAGAATGAAGAGGCTAGCCCCTGGCAGCCTTTGCACGTTGAAATGGGACTTGCCAGAGATACCAGCGCCGTCACCTTGTTTACCCCGCAAGGGCTGGTCTCCATGTGCGAGCTGGCCAGCCACACGGGGAAAGGGGTGCTGACGACGATAGCCCACAGCATGGCGCATCCCGCAGGCGGGAACATCGTGAGAAGCAGCCCGGAACCTTTCGTGGACGCCGGACGCCCTGCCGTGATACTGCCACCCGAGTTCGCCGCCATGGCGGCGAAGGATGGCTTGTCCAAGGATGACGTGAAGGACTTCCTCTGGGAACGGGCGCAAATGCCTTATACCGCCATAGGAGGGGAATGGGAGATGGGGAGGGGCCGCTTCAGGGGTGAAGGCAGCCCCATCCTCAGAGTGGCGTCGCGGGCCAGCGAGATAATGATCGCGGTGGCCGGGGGCCCGGGGAGGCAGGCAGCCTACTTCCCCAACTTCAGCCGCCCGGTGACTAAGCCTGTTGTCCGCAGGGACGGGACGCCGGTGAGGTCCGTTTACGACTTCAGAAAGTAGCCACCGGTCGCGTAGAGAGGAGAAAGGCCACAGCCGTTCTGCGTAGTCTTCGTCCGCATCGCTTCGAAAGAGACATAGCCTAACGCGGCGAAGCCGAAGCCAAATCCCAGCGAGCGGTTGGCTTTCAGCGATCAGCTATCAGCCCGCTGAAAACTGATTGCTGATTGTTGATTGCTGATTGCTGATTGCCGAAATCCAAAATCTAGAATCAAAAATCTAAAATTATGCGCATCTTGCGTGCAATTTGATTCGTAAGGGACTACGCGTCGTCCGGGGCTTCGCCCGGAAGACATGGCCCCTTTGGGGCAGTTACACCCCTCCTCCAGGACTTGCCCCTCGCGCCTGTATCGACAAAACTTTGTCGATCCCATGTTGACAAGCGCCTAACGCGGGTGGCTGGCGGACGTTTCCACGCCCGCTCCGGATAATTACCTTTCGCATCTTCCCATGCTGCCTCGTGTCATACCCCTCCTTTTTGGTAGCACTTTTTCTGAGGCAACAATATAACGTATGGTAACAATTATTATGAGTCAATTCGGCTACTTGACAGGTGACGGACCATGCTGTAGACTCGTGCGGGATATCACTCGTCCGGTTCGCAAGCGATATCCTTCAAAGAAGGGGTGGCTTCTGGGCTTGGTCATGATGAGTTGACTCAGCAACTACAGATTCGAATCATGAACACCATCAGTTGGCCTAGCGTCGCTAGCAGTGGCATTGCAGGAATTGTGCCAACGATGTGACAACGGCCGACCTAGGCTGGATGATTCAGCGGGTCGGCTGTGCTTTTTCGGGAAAGTAGGCATAGGCAAAAAGGAGGGTCACAATGCGCACGAGAAAGCTCTTGCTGATGGTGAGTTGCCTAACGGTTCTGGGACTGTTGCTAACAAGTTGCGCCCCGGCGGCAGCGCCAACAGCAGCGCCTAAGCCGGCAGCGCCAGCAGTACCTGCTGCGACCAAAGCGCCAGCCGCGGCTCCGACTGAGCCAAAACCGGCTGCACCAGCACCGACGCCGAAGCCAGCGGCCGAGCAGCCGAAGTACGGGGGCATCCTTAGAGTCCGTGCCAATGGCACCCCGCCCAGCTTCGATATCCACCAGGAAACTAGTTCGTACGTCATCCAGCCCTTCGCTACTGCTTACAATTCCCTTGTAAAATATGATCCGTTTACGGAGCAGATAGCGGGCGACCTGGCGCAGAGATGGGAGGTTGGCGAGGGAGGCAAGACCTACACCTTCTTCCTGCATCCTGGCGTCAAATGGCACGACGGGAAGACCTTCAGTAGTGACGACGTGAAGTTCAGTCTAGACCGCATGAGAACGCCTCCGAAAGGCACCGTAAGCCCGAGGCAACAGGCATTGTCCTCAGTGAAGGACGTCGAGTTGGTGGACAAGGACACCATCAAGGTAATTCTCAACTTCCCTCATGCTGCCTTTCTTTCCATGCTTTCTACAGGCTGGGAAGTCGTAATGCCAAAGCACGTGATCGAGGCTAAGGGCAATATGAAAAGGGATGTGGTGGGAACCGGCCCTTTCAAGCTTGTGAAGTACGATCCAGGCATTTTTACAGAAATGACTAGGAACACCGACTACTTTGTCAAAGGCCGCCCTTTCTTGGATGGCATCAAATTCTTCATAGTCTCAGATAACGCCACGCGCTTCGCCGCGCTAAGAACGAAAAGAATTCAACTCACCGCCTTCTCCAACGGCCTAACTCCGACCCAGGCGGGGGTGGTCGAGAAGGAAAAGCTCGGCATCAGTATAGTGCGGTCCCAGGCTAACCTGTGGCGGGTGCTCATGGCAACGGATACTCGGCCTTGGAACGACGTTCGAGTTCGCAAGGCAGTAGACCTGGGGATAGACCGGCAAGCGGCGATTAAGATTATCGCGGAGGGGGAGGGCAGTATCGGTCCTTCGCTCCCACCCAAGAGCGCTTGGGCTATCCCGGAAACAGAAATGGCCAGGATGCCAGGCTACCGGCAACCAAAGGACGAGGATATCGGCGAAGCCAAGAGGCTCCTCGCTGATGCGGGTTTTCCGCAAGGATTCGAGGCCACGTTGGATTTCAGATCCGGCTCGAACTTCGAGAAGGGCGCTGTATTGTTCAGAGACCAGTTGGCGAAGATCGGCATTAGGACCACGCTGCAAAGGTGGGAGACCGGAGTTTTCATGAACCGCCTTTACGAAGGCGTTTCTCCCTTGTCTGCCACGAGCCTGGGCATCACGGCCTCGGATCCCGGTTCAATCCTTGGGGGTTTTGCCGGGACTGGGGGTGGTCAAAACTATACCCGTTTTAGTGACAGGGAGTTTGACGCTATGTTCGAGGAGCAAGAGCGGGCGCTGGATACTGCTCGGCGAAAGGATCTGATACTGAAAATGCAGCGTAGGCTACTCGAATTATCTCCCTACGTGCTTTCGCACTGGACTACAGACCTCATGGGGCTGTGGCCGGAGGTGAGAAACGTGAAGCCGGGCCTGACACTCTACGATAACTTCCAGCACGAGAATACGTGGCTGGCCGAGTAGATCTAGCTGCAGACGGAAAGGCGAGCTCGGGTTGGGGGTCAAGTTCGGAACAATGAGCGGTGCTCGAGCGTTGAAAGGCCGCGATGAAGAAGATCAACGTCCTGGTGGTGTCGAAGAGGACCATGCACGAAGGTTTCCTGAGCGACCTTGAAGCAGTCTCTCCTCGCATCGTGGCGAGGGACGCCTGTGCCCTTTTTGTCGAGGAACTCCGCCGCGAGGGGGCCGGGGAGAACACGTGGACCACGCCGAACATGATCGATATGCTGGAGAAGGATGTCCAAAACGACCTCGCCCTCCAGGTGGAGACCAGGACCGAAGGAAGGACCCTTGACTCGCTGCTGGGCGAAGCTGAGGTGATCTTCGCCAACATCATCTGGCCGAAAAGTTTGTTATCGCGCGCTCCGAGCCTCAAGTGGCTGCAATTGAGCGGCACGGGGATAGACCGCTACCTGGAAAGTGAGGTCTTGGATGGCCGCATCATCGTGACCAGCAGCCACGGCGCTACGGCGGTGCCTATCGCGGAGCACATCATGGGGTTCGTCTTTGGCTTGGCGAAGAACATACCCCGTATCGTACAGAATAAGGGCGATAGACGGTGGGAACGCTTCATGAATGTGGAACTCAGCGGCAAGACGATGGGAGTCGTCGGGATGGGGGCTATTGGCAGCAACCTGGCCCGGATGGCGAAAGGAATCGGTATGAGAGTAGTCGCCACAAGACGGCACGCGACGAGGCGCGAGCGTAACGTGGGCGACGTCGATGAGGTGTTTCCTTCCAGTGACCTACTGAATATACTGGAGGAAAGCGATTTCGTCGCCCTGGCTTTGCCGTTGACCGAGGAGACCCGCAAGCTTATCGGGGAGAAGGAACTCCGGGCAATGAAGCCTTCCAGCTACATCATCAATGTCTCTCGTGGGCCGATTATCGACGAGGCAGTGTTGGTCCGGGCGCTCAAAGAGGGGTGGATTGCGGGGGCGGGACTGGACGTCTTCGAGCGAGAGCCGCTGCCGCCGGAGAGCGAACTATGGGAAATGCCGAACGTTATCATTAGCTCGCACATGGCGGGCTATACCAGCATGAGAGCGACGCACGTGACGCGAATCTTTGTCGAAAACCTGAGGCGCTACGTCTCGGGCCAGCCCCTGATCAACGTTGTTACGAGGGATAAGAGATACTGATGACACCTTCCTCAGGGAATCAAAGTCCAGAACAGGGGTCTGAGGGGAATCACGGGCCTCTTGAAGGGATCAGGGTGCTGGACTTGACCCGCTTTGTCTCCGGCTGCATCTGCACTCAGATCCTCGCCGATATGGGCGCGGAAACGATTAAAGTGGAGCGCCAGGAAGGGGACCCTGCTCGCCACAATGCGCCGGTGATAGGCGACATTGGCGGATATTTCCCGGGCTTGAACCGGAACAAGAAGGGCATAACCCTGAACCTCCGGAAGGAGAAAGGGAAAGACCTGTTCCGTCGCCTTATTCTCTGGTGCGACATATTGGTTGAGAATTTCAGCGCCGGCACAATGGAGCGCCTTGGATTTCCATACAGCGCCGTCCGAGCGCTGAACCCACGAGTAATCATGGTCTCGATTTCAGGCTTTGGCCAGACCGGCCCTTATGCCCACCGCCCAGCATTTGACACCGTGGGGCAAGCGCTGAGCGGCATCATGAGCATCACCGGGTTCGCAGATCGCGAACCCGTTTACTCGGGGGCGCCGATCGCTGACCTCATTTCGGGCTACTTTGGCACAATCGGAGCATTGCTTGCTCTGCATCATCAGCAGGCTACCGGCAGGGGCCAGTACGTCGAGTCGACATTGGTGGAGAGTCTGCTGGTGACCATGTCGCCCAACGTTGTTCTCGAAGCACGGGGATGCGGGAGACAGCGAGGCTCACTGCCCAACGCGCCGTCTGGCACCTTTGAGACCGGTGACGGCGCCTACATTGTCATAATGGCGCACGACGACAATCATTGGCCACGGATGGCTCGTATCATGGGAAAGGCGGAACTGACTGCCGATCAACGCTATCACTCTCGCGCTGCCCGTGCTCAACATAAGAACGAGCTGAACGAGCTTGTGGAGGCGTGGGCTCGAACGAAGCCCGCTGACGAAGTCGAGAAGATTCTGGACGCGGAAGGCATCCCGTTTTCAAGGGTGCAAACAGTGAAAGAGGTACTAAGGGACCCCCACTATCGTGCAAGAGAGATGACCGTGGAAATGGACCACTACGGCAGCGAAGTTATTCCTCTTGTCGCTCCATATCCCAGACTCTCGGCCACCCCGGGCTCTGTCCGCAGCGTGTGTCCCCATCTCGGACAGCACAATGAGGAAGTGTACGGCAGCCTTCTGGGGATTTCAAGAGACGAGCTGGCGGCTCTTAAGGCCGAAGGTGTCGTGTAAGGCCGTACGGCAAGCCCTGGGCTGGACTAAGGAAATCGGTTAATTGCCCGTGGGAGGGGAGATGAGAATCGCAGTCATCGGCACAGGAAGAATAGGCTCACGAATGGCCATGAACTTGCTCAAGGCAGGGCACGAAGTCTACGTCCATGACGTCAAGAAGGAGTCCGCAGGCTTACTCCTTCAAAACGGTGCGAAGTGGGCTGAAGGCCCGGCCAAAGCAGCAGAGGCAACGGAAGTGACGATCGCATCGCTTCCGGGGCCGGTTGAGGCCGAGGAGGTGGCTCTGGGAGCAAACGGAGTCCTTGCAGGGGCAGCACGAGGGCACATCTACATCGACACGAGCACGACCTACCCTGGCCTGGTCCAACGAATTGCGGCGAGAGCTGCTGAGAAAGGCGTCGACATGCTCGAGGCCCCGCTGACCAGGGGAGTGGCCGGCGCCGAGACGGGAACACTCTGTTTCATGGTAGGTGGAGACGCCGAGGTGCTGCGCAAGGTCCAACCGGTCCTCGAGGTGCTCGGCGACAAGATCCTCCACCTCGGTCCTGTCGGCTCTGGAACTGTCCTCAAGTTGATCAACAACATGGTTTGTGAGATACATGTTCAGGCCTTCGCTGAGGCCTTTGCATTGGCGGCGAAGTTCGGGCTGGACCTGAAGCAAGTCTATGACCTTCTCAGCAGCACCCGTGTCGGCAACGGTGTCCTGACCGACATGCTTGCGAATAGAGCCTTCAAGGGCAACTACGAGCCATCCTTCACCCTGGATTTGGCCTACAAGGACCAGACGCTGATAGCCCAGTTGGGCAGAGAGCTGGGGGTTCCCTTATACTTCAATGCCATGGTCCTTCAGAGGATGCAGGACGCACGGGCGCGAGGGCTGGGATCCAAGGACTGCACCGCCGTACTCTTACCACTCGAGGAACTCCTGAAGGTCAAAATACGGGTAGAATGAGCGGCCGGGTCTGTGGCGTGAAGGGCGAGACGGCGCCCTCCGCCCCTTGCCAAGTTTGCTACGGTGGCGTTGGCGAGCGAACAGACAACGTAGTTACCGGATAACGTCTACTCCAGGTTAGGAGGCCGCATATGGGAGGAGAAGCCTCGCTACTCCCGGTCTTGAGGCGACTGATAGGTTACGAAGCCAGCTATGTCGATGAATTCGAGATTGAGAAGGGCATGATCAGGCGTTTTGCCATAGCTGTCGGCGACTCCAATCCGCTCTACCATGACGAGAACTTTGCTCGGACAACGGAGTACGGCGGCATAATAGCACCTCCAACTTTCGTCTTTCAGTGGAACCACCACAAACACAGTCTGTTTCCTCCCGAGCAGCGCCAATCCCTTTTTCAGGGGCTTCTCCGCCAACCCCGCTTGCTCGTTGGTAGCCACGAGTTTCAATCGATTCAACCGCTGCGGCCTGGTGACATTCTCAGGAGTCGATCGCGGATTACCTATGCGTACGAGAAGCAGGGCAAGTCGGGACAACTCGGTTTCCTGGTCTTTGAGACCAACTACTTCAACCAGAAAAACGAAATCCTGGGAACGCTGACGGCGACGATGATCGTTCTTCCCTAGAAGGAGTGAACAGCATGTCCGCCCCAGGGGCGCTGTATTTCGAGGATGTAGAGGTTGGGAAGGAGCTGCCTGTCACGTCCAGGGAGATAAGCCTGGAGCAAATGGCGATGTATGCTGCTGTCTGTTGGGACTTCCTGCCGGTCCACTACGATAGCGGCACTGCACAGAAACACGGGTTTCGAGACGCTTACGTGGACGGGCCAATGATAACTGCCTTCCTGAGCGAGTTGGTCACCGCATGGAGCGGCGTCCAAGGCCGCCTGCGAACGATCGCGGTTACTTACCGGGGGATGGCCTTCCCCGGGGACAAGCTCCTGTGCAAGGGGAAAATCACGGCCAAACACGTCGATGGAGGTTCAAACCTCGCGGAGTGCGATATTTGGGCAGAAAACCAGAACGGCGAGAGAGTCGTCTATGGGACCGCGACGGTTTCGCTTCCCACTAGACCTGACTAGCCCGTTCGGGCAATGGGCGTTATACTCTGATCTTTATGTTCAGCATTTCCTCGAACGGCAAGAGGCAAGAGGTCGTATCCTTGGCTCCGTGGCCGCGAGCCTGAAGCTCCACCAGCCTTTGCAAGGCCAGATTGCCGAAGAAGAGAGGCACCCCAACTTCCTTGCCCAAGTTCGAAGCCAGGTTCAGGTCCTTAAAAGAAAGATCAACTCTGAACCCTGGCTCGAAGTTCCCTATGAAGCCATTTCGGGGGTACTTTTGAGTAAGGATCCGACTACTCGCGCCGCCACTGCTCAAGATATCGTTAAGCTTTTTCAGATCCATTCCTAGCTTGGCACCCAGGGCCATGCCCTCAGCGACGGCCTGCATATTGATTTGGGCGATCATGTTATGAATAAGCTTGGCCTCATCGCCTGCGCCGACGTCCCCAACATGCACGATGGCCTTGCCCATGCTCATCAGTACGGCCGCGCTGCGATCGAAGTCCTTCTTGTTGCCACCGACCATGAAAGTGAGTGTGCCTGCCCTCGCCCCCTGCATTTCGCCGCTGACTGGTGCATCGATCAGGGCCACGCCCTTCTCCCGAGCAGCGCCGGCAAGCCTTCGCACGAGGGATGGCGAGTTCGTGCTGGTATCGATTACCATGCAGCCGGGCTTAGCGCCCGCCAGGACGCCATTGGCCCCCAGCACTACCTGTTCTACCTCTGCTGGCCCTGGCAAGGATAGCACTACTATCTCAGAGGCTTGAGCCACTGTCTTCGGGGAATTGGCCCATTTTGCGCCCGCATTCACGAGTTCGTCCGTCGCCGTCTTCTTTGCATCATGAACTGTCAGTTCGTGTCCTGCTTTGAGGATATTCGCCCCCATGCCGCTCCCCATCTTGCCCGTACCGATCAGTCCGATCTTCATTCGCTCTCCTCTTGGAACTTGCACCGGCGCCGTGGCGTCTCTTGAGCCCACATTACCACGTGTGATAGTGGAAACAACCACGTAACTCCCACCAACATCTTCGACTTCCTCGGGACGCCGTTCTTGATTTCACTCCCCAGCGCCCCAAGGTGCCGCAGCATTCGACGGGATTATAGGTCGCCGTGCTGCTCATGTCAACCAGGCGTTGAAGACTTGATGGCCCCCACTAGTTAGTCCGGGGAGCCGAGGGGACGGTTCTAACCACGAAATAAACGAACGCAACGGATTATCTTGGCGGGTGTGCGGGGAAGCGGGAAGCAAGCCAGGGGCGATGTGGGGTCATTCATCATTCAGCGACGCGGGTATCAACGGGTAGGCAACGGATAAGCGGATGGCCCCGTCTTCCCCAGGCTTGGGGGACGGAAAGGGGGATTGATCATTCATCACTCATCATTCACCATGTAGTAGTGCCGGTGTCACCGATTAGTTAACATGTCAAGCAAGGAATTTCACCCTAGTTTTGCTAGGAGCACCTTAACAAGAACAAAGTAATACCCCCCCCGCTGCTTCGGCTGAGTCTTCACGAAGCAGTCAAGCTAGGGACTATTCGATTGGACTGTCCTGCTCGGTGTCCTTTAAGGCGTATGGCGAGCAGGCTCGGAGTCAGTAGGTGCCTGCCCTGGCAACAGACGATAAACCCGGCTGCCGGAGGTGACGCTCTCTAGCGACTCCCCTAGCCCCAGAACCGTCAGTTGCTCCCGGACGAAGGCGGCAATACTGTGACCCTGCCGGCCTTCCCGGTGCACGTCTACGGACCAGGAGAGGAGCTTGCGCGCTACCCGTTCCTCCTCGGCATGGCGATCTGCCGCGTGCTTGCTCAGCACGTGCCAAACCAGGACCAAGAGCTTGCGGGCAATGGCGATGATCGCTTTCTTGTCGCCCAGGCGCACCCTCAGGCGCTCGAAGCGCTCTCGCCAGTGCTGGGAGGTGTCCACCGCCCGCCAGGCGGCTTCGACGCTAATCCAGCGGATATCCTTGCGACCCTGCTTGGTGATTCTGCCATCTCGGTGCTCCTCTCCGGAGGCATGGACCGAGGCGCCGAGGCCGCTGTAGCCCACCAGCTTCTTGGCGGAGGCAAAGCGTGTGATGTCGACGATGGCCGACAGCAGGGTCATCGTCGTGAGGATGGCAACGCCTGGCAGCTGGAGGAGAAACGGCACCTGGCTGGCCCAGGGCTCGACGGTGCTCAGCCGCACTACTTCTGCCTCAGCCTCCTCGATCAGAGGCTCCAAGGCTTGGAGGATGGTCAGGTCCTGACGCACGCGCAGTCTCTCGGTGGGCGACAAGTCCAGGCTTTCCCACCAAGCACGAGTGCTGGCACTGAACAAGCCCCCTTGCGGTGGCAAGAGGTTATGGCGCTGCAGTACGCTATGCAGGCGATTACGCGCCTGGGTGCGCTGCTTGACCAGCCGTCGGCGGTGGGCGATCACGCCCCGCAACTCCCGAACCTCTTGAGGAGGAACCCAGACCGCAGGGGCTAGCCCAGCCGCCAGGAGACGGGCGAGCTTTACGGCATCACGGGCATCGGTCTTCACACGGGCGGCGGTGATGAGCTTCACCAGAAGAGGATGGACCACCGTCACGGAACCAACCAAGGGCTCAAGCTGGTCGTAAAGGTGCCAGGCGTTGCCCGTGGCTTCCAGAACGACATTATCGTTGGGCCCTAAGTTCTTGCGCGCCCAACCCACGAGCTCATCGATACGGAGGCGACGAGGGGGAAGGACGACTTTCTGCTGGCTATTCACCGCGGCAACCGTCAGTTCGCGCGGATGGGTATCCAGACCGACGAAGCGAGGCTCTTGTGTAGGCGGAGAGTTCATCGTATACTCCTTTTGGATGAAACCAGCGCTATGCTGGTAAGTCTAGGTGGGACGCGCCGTTGAGGGCTGCCGGTGTCCAGTCACCGATACGGGCTTGGCTCGTGCAGGCCATCCCAGTTGAGTGATGCGGGCGGGCGACCAAACAACGGAACGGGCTCAGAGTCCCATGACACTGGACGGTCCGCCCTAACGCCACGCGTCCCTCAATGCGTTCCCGCCCACTCTACGAGGGCAGGATACCAGACGGCGCGTCCCACCACAACTACATACTAACAACGGATAGGCAACGGATAAGCGGATGGCCCCGTCTTCCCCAGGCTTGGGGGACGGAAAGGGGGATTGATCATTCATCACTCATCATTCACCATGTAGTAGTGCCGGTGTCAACCGATGGGCAACGGATAAACGGATGATCGCCCGGGTTTCCGCCCAAGCCTGCGGGGCGGAAGGGGGGATTCATCATTCATCATTCAGCGTTTAGTGGCGCCCGCCGCGCGTACTGCGTCAATAGCAAGTGTTACCGAGCCGGGCTTCAATACGTCGCTACTATACGCAACGCATTAATTGATTGCGCATAACTTGCGGATGGTTTCATTGCCTGATGTCCATAACTGCAGAATATTATACTCATCCATTATGCGCAACTATTTATTGCGTCATGTATAGTGATACCTCAGGTGATCTCTCTGATGACTTGGGTGGGGCGGCGGGGGCCGGGCCTTCGCTCAAGACATCCAGGCGGTCCACGTTACTCTCTATCTGCTTCAGGAGCAAGACGGGATTGAGCTGATCGCAGGTGGCAGCCAATTCCTGCCGCTTGGCTTCGGTAAGCGCGCCAGCATCCAGCAATCTCCGATAGGGCGTGCGAGCTTGGTCATATACCTTGCGCACTTTGGCCCCATCCCTGGTCTTCCCTGAGCCTAGCTCAGGGTTCATCATCGGGTGGAAGAAATTCACGTAGAGACGCAGCAGGAGGTAGATGCGATTCATGCAGTCCAAGGCCGGGCGAGAGCTGTAACGTTTGTAGCCAACCACCTGCCTGACCACTGTCCAGTTCTTCTGCTCCACATAACAGCTATCGTTCTTCTTGTTGGACCGAGCCCGAGTGAAGGTGATCTTGTTCCGCTAGCAATAATTCAACAGGTTCTGATTGATGAATTCGCCACCGTTATCTGAGTCCAGACCGAGAAGGGGGAATGGCAGCCGCTGGGCGCCGGTGGAGACCGACGCTAACCGGCCCCCGACCCCTGACCCCTGACCCCCGGCTATCGGAATAGTCGCATCAGATCGGCGACCTCCACCTGTTCGAGGCGCATGACCGTGGCGATGATCTCCTCCATGCGCTCCCGCCAGCTCGTCGAGGCGGCGTGAGCCGCCGAAGCCAGGTCGCGGAACTTGGCCTGGATATCTTCGTCGGTGAAGTAGGTCTCCTTCGACCAGGGGTCGCCCTTGGTGTACTCGGTGTAGCCCTCGAAGGTCTTGCCCTTCGCTGTGATGACGAGGCTGGTGGGCCATTTCCGGATACGATCCTCCAGCGGCCAGGACCTGGCTTCGACGGTCTTCGGCTCCAAAGCCACATCGACCTTCTCGCGCAAGGCGCGCACCCGTGGGTCGCTCATGGTCTCCGGGGCGTACCACAGCGGGCCGCGCCTGATGCCCAGGGCCCCCATGGCCATGGCGTGGGGCTGGTTGAACTCACAGCTCACCATGCCGACGGGGTTCTTGTTGGCGCCCACGGCGCCGCGAGGAGTGGTCTTCACCGCTATCTTCTGAATATCGTCTGCCCCAATGCCGTTCTCAGCCATGAGCCGGGTAAGGATGGTCAGCCCGTGGTGGGTCCAGCGCACGCTGGGCCAGGGCTTGTAGCTATTCTCGGGCAGGTACCACTTCTTGCCCAAGTCGCCCACCATGATCTCGAAGTCACACGCGCCAGTGTCCCGCAAGGTCCACAGCCCATGTTCGCCGTCCAGGATGCCGTCGTGGGCGGTGATCCCGCACTCCGCCATCAGGGCGCCCATGCCGCCCTCCGACGCCTGGAGACCGGCGTCGCCGTACTTGGTGAGGGGAAAGACCGTCGCCTCCGTCCACCGCGTGGCCATCAGAGAGGCGTTGGCGCCAGCGAAGCCATAAGCGTAGACCAGCCGATCCTCATCGAGGCCCATGAGCTTGGCCGCCGCCGAGCAGGAGCCAAACTCGAAAAGGGGCAGCCGGTTGCGGTGCACGTCCTGGCCCGAGGCGATCAAAGGTATCGCCACGGAGATCGCCAGGCGCGCTCCCACCTCGAAGCCCAGGGCCACGGCGGTGATCAGGTCCTTCCCCGAGGCGCCGCGCCGCTCGCCGAAGGCCAGCGCCGAACTGACCACGGGCATGCCCACGTGGGCGGAGTTCAGGATCATATCCGTGGCGTCGAGGGCGTCTCCGATACGGGAGTTGGCGTAAGCAGCATTCAACACCGATGTCTTCTCGCCCGTGGAGAGGATGGTGCAGTCGGGCGTCCCGCCCAGCATTCTGACGTACTTAAGAGCGATGACTCCAATCTCGGTGCCGGCGCCACCCAGAGCGTTGCCGATGGCATCCAGGATGACGCGTTTCGCCTCATGGACCACCTCCGGGGGCAGATCCTCGTACTTCGTCTCCACGACGAAGCGGGCCAGGGCGCGGGTAGGCTTCTGAAGGGCCTCCTTCTCCGACATACTGAAAGGCATGCGTCACCTCCCAACGTATTTCAGCGATCAGCTCTCAGCAAATAGCGGTCAGCTCGCCCCGCCAGTCCCCAGCCAAATAACCAATAACCAAGACACAAACGCCAAACAAGTGCCAAGAGCCAAAATGCAAGCACCAAACCCTCCTGCATTCCCTGCCACTGGCAATCGGGCCTCGGTCATTTGGTCATTGTTTCTCGTATCTTGGCTATTTCCTCACTGCGAAACGATGACGGCATGGTACCATCAGCGGGAAAAGCGTGTCAAGGTAATGGCGGAGGCGATCAGCTCCTGTTGACAGATACCCGACCGGATGTTATATTGACGCGGCGAACAGGTTCGGTCACGATGGCAGGAGGGCTGACCTGCTTCCAAATGTCCAAAGCTTTCTGGTTCGGAAGAGGGAGGGAACGACACTATGCATTCAAGGACTTGGCTCGTGGCCACGGGATGCCTGACCGCACTGGGACTCTTAGCAGCTAGTTGCGCCCCAGCGGCGCCGCCGGCCCCAGCCCCTCAAGCGACGGCAGCCCCGTCAAAACTGGAGACCCCGGCCGCCAAGCCCCCGGCGGCGCCATCGCCCAGCCCGAAGGCGGCGGGACCGAGGTCCGGCGGGGTATTGCCAAGAGCTAACGCGGATGATCCCCCTCACCTGGATATACACCAGGTGTCGTCGATCAGCGCCAACCTGTCCCTGACCAACGTTTATAACGCGCTGCTGCGGCTCGACCCAGCCAATGTCGACAAAGCGATCCCTGACCTGGCGGAGAAGTGGACCCTTGACCCCGATGGGAAGACCTATACCTTCCGTCTGCGGGAGGGCGTGAAATGGCACGATGGAAAGCCCTTTACCTCGGCCGACGTCAAATTCAGTCTGGACCGCATGGCCTTCTGGAAGGAACATAAGATAGTCAGCCCTCGCGGCGGCGCGTTGCTCAGCGCCGTGGAGAAGGTTGAGGTCCTCGACCCCTCCGCGGTGAAAGTGAGTTTGAAGTATCCCAGCGGCTCTTTCCTCGGCAACCTGTCAGCAGGATGGGTTTTGATGCTCCCCAGGCACATCGAGGAGGCCAGGGGCGATCTGAAGAAGGACGCGGTGGGCACCGGACCTTTCAAGTGGAAGGCGTGGAACCTCGGCAGCAGCATTGAGCTTACGAAGAACCCCGACTACTTCCTCAAGGGCTTGCCGTACCTCGACGGCATCACCATCTATGCTATCAGGGACGACGCAACGCGCTTCGCCGCCTTCCGGACGGGACGCGTGAGGATGACCACGATGACCTCCCAGGCGCTGACTCACGTTCAAGCCGATAAAGTCAGGCAGGAAATGGCAGACCGCGCGGTCGTCATCACCCATCCTACCGCCCTCCGGTTCCTGCTCTTCATGCCTTCCAAGAGGAAGCCGTGGGACGATGTTCGCGTGCGCCAGGCGGTGCATCTGGCCTTCGACCGCAAAGCAGCCCTTGCGGTCAACTATGGTATGGGGGTGGGCGGAGCTGCCTTGCACCCCAACGGGGCCTGGGGCATCCCGGAGGACGACATAGCGAAGAGGCCCGGGTTTCGTCAGCCCAAGGACGCTGATGTTGCCACGGCCAGGAGACTGCTTGCCGAGGCGGGGTACCAGAATGGCTTCAAGACCAGGTTCCTCGTCCTTTCTTTGGGCACGGTCCAGCGGCAAGGAGAGGTGGTGAGAGACCAACTGGCCCAGATCGGCATCGATGCCGCTTTGGAACTCCAACCGGGCGCCACTTTCTACGACCGCATGGACCGGCATGACTTCGATCTCGGCCTCTTCAGCCCGGCGGAGGCGGTCGACGACCCCGATTCGATTCTCACTGGCTACTACGTCACCGGGGCCCCCAGAAACTTCGGCGAATTCAGCGACAGGGAGATAGATGAGCTTTCCAGGAAGCAGGCGGCTATGATGGACGTTACGGAGCGCAGGAAGGTCGTGCTGCAGGCTCAGGAAAGGATACTGGAGCTGGGGATGTATGTCGTCCTCTTCTGGGATTCCTACAACGTGGCTTTCTGGAAAGAGGTGCGCGGATTCAAGCCCGGCTTTGGGGGGTTCAACCTCAATAACCTTGACCACGTGTGGTTAGACAAGTAATGGCGCGATGGAGGAAGCAAGAGTGGAGCTGAGAAATCGGCGCTGGGATGAAGCTGAGTTCCTACGAACCTTTAAGGAAGTGCAGACGATGCATCCTAATGGCAAGGGACTCAGCCTGGAGGACATGGTTGAGTACCAGAAGAGCCTGCCCCCGCACAAGAGGACGGCTTCTGCCTATGAAGCGGCAAGAGGAGAAGGCCGCATTCTGGCGCAACCTCGGGCGGGAGTGGCCACGCTGGAGGAAATGATAGACGTGCTCACCTTCCTCCAGGATGCGGGCGGCGCCGACATTTTGCCGATCCAGGTCGACGCATACACCCGCAGGCTGCAATTCGAAAACGCGAAGCGCGGGCTGGAAGAAAGCATCAAGTTGGGCCACTCCGTACTGAACGGCTTCCCTGTGGTTGAACACGGAATAACCGGGTGCCGGAAGCTGATAGGGTCAGTCAAGGTGCCCGTGTCCGTGAGGTGCAACTCCAGCACCGCCCGCTTGCCAATTACTATCGCACTGGCCTCAGGGGCAACCGAGCTGTCCGGGGCTGCTATTAACTGCGCGGTTGTCCTGGAAGTCGCCCCGTACGAAGACATCATCAAGGACTGGCAGTTTACCGAGAGGTTGGTGGGCTGGCTCGAGGAACGGGGGATTCCCATAACCCTGGAGTACAACGGCATCTCTTATGCGTCGGTGCTTACGCCACCCGCCATGGGGATCGTCCTGAATATTGTTGACGTCCTGCTGGGCGCCGAGCAGGGCGTGAAGCACCACTGCGTCAGCCACTACGTCAACAACTGTCTGGTGCAGGACATGGCCGGGATGCGCAAAATGGAGGAGCTTTGCCGGCGCTATCTTGACCGGTTTGGCTACCACGATTCGGTGGTATTCCTTACGGTCAACCCCTGGCACGGCGCGTACCCCAATGATCTCGCCCAGTCCTTCGCCATAATCTCGGTGTCGTCCATGATTGCCGCCTTTGGGAAGGCGGTGAAGACCATGGTCCGGTCGGTGGAGGAAGCGAGGGGAGTGCCCACCAGGGAATGGAATGCGGCCTCCACCAGGGCTACCAAACGTGTCGCCGAGACGCTGAAGGGCCAGGACTTTCCCCAGAGTAAGGAGATCGATGAGGAGGCGCGGCGCATCGAGGTGGAGGTAACGGACATAATGAACCGGATCCTGGAGCTGGGCAACGGCGACGTCGCTGTCGGCATAGCTCAGGCGGTGAAAGCCGGCGTCTTCGACGTGCCCTTCTCGCCCAATCCACAGAACGCAGGCAGGGTCCTGGGAGTGAAAGACAGATATGGCGCCGCCCGCTATCTGGATGCCGGCAATCTGCCCCTTTCAAGAGAAACCATTCAGTTTCACCAGGAGAGGGTCAGAGAACGAATGGACGCGGAGGGTTGGGACGACCCCTACGAGATGGTGGCGTACGACATTCGAGGCGACACCAAGACTCCGTAGAAATTTGGGGGGCCGGCCTGCCGCTTTTTTTCGGCATTGGTGACCCTGGAAGGAGGTCAGGTTTTGAAGGGAAAGAAGCTGTTCGCCATCGCAAGTTGTCTGAGCCTCCTGGCATTCTTTCCCGTAAGTTGCGCGCCAGCGGCAGCGCCCGCGTCCCCAGCCGAGCCGGCGGAAGCGCCAACCCAGACTGTGCCAGCGACGCCGGTCCCTGTGGCCAGATCGACCACACCAGCTCCGACCCCTAAACCAGTCGTAGAGCACCCAAGATACGGCGGCATTCTCACACTGGGAAACTCGACAGACCCACCGAGCCTCGACCCCATCAGGGAGTCCACGGCTGCGCTCTTCAACATCATCAGCCCCGCTTACAACGGCCTGCTTCAATACGACCCGCTGGATAACGAGAAGATAATCCCGGACCTCGCGGAGCGGTGGGAACCCAGCGCGGATGGAATGGCATACACCCTCTATCTACGCAAGGATGTGAAATGGCACGACGGCAAGCCGTTCACCTCGGCAGATGCCGTGTTCAGTGTGGACAACCAGCGCAAGCTCAACGTCAGGAAGAAGGACCTGCTCACCGCCATCACTTCAGTCGAAGCGGCAGGCGAGTATTCAATGAAGCTCTCTCTGAAATACCCGAGCGCCTCTATCCTGGCAATGCTGGCGGTGGGTAACATGCCTGTGGCGCCGAAGCATGTCATTGAATCCAAAGGCAGCATGAGGAATGACGTGGTGGGTACCGGGCCCTTCAAGCTTAAGAGCTATTCGGTGGGCGTCAGTCTCGAGCTACTAAAGAACAAAGAATACTTCGTTTCCGGGCGGCCTTATCTGGACGGAATAACTGCCTATATCATCAAAGATCGTGGCACGCTTCTAGCTGCGTTCAGGACGGGCCGCATCAAAATGCCGGTGCCGATAAACAGCTTCACGCCGGGCGAGGCGAAAACCGTAGAGAAAAGTGCGCCTCAAGCCATTGCCCAGCCGTTCCAGACGCTGAAGGCTGCTGTTTTCTACATCAATATGACTCAGAAGCCCTGGGACGATGTCCGAGTGCGACGCGCCATACACCTCGCTACCGATCGGCAGGCTGCTCTGAAGGCTGTATCTGAAGGTGAGGGAACCCTGGGTGGGGCGCTGATAGCTGGCCAGTGGGCAATTCCGCCGGAAGAGCTCCTGAAGGAGCCAGGCTACCGCCAACCGAAGGACGCCGACATCGCCGAGGCGAAGCGGCTCTTAGCCGAAGCGGGCTTGGCAAATGGCTTTGAGACCAGGATCATGGCCAGGGCCGGCCTGGCCGCCAGTCTGACGATGGCCGAGTTCATGACAGATCAGCTTTCCAAAGTGGGCGTCCGTGCAACGCTGGACACTCAGGAATCGGCCAGCTTTCTCGAGAGGATAGATAGGGGCGCCTATGGGACACATACCTCGACTGGGGGGCCAGACATTACTGATCCCGATTCTTCGGCTGCCTACTTTGTCAAGGGCAATCGTTATTTGATTGCGGATGAGAAATTGCATCAGCTCTTCGAAAAGCAGGGACGAACAACCGACGCCGGAGAGCGAAAGAGGATTGTCTTAGAGATGCAGTACCGTGTGCTGGAGGTTGCGCCCTATGTCATCGCTCCGTGGTTCAGCAACCGCATAATTTTCTGGCCTGAAGTCAGAAACTACAGAGCAGGCGTCGGACAGCACAACAACAGCAAGTATCAAGATGTCTGGCTTGCACAAAGCTAATCCGACATGATCGAGTCGGCCTTCTCGCTGCCACACGGCTAGACCGAATGGACGCCCCTTGAGCACGTCCGTTCCCATCGAATAAGGAGATTCCTTATGCCCACCGCGGCCCTACGCCCAGACGAGTGCCCCAGGCATCAGCACCTACAACAATAACAAATACGCTCATGTCTGGCTAGCCGAGTAGTCCTTCATAGCCCCTCTACCTGTTGACACGTTTCTCCCCAGGCTGTATATTGATGCCGGGTTCCGATCGGACCGGACGGCCGTTGCGGAATGCTTTACGAAGTGAAACTGGTTGCACGCTTGTAGTGATGGGTAGCTTAAAAAGCACAAACCAATATTCATAACATCGTCAATTGGTCTAGCCTCGCCGGAAACGGCGTTGTAGAGGACGGAAGCGCGATGAGGAAGAAGCCGACCCGAACTGGATAGCCCAGAGGGTCGGCTTGTGCTTTTTCGGTCGGGGAATTCAGTCAGTAGGAGGTCGGCGATGCAAACCAGGAAACCTTTGGCGGTGGTCAGTTATCTAGCTGTGCTAGGATTGCTGTTAGCAAGCTGCGCTCCGGCAGCAGCGCCGCCGCCGACAACAGCCCCGGCGGCAGCACCGCCCGCGTCAACGCCAGCGCCAGCGGCGCTGAGTCCCACACCCAAACCGGCTGCGGAGCAGCCGAAAAGGGGTGGGGTGCTCAATCGAAGCATCAGCGCGGACACTCCGAGTTATGACATCCATCAGGGCAGCGGCCTCATACACCTGGCCCCGATCGGCCCGGCATACAATGGTCTGGTGCAGTACGACCCTTTCCAACCCGGCACGGTGGTCCCCGATCTGGCCGAGAAGTGGGCGATTAGCGGCGATGGCTTAACCTACACGTTCAACCTGCGCAAAGGCGTGAAATGGCACGATGGGACTCCCTTCTCCTCCGCCGATGTCCCCCTCAGTATCGAAAGGGTGAAGAAACATGGCTCTGCGGGCCCCGGGCTGGTGGCCATCAAGACGGTCGAGGCCCCCGATGACGCTACCGTCAAAATCATGCTGAGCTACCCCAGCGCCTCCGTCCTCAATTACGTGGCCCTCGCGTGGGCGGTCATAATGCCCAAGCACATCCTGGACAAGAAAGGCAACATGAAGGAAGATGTCGTGGGCACGGGCGCTTTCAAGTTCAAGCGCCATGAGAGAGGGTCCTTCCTCGAGCTGGAGAGAAACCCGAATTATTGGGAGCCTGGCCGCCCCTACCTCGATGGCGTTCGCGTCTATGCCATAGGTGATGAGGCCAGCTCCATAGCGGCTTTGAGGACCGGCCGTGTCGACGTCATATATCTCCCCAGTGAGCAGACGGTAGAGGTGCTCAAAAGGAACTATAAGGAAGGGACGGTGGCCATGCACCGCAAGGCCAACTGGCGGGCTATCGCCCTGCCCACCGACCGCGCGCCATGGAGCGACATCCGCGTCCGCAAAGCGGTCTATCTAACCATCGACCGCCAGACGGCGATCAAAGTCCTCATGAGCGACACGGGCGAGTTGGGCGGCGTCATCCCGGAGTCCATGGGCGGTATCCCCACCGAGGAGCTGCTCAAGCGCCCCGGCTACCGACAGCCCAAGGACCAGGACATCGCCGAGGCGAAGAAGCTGCTGGCTGAGGCCGGCTTCGCCAGTGGACTCAAGACCTCAACCATGTTCAGGAAGCGGATAGAGTTCGAAAGCCAGGCGGTCTTCATGAGGGAGCAGTTAGCCAGGATTGGCATCGATGTTTCCCTCAGGCCGGTGGACGATGCGACCTACTTCGACCTGCGCACGAAGAGGGCCTACGAGACCTTCAGCTACCGGAATGGCATGGCCGTCAGAGAACCCGACGCTATTTTGAACGCCGAGTGGAAGACGGGGGGGCCAGACAACTGGTCCAATATCAGCGACCCTGAACTCGACAGGCTGATCGGCCTCCAGTCGAGAGAGCAGGACCCGGAGAAGCGCAAGGCCATTGTGCGCCAGATCAGCGAAAAGATCGAGGGCATGTACAGCACGACAATACTCGGCTGGACCGGACTCTGGAAGGCCTGGGGGCCCCGGCTGAAGAACTACACGTTGCCCGCCCAATACCACGATGGCGACAAGTATGTTCACGTTTGGCTGGACAAATAGGTGAGCCCGCGGTAGTATGGGGCCCACAAGTCCAAAGGAATCGATCTTGTTCGGAGGAGAGCTGAATTGAATGATGGCGCACTTTCCGGGATTCGAGTTATTGACCTGACCAAGATGCAGGCCGGCCCGTCGTGCACCCAACTCCTCGCCTGGTTGGGAGCAGATGTCATCAAGGTCGAGGCGCCGGGCCAGCCAGATGATTCCCGGTCCCATTTCCGAGATATCGAAGGCCTGGACAGCCTTTTCTATCTTGTGCTGAACGCGAACAAGAGGAGCCTCAGTCTTAACCTTCGCCATGAAAAAGGCAAGCAGATCTTTGTGGCCCTGATCAAGACTGCCGACATACTTGTTGAGAATTTCGCGCCGGGCGCTGCCGAACGGCTTGGCTTCGGGTGGCAGGCCGTCCACGAGATCAATCCACGCCTTATCTATGCCTCGATAAAAGGCTTTGGCTCCTGGGGGCCTTACTCTCCATATAAGTCCCTTGAATCGGTAGCCCAGGCCGCCGGCGGGGCGATGTCAGTGTGCGGGCCGGCCGATGGGCCACCCATGGTAAACGGTGCCGCTATCGGAGATACCGGTGCGGGGCTTCACGCCGCCATCGGGATACTGGCTGCGCTGCAACAGCGTCATAACACTGGGATTGGCCAATTGGTCGATGTGTCTATGCAAGATGCGGTATGCAACCTGATACGAGTCAGATTCCGAGACCACCAGCGATTGGGCCGGCCACCGATGAGGGAGGGATCGGGGGCGGCGAGATTCCTGGGCTACGGCCTCTTCGCCTGTGCGGGGGGCGGACCGAACGACTACGTCTTCGTGAGCACACAGTCGCCAATGTTGCCCAATCTCTTTACAGTGCTTGGCAGACCAGAATTGATCGAGGAGGTGAAGGGGATACGCCGAGAGGAGCTGGGCCCGCACGCGAACCGGGTGAACGCCATTGTCGCTGAATGGGCCATCCAACGAGATAAACATGAAGCGATGCGCCTGCTCTGCGAGGCAGGCGTCCCCGCCGCGGCAGTCATGGATACGGGCGACCTTGAGCACGACCCCCAGCTTCAGGCACGCGAGATGATCGTAGAGCTTCCGACTCCCGGCCGGGGCAAATTCTTCACCGTTGGCAACCCGGTCAAGTTATCCGCGTCTCACGTGCCGATGACATCACCCCCAACCCTTGGGCAAGATACAGCGGAGATCCTTGCAGAGCTGCTCGGCGCTTCGGACTCTGAGATTGAGTCGCTGCGGCAACAGGGAGTGATATAGGGGAGGCGCGGCGCAGGAGCAAGAGAAGTACCGAGAGCCCGGAACCAGTGTAGTGTTTCAATAACGGCCTTACAATGAGAACTCATGCGCTGCACGATCAGGAACCTTGTCAAGGACGGAACCACGAAACACACGAAAGACATGAAAATATCTAGTGTACTTGGTGTATTTCGTGGTTGTCGGTCGTCGAGGCGCTACGCCAAATACTCACGCGGAGTTGAATATGTTGATGCCAAGGGGAATGCGCTGGGACGCCACCGCAGATGTGGTGGTGATCGGCTGCGGCGCGGCAGGAGCGGTAGCTGCCATGACTGCCCACGACGAGGGGGCTGACGTCCTTATCCTGGAAAAGCAGCCTCGTGAATCCCTTTGCTCGAACACGAGCATGTCTGGCGCCGTGTTCCTGTGCCCCTCGGACCCAAAAAGCGGGTTCGAGTATTTGAAAGCCGTATGTCGCCTGGATGACGGCGCACTATGGAGCGACGAAGAGATGATCAGGGTGTGGTCGGAGCATTGCGCCGAGAACAAGAGCTGGATCGAGTCCAGGGGAGGGAGCTTCCTGGAGAAACCCCACCCGGCGGAATACCCAGACATGCCATCCCACGAAGGGATGATCCGCTATCACTTGAGAGGCGGAGGCCATGGGCTGGTGAGACTGCTTTCGGCGCAGATCAAGGCGAAGAACATCCCGGTATTGTATGAGACCGCGGCCAGGAAGCTCCTGACGAATCCAAGCGGGAGAATAGTGGGTGTGCTCGCCGAAGACCGCTCAGGGGATGAGACCAGGAAGGTGGCGATCGGCGCCTCGAGAGGCGTGATCTTGAGTTGTGGCGGATTCGAATTCAATGAGGTCATGAAGCTCAACTACCTCAAGGTATACCCCACCTATTTCACGGGGAGTCAGGCAAATACGGGAGATGGCATCAGGATGGCCCTCGACGTGGGGGCGGATCTCTGGCATATGAACTGCGTTTCGGCCTGGACTGTCATGAGATTCCCCGATTTCCCTGTTGCATTCTACCTTGACTTTGGCCCCGGAACGTTCCTCATCCGGCACGGCGATGCAGTCAAGCGATGTGGCTACATCTTCGTTGACAGGGGCGCAGCGCGGTTCACCGATGAGAACCGGCTCAAGAGTCCTTCCCACGGCTATTATTATGAGCTTGGCTTTTTCGATAGCCGGCGCTTGATGCATCCTCGGGTGCCGAACTACTGGGTCTTCGATAGCAGGCGAATGGAGCTGGGCGCGCTCCCGAGGCGGGACGCTGGCCCTTCCGGCCCGAGCCGACTCTACGAGTGGAGCAAGGACAACAGCCGTGAGATTGCGAAAGGCTGGATCACCACGGCGAAGACCGTTCGAGACCTCGGCAGAGCGCTTGAGTTGTCTCCGGACGCCTTACAGAAGACGGTATCCAGTTACAACAGCTATTGCGAGAAGGGCGCCGATCCCGATTTCGGCAGAAGCCCCTCGGACCTGGTCCCGCTGGACCAGCCGCCCTATTACGCGGTGAAGCTCTGGCCGGGAGGAGCGAACACGCAAGGAGGGCCCAGGCGCAACGCGAAAGCTGAGGTGCTGAATCCCGATGGAGAACCCATCCCGGGTCTGTACAGCGCCGGCGAGCTGGGTTCGATTTACGGCATGTTGTACCCGGGCGCGGGCAATCTCGGCGAATGCGTCGCCTTCGGCAGGATCGCCGGCCAGAACGCAGCTCGCAGGCACCCGAAACGCGTGTAGAGGGGCGCTTCGTGCCGCGCCGTTGACAAAGCAAGGGCACGAGGGGGAGCGTCGTGGATGGACACGCCCTGGAGCGCCGAACTGGATGCCAGAATTGTGACTGAGGAGGTCTCACCATGAAGATGACTTTCGTGCCGAGCATGCTTGTGGGGCTCGTTCTGCTTCTGTCGGGGTGCGCACCGGCAGCCTCCACCCCGGTTGTAAAAGGGGGCGGCGCTCCACAGACAAATGCCCCGGCAGGCACGCCAAAGTCTGCTGATACTCCCAGGTACGGAGGCGTCTTCACGTCCTACATCACGGGCAACCCTCCGAGCCTCGACGCGCATCAGGAATCGACTCTGAACACCTGGATGATCGTGGCGCCCTTCTATACCAACCTCATTCAGATAGACCCGCCCACCGCGCAGAAATGGGCGCCGGGCCTTGCCGAGAAGTGGGAGATGAGCGGCGATGGCCTGGCCTGGACCTTCGACATCCGCCAGGGCGTCAAGTTCCACGACGGCACTCCCTTCACACTGGACGACGCCGTGTCCCATCTCAAGCGGCTCACCGACCCTCCCAAGGGCACTATCAGCAATACATCTTTTCTCCTCAAGCCAGTGGTCAAGTCCATCGACAAGGATGGCAACAGAGTGAAAGTGGCTCTGAGGTACCCCTTCGGCGTCATGCTGGCAGCCCTGGGCACGAATTTTTCCCCTGTGTACCTTGAGAAATATGTGGAGCAACAGGGCGACATGAAGAGGACGGCCATGGGGACGGGGCCCTTCAAGTTCAAGTCCTACACGCCGGGGGTTGGCATCGAGGGCGTGAAGAATCCCGATTTCTGGGTCAAGGGCCGTCCCTACCTCGATGGTTTCCGCTATCTCTTTCTTTCGGACCAGGCCACGCGCCTGTCGGCGTTCCGGACCGGCAAGGTTAACATGACCGGGAAGCAGTTCGCAGCTTTGGCGCCAAGGGAGATGGAGATAGTGCAGAAGGAGAGTGCCCAGCTAGCTTTCTACCCTTCCCCCTCTCTCCTCGGTCCCTTCTTCTTTATGAACATGCGAAAGCCGCCCTTCAAGGACTTGAGGGTGCGCCAGGCCGTGAACCTGGTGTTGGACCGGCAGGCCGCCATGAAGGTACTCGCGGATGGACGAGGGATCATGGGCAAGCCCCTCCCCGTGGACCCCTGGGGAATGGCCATGGACGAGGCTCTCAAGCTTCCTGGCTATCGGCAACCGAAGGATGCTGATATCGCCGCTGCCAGGAAGCTGATGCAGGACGCTGGGTACCCGGATGGTTTTGAGGTCACGGTCCTGGCCAGGAACATGCCTCAGAGCAAGGACCCTGCCGTTTTCATGACCAGCCAGCTAGCCCAAATCGGCGTTAGAGCGAAGGTGCAGGTGCTTGAGGACGCCATTTTCTGGGATAGTGGACGCAAGGCCGCCCACGAAGCCATGGTCTACATGTCCGGCTGGTTCATCCCCGATCCCCACTGGCAAGGCCGCTTCTGGGCGCCGGGCAATCCGTTGAACTTCGCTGGCAACGACGATGACCAGGTCCTGTCCAAGCTATGGGACGAGCAGATCAAGGTGGCGGACCTCGAAAGCCGCAAGGCTCTCCTGCGCAAGGTGGAAGAGCGCCTGATGGAGACTTTGCCAGGCGTATCCATTGTCTGGCTTCAATCCTACATTGGCGTCAGGCCAGAGGTGAAGAATTTCACACCCGGTATGAGCGATGCCGTGGGCAACTCCCTTGAGGAGATCTGGCTGGCCAAATGAACGGGGGCTTGAGTTGTTAAGAGATGCGTATGGTGGTCGGGCGGAGCAGTGATTCGAAGCCACCGTTGCAACAGAGGCGGACGTGGAAACTACCCGCGATGTTGCCTGGAGCCACCTCAGCATCGCTGGATACGCTTCGCACGAAAACCATCCGCAGAGGCCCCGCGCGATTTCTGCAGCGTCCTTCTTCCTCCAGCAACCTCGCGTGGAACGACCCGCGCGCGCCGTTGTCACCGTTTTCGCCCCATGTTATACTACGACAGGCTTTGGCCTGCCCACGGCACGGGAGCGCTGTATTTAGCCTGAAATCCGAGGAGGAAATGTCCATGGCTACACGGCCTCGGAAGGTCGCGACCCCAAGCCCGGATGATAACGTCACCGACTACCGTTACCCCGCGAAGCGCAAGAACAATCCCCCGGCCGGCCGGCGATTCTTTGGAGACCGCCATGACAACCAGTGACCGCCAGGGCGGGACTGAGCAACCCCTCGAACAAGCTGGAAGCCCTGCCACGAACGAATCCCAGGACTCTGACCTCCACCGGATAGAGGCCGACTCCCAAGCCCAGCGGCTTCCCGACCAGGAGCGGATCTTCTCTGTCGCCAGGCGGGTAAGGTCAAAACTCAACAACCTGCCCGACGCCGCCAAGGCGCCCCTTGGCTTTGTGCCCGGCCGTGGCTTCGATGTGGTATTCCCGTTCATCAATCTACCGGACCTGACGCCCAACCTGAATGGCGACTGGGTGCAGTTCGGCAGCCCGCACCTCCCGCCGAACCGCCTCTACTACGGCGATAACCTTCAGGTGCTGCGCACCCTCCCCACAAACTCCATCGACCTCATCTACATCGACCCGCCCTTCTTCTCCGGCGCTGAGTACAACGTCATCTGGGGCGACACCAACGAGGTGCGCACCTTCAGCGACATCTGGGAGGGCGGCCTGGACACCTACCTCATCTGGCTCAACGCCCGCCTCTGGGAGATGCGGCGCGTCCTCAAGGACACCGGCTCCATCTACGTCCATTGCGACTGGCACGCCTGCCACTATATCAAGGCGGAGATGGACAAGATCTTCGGCTACGACAACTTCGCGACGGAAGTGATTTGGCGGCGAACGTCCGCGCACGGAGATACTCATGGGTTCGGCAAGGTGAGTGATTCGGTAGTGGTCTACCCCAATCAGTGAGTGAAATTGATGTTGGAAGGTAGAACGAGCGTAATTCAGGCCGAAATAGTGTAGAATGTTCACACCCGGGAGGTGGTAATCCAACTGTGTTGAGGGAGTGGACAGAGAACGATGGCCATTGGAAACATGAAGAAATATCTGGCGATCGATGACTACGAAGGGGGCTTGACGGAGGAGGTGACGCCGTGGGCGGGGGCTGGGCTTCTTGTGG
>JACPQD010000031.1 GCA_016190665.1 Chloroflexota bacterium
ATACTAGACATTGGGCTGACCTCCTTGGATTAATTTCCCCGCTGTATGCGGATAGGATGAGGTTACACCTCATTAACCCGCGTGTCTACAGCAAGGGCGTCAGCCCATCCATTATATCTACGGCTGACCGCCAGCCCCCAACCCCGAACCCCTACCCCACTTTGACCACCGCGGCATCGCCTTGCGCCAGGCCCCCGCAGATGGCCGCCACCCCGGTCCCACCCCCGCGCCGGCGCAGCTCGTAAATCAGCGTCATCATGATTCGGGCGCCGCTGGCGGTATTGGCGTGGCCGACGGCGACGGCGCCGCCGTTGACGTTCGTCTTGTCGCGGAGCATGTCCAGCTTCTCCGGATCATCGTTGTAGTGGCGCTGGGCGAGCACTCTGGTGGTGACCAGCGGCTGCGCCGCAAAGGCCTCATTGATTTCGATCAGGTCCATGTCGTCAAGGGACAGGCCCGCTTTCTCCAGCGCCTTCTCGATGGCGTAGGCGGGGACAGTAGCCAGATATCGGGGCTCTTGCGCCGCGTTAGCCATGCTGACGATGGTGGCCAGAATCGGAAGTCCCAGCTCCTCGGCCCTGCCACGGCTGGCGATGAGCACGGCTGCTGCGCCATCGTTCAGGCCAGGCGCGTTGCCCGCCGTCACCGTAGGGCTGCCGTAAATGGTCTTGAGGCGCGCCAGCTTCTCGTAGGCGGCGTCGGGCCGGTACTGTTCGTCTATCTCCAGAAGGCGCTCCGGGCCGTCCGTGGACACCTTCAGAGGCAGCATCTCGTCCTTAAACCTGCCCTCGGCATGAGCCTGGCCGTAACGCTGGTGGCTGCGCAGCGCCCACCGGTCCTGCTCCTCACGGCTGACGCCGAACTCCAGGGCCACTTCGCCCGTGTCCACGGCCACCGGATTGTAGTCCTTATATCCCAGGGCGTAGAGGGGGTCCTCCAACTGCTGGCTGCCCAGCCGGCACCCCTGCCAGCGGAGGTTACGTAGAATCAGGGGCTCCCGGCTGAAGGTCGTCACGCCCCCGCATAGCGCCACGTCGATGTCCCCAACCCGTATCGCCCTTGCGCCGAGCTGCACCGCGGACATGGCCGAAACGCACGCCTTATCGATGCTGCAAGAGGCGGTCTCCGGCGGCAGCCCCGCTTTCAGCAGGGCTTGCCGGGCCACCACAGGTGTGTATACATCCTTGCAGGCCGAGGTATCCCCGACGCCCCAGTACACCTCATCAACGAGGCGTCCTTCCAGATTGATCCGTCGCAGCGCCTCTCGCATGACCATGGCGCTGAGATCGTAGCAATCGATCTCTCGCAACGACCCGCCGAACTTGCCGAAGGGCGTTCTCACTGCGCTCACCACAACAATGTCTGTCTTCAAGCTGGGACCTCCTGCTCAAGAACCAATGACCAAGATACAAGAACCAAGCCGCCCCCACTCACCATTGGTTAGAAAATAGGAAGCTTACACATACCGCGCACTAAAGTACGCGGATACCCCGTACTTCAGTGCGGGGTATAGAAACACGATTTTCATACCTGGTGGTGCCGGTGTCAACCGGCATGGGCCAATCATCATTTCAAATGAACCCCTGCTTCAGGGCCTCCAGCGCCTCATAGACAAAGGCTTCGGCGTCTGGCCTCTCCTTCTGCAGAGCGTCCAGGGCGGCTTGCACCCGCTCCGCGACGTCCTCCCGCAGCTCGCCGTAGACGGCCTGCCGGGCGCGCAGGCGCCGGTGCAGGCTGAAGGCCAGCCTCTCCGGAGTGGTCATCGACTGGTAGGACGCTACTATGTCCAGAAGCCGCGCCTTGTCCTCCGGCAGACGGCCCTCTATCTCGCCGAGCAGGTTGGACATATGGTCGCTGGCCAGATAGGAGCGGCAGTTGAGAGTAGATATGAGCAGCCCGATCTCGGCGACCATTTCATCCTCAGACAGGGGATCGAAGCTGCCGGCGAGGGCGATGTCGCGGATGCCCGTCCGCTGGCGCAATACCAGGCTCCTGAGACGTATGAAGTCGGGGCCAATCTCATTCAGGACACGCGCTGTATCCAGCGCGTGCTGCTCCGACCACCTTCTTCCGCCCAGGCCGGGCATAACGTATTCCGAAAGAGAGATGCCGGACTCCACGACGTTGCGCCCCGCCTTCACATGCTCCGCCCCGGTAGCGCCCTTTTGCATCTGGGCCAGGACGGCGTCGCACCCCGATTCCAGGCCGATGTGCAGTCGGGAGAGTCCAGCTTCGTGGAGTTGCCGCAGTTCCTCGACCGTTTTCCTCGAGATGGTCTTGGAGCGTGCGTAGGAGGTGATTCTCTCGATAGTCGGCAGCTTCTCTTTGAGATACTTGACGACCTCCAGCAGTTGCGGCGTCTTCATTATCGGGCTATCGCCGTCCTGGAGGAAGGCCGTTTTCCCGCCGGTGTTCAGCCAGGAAGCCACGTTCATGAGGCTGTTGATCCTCGCCTGGAGCCTCTCCGGGTCAGTGGAGTCTCCGTAAACGTGGGGGTTGCCCCTCACCATCGATACGACGACATCGCTGGTGATCCTTCCGCCAAGTCCCAGATGCCGGGAGGTCGACCTTATCTCTTCGCTGAGCGCGACTATGACATCGATATCGCGCTCGATCTCGTCGAGGCTGCGCAGCTCGAACCTCTTGCCCTTGTAGGTGGCGCAGAACTCGCAGCGGTTCCAGGGGCAGTTGCGGGTGGCGCGGACCAGGAGGGAAGAGTCCTGGCCCTCGCTGGGCGGCCGGATGGGGCCGATTTCGTGGGAGAACTCGTTTGTTCCTCGTAGCATCGCGCACTCCAGTCTTAGTATACCCGAAACCCGGCGAGGCCGGAAAATCGGACATCTCAAACCCCTCAGCCCCCCCGGCCCCTGATCCCTGGCCCCCGACCCCCGCCACGTCTCATTGACAGCCGTCTCCAACTCTGCTAACATGCCGCCATCATCGTTCAAATCTGAAAGGGGAAGGAGTCACATGAGGAAATTCGACATAGCTATCATTCCTGGCGACGGCATCGGCAGGGAGATCGTGCCCGCGGCGGCGGGCGTCCTGGAGGAGGTGGCGCGGCGCTACAACCATCTGTTCAACCTCCACTGGGGGCTGCTGGGTGGCGCCGCCATGGACAAAGGGCTGCCTCCGCTGCCCCAGGAGACCCTCGATATGGTCCGCAAGTGCGATGCTATCCTCTTCGGCTCGGTCGGCGATCCCAAGTATGATTTTCCGGGCGCTAAGATCCTCCCCAACGAGGGTCTGCGGGGCCTGCGCGCCGGGCTCAAGCTGTACACCAATCTGCGCCCGGCCAAGTACATCCCTACCCTGGCTAACCGGACGCCTTTCAAGCCATCCACCATTAGAGGCGTCGATCTGGTGATTGTGCGGGACTTCGCGGGCTCCTTCGCCCGCGGCCGGAGCAAGGTCTGGAAGAATGCCGAGGGCCGGCAGGCCCAGGACTTTCTGGTCTATTCTGAAAAGGAGATCAGGCGGTCTCTGACCTTCGCCTTCAAGCTGGCGCAAACCCGGAGGAAAAAGCTCACCCTGGCCGCCCAGGCAGGCGTTTTTGCTACCTCGCGTCTGTGGAGAGAGATCGCCCGGGAGATGCTGCCGGACTACCCCGACGTGGAGTTTGAGACTTATGCCCCGGACAACTGCGCCATGCAGCTCGAGCGCAACCCCGCCAGCTTCGATGTCATCGTCAATGACATCGTGCCGGTGGCGGGCATGCTCAACAACCAGGCCGCCATGCTCATGGGCTCGCTGGGGATGGCGCCGTCGGCCGCTCTACGGCCGGAGTCCGCTAAGGGGCTGACCAGGGGAGGCGCCCTCTTCTGGGGCTTCGGCCTCTACGAGCCGATCCACGGCAGCTCGCCGAAGCACGCCGGCAAGGACGAGGTTAACCCCATCGCCACCATCTTGAGCGCCGCCCTCCTGCTGCGCCATTCCCTCGGCTTGGACAAAGAAGCGGCGGCCGTCGAGCGGGCGATCAACAAGGTGCTGCGCACCCACCGCACCTACGATTTGATGGAGACGGGAAAGACCAAGGTGGGCACCAAACAGATGGGCGAGCTGATAGCCGCCGCCCTTCCCTGATGCCTCTGCCCCCCTTTGTCCCCCCGTCCACGGGGGGATTAAGGGGGGCGCCCCCGTCCACGGGGGGATTGAGTTCTCCGTTGCTCTAGTCAACGGCACTTATCCCGGGGCGCCCCCGTCCACGGGGGGATTAAGGGGGGCGTGGACGAGGTGGACGGGGTGGACAGTGCTGGACCACCCGAACCTTTTTCCCCACCCCGACTGCCTCCACTGTGGACAAAGTGGACGGGGTGGACCAACCCCCGACCCCTGACCCCCGACC
>JACPQD010000030.1 GCA_016190665.1 Chloroflexota bacterium
AGTGCTGCCCGCATCTTCGATGCGCCATTCGGGGTCGGAGATGCACTCGACAACGGCGACCAGGATGGGCATATACTCAGGGCGGCAGCCGGCCATGACGCCGTTCACCGCCACATTCCAGACGGTGGCCTGGCGGTTCTCCGGCAGCAGCGTGCCCAGCACCTCGTCCGGTGAACGGTCGGTGAAACGGAGGAACTTCTCCACGCGGTCGAGGGTTGGCGGGATGACGGGCAGGCCCTCCGACCACATGTTCTTGTAGAAGAACTCCTGGACCTCATCCAGCGAGCCTTTGAAGACGATGTCCCTCGGCCCAGGTTCGACGACCGGCGGAGCGCTCTGGATGGGGGTGGTCAAGCCCCTGACAATACTCTCGGCGACAGCCTGACGGACCTTCCGCTGAAGGTCCTCCGGGCTATCGACCATGGGCACACCCGGGTATTCCGCCACAGCCATGTTCTCGACGCCCATGGCCCTGGCTATGGCCGCCGCCTGCCTCACGAATCCCGAAGCTGCGATGGATACGGTTCTTACGCCGGCCTTTTCGGCGGCGGCGCTGGCCCGCACCACGGCGGGCGTGCAGCTACCTCAGGCGCCCACCCCGGAGATGACGGCGTCGCAGCCATATTGCTTCAGCTTATTGGGCAGGTCCGCCACGACCTCCCGCTGGCTCGGCCCCGCAGTGTCTCCGAATTTCGTGTAATCGACGAACTTGATGCCGGGGAACTTCTTGGGCAGCTCCTCGTGGAGAATGGCGAAGATCTCGTCGCCGCGGAAAATCCGGTCCCAGACCTCGCAGACGGTCTTGCCTGCCAGGCTCTGGCTCCTGTCCGCCAACGGCGCGGGCTCGGATACCGATTTGCCCAGGGGCCACACTACCTCGTAGGGGGAATCCGCCATTTGACATTCCTTCCTTTCTATTGGGTCCGGCGTTCGCCTGTCCCGCATGTCAACAAAATGATCCAGACTGCCCCATCCCCCAAGGGGGGACAAGCCCCCGCACTACGGCTTCTCGCTCCGTGCTTCGCGTCCCGACTCCGTCGCGACCCCGATGCGTCGGGACTTCCTGTTCCCCGCTCCCTATTTGGCTAACCAGATATCCTGCAGGTTGTTATTGCCCTGCTCGCTTATGCCAGGAGAGAAGTTCCTCACCTCCGGCTGCACTGCCAGGAAGGTGTATGGCACAACCAGGGGTATCGCGGGCTGGGCCTCTTCGTACACATAACGTTCAAGCTCTTCAATTGCGGCTTTGCGCTGGTTATCATCCACGGCGGCCCGTTGCTTGGCCCAGAGACCGTTAATCTTCGCGTCATCATCGTTGCCGGAATAGTTCATTGATGCACCTTTGATGAGAAAGCGGCCCATAATCTCCAGGTCGGGTACGCTCATCGCCGGGGTGTAGACCATGGCCTCATGCTGGGCGCGGCGTCCCCGGTCCCAGAAAACAGCATCCTCCAGCACCTCGACCTTGGACTCGATACCGACCCGGGCGAACTGCTCCGTTAAGAAGACGGCGGAGTCCTGGCTCAGGCGCATCGTCCGTGCCAGAATATTGAGTTTGAAGCCCTGAGCATATCCCGCCTCGCCCAGCAGCTTCCTCGCCTCGGCCAGGTCAATGTCCTTCGGCTGCCGGTAGCCGGGCAACTTCAACCTCTCGTCTTCAGGAATACCCCAGCCTTCGACAGCGAAGAGCCTGGCGATGGAGCCGTAGCCCCCGGCAATGACCTTCAGCGCCGCCTGGCGGTCGATCGACAGGCTCAACGCCTTGCGCACCCTCTTGTCATTGAAGGGCTTGTTCCTCAGATTCATGAAGAACCAGGGATAGACCGGGGTGGTGGTTGGATAGATCGCCATCTGCGGATTGGTCTTCTTTATAGTTTCCATTTCCGAGGGCGTTATGGTGGCCAGATTCCGTCCCGTCATATGTACTCGGCCCGTCCTCAGGGCAGCGAGGCGCGTCATGTTGTCCTTGAGGACGTAAAAGACAACCCCGTCCAGGTAAGGCCGCCCAGTTGCCCAGTAGTCGGTGTTCTTGACTAGCTCAACACTAACGCCCGCCGTGTAGGACTTGAACCGGAAGGGGCCGGTGCCCACAACTGTGGTCTTCATGTCCCCCTTTGCCTCGACGACGCGCTGGGGGTAGATCACGGAGGCGTTAAAGGCGAACATGGGCACGAGGGCGCTATAAGGGTACTCCAGGGTTACCTTCACCTGGTTTCCAGCGGCTTCGATGCTCTTGATGCCGTCGATGAGGCCGGCCAACCCGCTCCGGACGCCGCTGGGTGGCTTCCACAGTCTGGTCAAGCTGAAGGCCGCATCCTGAGGGGTGAGGGTCGAGCCGTCGTGGAACTTCACTCCACGGCGCATGTTGAAGGTGTAGACGAGGCCATCCTTGCTGACCTCCCAGGACTCGGCGAGGCCGGGGAAAAGCCCTTTGCCCAAATGCGCCTGATACTCGACCAACTGATTATAAGCGGGGGCAACCACCAGCTTGGTGTACATGGTGGTTTCCTGGTGCATATCCAGGCTGGGAGGATCACCAACGTTCGAAATAGCGATGGTGCCCCCGTACCTGGGCTGCTCGGCAACTGGCTTGGGAGTCGCCGTCACGGAGGCAGGCTTCGCCGCGGCCGTCTCCACAGGTTTCGCCGCGATTGCAGTCGGGGGCGCGGCTGGCTTTGGCGTTGGCGCCGCAGCGGGGGCGCAGCTTGAAAGCACCAGCGCGAGCGCGGCGAGGCAGCCAAAGGCTGTTCTCACATTGTGACTATACATCTCGCTACCTCCATCCTCAGGCAAGTGAACCAATCGTTAGAGACCGGACGTTGGAACCACGGCTGGACACGGAAGTCCCGATGCATCCGGTCCCCCACACGTGGACGTCGTGGACGGGGTGGACACAGTTGGCGGCAATGTATCGGCCCTGCACCCTACGCCTTACGCCCTACTCCCTGCAACCTGATAACCTTCGTCGTGGTCCTGGACGTGGGCAGGAAGCCAGGGATGAACATGCCGTGACTGCCCCAGGCCCCAACCACCAGCACCTGGATGTCCTCCCACCGGTCCGTCACCGGGACCATCGGATCTTCGCCCTCCAGAATCAGGTTGGGCCGATTGTGCTTATTCTTCCACCCTTCTTGCCAATCTCTTGTGCGTTTGGAGAAGGGCGTCCTCGCGTTTTCAAAGATGAAGCGCTTGATATCATCTTTGCCGTAACCGGCCCTGGCGAAGCAATCCGCGTGCCCCGGGTTGAGTGCGAGCAACGCCTCCGCGCCAATGTGCTGGCAATTGGAACCGGACACGGCCATTGTTTCCGCAGCCATAAGAAGAAGCTCGCGTGCATCGCCGCGGCCGAGGAAGTTCTGATAGCTGGAACCCGCGAAGAGGGTTACGGTGCTCACATAGCGGCCAAACCCCCGCTCAACGCTGAGAGGCGGCCAGGGACTCTCTTGCTCGTTTTCCGCGACGCACCAGGAGTACTTGGCGGGTCCGCCTTGAACGGCCTTGTCAATGGTCCCCGGTTCGCCGCCACCAATGTTGAGCATGATGAGCCTGATGGCCCGTCCCACCGTCGCGTTGGCCAGCGTTCCCGGTCCGAAAGCATTGTAGCCGAAGTTGAACCCCAACTCCTTGACGATAGGCCCGTTGATGACGGCCAGGGGCGCAACGGGGCTCGTGGTGGCTTGAAGGGGGCCGAGTCCGAAAGCCGGGTCGGCTAGCGCCTCCACCGCGGCGACCACTACCGGTAGATACTGAGGAAGACAGCCAGCCATAACGGCATTGACGGCAATCTTTATGACGGTAGCGTGGCCCTGCCGGGGCGCCAGGACGCCGACCACCTCATCCGCATCCCGATCGGAGTATTCCAGCATCTTTTCGACCGCAGTCCTGGTTGGGGGGACGATGGGGAGACCGTCGGTCCAACCGCGCTCATAGAAGAGGATGCTTGTCTCGGCAGCCGTGGCCGGAGCACAAACGGACTCAAGATCGGCCGCCGCCAAGCGTGAGGAAAACGTCCCCTCGTTGGCCTCCGGAATCGCCTCCACGCGGTGCTTCCCCCGATATTCTCTGGCAATCCTTTCCCTGGGCTGCGTGAGAATATAGACAATCTCATCGATGATCCCGCGGGCTATCTCATCGAGAGAAGCCTGGCTCTGCCTTTCGATCTGGACCTTGCGCGGCAGGCTGACAATGGGCAGGGAAGGCTCGCCCAGAGCCGCCGCCAGCGATTGCCCCAGGGCGTCGAAGGAGGTGGTGCACAGAGTAACCGTGGGCGTCCCGCCCTTCTCTATTTCCACTGCATTGCGGATACTCCGCGTTGTGCATCCCCCTCAGAGGCCAACCCCGCCGATCACGAAATCGGCCGGCGGCAGTTCCTCCGTATGCCCTTCAGACCTCCTCGCGCTGAGGATGGCAGCCAGTCCATACTTCTCCAGGAGGAGTTGCCCGGTCCTGGCCAGCAACTCGTCCGCAGCCTGCTGCGCGTTAGACAGGAACAGGGCGCGCTTGCCCTCCAGACTGTCCAGTCGAGGCGCCAGGCCGGCGTCCTCGCAACGGACTTCCCCGACGGGATTCTCCAGTGGTTCCCCCTCGGTCATGGCGATGATATCTCCCCCCGCAAGACCACTACATTTACGTGGGTGTGTCGAAGGCTATCTCAGAAGCCGGACACCGCTGTACCTGACGTTCGACGTAAACGTCAAGGGCAGCACGAACTGGATGTTCGTCGGCCACCAGGCCATAAAATAGTCGAACCAGTGAGTTGTCACTGTAGGAACAGTTTCGATCAGCCGGCGGTCGATTTGCCTGAGTATCTCCTTCCTCTTGGCGGGATCGGTTATCTCAGACTGTTGGTCGATAAGCTTGTCGGTTTCGGCGTCAACAAGGTGACCATAGTTCCTGGCGCCATTGCTCCTATAGTTGACGGGAAGCAAGCCATCGGGATCGGGCAACTTCCAGGACCTCCTGGACATTATGGAGTGATAGGCGCCCTTGAAGGTTAGGTCGAAGAGGTCCGCTTCAGTTCTGGGATCGAGCTCGGCCGTAATGCCAATCTTGGCAAGCTCCGTCTTCAGCAAGACCGCCGCACTGGTGTAAGGTTCACCCGACCGATGGAGCATCCTGGTCGAGAACCCGCTCCCGTACCCCGCTTCCTGCAGTAGCCTTTTGGCTTCGGCCCGGTCGGCGTCCTTTGGCTGCCTGAAGCCAGGCTGATCATTGAGTTCGTCCGGCGTGAGGCCCCCCATGATGGGAGGCACAAAACTCCCCACTCTACCGAAGCCCTGCTCGATGACTTTCACGAAGGCGTCCCGGTCAATGCCCAGGTTTACGGCGCGGCGCACCCTGATGTCGTTCCACGGGACCTTGTCCACCGGCATGGCGAAGTTCCACCAGCCAAGACTGGGATATCGGCCAACCTTGGCGTTTCGCTCTTCCTTCTCCAGGACCATACCCCCTGTCGTCGTCAACACCAGTATCCCTGTGATATCCACCTTCTGCGTTCGAAAGGCCGCCAGGGCCGTTGACACATCCCTGATCGGGTAAAAAGCAATGCCGTCAATGAAGGGCTTGCCTTTGACAAAGTAATCCGTGTTCCGCACCAGTTGAAAGGATGCGCCAACATCGTGGCTCTTGAACTTGAAGGGGCCGGTTCCCACGATGGTTCTTCTCATGTCGCCTCTGGCTTCAACAACATGCTTCGGCATCATAGTCGCCCAGCTATCAGCCAGGATGGTCATGAAGACAGTGCGAGGCTGCTTCAGCGTTGCCACTACAGTGTTTTCGTCTTTAGCTTCAACTTTTTCGACGAAGGCTAGAGGGTCCTTCAATTCCACGGAGCTCGCCATGATTCGCCTCAGGCTGTATTCGATGTCTGTCGCAGTGAGTGGCTTTCCATCGTGCCATGTGACGCCCTTTCTAATGTGGAAAGTCCAGACGCGGCTATCAGCGCTCGTGTCCCATCTTTCCGCAAGAGCTGGAATTATCTTGTCCGGCTGTTCGTCGTCGTACTCCACGATCCCATTGTAGGCCGGGCCAACCGGAGCGAGAATGGTGTAACTGGACTCGGCCTGTAGGTCGAAGCTCCGTGGGTCCGCCGTGACGAGCACTCTGAGCGTTCCGCCCCGCCTGCCAGCGGCTTCCGATGGCTTGGACAACGCGGTGGGAGTCGTCGCCACCGACGGCGTTGGCGCGCTGGGCGACGTCGCAATCCCCGCGGGTGATGGAGACGCTACTGGCGGTTTAGAGGGTGGAGTTGCTGCTGGCGCACAACTTGCCAGAAGCAGGCTCAGAATAGCTAAGTGACTAAGTATGAGAAGCTTGCCCGTGGTCATGACTGGAACCTCTCTCCGCATCATTTGTCCTTCCCCAAACCTTATTCGTTCGCCGGCGTCCTACCCCAAGAAGCGGATGATGGCGGCTACATCCGGGACCGTCTGCAGGCGCAGCACCAGGTCCTTGGCCTGCTCCGTTCGCTTATCGGAGAGAGGCCTGGGGCCGAAGCGAACGCAGTCGCGATAGTTCTCGATCATCTCCTCAGTTGACAATGGATTGTCGGGATGACCTCTGGCGGCAAAGACGGTCTCCGACTTCAGCGTCTGTCCGTCCTTGAGTTGCATCTCAATCCAAACGCCTTTGCGACTGGCATCCATGTCGGTTTCCACCTTTCGCGCCAGCTCTGCATACCTTCGATCAAGCAGGGCCTCGTCGCTGAATTGCGATAAGGAAAGCCTCCTGTCAACTATGGTGCAGGCGACCGCCCACGGCAGGCTGAACTCAGCGTCGACGCGGTTCTTTGGATTCTGACGGGGCTCGGCGGGCTCTACCATTCGGCGCAGTCTCGTTGTTCCGTACACCTTCACTCGATCAATCGCCTCCGCCTGGACGTCATTCCCGGCAATTATCGAGAGGACAGCATCGAGGACCGGATGCACGACAGCACCGCATGGGTAGGCCTTGAAGCCCAGCCTCGTCCCCTCAAAGCGGGACCCGAGCTCCGTGGTCAGAGCGTCCAGACCAACATCCTCATGCGTGAAGAAGAGCGAGTACAAGCCAAAGGTGCCCGTCAGGAACTGATGGACGCCGGTTACTCCGAGCTTGGCGAGTTGGGCGGCTGTGATTCCGTTTCGCACCGCGAACCCCATCTGCATGTGAATGCCGAGCACACTCTCCTGTTCGCACTGCGGCTGGCGGTTCCCCGTCGCTTGGGCGTAAGCGAGTCCCAGGGCATTCATGACCTGTCCCTGGTTCAGACGAAGAAGTTTCGATGCCGCAACCGCGGCGCCAAAGCTGGCAAACACGTAGGTTGAGTTCCAACCGGTCTCGATAGCGCTGCCCACGGTTTTCATCATTCTGGCCTCCACATCCGTGGCCAGCGTTACCGCCTCAAGAAAGATCTCGCCGTTCACTCCTCCCACGTGTTCAGCCGTCGCGAAGGCGGCGGACACCACGGCTGGCCCGATGCAATAGCCGTGACTCGTGTCCATCCAATACTTGTCCTCGTACTCGCGGGCTTTGGCGAACGCCCCGTTGGCCAGTCCGGCCAAGCTCGCCGGTAAGCGATCTCCGTAGCCAATGACGGTGGCCTCTTCGCGGCCGCCGAGTTGCCTTACAAAGTTAATGATCTTGCCGGAATCAGCCGCCCCGGCCCCCGCGACGGAGGTACCCAGAGACCAGAGGACCTCGCGCCGCGCGGCATCGATGGCTTCCTCGCCTATGTCCGCGTACGAGGTGTCACAGATATGTCGCGCCAGTTGCTCTTCAGGTGTGATTCTCATCTACTCCGCCGGAATCGCGACCAAGTCCTTCTCTGCCTGCCCGACTAACTCGTCCCAGTTCGCGGGAAGCTTGATTTCTTTGCTTATGGGCACGTAGTTGCCCGAGTAACCGGTCTGCATCCAATAGCCGTGCCCGGACTGATCGCCGCCTGCGACGACGATCATGAAATTCTCCGGCTTGCTGGTTATCGGGCAGGGGTCCGGGAGACCAGGCGGCAGTTCCTGTACGTAGTTGCCAAGGTCATTCATGGGCACCTTGGAATGCTCCCAAAGGAACTCCTTGATCCTCTCCTTGGTCCAGCCAAGCTCCGCCAGCGGCCCGGCGGCGTTTCGTCCTAAGAGGAGGACTCCGGGTATCTGGTATGCCTGGGCCCAGTTGCCGGCCTGCCTCATATAGGCCGCAATCGCGATTAGACTCTTGAGCGCCGCCTCCGGAGTGGTTGTCCTCACACCGTTTACGTTGTTGGTGCCGCCAATGGCAAGAACGGTAACCACATTGCTCTGCTTCGGGAAACCTCGTTCTACGTGAAGCGGCTTCCACGGGCTGCCGTCCTCGTCTTCAGCGAAGACAATATTTGTGTACCTGGCTGGTCCCCCGAAGATAGCCATGGAGCCCGAGCCGGGAACGGCGCCACCGGCCGTCAAAAAGAGGAGCCGGAGCGCGCGTCCAATTATTCCGCCCGCCGGGTGACTCGGGTCAGGCCCGAGACACCCGTACCCAGAGTTGATCCCTACTTGCTTGGCCGCCGGCCCGTTCACTATCACTGCGGGATAGCCGCTGCATGTGGTTGAGTTCATCCTTTCGTGGTGAAAACGAGGGTCGGCAATGGCCTCCACCGCGGCGATCAGTATGGGCAGGTGCTCGGGACGCCCGCCGGCCATGGCGAGGTTGACGGCTATCAGTTCTACGGTGGCTACGCCGCCTCTCGGCAGTATCTTCGCCACGAACCTGTCGCGGGGAAGGTCGGTCCCCTCGAGCATCCAATCGACCATTTCCTGCGTCGGCGGGCGTATCGGGAGCCCATCGGTCCAGGAATTCCTGAGGAAGACGGCATCCATCCTGGCAAGGGCTTCCTGATAGTTCTTCCCGGTGACCCTCGTCCTCGGTGAGGTGCGAACTGCCTTATTCTCAGGCTCCCATCTGGTAAGCCCGTAAATCAGCTTGTCTATGTTCTCTTTCAACGGAGTGAGGTCGCTGCCCGGAAGGAACATGCGCGTCGGGAATTCAAACACAGTCGGGGCCTCTGTTGGAAACCCGAGTTGGGCAAAGGCGTTGGCAGCCACTCTGGAGAATCCCTGGCGCGTCACGATGACTGACGGTATGCCGACCTTCTCCGCTCTTGCTGCGGCCCGACCGGCCGCGGTTGAACACCCGCCTCAGCCCGCGTTGCCTGATATGACGGCCTCGCAGCCTTTCTTCTGCAGCAAATCGGCGATCTCGTCGATGTCAATGCCGTTATTCCCCGTAGGGAACTCGGTGAAGGGGATGATTTTGGCGTCCGGGACCTTGCTCTGAAGGGCCTCGCGGATAGCGGCGAAGGTCCGATCAGGCTCCCACGTTGCGTTCGATAGCTCGCAGACCGTCTTCCCGGCAAGGCTTTCAAGGCGTTTCGCGTGGCGCAAGGGCGCTTCAACAATGCCGCACGGATTGAGTAGCTCCAGGGTCACTTCCTCTGGCACGACAGACACCTCCTGAGAATCATGTTTACGCCAGCAAGCCCACTATTCCACCAACGTCTTCCTGTTTCTCCAGGTGGGCAACCATCTCGATGGCCCTCGTAACGTGGTCTTTGGGGATAGGTCTGGCCGCGTTCCGGGCGCAATCTTCGAACTTGGCGACGATGTCCCCCATGCTCATCGGGTTCTTCGGATGGCCGTAAGCTATGTCGATGTACTTGGAGAAGCTTCCGCTTCTGGTCTTTACTTCGACAAGTCCGGGGGTCAACTCACGGCGGATCATCTTCGGCTCGAAGCGAGGCCTGACCTTGTTGGCCAGCGTCAGCACAGTCTTATCCTGGATGCCAGCCTCGGTAAAGTCGCTGATGACGACCTGCCGTTTGGCCAGGGCGCAGGCTACGGCATAGGGGATGCTGAACTGCGCGTCGACGACGGTCCGGGGGTTGCACTTGACCTCCAGAGGATAGGCCCGCGGGTGGTTTTCCTTATTGATCCCGATGGCTATCTCCTCCACGTCCTCCGCGCGCAAGTTGTGCTCTTTCGCGAGGGCGAGCGCCGCATCGATGTAGGGGTGAAGGGTGCGGCAGCACGGGTAGGGCTTGAAGCTGAGATCGGCTACCTCGAACTTCGCGCCCAACTGGTCGGTAAGAGGGGCGGGGTTGTAATCGCCGCCGTGATAGAGTTTGTAAATGCCGCGGCCTCCCTCAAGGCTGTTGATGGCGCCGGTTATCCCCTTTTGGGCCATGAGCGCCGCCATCACACCTCCCCTTGCCGCGAAGCCGGCCTGCATCCTCTTCGTGAGGGCGCCGTCATCGACGGACTGGTTGTTGCCCGAAGCCTGGGCGTAAGCAATGCCCAGAGCGCTAACCGTCTTGGCCTCGTCCAAACCCATAACCTTGGCCGCGGCCGCAGCGGCGCCAAAGAAGCCATAGAGTGGAGTCAGGATCCACCCCGCTGGCCCCTCGTTATTGGCCAGCGCCATGCGGCAGGCGACATCAACACCCAGCGCCACGGCGGCGATGAAGTCCTTCCCGTTGACTTTGCCGACCCGCTCCGCTGTAGCGAAGGCTGCCGGGACAACGGTGACCCCGGCGTGGATGATGCCCTGGTCATGCGTATCGTCGTAGTCGAGAGCGTGACCCATGGCGCCATTCGCCATGGCCGCGCTCACCGAGCTTATCTTACCGCCGTACACCAGGACCGTGCTTTCCGGCCTTCCCCCCAGCTCCTTCATCAGCTCAGCAATCTCCCGCCCCCCAGGCGCGGCGCTCCCGGCCAGTATCGCCCCGAGGGTGTCCAGGATGTCCTTCTTGGTCGCCTCCACCGCCTCGGAAGGCAGATCGGAGTAACCGGTCTTGATGATGTTCTTCGCCATGGCCACTGCGGCGTCCATGTTATGTTCCTCCTAGTTGGCGTGTTTGGGCGCATTCTGGCTGAACCACGGGTGGACAGGGTGGACGGAGTGGACGCGGGTCGACTCACCTTGTGAGAAGCGCTGAGGGTTGCTCCTCGCCACTGCCTTCCCCCCTCCACACACCGTGCTTCAAACTGACCCCTGACCCCCCGCCCCATGCCCCCCACCCCATGGCAGCGCTATCCTCTTGCTCACAGGCGGCCCCTGCTTCTGGTTCTGCATGTATCCTTTGCTCTGATTCCTGCCCGGGTCGCCGCTCACCACGATGCCTAAGGACTCCGGCTGCAAGAACACGTGGATCAGTCTGTCCGGGTCGGTGGACTCGCAGTACTCTTTGGGCAGCAAACCCTGTTTCACCCAGGCGCAGAAATCGAAATTGGCCTTGCCGCTCGCCCGGCGTAGCTTCTCCAGGAACCCGGCTGGAGCCTTCACATTGTCATATAAATAGCGCTTCACGCCATCTTTGGTGAAGCCGTCCCTCGCCAGCACGCGGGCGATGCTGGGGCTCAGCAGGAACAGCGGGTGGCCCCTGCGCTCGATTATGCAGTGGGCTGACCAGTAGGTCATCGAGCGTCGCCCGATCAGTTCGGCCAGCATCTCCAGATGTTCGAGGGCGGTGTGTCCGGCGGTATAGGTGGGGGGACTAATGCTTATGACGCTTTGAACTGTGGCCACGTTCTCGCCCGCTTTGAACCCCCGGTCGACGCTGAAGGGCTGCCAGCCTATCTCAGCCACGGCATCCTCGTTTTCCGCCAGCACCACATTGAAGGTGAAGCCGATGCTGCCCTTGTCGGTGTCGCCGGGCGGGATGCGCAGTCCAGCCACGTTCCGCATGTAGAGCCTCAGGAACCGGCCGACACTGGTGTTGGGCTGTCTTCCCACGCGCATAACGCCGGACGCGCAGTTGAAGTCCAGTTCTTTGACTATCGGGCCGTTCAGAATGATGAGCGGCTCCCAACCGGGCGTGCTGCCGGCATCCTCGATGCGGAACTCGGGGTCGGCTATGGCCTCCACCACCGCAATCAGAATGGGCATGTATTCGGGGCGACAGCCGGCCATCACCCCGTTGACCGCGACGTTCCAGATGGTTGCCTGACGGTTCTCGGGCAGCAGGACGCCGACAACGTCGTCCGGAGACCTGTCCGTAAAGGCGAGGAACCTCTCGACTTCCTCCAGCGTGGGCGGCACCACGGGCAGCCCGTCGGTCCAGAGGTTGCGATGGAAGAGCTCGAGGACCTCTCGGAGTGTTCCCTTGAATACAATGTCGCGGGGCGCCGGCTCGGCGGGCTTCCTGGCGTCCGCGGCTTGCGTCGTAAGTCCCTTGACAATATTTTCGGTGAGGACCTCTTCGACCTTCTTGCGCAGTTCTTCCCTGCTATCCGTCATCGGCACACCCGGGTACTCGGCGACCGCGATGTTCTCTGTGCCCAGTGCCCTGGCTATGGCGTGGGCCTGTCTGAGGAAGCCCGAGGCGACGATGGACACGCTGGGAAGGCCGGCTTTTTCCGCCACGGCGCTGGCCCGCATGACTGCAGGCGTGCAGGCGCCTCAAGCGCCCACGGCGGAGATGACGGCATCGCACCGGTGCTTGCGAAGCAATTCGGGTAGAGCCGCTATCGCCTCCCTTTCGTCAGGGCCGTGGGTATCGCCGAAGGTCTCGTAATCGACGAACTTGATACCTGGAAAGCGCCTTCCCAGCGTTTCCCGAAGTATGGGGAACATCTCATGGCCTCGAAAGGCCCAGTCCCAGAGCTCACAGACTGTTTTGCCCTGCAGTTCCGAGGCGCGAGGCACCAAAGCAACGGGCTCATAGACTGATTTGCCCAGCGGCCACACCACCTCGTAGACGGGTTCTGCCATCTATCTTCCTCTCTATCACACCTGCATCTTCCAGCCCCTGGCGACCTGGTTTGAACCACTGGTGGACCGGGATGGACGAGGTGGACGCGCTTCCAACTTTGTTCACACACCGCGCACTGAAGTACGCGGTATGGGGGCCCTGAGTGGGGTGGGGTGTTCCCGCTTCCCGCTTCGCGCTTCCCGCTTCGCGCTTCTCGGTTCTCGCTCCCTACTTGGCCAGCCAGATTTCCTGCATCATCGTGTTAGCGGCCACCCCCGGCGGCTGCTTGTAGTCCTTGACGTCCTGGGAATGGGCAGCGATGCGAATGACCCAGGCGATGACCAGGGCGGGGTTGGCTTCCATGATGATGTCTTCGATCTGTCTCACGACCTTGAGCCGCTCGCCCTTGTCCAGGATCCGGGACTGCTTCTCGAAGAGCTCATCGACCTTAGGGTCGCTGTAGCCCATGTAGTTCCTTCCGCCTTTGGTGACCCAGTTCACGCCGAAGATCGCATCGGGATCGTCGAGCTGCGAACCTCTCGTGGCCACGCCAACCTCGTAGCCGCCCCGCTCCAGGGCGTCCCAGTAACCGGCAGTTTCCTTTGCATCAATGGTGAGGTCGATACCCAGCCTCGCCATGTCCGTCTTGAACAGCTCCGCGGGCCGGAAGACCTGCGCCAGGTCCATTCTCACCGCCACGGAGGACTTGAAGCCACTGGGGAAGCCCGCCTCCGCTAGCAGCTTCTTTGCCTCGTCCATGTCCCCCGTCAATTTGCGGTAGCCGGGCTTCTTCAGCAGTTCCGCTTGGGGGAGGGCCCAAGGGCCTTCGGGATACAGAAGGCCACCCACGACGCCGGCGCCCTCCAGGGCCACCTTGATCATCGCCTCGCGGTTCAACGCCGCATGCACCGCCTGCCGCACCTTGGGGTTGTCCCAGGGCGCCTTTCTGACGTTGAATACGATGTTGCTCTCGACCGTGACCGGCTTTCGCTGCACCACCAGATTGGGCATCGTCTTATCGATGAGTTCCGCCTCAGAACCGGTGATGCCGGGGACCAGGTTTATCATGTGGACCCGAGCCGTACGCAGGGCGGCGAACCTCGTGCTGCCGTCACGAACAATGTACCCTTTGACCCCATCCAGATAGGGCCGTCCCTTGCGGAAGTAGTCGGGGTTCTTCACCGATTCATAGCCGACGCCCGGGGAATAGCCCTTGAATTTGAAGGGCCCCGTGCCCACCACGTCCCGCTTCATGTCTCCCTTCGCCTTGACGACATGCTCGGGGACGACTACGGTCAGTCCTATGGCCAGCGTGGGGATAAAGGAAGCACTGGCATGCTTGAGCCGTATCACCAGCGTCTCCGTGTCAGGGACTTCCATCCGGTCCACCACTTCAAAGAGACTTTGGCGGGGACTCTTCATGCCTCTAGGCGGGTCCTTATGCCTCTCGATAGTGAACTTGGCATCCGCGGAAGTGAAGGGTGTGCCATCGTGCCATTTGACGCCCTTGGGAAAACGGAAGGTCAGGACCGTGCCATCGGGCGAGACCGTCCAGCCCTCAGCGAGATCGGGAATGATCTTTGACTCCGGCCAGGCCAGCGGATCGTACTGCACCAGGCTGTTATACGAGGGCGCCACGACATAATGGCTGTACATGGTAGTTTCCTGGTGGGTATCCAGGCTAGGCGGGTCGCCCCCGGTGGCCAATATGAGTGTCCCTCCGTACCTGGGCTGCTCGGCGGCGGGTTTGCCGGGAGCGACTGGAGTAGGCGCCGGCGCCGCTGGCTTAGGACTTGGAGCTGCCGGCTTAGCCGCAGGCGTTTCCGCTGCGGGCGCTTTGCCAGGGGCTGGCGGCGCGGGCTTTGGCGTCGGCGTCGGCGTAGCCGGCGCGCAGCTTGCGGCCAACAACCCCAGGATTGTCAGGCAACTCATAATGATGAACCACTGACGTCCCATTGGAACCCCCTTTCTCCTGAACCAGAGCGGGCAATCCTTGACAAGCCTCATCGCCTGCTCGGACCCCCGTCCCGATGTTCCCAAAGCTCGATGACGGCGAGCCTGCGCCGACTAAACTCTTCCCGTGATAGCCGCGCGCACGCACTCCGCCACCGGGCGGACTGTAGTGACGATGTCCTCCCGGCTCTTGCCCCAGTAGGCCACCTTCGGGCGGTCGCACACCACTTTTGCGCCGCTCAGCGAATTGCGGAAGTTCTTTCCGCCAAAGGAACCCGGGATCGGGCCAGCGCAGATCTTGCAGCCGGCCTCGTTCAGCGTCTCGGTGATCCCCATGTGGTTGCACACAGGCACCCAGGCGGCGTTGGTGAAGACCCAGCAGGTGACGCCCGGCTTCACCTTCTTTCCCGCGAAGAGCTGAGCGATTTCGGCCATCTCCTGAGGCGTGTTGGCATCGCCAATCCACACGATGTTGACGTCCCCTTCGTAGCCAAAGTACTCATAGCAGACGTTCAGGTCCTTGGGCTCGACGTAGAGCTTGTCCTCGGGTATCTGGCCGTGGCAGGCCTCTTCCAGTGTCTTCGCCTCCGGCGTGATCCCAATGCCATGGAACATGCCCAGCGAGCCTGAGGGCCCCCCGCTGGGCAGGGTGCTCGTGAGCCGCTTTATGTTGACCATGTTGGCTTCCTTGCGCGGAAGGTTCAGGAATACCGGTACGCGGTCGTATCGTCTCAAGGACTTGTTCACAAAGAAGCCCAGGGCATCCCAATCCGTTTCGTGCTTCAGGGGCGTCTTCAACTCCACCAGCACATTTCCGCGGCGGTACTCGTCCAGAGCGAAGCCGTAGCGTGGAACCTTGCCCGTTATGGCATTGGCCACCGCACCCAGCGATGCCAGCAGATTGGCGCGGCCTCCGAAATAGGAGTTGGCCATAACCACCGCGTTGCTCTCGCCCCAGGCGACGTGCTCGCCCACGCGCGGCACATTGCCCATGAAGTAAGGCGCCAGACACTCAGTCAACACCGCACCCATCCTGGCGAGCAGGCGGCTGAAACGGGCCTGCGTCATCGCGGCGTCCTCATCGAAGCCAAGCTCTTTCCAACTGTCGTAGTCCACTCCCACGCAGTTGGTAGTGGTGTAGCAGCGGAACTTCCCGCCCCTGTTTATCAGGTCTTCGAGCCACTGGAAAGACCACTCGTCGACATAGAGGACGGAAGGGCCAACGTGAGCGGAAAAGAGGTCAGCAAAATCCTGGGCGCCCCAGAACTGCGCCTCTTTGATCAGCATCTCCATGGCCCACTTGGCCACCTCGCCCTCTTTGCCCGCCAGCATGCGCTCCTCGTCAGGAGCCAGGCGCACATTCGTGGAAGGGCGGGCGCCCATCAGGGTAACTTTGCCCCCATTCACTTCCGCCACGCCGGTCGCCGGATTCATGCGCACCCGGTCGCCGGTGCGGATGACCGTCGTGGGGTCCTTGTCGAACCTGTCCATGATAGGGATGCCCGCCGCGATGGCCCCCTGGACGATATCGGGTTTGGTCCTGTAGAAGAGCAGCCCCTTCGGGCCTTTCCCATTGGCCGCCATGGCCGGGATGGCGGGATGATTGGCTATGCCGCCCTTAGCGGCGCTGTGCACCAGGATCTTCCCGGCGATATTCTGCCCCGCTTGGGGATGCCCTTTCTGGTTAAGCTCGCCCGTATTGCGGTTTACATCGAAGAGGAAATGAATGGGCTCGGTGACTACCAGCGCTTCTCCCTCGATCACGGGGCCGTCCTGTCCTTCTGACACCTTATTAATCCTCCTTCGTCATTGGTCAATACGTTTGATATCTTCGCACATCCGTCTGTAACCCGGACGAAACGCCCGGCTGCTGGGAAGGTTTGCCGGCTATTCTTCAGGTCCGGGCACTCGTATCTTCACTTTCAACATTTCCTCGATGGGCAACAGGCACGCGGTAACATCCTTATCGCCGTGCCCTCTCGCCCTGAGTTCGACCAGCTTCTGCAGGGCAAGATTACCGTAATAGAGGGGGACGCCCATCTCCTTGCCCAGCGTTGTCGCCAGGTTGATATCCTTGAAGGAGAGGTCGACCCGGAAGCCCGCCTCGAAGTTCCCCTTCAAGCCGTACTGAGGGTATTTCTCGATAAGGATATTGCTCGCCGCCCCGCCCTTACCCAGGACCGCGGTGAGCTTCTTCATGTCCATCCCCAGCTTCGCGCCCAGGGCCATGCCTTCGGCGAGTCCCTGCATGATGATCTGGGCCATCATGCTGTGGATGAGCTTGGCCGCATTCCCCATGCCTACGTCACCGACGTGCACGATGCTCTTGCCCATGGCCTGCAGGACGGGCAGGCTGCGTTCGAAGGCCTTCTCATCGCCGCCCACCATCATGGTCAACGTGCCCGCTTTAGCGCCCCAGGGCCCACCCGACACGGGCGCATCGATGACCTCCACTCCCTTCTCCCTGGCGACGGCGGCGATCCGCTGCAGGACGGTTGGGGAATTGCTGCTCAGGTCAATAACCAGATCGCCTTTCTTCGCCCCAGCCAGGATGCCGTCCTCACCCAGCACCACTTTCTCTACCTCCACGGGGCCAGGAAGCGAAAGCAGAACGATATCCGAGGCCTGGGCCACTGCCCTGGGCGAGTCCGCCCACCTGGCGCCGCTGGCCATCAGTTCCTCCGCCGCTGACTTCCTCACATCGTAGACGGTCAATTCATGTCCTGCCTTGAGCACGTTGGCGGCCATGGCGCTGCCCATGTTGCCGAGACCGATGAATCCCAGCTTCATTTACTTCCCTTTCATACAAAATGATGAATGCGAAATGATGAATGCTGAATGCTCAACACTGAGAACTCACTCATCATTTATTATTCATCATCTTTCACTTATCATTTGGCATATCGGTTTATCCGTTGTCTTGTCCGTTGACACCGGGGCCTACTTCGCTACCTCGGTCTGGATAAAAAGCTGCCGCACAGTTTCCTTACCTCGATTGACATGGCGATGCTTAATGCCCGGGGGAATGAAGATAGTGCAGCCCGGAGTCAAGTGGTACGATTCGCCACCAGTGACCTCCACGTCCAACTCGCCGCTCAGGTAATAGAGTATCTCCTCCCGGTCGCGTACGTGTTCGCCGCTGTCGAGGCCGGGCACCAGTTCCGCATACCGGACCACGATCCTTATCGGGCCGACGGTCTCGTCCACGAGGTCCTTCTTTTGCAGGCCACCTGCCCCGGGTCCGAATGTCCCTTCGCTTGGTCTCACTACCTTAATCTGTTGCACGTCTCCTCCTCTAAGTAAGCTACAAACGTTCCTCGCCAGCGGCTTCCACCGCGCAATCAGGCGGCTTATTTGGCCAGCCAGATATCCTGGTACTTCTGTAAGCTGTAGTTGCCGATCAATTTGCCTCGGTTCTTCACCTCGGGCCAGATCCCAATCAGGGCCTGGCTCCAGTAGATCCCAGGCCGCACCGCCACTTCGATCATCTTAAGGTCGAGCTCCCGGACTATTTTCATTCGCTCCGCCGGGTCCAGGGCACGCGACTGCTTGGCCAGAAGCTCCGTGATCTTATCGTCAGCGTACCGCGCCCAGTTCTGGCCCCAGTCCCCACTCGTTGGGGCGGCCCAAAGGCGGGCGGCATCTTCCGGGTCGGGAAAATTGAAACAGTTCAACATGGGGTGGTTGCTGAAGGCGCCCTGATTGAGCAAGGCGCCGCGTACGGCCGATTCCTTGACATCCAGCTCCAGCTTCACGCCGATCTTGGCCAACTGATCAGCCATGTAAACGCTCATATCCTCGAAGTTCTTCTCGGCCCGGACCAGCGTTTTTACGGTAAAGCCGTCGGGGTAGCCGGCTTCAGTCAGCAGCCTCTTCGCCTCGGCGATATCGGCGTCTTTCGGCTGGCGCCAGCCTGGCATCTTAGCCAACTCCTCTTTGGCGATCCCCCACTTCCCCAGCATATTGCTGCCGATCTCCCCGAAACCCTGGCCCAGGACCTCTATCCCCTTCTGGCGGTCGATGGCCAGATGCGCCGCTGTGCGCACTCGCAAGTCGGTCCAGGGTTTCTCCAGGGCATTCATGAGGAAAAGGTTATTGCACATGGAAGGATAGGGAACAACCATCTCCTGCGGCAAGGTGCGCCTGACGATCTGAGCGGCGGCCGGCGTCAGGCCTGCTTCACCAGGACCGGTAAGCTTTACCTGGCCCGTCCGAAAGGCCGCCAGTCTCGTCCCGGGGTCCCTGATAATATAGAAGGTGATGCCGTCAACGTAGGGACGTCCCTTGACGAAATAGTCCGCGTTCTTCACGTATTCAAGCGAGACCCCGGCCGAGTACGTCTTGAGCTTGTAGGGGCCTGTGCCCAAGACATCGTTCTTCATGTGGCTTTTCTTCTCCACAAAGGCTTTGGAGAAAACGACCATGAAGCCGGAGGAAAGGACATTGAGAAAAGAGGCCGAGGGGTATTTCAGCGTGAACTTCAGCGTGCCCTTGTCCGGGGCTTCCACCTTGTCGACGGCCGCCAATTGGGGACGGCGTGGGGCGCGAATATCTCTGGGCGGCCTGACCATGCGCTCGAAGCTGAACCGAGCGTCCTCGGCAGCGAAGGGGCCCCCGTCGTGGAACTTGAGGTTCTCGCTGAGATGGAACGTGTAGGTAAGGCCATCTTTGCTGGTTTCCCAGTTCCTGGCCAGGTCGCCGATGACCTCTTCCGAGCTCTCAGGGTTGTACTGAGTGATCCCGTTGTAGGCAAGCTGGACAACGTTGGCGACCAGGTAGGAGGTTTCCTGGTGCATATCCAGGCTGACGGGGTCTCCGAGAGTGGAGATCGTAAGGATGCCGCCGTACCTGGGCTGGCCCGCCACAGGCTTGGGCGTGGCGGCTGGAACTGACGGGACAGCCGGCGATTTAGCCTCGGGCGCTGGTGCCTTCCGGGAAGTCGGCGGCGTGGGTCCGGGGGTAGCCACCCCTGCGGTGCAACTGGCCAGGACCACCGCCAGGGCGGCGAGACAAGCGACCACCGGTAGCCATCTTTTCACATACATAGGGACCTCCAGTCGGCCTGTCGATCTGCCATGGCGCCACAAAGAACGTCCTTCATGGACCGCCTCATGTCAAGCTATCGCCACGGGCTTAGTCTGCACCAGCGTAGCGCCGAAGGTATGCATCATCACGGCGTGATAAGGCTCCGGCGCCCCGGCCACTACCAGGACCAGGTCCTCCGGGCGCTTCAAAGGGTAAACGAGACCATCCTGCACTCTGATCAGTTCCAACTCAATTCGTCCTTTGGGGACTTTCTCCAGGGGAACGGCGCTGTTTTCGAAAAGTACCCTCTTGACATCGCTTTTGGAATAGCCTGCCTCGCTGAAAAAGGTCGTATGGCCGGCGGTCAGGACGATGGCGGGCTGCCCGCCTCCCGCATTGATGTCGTTGCTCCCAACTATGCCCAGACTGTCCGCAATGAGCATCAGCATGTCCCCAGCATCGAGGATCCTGGCAGTTGGGACGTTCGACGTCCCGGATATGCCTACCACAGTCACCGCGCTCTCGTCCGCTCTGAAGCCCCTCTCTACATGGAGTGGCTCCCAGATGCTTCCTTCCTCATCCTCACCAAAGCAGAGGCCGTACTTGGCCGGCTGGCCGTGGACTGCCCTGTCTACCGGCCCAGGCGTGGCGCCACCAACATTCAGCAGAACCAGCCTTGTCGCCCGCCCAATGGTCGCGTTGGCGCGCCACCCCTGTCCCAGACAGTTGTGGCCGCAGTTCAGGCCAAGTTTCTTCCGGATCGGCCCGTTGACAATAATGGCCGGGGCAACCGGGTTCGTAGTTGCCTGAATGCCGTTCAAGTTGAAGCCCGGCTCACACATGGCTTCCAGAGCGGCGATGACAACTGGAACATATTCGGGACGACATCCGGCCATCACCGCGTTTACGGCTATCTTCTCCACGGTGGCTCTCCCCATCTGGGGCGGGATGCGTGCTATCTCCTCTTGCGCGTCACGTCCTATCGCCTCCACCATGGTCGCCACCCTCTTTTCAGTAGGAGGGATAACGGGCAGTCCGTCGGTCCAGCCGTTCTTGTAAGCATGCTCGTAGGCGGCTTCGAGGTTACGGACACTTATCCTGGTGGAGCGTAGGTTAGCCACCCCGGCCATAATCTGAACTCCTTCTCTGCGCCCGCTGTCCCAAAGTTCGGAAGGGGAAAGGAGCGCTTCGGGGATCTACTGAGTCGTGGGAATCTGCAAGGCTCAAGCTCCGATAGAGCGGGCAGGCTCAGGGGCGCGCCTGGTGAGCTTGCCGACGATCTCATCGAAGGCGGCCTCCGCAACGGCCTTGACTTCATCCTCCGGGAGGTAGTCCAGGTCGCGTTTCAAGCAGGTTATAGGTAAGGACGGCATGCCTCTCGCCTTGGCTGCGGCAACCGCTAGCGGCATGAAGGCCTCGGTGACCAGGGTTACGGTGGGAATTCCCCTCTTCTCCAGTTGGGTGCTATCGTAGATACACCACGCTGTGCAGGAGCCTCAGTTGGCCAGGCCGCATATCACCATGTCAGCCTTGTCAGCCAAGTCCTGAATGGCCTCTTCAGGGCTGGCCGTGGCCGCTCGCTTGGTCTTCCAGATGATCTCAGCGTTGTACCTTTGCTCAAAGAGCTCCTGCAGCTTCCTGAGCGTCACCTTCAGGCTCCACCAGCCATTGTCGATGAAGCCGATCACCTTCCCATTGAGGTCGTGCACTGGAGAAGCCAGGGCTTCCTCGGCCTCCTCGCCTTCCGCCAAAGGGCTCAAGATCGTTAACGCCATCGTCCCCCTCCTTGGATGTTAGAACCACTGATAGACACGGATGGACGCGGATACCGTTTTGAGAAGCGCGGAGCCAGAAGTACGAAGCGGGGAGGAGAGGACCTTCTTGCTTGACCCTCCCTATTCCTTACCCGCTATCATCTATCGTCTATCATTTACAACCTGCAATCCGTGTCTATTCCCGACTCCCTGCGGCATCCCGATGCGTCGGGAAATCCGTGGTTCCGTCTAAATGGCCACCGTTTGGGCTCTCGTTGAGCCAAAAGTATGCATGCAAGTGGCGTGGTAAGGCTCTGAAGCGCCAGCCACCACCAGGATTATGTCTTCGGCTCTCTTTGCCGGATAGACCCGACCGTTTTCAACGCGAATGATGCCCAGTTGCACCCTTATCTCGGGGAACCTATCGACAGGAACCGAAGAATTCTCGTAGAGAACTCTCTTGACGTCGGTCTTCGAGTACCCGGCGGCCTGGAAAAGCCCCGCGTGCCCGGAGGCCAGGACGATGGTGGGGTTTCCACCACCCTGGTTCATATCGTTGGTCCCGATGCGACCCAGGTTGTCCGCCAGAAGCATCAGGATTTCCCTGGCGTCTCGAGTCCGGGCTGTCGAGATATGCGAGGTCTCCGCCACTCCCACGACCGTCACCGCGCTTTGATCAGGACGAAAGCCCCTCTCCACATGGAGGGGTTCCCAAACGCTGCCCTCCTCATCCTCTCCGAAGCACAGGGTGTACTTGCCTGGCTGCCCATGCGTGGCTTTATCTACGGGGCCAGGCACACCGCCACCTACGTTAAGTAGCAGCAGCCTTATCGCTCTCCCGATGGTCGCGTTGGCGCGCCAGCCCTGTCCCAGGCAGTTAGGTCCACAGTTTATGTCCAGGCTCTTGCGGACGGGGCCGTTGATGATAGACGCAGGGGTCACAGGATTGGTCGTTGTCTGAATGCCATGCAGGTTGAACTCCGCTTCGCCCATGGCGCGGAGGCCGGCAATGATCACCGGAACGTACTCAGGGAGACAGCCGGCCATAACAGCGTTGACGACTATCTTCTCGACGGTGGCCTTCCCCAGCGCTGGCGGGATGCGCACGATCTCTTCCTGGGGGTCAAGGCCCGTGGCCTCGATCATGGCAGCTACTCTCTCCTCCGTCGGCGGCACAATGGGCAGGCCATCCGTCCAGCCCTTCTTATAGGCATAGTCGTTCACCGCCTCGAAGGAATCTTCCATCTCTATGATACTGGAGCGGATCGCCCCGGCCAAAGTCTTAAACTCCTTTCTTCATCCTCGAAGAGGAGGAACAACGAAGCCCTCCCGGGAAGAGCCGGCCGTCGCTAAGTCCCACGGGCCGCGGCAGCCTGCGGTACGCGCCTCGTCAGCTTGTCTACGATCTCGTCGAAGGCTGCCTCGGCATTAGCCTTTACTCGTTCCTCAGGCAGATAGTCCAGGTCGCGTTCGAGATAGATCATGGGCAAAGACGCCATCCTTCTGGCCTTGGCCGAGGTTTCGGCAAGCGCCCTGAAGCCCTCGGTCACCAGGGTTACCGTAGGAATGCCCCTTTTCTCAAGCTCAATGCTGTCGTGGATACACCACGCGGTACACGCGCCTCAGTTGGCCATGCCACATACTACAAGGTCGGCTTTCTGGGTCAGCTCCTCAAGCACGTCCTTCGATGTCGGTTTGCTTCCCTGCTTGGTCCTCCATATGATCTCAGCGTTGTACCTTTGTTCGAAGAGCTCTTGCACCTTCTTCAGGGTCACTTTCAGGCTCCACCATCCATTGTCGATAAAGCCAATGACTTTCCCATTCAGATCGGGGACGGGAGAGGCCAGGGATAGCTCTGCTTCCTGGTCCTCAGCCGTGGGGTTAACGATCCGCGCTATCCTCACCGACATAGTGGCCTCCTCACGGTCTGAATATACATTGTTACTATAGTATATGGCTCTTGTCAAGACAAGAAAAGATATAAATCTCTTAGCAAAATGCTATATCCTTGGAAATCGAAAAATCAGTGAAGCGGGTTCACCATCAGAGAGGTCCGCCGAGGTGTCTAAGAAAACATCAAGTAGGGGCAAATCGCACTCGGCGGCTTTCGCACCCGAGGCGCCGACCACGAGAGAGTGCTGGAGCGCGGTTCTGCTCCGGTGTGCAGCTATACACTGCCATGTCTTCCCCGCCAAGTCTCAAGTTCTCCAGCCTGGTGATCAACAAAGGCCTTTTCAAACGCGCCGGGCACGCCCCAATTCTGTGGCCTGCAACTGCGGCGGCAGCACCACGCGAGGACGGCCACTCTTGCTGGCTAACGCACCTTTGTCGCTGCTGCCTGTAGGGGTATCCGAAGGAGATAGCGGCGGTCTCCGTCCTTCCTACTACTGCCTTCAAATCCACTCGACAAGGGGATGTGCCTCATGACGCCCGAAAGCGGACTCTCAAAGAGATGAAGTTGAATCTCAATTATCGTCAATACGCACGATAATCATCTCAGAGGAACCCCTCCTTGGCCCAGCACTGGTTTCGTGACCGCCTTGCAGAATCCCCACGGAAGGGAAACCGCCGATTGCGTGCCCGGACCCCCCGCTACCACGATTAAGCATTCTTCAGGCGAGCTCATCACGGGCACGGGGTCGAGATGGTCGAACTCCGGCGGCCAGACGTTATCCATCCCACGACCCTTCAGCTTGCTACGCGGATTTCTCACCTTCTCGAACATGAAGCCTTTGACGTCCTCTTTGGACCACCCGGCGTTGGCGATTAGCGCCGCATGCTGCGGGTTCAGGATGAGAAGGAGGGTGCACGGGGCGTAGGCATTGTTGCATACCAGTGAAGTGCAGGCGGTGGCGAATCCCTCCAGGAGGTGATCAGGGGTTGAGCTCAAGCGGTCAGCAAGATTGATGGGGCCTTCGCACTTCAGGACGGTCACCGTCGTCGTCTCTCGGTCCTGCAACTCGACATGCAGCGGTCGCCAGGGATTAGAGTCGATGTCTTCGGCAAAACAATAGGAGTATTTCGCCGGCGAGCCCAGGGGAGCCAGGTCTGAAGAGCCGGGGACAGCGCGGGCGACGTTTATCAGGGAAAGTGAAATGGCGCGGCCGATGGTGGCGTTGGCCCTGAAGCCAGGGCCAAGACAGCCCTGCCCCGAATGAATTCCTATCCGCTTAGCCAGAGGGCCGCTGACGATTACCGCGTTGCCCCCGGGATGGGCGGTAATGGCTGCCTGGAATAACCGGTATGGAGGTTCAGCCATTGCCTCGAAGGCAGTGATGACGATGGGAAAGTGTTCCGGCGCGCATCCAGCCATGACAGCATTAACCGCCAGCCTGCAGACGTCGAGGCGAGCCCCGCTGGGATACAGGCATTCTATAACGACGTCTTCTGGCTCGCGGTCGGTCCCGGACAGCATCGCTTCGACCCTGTCCTGGGTCGGCGGTATCACCGGCAGCCCATCACCCAGATTGGCTTCACACAGCGACTGGTAAACGTCTTCTGAAAAGGCTCCTGCCGGGACCGTTGCTTCGCTGCCACCCGGCGGCAATGACAGGCTGCGCGACCCAAGCCCACTGGCATTCCAGAAGGAGACACGAGTGTCACCCGGAGCGCTTGAAGGTCCTTCCCCGGCCCGAGTCAGTCCAGCCACGATCTGAGGCAATATGGCCTTCGTTTCTGCCGCAATCTGCTCCTCATCTGCGAAGATATCCTGGCGAAAACTGCAAAGGGGAAGCCCGGGAGCGAGTCCTTGCACCATAACCCGGGCCAGCTTCAGTCCTTCCTCCGAACACACCAGTACAGTCGGAATCCCGTTGCTTTCCAGCCGCGCCGCGATGAAGCAGCAGTTTTGAGTGACCCCCTGGTCGCACAAAGCGATGATGACGCCGGCATACTTCTTCTGGCTGATCTGGTCAGCGAATCCTAGCAGGCCGTCACGGTCAAAAACAGTAGGGTTCTTGGATAGAGCGTCGCAGGCTGAAACCTGCTGCTCTTCGCGCAGATGGCGTTTGATAACATCAGCCATCACGGCCAACTTGCCGTACCCGAGGTGTAGCTTGCCATTATCAAAGATGAGGATGGAGCTTCCCTCCAAACTGCCGCGTCGCGTCGCCAGGGGCGTCGGCGTCAGCGAGGACTCGCCCCTCGGGTCGACCAGGCTGGTCACATCCAATCGAATCTTCACCCTACCTGCTCCTCCGTTCTTCCTCAACAATCACTTGTGTTTCCTTTGTCCCGCAAGCGCCGGGGACGCTTATCGCACGAGACGAGTATTCTCGTGCTGGTGATTAGTGTACACGGTTGCGCCAGCCTCCACGTCCTTCATCTCTGGCCAAATTGCCCCCAGGAGAGTATCCCGGTGCGACAACACGAAAGGGACAAGCTCCAGCACTCTGTACACTGATAGCACTATCTTAGGATGTCATTAGTACATAGGTATTGTCAAGATAAAAAATGATATAATTGCTGTATCACTTTGATATAGCCCAGGTTAATGCGATGAACTTGAAACAGCTTCTATACTTTTACGCCGTGGGAAGAGCGGGAAGCTACAGCCGGGCCGCTGAGGAAGTGGGCGTTTCGGAACCGGTGGTCCACCGGGCAGTAAGGAGCCTGGAGAAAAGCTGTGGCCTGAGGCTCTTGCAGCGAAAGGGCAACGGCGTGCGCGTTACCCCGGAGGGGGAACGGATCCTGGAGTATGGCTCGCGAATTGCGTCCCTGGCCGATATGGCAGAACAGGCGGTTGCCGAACAAAAGGCTAACGTCTTCGGAAAGCTGTCGATGGGCGTCGGGGTGACCGCGCTCCTCTACCTCCTGCCCGCCGTTCTTCCCAGGTGGATCGCTGAACATCCACTGGTCAATATCTCGGTTACTCAAGGGATGGGCCGCGAGTTGCAGGACGCGCTTCTGCGCGGCGATCTCGACCTCTTTGTTTCTTCGGGAACGAACTGGGACCCGAGGCTGAGAAAAGAGCTGGTGTTCTCTGATAAGTTAGTAGTTGTCGCCAGGGCAGGCCACCCCCTTGGAGAGCGCAGCTTTGTAACCATGACAGAATTGAGCACCGAGAGATTGGTTCTGCCTAAGAGCAGCCTGATAAGGGATGAGACGTATGCCATCGAGCGCCAGTATGGCGTGCAGTTCAAGTTGGCCGCAGAAGTCAACCGGGTCGACGTGGCGAAGCCGCTTTGCAAGGCTGGCATAGGGCCCGGGGTCTTCATGATGTCATCGGTAACAGAGGAAATCAGGAGCGGGCAACTTCTGCTGCTTAACGTGGAAGGCTTTCCCCGGAGTTGGCCCTATTTCCTGGTCTACCGCGGAGACAAAGCCGTCACGCCAGAAATGAGATCGTTGTTCTTTACCATTAGACTCTGGGCTGAGCAAAGAAACTGGACGGCCCAAAACGACCATATTGGGGCTCCGCCTTCCGGCCGAGAGCAGGGGACTGGGAAATCCTGATCATCGGATGCATCGCGGCCCCCACCGCGATGGACGCCGTCTTCGTGCCGGTGAAGGGATAAAAGAAGGAGGAGAGCCCATTCTCCCGCCAGACGTTGATCACCAGAGCGGGGCGAATCGCGGACCACGTCGAAACGCGGGAGACCAGAAAGCTATTCTTCCAGGCTAGCGGCCCCAGGGTGAAAGGCCTTCCGCAGAGCAAAAAGTGTGCCGTCAATCGGCCAGTTATCCCCGTCCACCAGGCCCATGACTCGATCTATCGCCTCCGGCCCTTGAGTGCTCCAAACATAGACGAACCCGCCGAGCACTGAGTCCTTCTGCTTGGCTATCCATTTCCACATCCGCAGGTAGCCCCTGGGTCGGTCCGCCGGGCTCAGGCCGCTGGGTGCAAACTCCGAGACGACCAGGGGCAAGTCGACCCCCTTCTTCGGCCAGTCACGGAGCACCTCTTCCATGCGCGGGGTGAAAAAATTGACTCCGTATACCAGCCAGGGCCGGTGCTTTCCATCCTCCTGGAGTACTTCTTTGACGGGCCCAAGGTAGACATCCTCAGCGTCCCGATAAATCACCGGATGATAAGGGTCGATCTCATGCACCATATCCGCGGCCTTCAGCAGGAACCTGGCGAAAGCCTTAGCGCGCCTCTTTTCGTAGTTGGCCCCCATACCGTGAATGACCTCGTTCCCCAACCCCCACATTCTGAGGGCAGGTTCGTTCCGGTATTTCTCGACCCAGGCCTTGATCTCGCTCATCGTGCGTTCCTGGTAGGCGGGGTCGAGGTAGTCGCCATGGGCCGGCAGATAGTAGGGCATGACAACGCCCAACCCGTATTCGTGCGCCTTCTTCAAGGTCAGCTCATCGAACTCGCTATGCTCCCAGCCGAGGACAGTGTTTATTCCCACGCCTCTCATCTGGCCGAAGTCCCAGTCATACCGGGACCCCCTTATGCTCTGATCGAGCTCAGAGTGTTTGATGTTATACCCTACGCCCTGAATCCTCTCCGGCCGCCCGTTCACCGTGTAAGAGTAAATATTCGCGGCCCCATGGATAAATACCTTGCTCGGCCCCGCTTTGGCAGCCATTTGCGTCATGCGCCCCGATGAAACCGGGGCCGGCTCCTGTTGCTGGGTCCCAGGAGAGACGTAAGCCGCGGGAGCAGCGGCAGCCGCGTCGGACGCTGTGGCCAACAAGACCGGCGCCGGCGCAGCGATAGCGGCTTCCTCCGCCTGGACAATGTAGTTGTAGTTGCCAGTATCGGGGAAAAGACTCTGGAAGAGAAGCATGCCTATGACGAGAGCCGAGAGCAGGAGGGGAGGGTGGCTGGACCTCGCCGCGGGCCGCAAATGACCTCGAAGAGCGAGAGACACGTCACCCCTTGACAACCAGCTCCATGGCCTTCGGCGCAGAAGAAGGACTGCCAGCAAAGTGCCATAGATGCCGACTACTACGCTAGTGGGCACCAGGAAGGCGGCTGAGTCCAGCAATGGCTCCTCCGCTACCTGCCGGTAGGCGTCAGCATCCATGGGTAGCAACTTGGTGAAGACATGGGCCAGTCCCATGATCTCTAGGTCTTCGGGTGAGAAACGAAAGCTCAATAACCCCACCACCCCCCTCACCTGGAGCATTACGCTAACGATCACCGCGGTAAGAGCGAGGTGGCCTGTCAGGCGCAGGCTCAGCCACAAGAGCGCAAGGCCCAAAACGGTAAAAATCACCTCCGCACCCATTCCAGCAATGGTAGAAGCCAGCACCGAGGCCCCATCACTTACCAGAGTGGTGACCCAGGCGCCAGAAGCCACTTTGTCCGGCTCCGCAAAGAAGCCCGGCGCTAACTGATGCAAAGCATCTCCCAAGGGGCCGGCAACAGCCAGGCCCTGAGCCTCGATGTTGCCCAAAGTGGTATTAAAGACCGAGGCATATACGGGGTCCAGTCCAGCCACCCTTCCTAGCTGGTCGAAGAGTTTCTGGGATCCGGCCTCCTGGAGCGAAGCAGCAATTGAGAAAGCGACAGCCTGATGGAGGAGGGATAAAAGAGGGGTCAGGAGAATACAGAAGGCCGCAATGGCGAGGGAGGATAGGGAAAGCCATTTCGGCCGGCGCCCTTGCCGGGACGTGAGAACCATCTTTCGGAGGAAATGAGAAACCACCACTTTCGCCACCCCAGTTCTTTTAGTTTCGGCAATCGCAGGCGCCCTCGACGGAAATCCATCTCAGCCCATACCATCCGCACACTCGAAAGCCGCTTTCTCACCCTGGGTTCGCAACAAGGGCACGTTAGTATACTACACCAATGGCGCACGCGGATGCAAGAGGTTTGGCGATTTTTTTAATAACTTCCGTCCACTCAAGTGGAGTGTGCCTGCTCTGCTTCCAGCAGCCATTGAATTTCTCCGGGAGCGCTAGTATAATGACGTATCGTTCCGTCTTGTCTTTGAAGAAAGATGACCACCGGTGGGCGCCGACCAAGGGGCCTGGCGGTCCCGGTCCCGGCCAGGGGGTAGGTAGTAGTGGGGAAGATGTCGCAGTCCGACGAGCGAAACACTATTTTCAAGGCTTGGTGGGCGGCGGCTGGCGCCTGGAAGCGAAAATGCTGGTAATCGGCGAACGCATAAACGCCACCACCAAAGCAGTGGATGCGGCCATCAGGCAAAGACATGCTGCCTTGATTCGAGAGCTGGCCGCTGGACAGGTCGCCGCCGGGGCGACAATGCTTGACGTGAACGCTGGCGTCTCTCAAGGCGACGAGCCTGAGCGCATGGAGTGGCTGGTTCGCACCGTGCAGGCTGTCGCAAGGGTCCCTCTTTGTCTCGACTCGACAAATCCCGAGGCCCTGGAAAGGGGTTTGGCTGCCCACCGGGGTCGCGCTCTGGTAAACTCAGCTAGCGGCGACGAAGAGGCAGTCACAAGGATTCTGGCTCTCGCCAGGGAACACTCCGCAGCCGTTGTCTGCCTCATAGCCGGGGGCGGGCAGCCGGGACCCGCGACTGAGAGGCTGGCGACTGCTGCCTCTATGGTCAGAGAAGCTGTTGCATGCGGGCTATCTCCGGACGATGTCTACATCGACCCGGGGGTTCTGCCGGCATCTTGCGAAGGCAAAGCCGTCTCCGAGACGCTCCAAACGATCAACGGAGTAAAGGCTTCCCTTGGCGCGAAGGTTGTTGTTGGTCTCAGCAACGTCTCTTTCGGCCTGCCAAATCGGCAGCTTCTGAATCGCACCTTTCTTGCCATGGCCATGGCCGCCGGGTTGGACGCTGCCATAATGGACCCGACCGACGCTCAGTTGATGGCGGCGTTTCTGGCAGCCCAGGCCCTGTTGGGCCAGGATGAGTACTGCCTCACCTACATCAAAGCGCATCGCGAGGGCAAGCTCGCGTGACATGAACAAGCTCAGGGCCACTTTTTACCCTTTTGGCCAGAGCGCACTGGTCGCCCCCGGCGTAACAGTAGCGCAGGCTGCCGGGCAGGCGGGCATCGTCATAGAAGCTCCCTGCGCCGGCAAGGGGACCTGTGGCCGCTGCCAGGTCAGATGCTCCGCTGGCATCTACCCACCGTCCCCCGCCGAGATCGAGTTGCTCGGCCAGCGAGCAATGAGCGATGGCATCCGGCTGGCCTGCCTGGCCCGCATCATCTCCGATGCAACTATCGAGATCCTGACGCCCCACGCCGGAACCGGAGACAAAGCTCGTCTGTCTGCGGAGGCCGCCTTCCGTCTCGCCCCCAATATCCGCAAGGTATATCTGCCTACCCCCGGCCAATGTGCGGGTCGAAGTGCGGTGGAGAACCCCTGCTCCGTCCCTGGTGAAGCGAGGATGCGGCGGGATATTGGGGCCGGCCCAGCCCCCACCAAGCTCGGGGATCGAGGTGCGTTTACCGCTGTGCTCGCCGGGAGGCAGCTCATAGCGGTAGAAAAAGGCGATACCACGGTGGCCAACTACGGTATCGCCATTGACCTGGGCACAAGCACGGTGGCGGGCTATCTGATGGATTTGAATACGGGCCGCCAACTGGCTGCCACGGCCACCGTTAACCCCCAGCGCGCCCACGGATGCGATGTTATCTCTCGCATCCAGTTCGCGTCCGAATCCAACGGCGGGTTGAGACTGCTCAGGAATGACGCTGTCGAGGCGATAAACACGGTAGTCGGGCAGCTTATCGTGGATTCCGGCGTCGAAAAGAGAACCGTCTATGAGCTGACCCTCGTGGGCAACACGGCCATGCTCCACTTGCTCCTGGGCGTCGATCCACGGGTTCTCGGGGTGGCGCCCTATCGGGCTGTGACTACGGCTTCGGTGGTGACTCCCGCGCGTGATATGGGCATCGGAATCAATCCTGCGGGCCGAGTCTACGTCCTTCCCGCTATCGCGAGCTTCGTGGGCGCCGATACCGTGGGGGTGATGCTGGCCACAGGAATGCACCGCAGCTCGAAGCTGAGGCTGGCCATAGATTTGGGCACCAACGGGGAACTGGTCCTCGGCTCAAGGGAGCGTCTGTTGTGCTGCTCCACGGCCGCAGGGCCGGCCTTTGAGGGAGGCCGCATCAAACAAGGGATGTGCGCAGCGCCTGGCGCCATCGAAAGGGTCATCTGGGAGGATGCACCCAGAGCTGTCGTTGTCGATAACGTGAAGCCGATGGGCATCTGCGGGTCCGGACTGGTGGACGCCGTGGCTGGCTTATTGGGAAAGGGTGTCATCGACGAAGGTGGCAAGATGCTGGGGCGAGAGCCCTTCGTGCTTGTCGACGGCTCCGAGACTGGCGACGGCGCGCCGATAGTCGTCACTCAGCATGATGTTCGGGAGCTGCAACTGGCCAAGGCGGCTATTCGCGCTGGCATCGAGATACTCAAGGGGGAGTTGGGCGTGGAGGATAGGGACATCTCGGAGGTGCTGCTGGCCGGCGCCTTCGGCAGCTATGTCGATAAGGAGAGCGCGGCGGCCATCGGCCTGCTGCCCGAGGCGCCCCTCCAAAGGGTCCGGGCTGTCGGCAATGCCGCTGGGGCCGGAGCCAAAATGGCGCTGCTCTCCACAAGGGCCCGACAGGAGGCGGAGCGGGTTGCGCGTAAGGCTGAGTACATCGAGCTCAGCATGCGACCGGAGTTCCAGGACCTTTTCGTTGAGGCGATGGGGTTTCCCGCCGCCCAGTGAAGCTCAGAGCTTGCCCTGAACGAAGTGGAGGGCTGACAATTCATTATAGAGAAAGCCGGGTCCCCTGAGCTACTAGCGTGGCACGCATCTTCCATCGATGCACGTATAGCCGGGAGGACAGTCCTCATCGATACTACAGCCCGTCGCGGACGACAGTTGCGGCCCCCGCCATTGGCGATAGAGGTTGGACACGGCAAAGAAAGCGGCCAGCGAGGTCAAGAGGGGCGTCAAGGCCACCACAACAGGCGCCACCAGCATCAGCGATACGCTCAAGCGCGCTAGCCTCGCCACAGAAGGTTTCGCTACAGCCTCCCGGCGGAGCAGTTCCCGGATAGCGACCACATTGATCGCCCAGATTACGGCGGGCGCAAGAACAGCCGCCAGCAGCGCTAGCAGCACGGCGCCGCTCCGCCTCACAGCTTGCAAAAACAGCCTTCGAACAGGGACCGCTACGAAGGTTCGGATCACTCCCAACGCCACGAAGTTGCGCAGCAGGCCCAGAAGCATCGATGCCTGGCCCAGAAAGGAAAGAGAAGGCGCCCGCCGGTGGCTTGCTGCCCGGCGGAGCAGCCTCCACATGGCGGCAACGAAGGCTACCCAGATCAGGAGCGGCGCTAGCACGGCAACCAGGAAGAACAGCGCCGCCACTGCAATTCGCTCGATGGGCCTGGGTTTCTCCTCCGGGGCCTGAGCAGCAATGACCCTCCGTTCAGCCTCTGCAGCTCGGGCATGCTTTGCTTTCCATCCCGGTAAGGTGAGGTACCAGATGTATCCGGCCGGGAAGAGGCATAGAGCTACGGCTATCAGAATTACTATCACCATAGTTGATTCCCCTGGCATGGCTCGCACCTCCTTTCTGCGGCATCTCGTGTTCAGAATGCCGCCGCAAAGGGACGGGACTGCTGAGCGCCTTGTTCTACCACTTTAGTGTATCTTTCCTTCCGGCGCAGCGACAATGGAAAAGTTCGTATTTTCGGGAGAAAAACGCTACACGTTCTGCGGAAAGTCATAGCAATCTTTCGAGCAGGTCAATCACAACGCTTTCTGAAGTCTGACGATAAGAAAAAAGGCTGTGATTTGAATTACTACCTTACGAATGAAATTGCGCGCACGGTGCGTATGATTTTGGATTTCGGCAGTCAGCAATCAACACTCAGCAAGTGGTTTTCAGCGGGATGACAGTTGATGGCTGGAAGCTGGCCGCTCGCTGGCATTTGGTTCCGGCTCTGCCGAGTCAGGGAATGGCTTTCCCAAACCGATGTTGAACACCTTTGCTCTTAGCGCTGGGCCATGATAAAATGCATCCGCAGAGACAGGAGGACCGGAGCAATATGGGTGCATCTGGGCTGATATACAAGGTTCAGTTGCTGGCCAACCTGAGCATCCTGGTTTGGGTCAGCATCCTGAGCACGTTAGGCAAGGCAGTGCGCAGCACCCTGTTGAGGCTTCTTCTTCGTGTAGATCCGGGTGTAAGAGCGGAGACCGGTTTACTGGTCAACACCTACGAGGTTATGCGAGAACGGCTCAGGGATTCTCTGCAGGAGATAGAGGACAAGGGACGAGAACTTGAGGAATCGAAGGAGCAGTTGAGGAAGTCGAGGGACCTTCTGCAAACCACCATTGACAGCCTCGATGAAGAGCTCATAGTATTGGATCGCCAGCGGCGCATAACCCAGGTGAACCGAAGTGTCCGTCTCAAATACGGGGACCAGGACGTTGTGGGCCGCTACTGCTATGAGGTGACTCATGGATCGAGCCACCCCTGTCACCCCCCGTCCTGCGTATGTCCTCTCGGCAAAGTCCTGCAGACGGGAGCGCCCGCGCGGGTGTTCCACCTTCACGGCCCCAGCCAGGCCGGCTCCAGCAAAGCGACGTACGTCGAGGTAAGCGCTTCACCGCTGTACGACGCTGGCGGCCGGGTCACACAGGTCGTGGAACTAGTGCGGGACATAACGGAAAGCAAGGAGCAAGAGAACCGGCTGCTCGAGGCTAACCGGTACCTCCTCGCCTTGAATGCTATTGCCAGCGCTGTGAGCCAGTGGCTGGACCTTGACGTTATCCTTAAGAGCGCCCTCGATAAGACCCTGGAGCTGACAAAAGCCGAGGTGGGTGGCATTCTTCTTCCCGACGAGAAGACGCGAACGTTAGCTTACCGCGTCTATCGTGGTCTTTCGGAGCAGTTCGTGCGAGGAATTGCCGGGATCGCAGTAGGTGAAGGCGTGGCGGGCTGGGTCGCTGAGCACGGAGAGACTCTGGTCGTGGAGGACATCTCCAGGGATCCCAGGGTTGCCCGGCCAGTGGTCAGCGAGGAGGGGCTGAAAGCCTTTCTGAGCGTGCCTTTGACGTGCAAGGACAAGGTTGTCGGCGTGCTGAACATAGCTAGCCGGGAGCCACGGCTTTTTTCTGTCCAAGAAGTACAGGTCCTGACTGCCCTCGGTCATCAGTTGGGCGTTGCCATTGAGAACGCGCGGCTGTACCAGGAGTTGCAACTGAAGGAGCAAGCGCGCAGTGAACTCTTGTCGCGCCTCATATCGGCCCAGGAGGACGAGCGTCGCCGCGTAGCGCGGGAGCTCCACGACGTTACCGGTCAGGCATTGGCAGCCCTCGCCGTTCGTCTGGAAGCTCTCACCGCGGCCGGATCAAGCCCTGAGGACGTAGAGAACCACAAGGAAGGGATGCGGTCCTTGCTCGGTGTCACTTCCAAGGACTTACATAGACTCATCTATGACCTGAGGCCCAGCCTTCTCGACGATCTGGGCTTGCCCGCGGCGCTGCGGTCGTGCGCCCACAGTTCCCTGGATGCAGCGGGAGTGGAGGTGCACTTTGAGGTAGCCGGCGAGGAAAGAAGGCTGCCCCCGCAGGTGGAGATAGCCCTTTTTCGCATCGTTCAGGAGGCGATCACCAATGTCGCGCGGCACGCCCGAGCCGAGAGCACTTACATCTGTCTGGAGTTCAGGGAGAGAAGCATCGCTGTGCAGGTTGAGGACGACGGGATCGGTTTTGACCTGTCGCGCGCCTTCGACCCGGCAGAGGCCAGGGAGAGCATCGGCCTCCTGGGCATGAGGGAACGCGCGGAACTGCTGGGGGGAACTTTGACCATCGACACAAAGTCAGGTGGCGGAACCAGAGTGGCAATGGAAATCCCGGTAGATTGGGGGTAGAGCAATGTCTAGGATCAGGGTCCTGGTAGTAGATGACCATGCAATATTCAGGGAAGGTCTTCGCGCTCTGCTTGAGGGCCGGGAAGATGTGGACATAGTGGGGGAGGCGACCGATGGCGGAGAAGCCATTGAAAAGGTCCGCCGCCTTGCGCCCAGCGTCGTACTTATGGATATCGCTATGCCCGGCATGGGTGGGCAAGAGGCTACGCGACGCATCCGCAAGGAGGCCCCCGATGTCCGGATACTGGTTCTCACCCAACACGAGGATCCCGAGTACATTCTCTCCATGCTGAAAGCCGGAGCCCGAGGTTACATCTCCAAGACCGCCACCGCCTCGGAAGTCATTTCCGCTATCCGCACTGTTCACAACGGGGAGTCCTTCCTCTATCCTTCGGCGGCCACGACCTTGATTGAGGAATACCTGACGCACGCCGGAGCTGAAAAAAGTGACTATGAGCGCCTGACGGACAGGGAACGAGAGGTACTGCAGCTCGTTGCTGAGGGACGCCCAAACCACGAGATCGCCGATAGGCTCTTCATAAGCGTGAAAACCGTGCTCAGGCACAGAACAAACATCATGGAGAAGTTGGGCTTCCACAACCGCACGGAACTGATCAAGTACGCCATCAGTAAAGGACTGATAGATATGCCGCGCAAGATGCCCAGCTAACGATCCGCAGGTAGCGACTTGTAAGGGGGCTCCCCCTCGGGGGAGCCCCCTTCTTTGTGCGCCAGGCATGTCATGTAACCAGGAGGTGAAAGACCTTTGCGGGCCGAGATGACCGGACCGCCAGCCGAAGGCAAGGGTGTCCGCCGCGAGGCGGAATCTGAAGGAAGCCGGAGGCGAAACTCGGACTCGACGAACAGAAACCGGATACAAGGCCGGCGTGGTGGGGTAACCCGGCAAGGGACGGGGAGGCCCGATAG
>JACPQD010000032.1 GCA_016190665.1 Chloroflexota bacterium
CAGCGAGGTTGGCCCTGGTAAGATTGGCCCCGGTGAGGTTGGACCCGCTCAGGTTGGCCCCGCTCAGGTTGGCCGCGGTGAAGTCCGCCCCGCGGAGGTCCAAAGCGTGGAGGTCGGCGCCAGCGAATTCCACACCCTTGCAGTCAGTGAACCTCCGGGAGTTGTCCGTCCACGTGGTGTCACACAGCCTGGCCCTGGTCAGGTCGACCCCACTCGGCATTGCTCAAGTTGGCCTTGGTCAGGTTGGCATTGGTCAGGTGGGGGCCGAACCGGCTCGCTGCGGTCAGGTGGGCACCGCTCAGGACGGGCGGAACGCCGATCAGATCGGCGCCGGTCAGGTCCGCCCCGCTCAAGTTGGCTCCCCAAAGGGCGGCGCCGCTCAGGTTCGCCCCGGTCAAGTTGGCGCCGCTCAAGTTGGACCATTCAAGTCTGGCCCGCCAGAGCCTGGTCCGGCTCAGGTTGGCTCCGCTCAGGTCGGCCCCGACCAGCCACACCGCACCCAGGTTCACCCCGCTCAGATCGACCCCGGGGCACTTGGTTCCACCTTGATCTGGCACCCGCCCACCGTGAGACCCGGCAACGCCCCGGCCAGGGACGTCTCCACATAGTCCCGGAAGTCCTGGCTCACCAGTGCGGCCCCGCCGCCAAAGACGAGGATGGCGGCCAGGAGCCCCCCGTCCGGAATCCCTAACTTTGCCTCTTCCCAAAGCTGAGCGCCAAGAGCTTTGCTACTGCCCCCAATGCAGGTTACGTGGCCCCCAGATGCCGGTGCCGCCAATGGGGTTATCAGTCCATTTGACCTCGGACCAACTTAATTGAAGCCCGGAATAGGGAATACCCTGTTCGTAGAGTTCAATCATAGCAAGGCCCTTATAGTCAAAGACCTCGACGTGGCCGCCCGGCTGTACGAGCGCCTCACCCATGTGGAAGTAGAAGTAACCCCATTGACGCATATACCCTCCAAATCCATAATGGCGATGATACCCGTGCAGCTTTATCGGATGCTGGCGGGTGTTCGTTACCACTAGTCTGCCAATGGAAGCGCCGATCCAACCACTTTCCAGTACCAGCACGTAGCTGTATTCAGGGTCTATGTAGGCTGATCCCAGCAGCTTACGGCCGCTGCCCGGCAGCCCGGTGACGAATCCTACTACGAGGACCGCCAGCACCAGCACGGCTACAATGCCGCTGACGATCTTTGTCCGCCGTCTGAAATGGATTTTCATGGTCTGCTGTCCCTCTCTTGTGGTTCTTCTCAGACCGCCTCCGAAGGTCTCATCTGGCCCGCACCATAACACTCCCTTGTGTCACGACGTGTGTCAGTGGTTGGGGGCGGGAATGCTGGCTTGTGCTGGAATCCATTTCTCGAACCATTCCAGGTTGCGCTGCATCACATCCATGATCAATCTCGGCTCTATTTCCCCATGGCCGAAGCGCGGATAGGCCACCATCTTCACCGGCCGCCCCATAGCCTTAAGGGCCGAATAGAACTCCTGGGCCTGCCCGAAGGGAACGCGCGGGTCGTTGACGCCGTGCTGGATAAGGGTGGGAGCCGTCACATTCTTGACATGGGCGATGGGCGAGCGTGACAGATACAAATCCAGGCCGTCCCAGAAGCGCCCGCCAAGATAATAAGGTAGGGCCAGGGTCCAGTCCGAGGTGCCGGCCATGCTCATCAGGTTAGTCGGGCCGGCGCCCACCGAAGCCGCCTTGAAGCGGTCGGACTGAGTTATGGCCCAGGCCGTCATGTACCCGCCATAGCTCCACCCCATGATACCCAGGCGGTCGGGGTCGGCTGTCCCTTGGGCGATCAGGCTGTCCACGCCGCTCATGAGGTCCTGGAAGTCCATGCCTCCCCAGTCTTTGATATTGGCCTTTCTGAAAGCCGCGCCGTAGCCGTTGGAGCCCCGGATGTTGGGCTGAAGGACGGCGTATCCGCGGGCGGCGAATATGGGGACCGGGTAATAGTTGATCGAGCCGTGGAAGCTCCGTTTCCAGTTCAACGCCGGCCCGCCGTGGGGATTGACCAGCAGCGGGTAGCGGTCTCCCGCCTGGTAGTCTAGCGGATAAGTCAGCAGCCCTTCGATCTCCGCGCCGTCGGACGACCGCCACCGCACGGTCTCGACCCGGGGAATGGGGAGCCGGGTCAGGGGGCCGTTCACGTTGCTCGCCTTGACCGGATCGAAGGCATCCACACTGGAAACATAGACTTCCATGGGGCTGGCGACGTTTTCCATCACGATGCCGAAGGCGGTGCGGGCCTGGTTCAAGGTCGCGCTCTGGATGACGTAATCTGTGGTTGAAAGGGCCCTCAGCCCCTTTCCATCTACGGCCAAAGCCCCGACGGCGCCGGCCGTTCCCTGGTCTTCAGTGAAATAGACGAAGTCCGCATCCCTGGACCAGCCGATGAGCGTGGGCGCCTCGTTGGGGGTCCGGGCCAGAGGCCGGGCATCGCCTCCCTCCGCCCCCGTAATATAGACAGTCACCAGGCTGAAATCGAAGGCCGGGACATCGGTGGCGGCGAAGGCAATCCACCGGCCGTCCGGCGAGAACATGGGCATTGTCTCGGCAGCCTCCGAGCCGGCGAGAGCCGTCACCTGGCTCGTAGCCAGGTCTACCTTTGAAATATCCGAGGTCCACCCGTCCCCGAAGGCCGGGGTCCTGACGTGGGCGAAGGCAATGCTCTTTTCGTCCGGCGCCCAGTCCCAGGACATTACCGAAAAGTCCTGCGGCGTGAGCAAGCGGGGACTATCCGTCGCGCCCGTTTCGGGGACGGACACCACCCAGAGGCGTATCTGCTTGATATTCTCGTCGAGCACTTCGGCGTCGTTCATCTGCTGTAAGTTCCGGACCTCCTCCTCGGTCGGAGGGTCGGGCATGGTGAAAGCTATCCGCTCTCCGCTGGGAGACCAGCGGAAGTCGAGCACCGCGCTCTCGACGTTGGTGATCTGCCTGGCCTCGCCCCCTTGGGCGCTGGCCAGCCAGATGTTGCTGCCCCCGCTTTGATCGGAGAGAAAGGCAATCTGCTTGCCGTCAGGCGACCACCTGGGGCTGTGGGAGGAACGCTCACCACGGGTCAACTGTGCGGTGTTGCCTCCGTCGCTGTCGGCGACGAAGACCTGGGACACCATCTCGCTCCGGTCCTCGGTCATCAGGGCGCGGGAAACCGCGTAGGCTATCCTCCGGCCATCCGGGGACACTGCCACCGCTCCGATAATGCCCACACTCATCATGTCCGCAATCGTCCAGCCGGGGATCGTTTCGGTGGAGGACGGCCCGGCAGCCTCATTCGCTCCCGGGACGGTGAGTTGCCGGCCCGCTTTCGCCCGGGCGCCGCCCGCCAGGGGCAGGAGCAGTAAGGCTACCAAGAAGACCGCCAGTGCCCGCCTTAGCATTGTTCTCCCTCTCAAAGAGATTTACTGCGTATGGCTGATAGCTGACGGCTTTTGGCGGTTACCAGCGAACAGGTTCATACAGCTGATCAAAATGCAGGTTAAGTGGCCCCCAAATGCCGGTGCCGCCAATGGGGTTATCTGACCATGTGACAGCGGACCAAGGTAAGGCATACCACTCATAACGCCCCCCGCCCCATTCGGCGAGTTCAATCAGAGCAATCCCCTTATAGTCAAAGACCCTGGTATGGCCGCCCGGCGGTACGAACTCCTCACCCATCGGCCTATAATTAGGGTAGTCCCCCCACAGGTGCCAATGATACCCTCTCAGCCTTATCGTATTCTGGCGGGGGTTCGTCACCGTCATTCTGCCAATGGAAGCGCCGATCCAACCACTTTCCAGCTTTAGGAGACTGCTATTTTCAGGGTCTATGTAGGCTGATCCCAGCAGCCTACGGCCGCTGCCCGGCAGCCCGGTGACGAATCCGACTACGAGTACCGCCAGCACCAGCACGGCTACGATGCCGCTGACGATCTTTGTCCGCCGTCTCAAATGGATTTTCATGGTCTGCTCTCCTCTCTTGTGGTTCTTCTTAGACCGACTCCGAAGGTCTCATCTGGCCCGCATCTTATCACACCCGCGTGTCACGATGCGTGTCACTGTGCAAGCTTTCAGTTACAAGGCGCCGGCTATTCGGCACCGTGTCTTCGATTCTCACCTTCCTTTTCGGTCTGATCCAGTACTAGTCTCCCCAGCGGCTGGTCGCCCACCATCGGGCCGACGGAAGCCACATGAGTCATAAGCCACTTGGCCATAGGCCGTTTCTTTTTACCCGCCCACGCTCACGTAAACCGTGTGCGTCCGGGCTGGGGGCTTGTCCGTCTCCCACGGCCGCCGGTATTCCAGGGTGAAGAGCGTCCGGCCGGGTCCTTTGGCGACAAAGAGCCAGTGGGCCGGGCCGCCTGCGCCGGGGAGGGCGCCACCCGGGACGAAGTCGCTGGACTTAAGCTCCAGCACCGACTCATCCCAATCACCCACCGCCCAGCTAAACCCGGTGCTGGGGTTGGCGTCCAGGACGATCTCGAACTGGTCGCCCACGTTGGCCGTTACTTCCTGGTCCACCGGGACGGCCCGGAAGGTGACGGTGGCCGTGGCCCGGTCTCCATCGAAGTTGGACGCCTCCACGGTCATGGTATGCTCACCCGGATCGAAGACCCGCGTCTCGGTAAACCCGACCCGCAGGACGCGGGAGCCAACGTGGAGCTGGACCTGGGTAGGTGAGCCGTCCAGGAGGACGCGGACGTTGGCCACGTCAATAGCGCTGCTCTCGCTGGCGATGAAAGCGGAGATGGTCACGTCCTGGCCCGCCGGGACTGTCGCGCCGTCCGCTGGCGAGAGGTCAGTGATGGTCAGCCGGGCTTGTCCGCCGGAGCCGTCTGCCGCTGGGCCGGCCCAGGCCGGCCGCGTGCCTGCGAGCGGCTCGGCAAAGTCTGCCCAGGTGCTGCCCGCCAGCGGCAGCAGGAACAAGACTACCGAAAAGATCGCCAGTGGCCGTTTTAACATTGGTCTCTCCTCTCAAGGTATTCCTTCCCGCACCATATCACTGCCGCGTGTCACCGCGCGTGTCATTGGGAGGCGCTTCCAGCGATCAGTTCCCAACCAGGCGTCCTTGTCTTTCATGGTGTCCCACGCGTGGGCACAGCAGCCCGGAAGGGTGCGACCGGGGTAAAGCGATGCCTCGTATACGAAGAAAGGGCTGCCCGCCCTCAGGATTATAACACCGCCGTCAACCGGCGCTATTTGCTGCTGGCCGCCCCGCAAAGTCCGGAGGAGAGCAGCGTCATCGGCGCCGAGCAGTCTTTCGGATTTCTAACTGGCGCAACATGAGTCCTGATTGCACCGGGACACCCCTCGCGGCCAGCGAGGCTGGTTCAGTCCCGGATTGCCGAAGGAGCGTCAGCGTCAGGCTGTACCTTCCCGCCGGCAGGGGCTCCTCCAGCTGCAGCTTCTGCTCGGTGATGGCCAACTGTCCCGCTTGCCAGATACTGGTAGGCTCCTTCCGTCTCAAAAGCTGACCTTCGGCCCGGAGCCGGGGCTGACCGCCTTCGTCGGCCAGCTCCAGGCGCCACCCGTAGTTGTCCGCTGCCTTCGCCTTGATGCGCCAGTAGAGCTTCGTGTTCAGGGTCTCGCCGGGCTCATAAGCGTCTTTCGGGAAAGTGAGACGGACCGTCTCCTCAAGTAACGGATGGATGAGTTGCTCGCCCCCGGGCTGGAAGGAGTCTAAATCGGTCTCATAGCCGAAGAGCTCCAGGGCGCCGTCGAAGGCCCCCGTCACGCTGTTGGCGGGGACTATCTGGGCAAGATGCGCCTGGTTTCCTCGTACCGTATGCAGGTCCACGGTGTCATAGAGCCGGGAGGCTCCGACGTACGTTAGCCTTGGCCGGCCCCCTGGCGCGCCCGTGGGATAGACCCCTGCGATGAGGCGGTAGCTGTCCTGAGGCAGGTCCAAAGGCGCCAGCAAGCCAAGATAGGTTTCAACGATGTCTCCTGATTTCCACCGATCAGTGGACTTGAGTTCCTCCCAGGGCTCGCTATCTTGAGTCGCCGCCAGCCTGTCCTGGCTGTCGAGTAACTGAATAAACATCGTGTAGCGCTGCGATAGCGCTCTGGCTGCCTCCCAGCGAAGGCCAACGGTGACGAAGCCGCCTCCGGTCACTTCCGACGGGCCAAGGCGTACACCCGTCAGTCTTAACGCGACTTCACCGGACGCATCTCGAAACTCGATCCTGCTTGTTTCCCAATCCCCGCCGGGAGGCCGGGCGAAAAGGACAGCTCGGTTTTCTCTGAGCTGCCACTCCCCGAGTCGCGCCCAGTTACTATCGAGCCACTGCTCCAGAGGGTAGCGGGGATCGTGTCGACCAGCGTTGGACATCACCAGCCATACCCGCTTGTGGGACCTGAGGCTGGTGGAAGGGCCGGCCTCTATTTCGTCCAGAGTATGGGTGGCCACTCCTGCGCCGCGGAAATGGCTCGTGAAGTAGCCGATTTGCCAGTTGGCATGAAAGACGACAGCGTCGCCGGGTTGAGCGTAGCGGTCTAGATGCTGCGTCAGCATGATCGATGGCGGCTCCAGGATATGGCGCTCCACGCGGTATGCGTCGCTCAGGGCGTACACCTGCGTGGCTGCAACGCCGACCAATACCGCCGGCGCCAGGAAGCGATGAAGGCCGCGCCATCCCAGCATCAGCATTCCCAGGAGCGTCAAATAGACTGGGGCGTAGATAAGGAGAAAGCGCGGCCTCACCGCGAAGGGGAAAACCTGGATGACAACGAAGCTTATGGCGATGGGGGTCAGCAACGCGCTGAAGAGCAAACACATGAAGGGTTTGCTCCGGTTGCGCCAGACAGAGAGGAACCCCAGCGACGCCAGGGGGATGAAAGCCAGCGATAACGGGCGGGCAGAGGCGTTGTCCAGCAAGACGCCGAGGTTGAAGGATATCCAGACCTGTTCGAGCAGCCCGGCCATGCCTGTGGCGGCCGGAAGGTGACTGATGACGAAGGCGGTCTTTTCCACTTGAGTTCGCGCGGCGTAGACCAGCCAGGGAAGGTAGAGGGCGGCAAAAGCGAATTGCGCGCCCAGCCACCAGGCGATGGTCTGGCGGTCTCTTTTCCTCAGGAGCCGAAGGAGGAAGTAAGCGCCCTCGGCCACGACCAGTAAGGCGGCATAGTAATGGGTATAGAGCGCCGCGAGGGTCGCCAGATAGTAGGCGATCCAGCGCCCCCGGCCGCCGCCATTGATGGCTCGCCAGAAGAGATACAACGACAGGAGGACCAGAAAGGTGACCAGGCTGTACATGCGGATGAGGCGCGAATAGTGGACTAGCCCGGGGGACGCGGCTATCAGGAACGCCGTCGTTACGCCCAGGGTATTGCCTCCCAGCTTCCTGCCCACAACTGCCCCCAGGGGCGCCGCCAGCACTCCCCAGAAGCTGGAGAGGAACCTCGTGGCTAACTCGCTGTTGCCCGCGAAAGCGGTCCAGAAGTGCAGGAGATAGTAGTAGAGTGGAGGATGGCCGTCGTAGATGCGCTCAGTGAGGATGCGGCCCAAATCCAGATTCGCCGTATAGACGCTGTAGGCGCTGTCGCCCCACATGGAAAGGTCGGCAAGGCCCACGACCCGCAAGAAGAAAGCCCCCAGCGAGGCAACCAGGACCAGAGGGATGAACCACACCGTATCTCTCGGGCTGGCGCTCATACTCCTCCGGTTTCCGACGGGTGGGGGTGCATGCGCGCGCTACCCTTCATCGGCCACCTGCGCCCACGTATCGGGAAGCCGGGGCACGGTATCAAAGACGACCAGCTCCGCCGGCTCGATCCAGGCCGTCTCGACATGCTCCCAGTCAGTGCGAATCTCCTCATGACCCTCGACCCGGAAGCGGAAGGGATGAACAATCCATTTCCTGCCCAGGTTTTCGTCCACCACTTCCAGAGTCTTTCCCTCTTTGACCAACTCGAGGTCCTTTTCTGCCAGCCCTGTCTCCTCGCGGATCTCCTGGATGGCCTGCTCATGAGGCGTCTTGCCCGGGTCGATATATCCGGCCACGCCACCCCATCGGCCCTGGTATGTGCCCACTCTGCTGCTTCTCTTGAGAATGAGAATCCTTCCGTCCTTCTCAAGGAAGCAGGTCACCACATGTTTCTCGTCCAAGTTGTTCACCTCGTCGCTGCCAGGTAATCCCTCAGGATGATCAGCGCTGCCTCGGTTGCTCGACGCTTGTTCTCCATCCGGTCGCCAGAGAAGAGGCGCCGCTCAACCGTTGTGCCCTCCTTGGTGGACAAACCGACGAAGAATAGCCCCACCGGTTTTTCCGGTCGGGCGCCGCCGGGGCCGGCGATGCCGGTGTCTGAGAGGCCGATGTCCGCCTCAATCAGCTTCCTGACGCCCTCGGCCATCTCCCGGCAGGTCTGTTCAGAGACAGCGCCGTATCGCTCGATGGTCTCTTTTTTCACGCCGAGGACCTTCGCCTTCACATCATTGGAGTAGGCAACAACCCCGCCTTTGAAGCACAGCGAGCAGCCGGGCACGTCCGTCAGGCGGCTGGAGACAAGGCCGCCCGTGGCAGATTCCGCGACGGCGAGGGTGAGGCCTTTCCTCACCAGAAGGTCCTTTATTTCTCGCGCGAGTCTGTCTTCCATGTTTTGTCTCCTTACCCCCTCTTTGCCTCCCCAGGCGGACGGGGACGTCCGCCGCTACGCTACCGCATCAGGCCAGGCGGATAGGAACGTTCTCCCCTTGGGGTGCCTGCTTGTGGCCGCTTACGGCTTCCGGCTAAAATTATAATGCGTACAGGCAATAAGCGAAAGGCGTGGGGAATGTCCGACCCGGAAAAGCCAGCCGTGATGATACGGGGCATATACGCCACGGCCCTGACCAGGCTTCTGGCCACGGAGGGCTTCCTGGTGGTCCAGCCCTCTTCGGCCATCGCGGCGCGCTTCGATATTAGGCGCAGTTTCTACCCGGAAGAGGTCCGTCTCGAGGACAGGGAGGACGGCCAAGCCATTATCCTTTCCGGCGAGAAGGAGGCTGTACGCGGCGTGGTGACAGCCTTGCGCCAACGGATGCCCGATGTCATCGTGAGGACGCCCTACCGGTCTCAGGCCCTCCCCTACACGTCTCTGGGTTCCGGCGCCGAGGTCGAATTCCCCGCAGACGCCAAGGGGACCCTGGATGAGATCCGGAACGAGACACTGCCCACCTTGCCTGGCCACCATCGGTTCAGGTCCATCGACTCCGACCGGTTGGACGCCGCCGAGGAAGAGCTTCGGGCGCGCCCGGAGGCCAGGGACCAGATAGCACATCGGCTCCGGGACGAGCTGATCCACAGCGGCTATGTCAGGGGCAACCTTCTTCGAATAGAGCATGTGAAGGTCGATGGCAAGGTCTTCTGGCTCTCCGAGGGTGACATCGTGAACTTCGATAAGGCGCAGCTTCTGCTGGCGCTTAAACGGACGCGTTTCAGGGGACGGTCTCTCTACGATGGCTTGAGAATACCCAAGGCAGAGGGCGACTACGCCATGACGGAGGCCAGGGAGGGAGCGTGGGTGCTCAAACATAGTTATTTCACTCGCCAGGGTGTTCTGAAGGGAGAATATTTCAATATTAATACATCTATCGAGTTCTACCCTGATCGGATTCGCTACGTAGACCTGGAAGTCGATGTGGTCAGGTGGCCGAATGGTAAGATGGAGATAGTGGATGTTGCGGCCCTGAGGAAGGCGGTCGAATCCGGGCGCGTTACCGCTGAGTTGGCGGCCAAAGCGATGTCCATAGCCAGCGAACTGGTGGGAGAGGCATGACAGCACGGTGCACCCGCATTGGCGTCATCTCGGACACGCACGTTTTCAGCATCGAAGAGTTGCCCGAAGGGCTGGTTGCCGCATTGCGGGGCATGGACCTGATTGTCCATCTGGGCGACTATATGGGAAGAAGTCTTTTGGATGCCCTCAAGGAGTTGAACAGCTTCCGCGGCGTCTACGGAAACATGGACCCCTTGAGCATAAGACTGGTCCTGCCTGAGAAAGATGTCCTGGAGATAGGCGGCAAGCGGATTGGGGTGATCCACGGTTTCGGAGCGCCCTGGGGCCTGGCGGAGCGGGTCACAAGAGAGTTCCCGGGGGTGGATGCTGTCTTGCACGGCCACTCCCACACGCCCGCTAACGAGCTCCTGGATGGCGTTCTACGCTTCAATCCTGGCAGTGCTACTGGCAGGTTCCCTGCCAGCGGCAAGACCTACGGCATCGTCACCCTGGGCGACGATATCCAGGGAGAGATAGTTGCGCTCCCCTGAGACCCTTTTCCTCGATGGAGGCGCCAAGTCCGGCAGCGGCACCATCGTGCGCTGCGCCGTCGCCCTTTGCTCACTGTTGCGGCAGAAGCTCCACATAGTCAATATCCGGGCCAGGAGGCAGAAGCCAGGCTTGCAGCATCAGCATTTGAAGGCGGTGCAGGCTTGCGCCCAGATGTGCGGAGGCAAGCTTTCGGGGGCCAGCCTCGGCTCCCGGGAGATAACTTACGAGCCTGGCGAGCGAATCGCCGGCGGGCGCTACGAGTGGGACATCGGCACCGCGGGATCAACCACGATGCTCGCCATGGCCACGATTCCCCTGGCCTGCTTCGCCTCCGGCGAGACGACCCTGCGTATCACCGGCGGCCTCTTCCAGGACTTCGCGCCGTCGGCGCACCACATGGAGCACGTTCTCCTTCCCCTGCTCGAGCGGATGGGGGTTCGCGCTCAACTGACGATAGTCCGGCCCGGGTATGTGCCGCGCGGCGGCGGCGTCATCGAGATAGTCGTGCGACCTGTCAGCGAGCTACGGCCTATTGTCTTGCTGGAGCGGGGCGGAGTGTTGCGCGTGCGCGGCATTGCCCTCTCGTCCCATCTCAGGGAGGCGAAGGTCAGCGAGCGGATGGCCGAGACCTGTCGGAAGGCGCTCACTGCGAAAGGGTACGCCGCTGATATCGATTCAGTCTACGACGACGCTTCATTGCAGCCAGGCGCCAGCCTGGCGGTATGGGCGGAGACTGAGGGCGGCTGTCTGCTGGGCGCCGACCGGGCGGGGGCGCGGGGGAGAACGTCGGAAGCGATTGGGCGCACGGTAGCCGCCGCGCTTATGGAGGACATCGCCAGCGGCGCCACGGTTGACCGGCATGTGGCTGACCAACTGATTCTGTACTCGGCCCTGGCCAGAGGCATAAGCCAGTATGTCATCCCGAACATGACCGAACATGTGGAAACGAACCTTTGGCTGGTGGAGCAGTTCGGGGCGAAGACAGAGGTGGACGAGAAGCGGGTGAGGGTAGAGGGGATAGGGCATAGGGCATAGGGGGTCTTCATAAATTGACTTCGCTCTCGCCGCTGCACTATACTTTGCTTGCGGGGTGTAGCGCAGTCGGCTAGCGCGCATGGTTTGGGACCATGAGGTCGGCGGTTCAAGTCCGCCCACCCCGACCAACCTCGGTTGAAGCCCTGGTGGCTGGTGTCTTCTCCTGACCGGCCGGGAGAGCCATCAGGGATTCTGTTTCGCCCCCTCTCCCACAACAGCAAACCCGGCTTGTGACAACGCCTGAAAACCGCCCTCCAGCGGCCAGACGCTTCTGAAGCCCCTGTCGATCAACATCTGCGCCGCACGGGCGCTCTTCGCCTCCGCTGGTCAGGTTCAGTAGAGGATAATCTGGCTTTCTTTGCGCAGTTCGACGTAGCGCCTGTCCAGCTCTTCCAGCGGCAGACTGATGGCGCCCGATATGCGAAGCTGATCGAATTCGGCCTTGGAACGGACGTCGACGATGGTGACATCGATTCCTCTGTCTATCTTCTCCCTGGCTGCCTGGGGGCTAATGCGCCTCGGGCTGCCCGGGACGGCTCCAGCCGCAGGGCTCGGCGCAACAGAATTCGGTGCGGTTGTCCGGGTGGGTGTGAGCAGTGGGCCCGGGTTGGTGGCCGCCGGCGGGCTCTTCTGGGGCTCAGTCGCGCAAGCAGCGAGGACGAGCATGAGAGCCGCGAGGGCGATCCCTATCAGGAAGTTCGGTTTCCCCATTGCATTTCCCCTGGACCAGGAACGCCTTCGCTCCTGGTAATACCCGTTGTGCGCCCTTCACGACAAAGGCAGACCACCTGGCACATCCCCGCTGCAAATCAGGCGTGGGCGGCGAAAAATCCTGGAACAAGGCAGCTACAGATCTATTATACTATACGGCAGACGCCCGGGGGGCGCCCTATCGGTTTTGGCGGGCTTTCGTGCTCAAAATGTTGCAACCTGGTCAGGCGCCAGGAGTTCAAAGGACTACGCTCCCTCATTCCAGTCGGCGCACACTCGGGATGTAGAGAGCGGTAGCCAGGGCGAGGAAGGCGCAGATACCCCCAGTTAGACCGATGGCCACCGGGGCGTTCCACTGGGCAGCCGTGGCGCCGAGCAGCACGCTCCCCAAGGGCACCAGGCCTCGGTCCATCAGGAATACGCTCATCACTCTGCCGCGAAATTCCCCGGGTGTGATGGTCAGAAACAGGGCAGTGCTGAGGGTATTGTAGGAGGTAGCACTCATACCCACCAGCATCAATAAGACCAGCGAAAGCGGCAGCCACTGCGAGAAGGAGAACACAACGAGGAAGACGCCAAAGGCAAAGGCGCCACTGATCAGAAGTAGCCCCTTCCGCTTGAAATTACCGGAGCTGGCGATGCCAACCGCCCCGATCACCGAGCCGATTCCCGAGGCCGAAGTGAGAAGCCCCAGGCCTGCCGCGCCTATGCCGAACACCGTGTCAGCGAAGACGGGAAGAAGCGTCGTGTAGGGCATGCCGAAGACCATGGGAATCATCGTCACCCCCAGCAGGGCAAGGATAACGCGGTCTCCCCGGATGTATCTGAAGCCCTCTCGCAGGTTCTCTAGCGCCGGTGCTGGCTGGCCCCTCGTTTCCATACGAGGAACTTTCAGCATCGCCGTGGCGAACATGACGAAGACAAAGATGGCCGCCATGATGTAGTAGACGGGGGCAACGCCCACAATGCCCGCCAAAGCGCCGGCGATGGAGGGGCCCACGATGCGCGTGGTGTTATTGCCTGCGCCGCTGAGGCCGGTGGCGTTGACGACTTCCTCAGGCTTCACCAGCATCGGTATCAGGGATATTCGCGACGGCTGAATGAAGGTCTGGGCGACGCCCTCGAGGAGGGCGGTGAGAAAGACCTGCCACAACTGTACCGCGCCGGTGACGATGAGGGTGCCCAGTGCGAAATGAAGCGCCAGGGTGGTCCCCTGAGCGACCATGAGCACCTGTTTCTTGTCGAACCGGTCAGCGGCGATGCCGGCGGGGACGCCCAAGAGGAGGAAAGGGATTGCCTGGAAGAGGCTGACCACCCCCAGCAGGAAGGGGTCGCTGGTCAGTTGCCACACGAGCCAGCCTCGGACGACGAGGTCCATCCATAGCGTCATGCCCGTGCCAACATGCGCCAGCCACAGATATCGATAGTCCCGGTTCCGGAGGGCTTGAAAGGGGTGTATCGGCAAACGTTTATCCAGTACGATCAGAGTCGTCAGGGCGCACAGTCAAAGCGGTCATTCTTCTATATCTATCCCGTCGCGTCAGGGCACGTAGTATTCTAACCTCGCGGCTCACTATTAGAGGCTCTTGAGCGCGTAGTTGACGCCCCTGGAGTGCGCCCACGCCGACCCCAAAATAGTAAGGTTTCACTGCTCTTGAGCCGGTATCTGCTTGCTCCGTTGCCCAGGCTTACCCTCTTCTACTCCGGCCCGCCAGTGGGATGGCGATTCCCGCTCCTACCGCATCCACCAGGACGTCCCACGCGGAGGCAGTGCGGCCTGGCACAAGGCTCTGGTGGAACTCGTCGGTGGCGGCGAAGAGAGTGGCGATGACAAAGGAGAGAAGATAGCCGCGCCTGCTGACAGGCGCTAAATCCCGTTTTTGGGAGCGGATGAGCAGTATGGCGAGAATGAAGTATTCCGCAAGGTGGGCCGATTTGGAGACAATTATGTCTTCGGTAGAGTAGGGCCTTAGTCGCGGGCCGGGATGGGAAGACAAAGAGGAGACAACGAAGATTACCACCATCCAGGCAATGGCCGGCCCCCAGCGCCACAGTAGAAGCAGGAACCTCTTCACAATAGCGGGTTCCCTGGCATGACGCCTCCAGCCGCGGCGCGTCTCCCACTGATCGCTGACCCACAACCCATCTTTAGTTGCTTTCCTTCCTGATTAGTGGCAGGCTGACCCTGGCCGGCACAGGCAGGGAAGTCGGTGATGGTGTCGCTGTGGCAGTGGCGGACGCCACGGTCGGGACCGGGGTCGGGCTGGGAGTCGTCGGAGTTGGGGTGCTGGTGCTGGTGGAGGAGGCAGTGGCGGTGGGTTCCGTGCTCTCCGCTGTCCGGGTCTTCATTATGGTTCCATATTGCCCGGAGACCCAGCCAGTCTGGGAATCGATGAAGAAGACGGAGTAGAGAGAGTTGGTTGTGCCGGGATTGCGAGCTGTCCAGCTTTGTCCTCCGTTGATCGTACTGAATACCAGTCCATTGTCCCCGGCCGTCCATCCGGCCACGCTATTCACGAAGAAGACGGAGTTAAGCTGGTTGCTCGTGCCGGCAAATTGCCGGGTCCAGGTCTGGCCGCCGTCTCTCGTGTTCAATATGGTAGCCGCCGCCCCGACGGCCCAGCCCTCGCTGGAGTTTGGGAAGGACACAGAGTAAAGGGGGGCTGTGCTCCCTGACGACAGGCGGGCCCAATTGGCTCCGCCGTCATTTGTCCCCAGGATGGCCCCGCCGTCGCCGACGGCCCAGCCATTCTGGATATCGGAAAAGAATATCGATCTGAGGGCGTTAATGCTGGATGACGGCTGCCGAAGCCAGGCAGCTCCGCCGTCACTGGTCCTGAGTATGACACCTGCGTCGCCGGCCGCCCACCCGTTACGGTCGTCGATGAAGAAGACGGAGTATAGATCGTTGCTGACGCCGGCGGACTGACGACGCCAGGTTTCTCCGCCGTCATTGGTCGTAAGAATGGCGCCATTTCCGCCCACTGCCCAGCCTGTGTCAGGGCTGAGGAAGGACGCCGAGTAGAGCGGCACGTTGGCGCCGGAGGACTGCGGTGTCCAACTGGCTCCGCCGTTGGCGGTATGGAGTATGGCGCCGGAATCGCCGACTGCCCAGCCATTGACGCCCGCGAAGCGCAAAGTGCGAAGGGAGTTGCGTGTTCCCGGAGACCGAGCCGTCCAGGTGGCGCCTCCGTTGGCTGTCCTGAGTATCGTGCCCAGGTCGCCCACGGCCACACCCACCTGGGAGGTAAGGAATTGCACGCTCGAGAGCGAGCTCCCGGAGGCCGACCACTGAGGCATCCAGGTGTCACCCCCATCGGTCGTCTTGAGGATGGTGCCGGAGCCGCCAGTCGCCCATCCAGTCTGCGTATCGAAGAAGAAGACCGACGTGAGCCAGTTGCCAGTGCCGGACGACTGCTGCGTCCATGAGGCCCCGCCGTCTGCGGTCCTGAGAATCGTCCCTCGCGCCCCAACGGCCCAACCAAGCGAGGCATTGACGAAATACACGCCCCCCAGCGCATTGCTGGTCCCGGACGGCTGGTCAGCCCACCTGTTGCCGCCGTCGACCGTCCTCGTTATTTTGCCATTGTCCCCCACCGCCCATCCGATTGTCCTGTTTATGAAGAACACGGAATGGAATGCGTTAGCAGTGATCTGGCTGTAAAGGGTGCTCCAGCTGCGTCCCGCGTCCTCGGTAAAGACTACCGTGTAGCCGGAGCCGGCAGCCCAGCCGGTGAAGTTGTCCAGGGAATACATCGAATTCAGTGGCTTCGGGGTGGGGGAAGCTTGCGAGAGCCAGGTGGCGCCCCCGTCAGACGTACGCAGTATGATGCCGCCAGCCCCCACTGCCCAGCCGGTCCGGATATCGGAGAAAGACACCGAGTTAAGGGCGTTCGTGGCGCCAGAATCCAGGGCGGTCCACGTGGCTCCCGCGTCGCCCGTCTTGAGCATCGTGCCGGTGGCGCCAACCGCCCAGCCGGTAAGGGCATCCACGAAGGACACCGAGCGAAGGTGGTTGCCTTGGGGGAGCGGGTTCTGCCACACCCAGGCGGCCTCGGCCGCCGCCAAATCACCGCCAGACCGATGCCCGCCGGCATGGGGAGGACTCGCAGGCACCGATGCGACGAGGGGTGCGAACGTTACGGCCGATATGAAGATGGAGACGGCAAGTCTAACCTCCTTTGTCGTAGGACTCCTCCCCGGGGCGATGATTCGGGCCCCATTCCCTTGCCGCCTCCAGACATACTGAAGTGGCTCCAGGCCTTTGTGCGCCGCCCTTTATTATAGCAGGAAGCGGACACTCTTCAAGTCGAAGCGCCTGAATGGCGCTGCACTACTTTCGCTGGCGGAGGAAGCGTGCTAAGATAGGAGACCAAACCGGTAAGCGGAGGTTTCCATGCGTCAAGGCTACGAGATAAATGATCTAGCCAAGGAAGAGTCCTGGCGTATGTTCCGGATCATGGGGGAACTGGTGGAAGGCTTCGACACCCTCACCGGAGTCGAGCCGGCGGTCACCATTTACGGGTCAGCGCGGGTCACGGTGGATGATGAGACCTATTTGGCGGCCGAGGAGATAGCGCGCCGGCTGGGAAAGTTGGGCTTCTCCATCATTACTGGCGGGGGGCCGGGGGTGATGGAGGCGGCAAACAAGGGGGCCATTGAGGCGGGAGTGAACTCCGTAGGGCTGAACATCCAGTTGCCCGAGGAGCAGACCCCTAATCCCTACACCACGACGTCGGTAGGCTTTCACCACTTCTTCGTCCGCAAGGTGATGCTGGTGAAATATGCCACCGCCTTCATCATCATGCCCGGCGGCCTGGGTACGCTCGATGAACTGACCGAGGTGCTGACTTTGATGCAGACTCACAAGATAAGGCCCTTCCCTGTCATCTTGTTCAACAGCAGATTCTGGAAGGGATTGCTCGACTGGCTACACGAGACAGTCTTCAGCCGGGAATTCATCTCACCGGAGGACTTCGATCTGCTGCGCGTCTGCGACAGCCCCGAGGAGGTGGCCGATGCAGTCCAGAGGTGGTACCTGAACCAGGAAGTCATCGGGCGGAAGGCGGTGGGAGGATGACGGCAAGCCGCGAAGGCCGGAACGGCCCCTCCTACGCGCGGATGTGGGCCGATGGCCTCTTACGTTTCGTTCTCATGATGGCGCCCGCGTTCCTGCTCGCCGGAAGGCTCGATTACTGGCAACTCTGGGTCTTCACCGGGTTGATGTTGCTGACCATGGCGGTGTCGTTTGTGGCGTTCCGGCGCCGCGCCGACCTCGTCAGTGAGCGGCTCTACCCCGGGCCGGGGGTCAAAGCATGGGACAAGGTGTGGATGGCCCTCTATCTACTGTCCTTCGTGGCAACCTTTGTGATCGCGAGCCTGGACGCGGGACGTTTTGGGTGGACGAAGGAGCTGCCCGTCCCGGCGTACCTGGTCAGCTATGCTGTCCTCATCCTGGCGAGTTCGCTCATCGGCTGGGCGATGTGGACGAACCCCTTCTTCGCCGCCGTGGTGCGCATCCAGACTGATCGCGGACAGGTGGTCATTCAGAGTGGGCCCTACCGCCTTGTACGGCATCCCGGCTATGTTGGGGGAATCCTGCTCGGCCTGAGCCTGCCGTGGACCCTTGGGTCCCTGTGGGCGCTGGCGCCGGGCAGCTTGGGAACAGTCCTTGTTGTGGTGCGCACCTACCTGGAAGACGTCACCTTGCAAAGGGAGCTCCCCGGCTATTCCGACTATGTCAAGAAAGTGAGATATCGGCTGCTGCCTGGCGTATGGTAGAAGCCGAATAGCGAGTCAACTGGCGCTATTGACAAATCTACTGATGGGTGCTAAATTGGCGCCCATACGAGGTGCACACCGGGCGTGCGCCGAAAACGTCCTGAACCACACTATGTCGGCCCCTGTTCAAAGACCGCGTGAGGATGAATAAAACACAGCCATTTGCCGGGGCTACCGCGAATCACAGCCGCTTCCTGCGGAGCAACATCTCGGCTAGCATCTTTTAAGTTCCCCTTATCAGACGGGAGGTCTTAGATGCAAACGGCAAGAGTCCTCAAGGTTGTGGCGTCGCTGATGGTAGTGAGCCTGGGCTGTGCGCCGGCTGCACCGGCGCCTCCTCCCAAAGCCACCGCTCCGTCATCCAGGGTGGAGACACCGGTGGCCAAGCCGCCTGCGGAACTGTTGGTCCCCTCGCCCACTCCAAAGGCGGCGGCGGAGTCCCGACCAGAGCCGGGACGCTACGGCGGCATCTTAACTATTGGCACTCCCGGCGACCCGCCAAGCCTCGACTTGCATCAGGAGTCTGCGGCGTATGCCATGGCACCCCTTTCGTCAGCTTACGATGGCTTGCTGAAGCCGAATGTGTTCGCATGGCCGGAGTACAAGCCAGTCTCCAGCCTGGCAGCGAGCTGGGAGGTCAGCGCCGATGGCAAGCTTTACACCTTCCACCTGGTCAAAGGGGCGAAGTTTCATAATGGCGCTCCTGTTACCGCCGAGGACGTGAAGTTCTCTCTCGACAGGACCCGCAACCCTCAGCCGCCGATGGCGAGGAGCCCGAGAAAAGAGCTGCTCAGCGCCATCGCCAACATAGATGCGCCCGACGACTCCACCGTCAAGATTGCGCTTGGGTATGCCCAGGCCTCCTTCATTCCCTACATGGGCGCGCCTGGATTCGGCGTGATGCCCAAGGAGGTGGTCCTGGCAAGGGGCAATGACATGACCAAGACTGTGGTTGGAAGTGGCCCCTTCAAGTTCAAGGACTACAAGAGAGGGGTCAGTTGGGAGCTGGAGAAGAACCCTGAGTATTTCGTCAAGGGCCGGCCTTATCTGGACGGGATCAAGGGTTACTTGATTCCAGATCCCTTCACTAGATTTGCAGCCTTCAGAGTTAAGAGCTTCCTTTTCTGGGACCCAGCATCCCCCTACATGGCGGCGGGGCAGGCCAAAATGGTTGAAAAGGAGCTATCAGACAAGATAGCTCTTCAGTGGCAGTTTCACCCGGCGTGGTACGGAGCCTACTTTAACGTGACCAGGCCACCGTGGAGCGATGTCCGAGTACGCCAGGCGGTAAGCCTGACCTTTGACCGGAAGAGAATGGTGGCGATCGGGCTGGAGGGAGCTGGCGTGGCAGGCATGGCCGCCATGCCCCCGGGAGAGTGGGGTCTTCAGGAGGAGGAGATGATAAAGGTACCCGGCTATGCCAGGCCAGACCTCGATGCCGCCAAGAAGCTGCTGGCTGAGGCCGGTTTTCCCCAGGGATTCAAAGCCCAAGGCGTGGTCCGCAAGAACAAAGCGCACGAGGATATGGCGGTACTTGTAAAGGACGCGATCTCGAAGATCGGCATTGATCTCGACATAATGGCGGTGGAAACGGCGACCTGGTATGAATACCAGTTCGGCAAGCGCTTTGATTTTATGCCGGCCGGCTCCGGCAGCGTCATCGTGGACCCGGACCTGGTATTGGGCGACCACTACCTGAGTCGCTCTCCCAGGAACTACACCGGATACAGCAACCCCGCCTTCGATGATCTGTACGCGAAGCAGGCGCAAACATCCGACCCTCTGGAACGCCGGAAGATCGTGTGGGAGGCGCAAAGAATCCTGCTTAAGGATGTTCCTATCGTGATAGCGTATTGGTCCAACATCCCCTATGCGTGGTGGCGAGAGGTCAGGGGTTTTACTCCACCGGTGAGCTTCTTTTACACTTACAGGTTTGAAGAGGTCTGGCTCTCCAAATAGATGTGAAAGGCAGGGAAAATGCTCAAAGGTTTTGCTTATCATGGCCTTACCGTCAGCGACCTGGACAGGTCAATAGCCTTCTATCGCGACCTCATACACATGAAAGTCGAGGAGACCTATGAGGCCGTGGGCGAAGATATCGAGGAGGCGACTGGCCTGCCCGGAGCGCAGGCGAGGGTGGCCATGCTAACGTGGAATAATCGACGGCTGAAGCTGATGCAATTCCTATCCCCCAGGGGAAAGCAACGCTTCGAAGCAAGAATTTGCGATGTTGGCGCTTCCCATGGCAGCATCCGCGTAGACAACGTCCAGGAGGTTTATGACGATCTCCGCGCCAGGGGTGTCCGTTTCATGTCCGCACCGGTTACTCCTCGGCCAGAACGTCCCGAGAGGAAGTTCACCTACATGCTCGATCCCGACGGCATCGTCTGGGAGGTCCATCGCGGCGAGCCGCACCACTCTCATATTGTGGCAGACGTGGGCAAGGGTATCGCCTTGTATAAGGACACCCTGGGCATGAAGGTGGACGTGGCTCTTGATATTACCGGGACAGGCATCGAGATAGGCTCAGGACTCCCCGGGGCGCACCTGAGGTCGATACATATGGTGTTGGACACCGACGAATTCCTCGAGCTCCACCATTACGTCTATCCGGGGGGGAAGAGGCTGCCCCAGAACAGGCTCTGTGACGTTGGGTGTTCCCACGTGGCTTTTGAAGTGGAGGATGTCCAGCGGGCCTACGAAGCGCTGCGCGCCAGGGGTGTCAGGTTCGTAGCGCAGCCAGTGCACCTGACAACGGAGAAGGCCGGAGTCCAGAGCGTCTACATGTTAGATCCTGAGGACTACGTGCTCGAACTTCGCTCCGGCGCGTAAGCTTGTCCAGATGTGCGCCGTGGGCCGCCTTCGGCAGGTCTTGGTTTTGGTCCCCAATCCTGGGTTCTCAACCCTCTAGTCCTTCATGACGAGGCGCCTCCGTTGAAAGCAGCAATTCTCAAGGAAAAGGGCCGCTTCTCCGTCCTGGAGATACCGACGCCTGAGCCAGGACCGGGCGAGGTGCTCGTCAAGGTGTCGTACTGCGCGGTTTGCGGCTCAGACCGGCGCCGTTTCTCCAGAGGCGAGGATACGGGACTCATCCTCGGCCACGAGTTCTGCGGAAGGATAGCAAGGATCGGGGATGGTGTGAAGGGGTGGGCCGTCGGCGATCGCGTTGCGGTGGACCCCAGTGTACAATGTGACAGTTGTTACTCGTGCCTTCACGGCTATGGCAATATCTGTTCTAACCGGACGGGCAATGCCAGGGCCGGATACCCGGGCGCTTACGCCGAATACGTGACATCTAAATCCCTCCAGCTCTTCCTGGTTCCCGCTGCGGTCGACGAACAGGAGATAACCATGGCCCAATGCCTGGCCGTTACGCTCCACGCTTTCCGTCAATCGCAGATGAGGATCGGAGACCGGGTTATCGTAATTGGCGCGGGGCCCATTGGCCTGCTGATGCTCGCCTGCGCGCGGCTGGCCGGGGCGGGCGCCGTCTATGTCATCGGGAAAGGGCAGGGCCGAAAAGCGCTGGCAGTGGAGTTGGGCGCCGATGCTGTTCTTGACCCATCGGAGGCCGATAGGAGAGAGCGCCTCTTGAATCTCGCAGGCGCCGGCGCCGATGTGGTGTACGGTTGTGCAGGTGACGCACAAGCAGTCCGAGATTGCCTTGCCCTGGTGAAGGGAGGTGGTACTGTGGTGATAGTGGGGAGCGGTTGGGAGACCTTGATTCAATCCAGAGAAATCGTGGAGAGAGAGGTGACGGTCAAAGGCAGCAAGTCGTATTTGAGGAGCGAGTTTGGCGAGGCCGTCGACATGATAAGCGGTGGAAGGATCAATTGCCGGCCCTTTATCACCAGTGTTGTGCCCCTCGTGAACATTCAACAGGCGTTCGAGGAAATGGAGAGGTCAGCGAATCTGGTGAAGACTTTGATTGCTCCATAGCGCTTAGCAGAGAGAGAACATACGGCGACGGTTTTGACTACGGTCGCTGAGAAAGGCAGGTAGGGACATGACGGAGGGCAGCCTGATTACCCCGGAGATTCAGGCCATGCTGGGACAGGAGACGGTATCTCAAGGCCGGGAGACGGCGGACAGGACCGCCATCAGACGTTATGCCGCCGCTATCGGCGACTTGAACCCCCTCTACCTTGATGAGGAATATGCGAAGAAGACCAGCTATGGCGGCATTGTGGCGCCGCCGACTTTCGTCTTTGATATGAGCGGTGACATCTTCTCCCCCGTAAACGAGGACGGGCGGGACGTGGCGAGGATTACGTTGCCGGGCTTGCGCATAGCTCGTGGCGGCAACGAGTACCAGTTCTTCGAGCCGGTGAGGCCGGGAGACGTCATCAACAAAAGGCGAAAGATCGCCGAAATATACGAAAAAGAGGGCAAGAAGACTGGTAAGATACTCTTCGTCGTTTCGGAGACCAGCTATACCAACCAGAAGGGCCAACTCCTGGGCATAAATCGGGAAACATTGATGTTCTTCAAGTAGCTGCCAGTCAGTCTGACGCGTCCGGCCGGTCAGAGGCGTCAGACGAATTCAAAGAGGGACTGCGCCATTTTTGTGAGACACCGTGAAGGGAGAACAACCATGGTCCAGACCAGGCAATTGTACTTCGAGGATATTGGGGAGGGTATGGAGATACCGCCTTCGGAGAACAAGATACGGCTCATCGAGATGCTGCGCTATGGCGCCGCCACCTGGAGTTTCTTCCTGCTCCACCTGGAGAAGGAGTATGCCCAGAGACAAGGCTTCAGAGACGCCAACATCCAGGGTCCGATGTATGGCGCGCTTTGCGCCAAGATGCTGACCAACTGGATCGGGAATGATGGTCGACTGAGGAAGCTGGGCTATAATGTCAGGGTGATGGGCTTCCCCGGCGATACGCTGACCTGCAAGGGCAGAGTGTCCAGGAAGCACTCTGAAGGCGGCGCCAATCTGGCGGACTGCGAGCTCTGGGTGGAGAATCAGAACGCGGAAAGAGTGGCCAGCGGCTCCGCCACCGTAGCCCTTCCGTCGAAAAAAGGGTAGCTCTCATTTGTGGTACTTCGAATCATAGGCCGGTAGGTGGGAAACATGGCGTTTGACGTAAAGACGTTGGTTTTGACAAGCCTCCTGGTCTCGCTGCTGCTCGCCGTGGCGCTGGCGGTAGCTGTCTACCTGGCCAAGGTGAAGCGGGATTTTTTGAGACATTGCACTGTTATCAGGGTGGTTCTTCCGGTAGAACTTCTGACGATTGGCGTCGTGATGGTGCCCTCGCTGGTGGGCTATCTTCAACACGCGAGGACTGACGGATTGTTCCTCGCCGAGATCTTATTACATCATACTTTCGGGCTGGGTGTCATTCTCCTATGGGTATACATAAACCTCGTATTCCTGGGCGCTGTCAGACTGTTTACTACCCTCGTGACGCTCATGCGGCTCGCTCTGGTGCTCTGGGTACTGGCGCTTGTCATGGGTGTGCATATGTATGTCCGGCTTTGGCTGTAGCTCGGAGCGCTCGAGATTGTTTCAAACATGGATAGACAGGATATTCAGGATTCTTTCTTCCGCCTTTATCTTGTGGATACTGCCTATCCCTGCTGCTAAAATTGAAATCTGCAAATCCTATCCTGTCCATCCATGTTAATAGAAGATATTCGCAAACATTAATAAGGCAACGTTGCGTGTCCATATGACCTCGGTGCTTCTCATTTACCCCTATTTCGACTCCGGACGCAGATCGATCTTCCGGTTTCCTCCTCTTGGAGTGGCGTATGTTGCCGCGGCCGTCAGAAATGCCGGCCACCGCGTCAGTATCCTCGACTGCACCTTCATGAAGCGGGCTGACGCGCTGAGGGCCGCCCAGGCCGTACGGGCCGAGGTGGTGGGCATATACAGCATGGTGAGTATGCGAAACGACAGCGTGATGTTCGCCAGGACGCTCCGAGGCCAGAGTGGCCTGCTTGTCGCCGGGGGGCCTCTTCCCTCCTGCGAGCCAGCTTCCTTCATCGATGACTTCGATGTGGTTGTGGTGGGGGAAGGCGAGCGGACCATCGTGGAAGTCCTTGGCGCGTATGAAAGCCGCTGCGATCTCTCTTCGATTCCAGGGATAATGTACCGAGAAGAGGGAAGCCCCGACACATCCCGACTCCAGTCGGGACGGAGTCGGGACGGGAAGTCGAGTATTCCGGAGGGTGTGAGCGAATCGGAACGGGAAGTCCCGACGCATCCCGACTCCAGTCGGGACGGAGTCGGGACCAGGAGCGGGAAGGTCCTCTTTAATGGAAAGCGCAATCTGGAGCCTGACTTAGACGCCATCGCCTTTCCAGCGCGAGACCTTCTCCCCAACAGTCTCTACATCGACTATTCGAAGCGGAAGTACGGCCAGGCGCTAACGACCGTCATGACGACCAGGGGCTGCCCCTTTTCCTGCGAGTTCTGCAGCAACGCTGTCTTTGGAGTGGGCCACCGGGAGAGGTCGGCCGGGAACGTTGTAGACGAGGTGGAACAGGCGCTCGCACTGGGCTACGACCGGATACATTTTGCTGACGATGTGTTCACCCTGGACACCCGGCGCGTACTGGGGATATGCGACGACATCAAGAGGAGAGGCCTGGATTTCCATTGGGAATGCCTGGGGCGGGTGGACTCGGTCAATTCAGAGGTCCTCGCGGCCATGAAGGCGGCGGGATGCGACCGGATATTCTTCGGCATCGAGTCCGGCGACGATTCGGTGCTCAAACTGATGAGAAAGAATATCACGGTGGCCGCCGCTCGGGGAGCTGTCGAGGCCGCCCACGCTGTCGGGCTCAAGACCGGCGCCTTCTTCATCCTCTGCTACCCCGGGGAGACGGACCGTACTGTGCTGACAAGCATCAAGTTCGCGGTCTCTCTGCCGCTGGACTACCTGTCTTTCACGGTCCCGTATCCTTTGCCGGGCACCGCGCTCCACGAGAGGGTCAAAAGTAAGATGAAGAGCGCCTGGCGGCACGGCAGTGGCCTTGTGCCCGAACACTCGCTTATCTTCGACGCCGACTTCTCGGAGGCTAAGATGAAGTTCGCCATACTGAAGGGGCGAGCCGAGTTCGCCATCAAGGGGGCCCTTCGAGGCCGTGGCCTCCCCCTGGCCGGCGCCTTTGAAGCGGCCACAGATGCCCTGTTCCGGCTTATGAAATGAGCGGTCAGCCAGCCGCTAACCCAGTTCCTCCCGCTGGCGTTCCAGCCGTTTGATCTCATCCTGTAACTCGTGGATGCGCTTTTCCAGCCTCATTCTGGCGCGCAGTCGCTGCCAGCCATCCGTGGATTGGGATCGTTCTTCTGTCCGGGGAAGGTTTCCCTCCATACCGGTCCCCCTTTCTACCGTCGTTCTTGCAACGCGCGGCCCAAAACCAAGTCTCACCAATATTATGGCCATGCCTGCGAGCGCACGACAAGCGCCATGAATTGTCCGCGCCTAACTCTCATTCCAGGCTAAGTTTCTCTTAAGCCTAAGTTAAGCTGGATAGTCCACAATTAGCTCAAGGTGAGAGTTTGGAGGATACGAAATGGCAGAGTTCCTACAAAACTACGGCCAGTGGATATTCGTAGCCGTAATGTTTCTGGTGATGATGCGCCTGCACTCCAGCGGGATGGGCTGCGGGATGGGACGCCACCAGAAGAAGGATGAAAAAGCCGAGGCGGCTGCCAAACAAGACAAGGGGAAAGGTCCGGAGGGACCTGGCTGCCACTAGCCCCAGCCTTTTCCCCGGGTTGAAAGCGGTCGGGTGGCTTGGCGGCGAGAATGTTCAGGCGCGGCCTTGGCTACGGCGAGGTATTGAAGATGCTCAAACGGATCGGCATGACAGCAGCGGTGGTTATCACAGCAATGATCCTCTCGGGTTGCTCCCCCTCGTATGGGCCCAGCGTGGGAGGGGGTGCACCTCCTCCCTCTCCCACGACCAGGCTGCCCAGCACCCGGAGCGAAGCTCCTTCGCCCGGGTCGCCTGCGGCCGGAAACGCTACTACCAGCATCGCCACGCCCGCTAACGTGGGCGCTGCGGCGGCGCCAACGGCTGGACTGCCAGCGGGTGGAGTCGTGGCCCCCTCTCCGACGGTTCCCGCCTCTGGGGCTGCTCCCTCTCCCACAGCCGGTCCGCCGGCTACGCGGGGCGGCGCCATCTCCGGCGGCAGCCTGAATAGAAGCCCCGTAAACGGGCTTTCTCAGTCCAGTAAAGGAGGGGCCGTAACTATCGACGTGAAGTGGCTTGGGGGGGAGAAAGGGTCCTTCGCCTTCAGCGTGACCATGGACACGCACTCAGTGGACCTGGACGGCTATGATCTGGGGAAGCTCGCGAGCTTTCGCGATAACACGGGGAACGTGTACCGCCCCACATCGTGGACGGCCGCCGCGGGAGGCCATCATCGCAGCGGCAACCTGATCTTCGGTCCTCTTCCCGTCAAAGTGATAGAGGAGGCCAAGTACGTCGAGCTGGTTATCCAGGATGTGGCTGGCGTCAAAGAGCGCATCCTCAGGTGGGAGTTGGGATGATGGCTGTGAGCTGCGTCGGGAGCGGCCCAAGCGTGAAGAGGCATGTCGCCATAGGCGTGGGAGCTGCCGCCTTACTTCTTCTGGTGTATGTCGGTATTGTCAGCGCCGCCCAGGGGCTGGACCATGCGTTGGACCAGGCGGCCAGCCTCTGGTACTGGATGTTGCTCCTGGCGGCCGGCCTCGGGGCGCAGGTTGGCCTTTTCTCCTTCATCAGGCAGGGCTTGAGGGAACGCCGGGCCGCCGAGGCGGCCAACGTAGCCGCCTCCGGCGGTGTATCCGCAGGGTCGATGGTAGCCTGCTGCGCCCATCACCTCAGTGATGTCTTGCCCATCCTCGGCCTTTCTGGGGTTGCCGGCTTCCTGGCGAGCTACCAGGTGTTCTTCCTCATCGTCGGCATTCTCTCCAACGCTATCGGCATTACCATGATGCTGGAGACCATACAGAAAGCCGGCTTGTGTCCTTTGGTGGCGCGCCTTCCTTGGGACATAACCCGGATAAGAAAAGGGGTTATCGCTTCGTCGGCAGTGGTGGCCGTGGTGGCGCTGGTCATCACCGGCGGGGCGCAGGTCTAGGAAAACCCAGCGACTGAGCGGCACACACGGGCCGCGCTTCTTGTCAACGGGCTCCAGAGAAACCCCAGGAAGGGCTGCTCGGAACGGCCCCGAGTCCATCGGGGGGGACTATCCCGATTCCTTGCCGCGAAGAGAGGAGGTGTATCGCCAAAGAAGTAAGCCAACGTCGCCGCAGGCCCCGATGAAAACGGGGCGCAACCTTATTGGGGAAAGGACACAGTACTCCCCACTAATATGCACTCTCTTCTCCTGCCCAATGTGATGGCGCCTCGTCAGGCTACCTTCTGGTGTATCGCTCCACTACCTCTACCAGTTCCTTCACGTAATCGTGGCTCTTGTTGTTCCGACTGATGGCATCCTTAATGCAACCCTCGATATGGTCCTTCATGATAATGGCGGCTACCTTCTGTGTCCCGGCGATTATTGAGTAAAGCTGATTAAGCACATCAACGCAGTACTTGTCCTCTTCAACCATCCTCCGCTTGCTTCGTCTCCAGGACAGCACCAGTTTCGTCCTGGTGAAGGGGGACAAGCCCATCTCTGAGCGTCTGAAGCAGGCCCTGCCTGAGACCAACGTTATCGATAAGGAGACAGTTGCCCGCAACGATGTGACTCTGATTGGTGGATCGTTCAGCATTCCTCTGCGTCTCATGGTATTGATCGCCGTCGGCATCGGAGCTTTGCTGGTAGGACTGACCATCTACTCATTGACCGTGGAACGGGTGCGCGAATACGGCGTGCTCAAAGCGATTGGCATGGGCAATAGGCGCCTCTACGGCGTTATCATGCGTCAGGCGTTGGTCGCTGCTGCTGTCGGCGTTGTGGCTTCCCTCCCCTTGACCTTGCTGGTGGCCGCAGCCATACAAGCTACCTGGCCGCAGTTTCTGGTGGTAGTAGACCAGACATCAATCTTCCAGGCAGCCGGTGGCGGACTTCTCATGGCGCTCATAGCGGCGCTACTGCCGGCCAGATACGCTGCGAGCGTGGATCCGGCCGAAGTCTTCAGGCGTTAGGGAGGTAGGCGTAATGGTGTCAGTAGCGCGCCGCAATTTGTTCCAAGACAAGACTAGCCTGCTCATCAGCGTCGGCGGAGTCGCCTTCGCCTTGCTCCTTGTCCTGACGCTGGATGCCCTGGTCGCTGGTTCTCTGCAACAGATAACCGCCTATATCAACGAGACCAAAGCGGATGTGTACGTTGCCCAGACCGATGTGCGCACCATGCACATGTCCGCCTCGGCTCTGCCCGTATCGCAGGCTGAGAAGATCCAGCGATTGGACGGTGTGGCACGGGTTGAGCCCATCCTGTACACCAGCAACTTCGTTGCGGCTGGCGACAACCGGCTTCTCGCCTACGTCATCGGCTTCGACTCTTCGTCCCGAGCTGGCGGTCCCTGGAAGCTATCTTCCGGTGATGCGAACATTGAGCACGGCGAAGCGGTCATCGATGCTGTGGCCGCAGGGAAGCTCGGGGTCGGTATCGGCGATGAGGTCATGGTAATGGGATCGCCCTTCCGCGTGCGGGCGCTATCCTCCGGCGCCACTAATTTCATAAACTCACTGGCCTTTGTCCGTTTCGATGATTTTGCCGCCTTACGTCGGTCTGATGGGGTTGCCAGCTACCTGCTGGTATGGTTAACCGAAGGCGTATCCGCAGAAGAAGGCGCGAGGCGTATCCGCTCGGCCGTCGACGACGTGAGCGTGGTGACACGGTCCGAGTTCGCCACGGAGGAGGGACGCCTGGTGCTCGATATGACCGCCGAGATCATGGTCATCATGAATTCCATCGGATTTCTCATCGGCCTGGCGGCGGGTGGCCTTACCATCTACACTGCCAGCGTGCGCAAGCTGAGGGAATACGGCGTCCTCAAGGCGCTCGGCGCCACAAATACCTGGTTGTACCGCGGGGTAGGCGAGCAGGCCCTTTTGGCTATCGCCATCGGCTCGGTCGTATCCGTGATCCTGGCCTTTGCACTCTCTGGCCTCTTGAGTCTGCTCGTGCCGGAAGTCCCGCTTCGCGTTGAGCTTCCCTCGATAGCCAAAGTATTCGGCGCCGCTACCTCGATTTCCATTGTCGCTGCCATGGCCCCAGTGCGGCAGATGGCTGCCCTGGACCCTGTGGCGGTCTTTCGCCGCTAGATTCTCGTGAAAGGGTTACCCACATGAAGGATACCGCATTATTGATGGAAAACGTTTCGAGGCGCTTCGGAGCGGGGGCAACTGAGGTGACGGCAGTGCGCGACGTGTCACTGGAGGTCCGCAAGGGAGAGATAGTGCTTATCATGGGCCCCTCCGGAAGCGGCAAGACGACTCTTCTGCTGATGATGGGTGCTTTGCTTCACCCCAGCTCGGGCCGTATTCAGCTCGATGGCAGGGAAATCTCGTCCCTGCCGGAGGCGAAGCTCCCCGAGATACGCATCAACCACTTCGGGTTCATTTTCCAGGACTTCAACCTTCTCTCCGCCTTGACCGCCCGCGAGAATGTGGAGGTGGCTTTGAACCTGGCGGGCATCACCGGTCGCGAGGCTGCGGAGCACGCGGCAGACATCCTGCGCCAACTGGACCTGGGCGACCGGCTGGATTTCCGGCCGGCCCAGCTGTCAGGCGGCGAGAAGCAGCGAGTCGCCATTGCCCGCGCTCTGGCCAACGACCCGTCCATTATCCTGGCGGACGAGCCCACGGCCAACCTGGACAGTCGGATTGGCCATGAGATCATGCGGTTGCTACGCCAAATTGCCCGGGATCAGGGACGGAGCGTTATCATTGTCAGCCACGACCAGCGGATCAAGGATATCGCTGACCGCGTCCTGTGGATGGAAGACGGCGAGTTTAAGGCCATCTCCGCCAGGGCGGAAGACCCAGTTTGCCGCATGTCGGTCGATTGTGAAAGCGCATATAGCGCCGAATGGCGTGGTCAGCGATACTATTTCTGTGCAGAAGGATGCCGGGATCAGTTCCTCGCCGGCCCCCCGGCCCATGGACCTGATGGAGTTGACTATCGTGGAAGATAAAGTGGTGGTAAACACGGGCAAGATAACCCAGCGTGAGCGATGGGACCAGAGCCAGGCGGTGAAAGTCTGATCACTGAATTAGGGGAATTATGAAGTAGGGCTTGGGATTTCTATGCTCCACCGCGAGACGAAAGTGGATAAGGAAGTGAAAGAGATAGTGGAGAGGGCAGGCGCCGAAATTGACGACCTGGTGGAACTGCTGGCCAGCAATATGTCCGCCGAACTAACCACCCCGGCCAGATTGAAGAAGGTAATCGGCGATGCAGAGCGGGAGCGGCGGTGACAGAGAGAGACTTGTTCCAGCCCTCATCACCTGTCATTCTTGTTGTTCGATTTGTTCAATGAAAAAAGGGACATGGCGCGTCCGGCCAATTATACATCGTGCGATGGAGGTGGGAGTCGCGACAGGCCTGATTGCCTTCACCCTCGGCGTTGCGCTGGCGGCCTGTGTCTGCGTTGTCCGGCAGAGGAGAATTCGGGCGCAGTTGACCGATCAGGGCTTTCAGCAGTTCGAGATAGTGGTAAAGGGCCGGTACATCCCTGACGTAGTCAAAGTCAGGCGAGGCATACCCCTGCGGCTGTATTTCAAACGCGAGGAGGACACGCCCTGCTCGGAGCACGTGATCTTCTCCGAGTGCAACATTGCGGCCCGGCTGCCCGGCTATCAGCGGACCATGGTTTCCTTCACCCCCGCCAAGTGCGGCGAAATCCTCTTCACCTGCGCCTTCGGGCACTACCAAGGGAGGCTGATAGTGGTTGAGCCAACGAGGCGAGATCTGGCGCGGGTACTCGCAGGGCAAGAGCAGATCATCGGCGGAGGCGGGCGCGGGGTCCTCGTGGGTGGGAAGGGAGAGGGACTGTAGCGGCGCGCGGACGCGACGAAGCGCGTCCCTCCTATGCGGACGCAACGGAGCGCGTCCCTCCTTGGCCGCGGTCCAGAGGGAGCAGGACCGTAAGAACGCTCCCCTTGCCGAGGGTGCTCTCCACCGCTATTTCGCCTCCGTGCTGCTCCACAATCCATTTCGCTACAGCCAGTCCCAGACCCGTGCCGGCGCTGCTATGGGCGCGGCCTTCCTTAGTGCGATAAAACCGCTCGAAGATATGGGGGATGTCCCCCTTCGCGATGCCGATCCCCGTGTCCGCAACCTTCACCGTGGCCATCGCCCCATTCTTATGTAAGGACAGCCTCACTTCCCCTGAGGGCGTGTACCTGATAGCGTTGTCCACCAGAATGAGGATCAACTGCTTGATGCGGTCGGGGTCTGCCAGAAGCGAGACCTCGTCGATGTCCTCGATACTGACTTTGATTCCCCTGGCCAGGACTCTGGCCTCGCCAAAGACCTCCAGCAGCAGACGGTCCAATTGCGTTGGTCTCAGCATCAACTTCTGGCCGGCGTCAGCGCGCGCCAGCGAGAGGAGATCGTGGACCAGGCGCCCCATGCGGCGGGCTTCAGCGCTGGCGGCCCCCAACAGCGCCTTACGCTCCTCCTCAGGTAACTCATCTCCACGCTTGTCCAGAAGTTCCAGATTAGCCTGTACGGCGGTGAGCGGCGCACGCAACTCGTGGGAAGCATCGGCCAGGAACCGCTGCTGCGCCGCATAAGCTTCCTCCAGGCTGGCCAGCATCTCATTGAAGGTCACGCCGAGCTGTCCCAACTCGTCGCGGGAGCCCGTGTCCTCCAGCCGGCGCGAGAAACCCCGGGATAGGGCAATGGCCCGGGCTGTCTGTGTTATCGCGGCAATCGGCTTCAGCGCCCCGCCGGCGACTGCCCAGGCGACAGCTCCGGCCAAGGACGCGGCAGCTACTCCCGTCATCAGCAGCGCCAGACGCAGGCGATCGAGAAAAGCGTAGGCCTCGCTATAAGATTGCCCTACCTGGACGAGGCCGACAATCTCCTCGCCCACATACAGGGGCTGGACGTATACGCGTACCCGCCGGTCTCCCACCAGCCCGGTATAGAAGGACCCCATGCCGGAGCGCGCCACGGCCGCATAAGCCTCCTCCTTGCCGGGAAGCTCCTGCTCCCCCAGGCTGGCGGAACGCGCCACGACGGAACGCGTGGGCGCCTCCACCACCTGGACGTAGACGCCCGGTGATTCGAAGGCATCGATACTCGGCAGCTCGATGTGAAGAATGCCAGAGGAGGCGCTGGGGCGGGCGCGGATGGCGCCTGCAATATGATGGGCCCGGGCGGCGACGGCGTCATCGGCCTCATTCACCAGACGGACATCCATCACCAGATAGAGAACGGAGCTGAACACCACCAGGACCGCTACCAGTACTGAGGTGTACCAGAGGGCGAGTCGGAGACGAATAGACAATTCCGCTTACTCCGAGTCTCGGAGAACGTAGCCCACGCCGCGCACGGTCTGGATGAGCCGCTTCCCGCCTTTCTCGTCCAGCTTGCTGCGGAGGTATCTTATGTAGACGTCCAGGATGTTGTCGTTGCCGCCAAAGTCGTAGCCCCACACTTTTTCAACTATCATCTCCCGCGTAAGGACCGCCTCCGGGTTCCGCATCAAGAGCAGCAGGAGCTCGTACTCTGTCTTGGTGAGGTCGATCTTGGCGTCGCCTCGCTTCACCAGCCGCGCCGTGGTGTCGAGGCTGAGGTCCCGGTAACGCAGCAGCTCTCGCGCCACGGGCTCTCGCCGGCGCAGCAGGGCGCGTATCCTGGCCAGCAAGACTTCGAAGACAAAGGGCTTGGTGACATATTCGTCGGCGCCGGTTTCAAGTCCGAGCACCTGGTCCGCTACCGCGTCCTTGGCAGTGAGCATCAGTATGGGCAGCTTCGCGTCCACCGCGCGCAGGCGACGACAGACTTCGAGGCCGTCCATGCCTGGCATCATGATGTCCAGGATGACCAGGTCCGGGGGCCGCTCCCGCGCGATCTCGATTCCCCCTCTACCATTGGCCGCAACGTCCACGACGTATCCCTCGTACCCCAGGCCCCGCCTCAGGACGCCCGCGATACTGCTGTCATCATCTATAACCAGAATGCGTTCCCTCATGCAGTCTTCCTCTCTCTATATCCAGAATTATGCTGTTTTTGGACGGCAAGGTCAACCCGGCTGGCGAGACTCCCTCGGCCGACCGCGATTCTCATTCGGTATTAAGGTTTCGTTAATCCTCGGTTAAGACGCCACAGCTAAAATGATCTTGTGATGCTTGGGATTTCACCCGATGACCCGACCCCATTGAAGGAGGCCTCCAGTGGCCGCCTCTTCTCGGTGCGCCGGGCCATGGTCGGCCTGCTGGTCGCGTTGGCTGTGGGTGGGTTTGCTTATGCAGCTACCCTTGGCGACGGCCGCGGCGGCAGCGAGAGCGGCCTCTTTGCATCGGCGGCAACCGGGGCGATGCCTCGCGCGGCCCGCGGCGAGCAAGCTCCGGATTTCACGCTTCCGGACTTGAACGGCGAGCTGGTAAGCCTGAGCGGCCTTCGGGGGAGGCCGGTGGTGCTCTTCTTCTGGACCACCTGGTGACAGTGGTGCCGTCGGGAGTTGCCCGAACTGGAGGCCACGTACAAGAAACTCAAGTCCCGCGGGCTGGTGGTGCTGGGCATCGACTTCGGGGAGGACAAAGCTGTGGTGGAGACCGCGGTTAGAGAGTTCGGGTTGTCCTTCCCGGTGCTATTGGACACGTATGGGCAAGTAAACAAGACATATCGCACGGATGTCACCGGGCACCCGGCCCATTATTTCATCGACAAGTCAGGCAGGATTGTGGACACGCGGGTGGGGTACACCAACGAGGCGCAACTTACGACCAGACTAAGCTCCCTCGTTGAGTGACGCCAGGGCGGCATCGAGGCGATCGCCGGAAAGGCGCCACAAAGGCATAACTTAGACGACGCGAGCGCGTCGGCTCAGACAGACCCAGGAGGTGCAAACAGGTGCTACGCAAATTCAGCAGGCCAACTTCGCGAGCAGCGCAACGCGTCTTAGCCCTGGCAGTCGGCAAGAGGTCGGGCCCGCTGCTGGCTGCGGCGCTGACCGCCGCTCTGGTTGGCGCCGCGCCGCTCAACGCCAGCGCCGAGCCTCAGTCCCTGTCCATCAAGAATATGAAGGTCTCCGTTCAGCCGGAGTACGATGACCCCCGCGTACTGGTCACTTACGAAGGTGAGTTCGTAGGCGAGTCCAGCTTCGGCAGGAAGGTACAGTTCTTCATTCCCAAAGGAGCGGAAATCAACCAGGTGTGCGCCCTGAGGAAACCAGCCGACGAACACCTTTGCCAGCTCTACGACACCGACGCGGCGTCTCAATCTCTGACCTTCACCCTCCCCATTCCCACCTTCTATCTGGAGTTCTACTATCAGCCGCTGGAAGGCTCGCCGGACAAGAAGATGGACTTTGGTTTCCAGTCTTTCTATCCCGTCGGCAAGCTGCAACTCGATCTGCAACAGCCTCTGCGGGTGAGCAACTTCGTAGCCACTCCCAAGGCCGAAAAGATAGGCACTGACGGCAGAGGGTTCAGCTACCATCAGTACCAGTTCGACAACGTGACTGCCAACCAGCCCGTGAAGGTATCCGCCTCCTATACAAAGACCGATCCCAAGCCCTCGGTGGAAAAGGCCAAGCCCGGCGCCGCCGGTACGGGGGACGTTAATGTGATCCTCCTGGGGGCGATAGGGATTGGCATCCTGGGTTTGGTCGCCTTCTATGCCATGGGCAAGCGGCGCCCACAGCCGGTCCGAGTGTACAATCGACGACCCGGTCCGCCCGCGTATTCCCGGGGGCCCGACCCGGCGGTCAACATACCGCAGCGGGCGCCCGCTCAAGCGTCACGGCAGGCGCGCGCGACGGCGAGGGGCAGGACCGCTGTAGCCCCACCCATCGCCAGGGAAGCAAGAGCTTCCTTCTGCACCAGTTGCGGCACTGAGATACTGGCGGACGAGAACTTCTGCCCTAACTGCGGGCAGAAGGCGAGGAAACTTGGATAGGGTGGACGGAGACTCCCAGGTCATTGCGCCCCCGATGAAGAAGGGCGGTTCCCGGCGGGGGCGCGCTCTCATGATCTTTGTTCAGGTGGCGCTGGCGGCCGGACTGCTGGCGGCCATCCTCATGAGCATGCGAGGCAGTACCAGCCAGACGCTGGCCGTGCCGGAGATCTTCGCGGGCATGAGACTGATGAAACAGGTCGAAGGGAAAGAGGCTGTGGCGCAGATGAACAAGCTCCACGGCACTGACATCGGCGTCATCAGTGGGTACCTGGCCGATTACGCTGGCGACCGGCCGACCCAGCGAATGACGGTGTGGTCAGGCAAGACGCGAGATGATGCCACAGCAGCGGAACTGCTGCGCGTCATGACGGGAAAGATCGCGGCGGGCAACCCGGTGTTCACAGGGTTGGAGAAGCTGACTCTTGAAGGCAAGACCGTGTATACCGTGAAGAGCGGCGATGGCACACACTTCTATTACCAGTCCCGCGACGCGGTAGTATGGCTGGCCATAACATCGCGCGACCCACTGTCTGTGGCCAAGGAAGCAGTACGCGTATTTTAATTCCTTACGAATCAAATTGCACGCAAGATGCGCATGATTTTAGATTTTTGATTCTAGATTTTGGATTTCGGCAATCAGCAATCAACAATCAGCAATCAGTTTTCAGCGGGCTGATAGCTGATGGCTGAAAGCCAACCGCTCGCTGGCATTTGGCTTCGGCTACTGCTATGAAAATGATTTCCAACGCCCCCACGACGGCGGCAGGGGACAAGCCCGCTGCCCTACGGCGTTTTCATGCGCCGTGGCGCCCCAAAGGGGCATGTGGAACTTCGCCGAGTTAGGTTGGAGGGTACATGACTGAGATTGGACAGATTTCGCTTTTTGCCGGGCTTTTGATTTCCCTGTATACGGCGGTGGCGGCCCTCTTTGGCGCCAAGAAAGATGTGCCGGAGCTGTTGGAAAGCGCGCGGTACGGGGTGATAGTGATTGCCGGTCTGGTGACCATAGCCTCCGCGGCCCTGCTTTATGCCATCATCGGCCACGACTTCCAGGTGGCCTACGTGGCCCAGTACAGCTCGAGAGACATGAGCCTGTTTTACCTGGTCTCCTCTTTTTGGGCGGGGAATGACGGGTCCATGCTGCTCTGGGCCTGGGCTCTGGCCGTCTACAGCGCCATCGTGGTCGTGCAGAACCGTCGCCAGAACCAGGAACTGATGCCCTACGTTATCGCCGTGCTCATGGCGAATAGCATCTTCTTCCTGGCCCTCCTCACTTTTGTCTCCAGCCCCTTCACCAGGACCCCGGGCGTGCCCGCCGACGGCCAGGGTCTCAACCCCCTGCTGGAGAACATGGGCATGTTCTTCCATCCCACGACGCTCTATCTGGGCTACGTGGGGTTCACCGTCCCCTTCGCTTTCGCTATGGCGGCCCTCATCACCGGCCGCGTCGGCGACCAATGGATCAGAAGCACACGGCGCTGGACCCTCTTCGCCTGGTTCTTTTTGGGGTTGGGCAACCTTTTCGGCGCTCAGTGGGCTTATGTGGAGCTGGGGTGGGGCGGCTACTGGGCCTGGGACCCTGTGGAAAGCGCCTCCTTCATGCCGTGGCTGACCGGAACGGCCTACCTTCACTCCGTTATGATCCAGCAGCGGCGAGGCATGCTCAAGGTCTGGAACATCGTCCTCATCATCCTCACCATGGCCCTGGTGCTCTTTGGCACCTTCCTGACGCGCAGCGGCGTGCTCTCTTCAGTACACTCCTTTGGTCAGTCGTCACTGGGCGGGTTCTTCGTCGGATTCATAGGCGTCCTGCTCATCGGGTCCTTCGGCCTGCTGCTGGATAGACTCCCGCTGCTGAAGAGCGAGAACCAGCTCGATTCCCTCATGTCCCGGGAAAGCAGCTTTCTCCTCAACAACCTGCTCCTGGTAGGGGTAGCTTTCGCCACCTTCTGGGGAACGATCTTCCCGTTAATCTCCGAAGCGGTGCGCGGCGTCAAGATCACCGTCGGCCCGCCCTTCTATAACCAGGTCAATGGCCCCATATTCCTGGGCTTGATCCTCCTGATGGGCATCTGCCCGCTCATCGGCTGGCGCAAGGCCTCCACTGAGAACCTGATCCGGAACTTCCTGTACCCGGCGGGTGTGGGCATCGCGACCGGCGTCGCCCTGTTCTTGTTCGGCATGCCCGACTTCTTCGAGATACTGTCACTGTCGTTAGTGAGCTTCGTGACGGCCACCATCCTGTTGGAGGTGGCCCGGGGCACGAGAGCCAGACACCAGACCAGCGGGCAGAACTATCTCCGCTCATTGTGGGCCCTGGTCTGGCGCAACAAACCCCGTTATGGCGGCTACATCGTGCACCTGGGCGTCCTTCTGCTGGCCCTCGGCGTGGCGGCCTCAGCCTTCAGCAAAGTGGAGACCGAGGGCGTTGTGAAGAGGGGCGAGTCCATCGCCATAAAGGACTACGTCCTGACCTACGAAGGGTTGAGCAGTTTCCCTACGGAGTCCCGCGATGTCGTGACCGCTGCGGTGAGTGTTAAGAACTCTGCGGGCCGCAAGATCGACTCTATGGCGCCAGCCAAGACCTTTCACAAGACCCACAAGGAACCGGTGACTGAAGTGGCGATCCGCACTACCCTCCTGGAGGACCTCTACGTCATCCTCATGGGCTGGGACGGAGACGTCGTCACCCTTAAAGTCCTGGTGAACCCCATGGTGGTCTGGCTATGGGTCGGCGGCGTCGTGATGCTGATCGGCACAGCGGTGGCCTTCTGGCCCGACGCTCGCGAGAAACGCAGCTTGGTTGCGTATCTGGCGACAGCGGAGCGGCGGGAGCTAGCTTTGCCCGGGATGGTGCGTCATGAAGCATGATTTTTCGCCCCCGAAGATACTGATAGGCTCCTACGCCTTCTTGATGGCCACGGCCCTGCTTTTCTTCGCCGGGCTGCCAGCCCGGGCGGGCATTGAAGACACGCTCGAAGCGGTGGAGAATGAGCTGATGTGCCAGTGTGGCTGCAGCCTCACTCTAACCGCCTGCGCCGGCACGATGACCTGCGACGTGGCGGCGCAAATGCGTACGCGCATCAAAGAGAAGCTCTCCGCCGGGGAGAGTAAGCAACAGATAGTCCAGTACATGGTGGCCCAATATGGCGAGAAGATACTTTCTTCGCCGCCAAAACAGGGCTTCAACCTCACCGCCTGGATCACCCCCTTTGCGGCCATCCTGGCCGGAGGCGTGTTCATTTACTTCTTGCTGCGCACCTGGCTGTTCAACAGGAACGTCCCTGAAGAGAATATCGCGCTGGCATATCCAGTGTCTGACGAAGAGCGAACAAGGTACCAGGCAGCCTTCGAGAGAGAGTTTGGCAAGTTCAAGACGCTGGAGGAAGAACAATGATCACCATCATCGGGATGCTGCTGGTGGCTGCAGCCGTGAGCATTGTGGGTTGGCCATTGGTGCGCAGGAGAACGGCCAGCGCTGCTTCGGTTCCGGTCGAAGACTACGAACTCAGCGATCTTCTCTCCCAGCGCGAGGCTACCTATGCCGCCATCAGCGAGTTGGACGCCGACCGCCAGATGGGTAACCTATCTGGCGCCGACCACGCGGCGCTGCGCCAGCGGTACCAGGAAAAGGCCATTGCCATCCTCAAGGCCATCGATGAAGTCAGCGCCGCTAACGAAAGCACCATCAGCTCAGCATACCCTGCTGATGCGTTTTCAGACGAAATCGAATCTGAGGTGCTCCAGATTCGCAAGAGAAAAAAGCCTGTTGGGGAAAAGGGCAGCGCTGGCACGATGTGCTGGAACTGTGGCAGCCCGGTGGCATCGGAAGCCAACTTCTGTTCACGCTGCGGTGCGGCGCTCAGTTCTGTATGCCCGATCTGTGGCGCTCAGGGCAAGCCCGAGGACCGTTTCTGTGCTCGCTGCGGCGCGTCCCTGGAGTTGAGCCGTGGGTAAATATCTTGTGGTTCTGGCGATCCTTGCGCAGTTCGTGTTTCCCTTGGCTACCTCCCTGAGGGCAGAAACCATGGACAAGCTCGTGACCGGGCGGATACGCAACGGCACGCCTGGCGGCGAGGCAGTTGGCCAAACCGAGGTCACTCTCAAGACCTTCGACAGAGACAAGGAGGCGGGCAGCGTCAACGTCAGGACGGATGCCAGCGGCGCCTTCCGGTTTTCGAAGGTGCCCCACTCCTCCGGCTGGATGCACACCGTCTCCGCGCAATACCGGGAGGTTGAATACTTCGCCCAGGCCTTCTCTATCCCCGACGACCAGGAAGTCAAGGAGGTGGAGCTTCTTGTGTACGAGCTCACCGATAGCGACAAAGCCATCAAATTGGAACGCTCGCACGCGGTCATCGAAGTAGACCCCGAAACCCAGGAGATTTTCGTGGTGGAATACGGAGTGTTCGTCAACGAGGGCGACCGGACTCTTGCCGGCGTCAAGGGACCAGGGGGCAGAGGGGTTGCCACCTTGCGATTCTCGGTCCCCTTGGGAGCTCAGGACCTGCGCGGTCAATTCGGCAGAGTCCCGCTTGGCTTGCTGCCATCCGAGGACAGCTTCACTGCCAACCATCCGGTACCGCCGGGGGCAACGGACGTTAGTTTGTACTACCGGCTGGCCTATAACTCGTCTGATTTTGCCATCACCAGATCGGTCCCGTACCAGGCCAAAGTTGCCGATGTCTTCTTCGGCGATGTGGGCGCTAACGTGAACGTGAAAGGGTTGGTCTCTAAAGGCCCCTTCGATGCCCAGAGACGGAGCGGCGAGAGCCCTTACGATGGCCAGAGGCGGAAGTACCTGTATTTCTCGGGGCAGGACGTACCGGCTGGCGCTGATCTGACGATAAGCTTGAGCAATCTACCCTTGAAGAGTCCGTTCCCGATGTGGCTATGGCCGGCGCTCGCGGTTGTCCCGGTCGCCGCCGGGGTTGGCTTTGTCTACATGAGGTCCCGCGCGCTGCGTCCCGCTGCGGCCCCTTCGGGCGCGTCAGAGGCCATGGGCCTCGCATCCCGGCGCCAATCGCTGCTTGCCCAGATTGCGGACCTCGATGACCGTCGGGAAGCGGGCGCCGTCCTCGAGGAGGAATACCGGGCGCTGCGCGTGCAGAAAAAGGCGGAGCTCCTGGCGTTGCTGCGCCGAGGTCAGCCGACAACCCGCAGCGGTGAAGCACCTGTGTCGAATAATGGCCCTGCCGCGCCAAGCGGGCGCCGGGAGGGACAGGAGGATTAGATGTTGCCCAAGAAACGCAAGTTCCTTATCGCCGGAACAGTACTGCTGCTGGGTTTCGGATTCCTGGGCTTCCAGGCCTTCATGAGCGCCTCCCAATATTACTTGACGGTGAGCGAACTGAAGGCTATGGGGGAGAAAGCCTACCTGGAGAAGTCGATAAAGCTGGGCGGCACCGTGCAACCAGGCACCATCTCCTATGAGAACAACAGCCGTTTACTTCGATTCACCCTGACCGACGGCGCGGAGAGCGTGCCCGTAGCCTATGCGGGGATCGTGCCAGACAGCTTCAAGCCGGACACAGAAGTGGTTGTCGAAGGAAAGTACTCCGAGGCGGGCGTCTTCCAGGCCGTAGGCCTGCTGGCGAAGTGCCCGTCGAAGTACACTCCAGCGACATGAACACAACTCCGGGCCCGCGAAACGGTGTGAGCGCCGCTGGCAAAGCCTTGCCACTTTACAGAGTTGTGGGCTGTGGGCGTTGGCGCTCGAGACCTGGAGCAACGCATGGATAACGAAGGACGCCGGTTGCCGGGCCGGCGGTCAGAGCCTGAATGGGAGATGTTCGCGGAGACGCAACGTTGTTCGGCTCCGGAGCCGCCGCCGATACGTTGGCGCACCTTCGTGTTTGTAACTGTGGGTGCGATAATCGCCGTCGCTGTGACCTACTACCTGTACGTCGCTGCTCAGAATGCTATGGCCGGAGTCGGTTTGAACGTTCCGCCTGATCAGATTTACGTGCAGCGTTGCGGCTCTTGTCATGCCGCTCCCCCACCTGAGAAGTTCGCATCATGGGGGCCGAAGGACTGGGACCGGATGCTGCCGCTAACCATGTTTATGGCCGGAGAGAAGGAGGAAGTCCACCATTACCTGGACCGGGTGAGCAGGGGAGGTGGGATTCTGCCCGGCGCGAGACAGCCTTCTTAGCCGGGCGCGGTATCTAAGAGTGAAGAATGCAGAAAACCTTGTCAGTTGACACCGTACCTTCGGGGTCGAGGGAAAACGTAAACTTTGAAGTCATACTCCAGTAGGGTCGTGCGCTCAGGCGCTGCTTTGGCAGTTCTCATACTCTTCGTGGCGGCTTTCTTCGCTCCAATGCCCGCCGGCGCTCAAACGGGGCCTCGTTTGGGGGAGGTGCACACTTTTTTCGCTCCTACCTGACATGATTGCCCGCCCTTCGTTGAAGGGACGCTTCGCCCCGCCGTCGAAAGCCGCGGCGGCAGGCTCATCTTCCATGACTTTACAGAACGTCAGCAGATGCAGCTCCTGATCGGCATGCTCGAGAAGATCCAACTGCCCAGAAAGTTCAACAGCCACATGTTCACCTTAACAGAGCGAGGCGGCACGACGCTGGTGCTGTTGGGACACGCCCCTCGTTTCCTCCTCGATCAAGCGCTGGACCTTCCCGGTCTGCCCCGCAAGCTCGTGATTGCCCAGGAGGAGATGCACAGCACGCCAAAGACCTATGACGTGTGGCCCTTCGAGGGCGAAGTCAGGACCGCCCCCCTGACAATGACGCTCTACGAAGCCCTCCGGCTGTCGGCCCCTTCCAGGCCCGCTGCTGCCCCCGGGGCGACCCCAGTGGCAAAGACGAACCCGGCGGTGGAGGCGAGCCCAGCGGCGAAGGATGTTTCTCCGGCGACAGCGACGAGCCCACCACCCAAGGATGTCTCTCCTGTCATCTTGCCGACGGTGATCGCCGCCGGCCTCGCTGATGGCATCAACCCCTGCGCCTTCGCGGTGATGGCCTTCTTCACGGCCGTACTCTTCGCCCTCAGACGCTCGCGCCGGCATATCCTCAAGATCGGCGCTGCCTATATCGCGGCGATGTACCTCACCTACTTTGCTATTGGCCTAGGGTTATTACGCTCCTTGGACCTTCTCGGCCAGCCGCACCTCGTCATCCAGGCTGGGGCGGCAATCGTCATCGCGCTGGGCCTCATTCAACTGAAGGACGGCCTGCTGCCCGGCCTTCCGCTTCACCTCACCATACCGAGGCTCGGCTGGCAACTGATCCAGTCCTGGGCCAGACGCGCCAACCTCCTTGCGGCTGCCGTTGTTGGCGGACTTGTGGGCTTGTGCACATTGCCGTGTTCGGGGGGCATCTACGTGGCGATACTCGGTATGCTGAGCTCCCAGACAGGCTTCGTCGATGGGTTCGGCTATCTGGCGCTGTACAACCTGATGTTCATCGTCCCCCTGATCGTTATACTCCTGGCAATCACCAGTCGCCCCATGTCCCTCGCACTGGCGGGTTGGGAACGGGCTCATACGAGGGCTCTCCATGGCGCCACAGGCGCCATCATGGTCGCTCTCGGCGTCTTCATCCTTGGCTGGCTGAGTTGACGCTTCCCGAAAGCGCCATAAGGGCATCAATGCCGTTCAGACGCATCTGCTCGGTATCCTGGGAAACTAGTACAACGTAACATCGATTTATGCGTACGGTGGGTGGAGCCAAGCGTGACCCATCGGAAAGAAGGCGGCACGTGATAGTGGGTTGTCCCGCGATCTCGTCAGGGCTCCACCCACCCTACGGCTGAAATACCCTTGTCCGAACTTATTAGTGTTACACGGTACTAGTCCCGCTGATGTAACAAGCCGTCGCCTCGGCCCGAGGACGACTCAAATGATGTACGCTCATCAACAAAAGACGTGACCTTCAGGTCACGTCTTTGGCTTCTCCTCCTCACCTGTTACTAGGATTCCCCATCAGGACACTTACCCGTACACTAGCCAGGGAGGAGTCTACCTGACGGCCTTCTATGAAAGGGGGACGAATGGAAGGTTAAAGAGCAGCCGCCAAAGGCGGCGCTTCGTTTTCGAATTGACTGTGTGAGGATGATTAGGAAGGAGCCGCAATGAAAGCTAAGAGGACAGCCTTCTTTCTGGCAGGCGGAATAGTGGCTGTGGCGCTGGCTACCATGGCGGGAATGAATGCCCTGGAGCCGGTTCGTGCCGCGCACGATGCCCCCCTCTCCGTTCAGATCAAGGCGACCAGTTCTGAATTCCGCGTGACTTATGAGATAACCCTGGTCAATGACACCACCTCAGACATCGGCGATGTCTACGTTTCCGGGACAATACCCGAAAGCGCCAGGTTTATGGAAGTGGTGGCTACTCCGGCGGGGAGCACCTCCTTAGGCAAGGTGGACAATGTGGCCGCCTGGGTGGTAAGCAAGGTCCCGGCCAAAGGTAAAGTGGGGCCGCTTTCTTACAAGGTGGCGCCTTCGGAGAGGTTCTTTGGTGAGGCCCACGCCTGGGTCCACTGGAAGTCTCCCATGGATGGCACCGCTGCATCAGACAGTATTTTTCAAGGTGACGTAGTGCTGGATCTGCCCAAGCGAGGGTGCACATCCTGCCATGTGTTGCGGGACACCACGACTGGAGCTGTCACCATAGCCTACGAAGCTAAGGTTCGTGGCGGACCCAACCATCCCGTGCTTGCCTTTGACACGACCGTGGAAGGCTGTCTTCAATGCCACAAACCAGGCGCCGGGGACCGCAAAGATATGGGCGCCGTCGCTCCCAAAATGCTTCGGGACATTGTTCACCCCGCCCATATGAACAGCCCTTCCTTTATCGGGACCTACAAGGGCAACTGTTTTACCTGTCACAATGTTAACGGAGATGGGACTTTCACCCTTCTGGGGGAGAAACTCAAAACTGATTTCCGCGGCATCCCGGAGGAATCTCCGGTTAAGGGGATACCGCCAAGCCAGCGCCGTTAAAAAGACTGGCTGGCTTCGCATAGAGTATTCAGGTCGCAAGAGGGCCTGTCCGAGAGCAGGAATCACTGCGTGGGGAACGGTCCCGGTGATGACGGCAGGGGTCGCCTGTGTTGAATGGTGGAGATAGGGGGATTCGAACCCCCGACCTCTGCGATGCGAACGCAGCGCTCTCCCTATTGAGCTATATCCCCATCTTCATTGATCCAAGCCAAATCATAGCAAAAGGCTGACAGGAGTGTCAAGCAAAGGTGGCCGCCCGATGTCATCGCGGCGGCCACCCCCGGGAATCTGCACAAAAGCCCTACTGCTCCTCGTCCTCCCCGCTTTCCCCTTCCAGCTCGTGGACGGCCTCAGCGCTGAATAGGGAGACGTCTCTCGTCGGGCCGCCTTCCTCCTCCCATCCAGTCTCCTCGCCGGCTTCGGTCGCTGTCTCCTCTTCTTCGAGCTCGTACTTCACGAGGCTTTCCTTGGTGTACGGCCGGAAGCCCTCAAGGGCCCTCGTGGGGAAGGAGGGACGGCCCGCCTGGCTCGGATGCTGGTAGACTTCCTTGATGATGATTTTGAGGTTATCCAGCCCGGCGCTGGCTACGGCTGCCTTGTATTCATTGCCGCCTTCGATCAGCTTCAGCAGGCGCAGCGCCAGCTTGGGCTCGACCTGCCCCAGATATTGCCCCTTTTCGTCTTCGACAATCAGGCTATTGCCCTTCACTTGCAGGTTGACAAGGTCTCCGGCGGAGAGCTTCGCCAAAACTTCCTGCGGCGCCAGCTCGTCAAGGTTCGTAGTCCCGCTCTTCCCTGTCTCCTCGATGAAGAGTTGGGGAGCTACCTTCCGGGGCCCTTCCTGGGGAGCGGATTCCTCCTCCTTCAAGTAAGCGAGCCGGGTCAGGTTCTTTCGCGCGATGGTATTATTGCGGTCATGTTCCAGGGCATGGTTGTATGCTTCCCTGGCCAGGGAATACTGGCCGAGCTCCGTGTGGGCCCTGCCGAGCCGATTGTAGGCATCGACGTCGTCCGGGAAGATATCTATGATGCGCTGGTTAGCGACTATAGCTTCCTCCCAGCGAGCTTCCATGGCGAGGGAGATGGCCTCTCTGGTGCGCTGGCGACGAAGTCTAGCTGTGTCTTCCAACTGAAAGCTGTTCATGGCATCCCCGACTGATAGACATATGGGGCATTCTAATACGTATCGTCAAACTTTGCAAGCTGCCATTTTTGCGGTTCTCGAAGCGTCTCCACGGACTCACGGGGACGGAATCCGCAACGCCGCTACAACGAGGATGGGCTGGATGACGACGCCTAAGACCAGAAATAGACGATGGGCCAGCCGCGCCCTTCTCGTGAGCAGGCTCAACGCGGTGTTCCCCAGAAGCAATGCCAGGCCGAGAAAGGGCAGGAAGAGGATGACCGTCTTCGATGACTCCTCCGGCACCCTGCCGAAGAGGGAGAAATTGAAGGGAAGCAACTGAGGGTAATCGGGGTACATGTAGCCGACATAGCCAAAAAGGGCGATGTTGAGCAGGAGGCCGAGGCCAAGAAGGCGGAAGGTTGAGGTAATCCAGGGAGCCGGGAAGGTGAAGCGATGTCCCAAACAAGTTTCCTGGCTGGGGGTGTGGGTGGCGCCCAGCCGCTGGCGCAGCTCCAACTCCCTCGCGAAGTGGCCGGGATCCGGTACGGAGATTCCGTATGCCAACTCTGGAGTCAGCACGTATACGAGATCTTTGGGTGTGCGGTGGGCGCTATAAAAGAGGGCCTTGCCGATCCCCACGACACGCCCGCTTCCCACGTGGTACCCGGGCCAGTGCACGCCTCCGCCCCGGGGCCGGTCAATGTCCTTTCCCAGAGCCAGACCGTTGATGAGAGACAGGGGAATCACCTGGCGTTGCGAGGTCCAGCTAATGGTCAGGCAGTTCCGGTCGATCCGATAACTCAAGCTCCAGCAGCCGAAGGTCCAGTAGGCGAAGAGCCCTGCCAGACTCATCAGAGCCAGGGCGGCCAGGGCGAAGCCGAAGGCGGAGAAGGAGATAGGGATATCTCTGAGCTGATAGACGGAATAGGCTGCCGCGGTCAGAAGTCCGAGGACGATGCCCGAACCAACCGAAACGCCGAGGAGACGGTGAGGCCGAAACTCCATAGGCTCCTCTAAGCCTTGGCCTTAGCCGCTTGCGGGTAGGCGGCCGTACACCAGTTGGCGTATTTGCTGTTCTTGCCCCGGACGATATCGAAGTACATGGTCTGCAGCTTCTTGGTGATCGGGCCTATCTGGCCATCGGCGACGTCGCGGTGGTCAACTGCCAGCACGGGAGACACATGGGCGGCCGTTCCAGTGAGAAAACACTCATCGGCGAGGTAGAGCTCGCTGCGGTCGATCTGGCGCTCGACGGTATCTATGCCTAACTCGTTTTTCGCTATCTTGATAATGGTGTCGCGGGTGATGCCCAGGAGTATGTTGTCCGAAGGGGAAGGCGTCACCAGTTTCCCACCGGCAACGATGAACAGGTTTTCGCCGCTGCCCTCAGAAACATGCCCGTCGTGGGTAAGCATGATGGCTTCATCGAAGCCGTTCTCCTGGGCCTCTGTCTTGGCGAGAGCGCTGTTGACATAAAGCCCGGTGATTTTGGCTCGGGCTGGTATCATATTGTCGTCGATGCGCCTCCAGGAGGAGGTGCCGCACGTTATGCCTTTCTCGACGTCCAGATAGTTGCCGAAGGGCACAACGAAAATCACCAGATCGTCCGTCAGGTCGTGACAGCGCACTCCCACCGCCTGGGCGCTCTTATAGGCGAGAGGGCGAACGTAGATGTCTTCGTGATAGCCGTTCCTTCTGACCACCTCCACGGTCATCTCCCGAAGCTCCTCTACGGTGTAGGGCAAGTCAATTTTCAGAACGCGACAACTGTTCCGTAGACGCTCGTAATGCTCCTTGACCCGGAAGAGATATGTTTGCCCCTCCTCGGCGTTCCAGTTTCCCCTGATTCCTTCGAAACAACCGGTGCCGTAATTGAAGGCGTGGGTAACCACCCCGACCCTGGCTTCTGAGAGGGGAACGAACTTCTTTTCAAAATAGGCATAAGGGGGCATCAGGAGACTCCTTTTCCAAGGTTGGCGTCCATTATAAATCAATGCCAGAAGGGAAGCAAGCTTCGGGGGTCAGTAGCCGACCCCCGACCCCCGAATTGCTCCTATCTCCTGAGGAAGTCCGGGATTTGCCCCATCTTGGGCGGCTTGCCTTTGAACATGGCGCTGTATTGCTTGAGCAGTTTCTGCATCTGCCGAAACTGGTTCAGGAGCTGATTGATGTCCTGGGGCGTGGTGCCGCTTCCGCGAGCTATGCGGCGCCGGCGCGAGCCATCAATAATCTCGGGATGGCGGCGCTCCGCTGGGGTCATGGAGAGAATGATGGCCTCCGTCCGCTTCATCCTCTGCTCATCGATGTCGGCGGGCAATTTAGGGGCAAGCCGCGATAGCCCGGGCACGAGCTCCAGTATCTGCTGTAGCGGCCCCATCTTCTTCAACTGGCGCAACTGCTCCAGAAAGTCCTCCAGGTCGAGAGATGCCTCGCGCATCTTGCGCTCCAGGTCCTTCGCGCGCTTGTCGTCAACGGCTATCTCCGCTTTTTCGATGAGGGTCAGGACATCGCCCATGCCCAGGATGCGGGAGGCCAGCCTGTCCGGGTAAAAGGGCTGGAGGGCATCCATCTTCTCGCCGACGCCGATGAATTTGATGGGGATGCCGGTGACCGAGCGGATGGAGAGGGCCGCCCCGCCCCGCGCATCGCCGTCCATCTTAGTCAGGATGAGGCCGGTGATGCCCACCTGCGTGTTGAACGCTTCTGCGGTGCGCACCGCGTCCTGGCCTGTCATGGCATCCACCACCAGCAGCACTTCCGCCGGGCGCAGCAGCGCCTTCAGCTCTGTGAGCTCCTTCATCATGTTCTCGTCGATGTGGAGCCTGCCCGCTGTGTCGATGAGGATGTGGGTAGCTGCCACCTCTCGCGCTCGCTTAAGGGCGTTGGCGCAGATCCGGGCTGGCTTCTCGTCGGCGCCTTCGCTGTGGACCGGGATATCCAGTTGCTTGCCCAGGGTGACCAACTGCGTGATGGCGGCGGGCCGGTACACATCGGCGGCGACCAACAACGGCCGCTGCCCGGAAAGTTTCAAATGGCGCGCCAGCTTGGCCGCCGTAGTGGTCTTGCCCGAGCCCTGGAGGCCGACCAGCATGGCCACCGTCGGAGGCTGGCTGCTTTGCGTCAGATGGCTCTGCCCTCCTCCGAGGATCGATATCAACTCTTCGTTGACGATCTTGACCACCTGGTTACCTGGCGTCAGGCTCTGAAGGACATCGGCGCCGATGGCGCGTTCTTTGACCCTGGCCAGGAAGCCCTTGACGACCTTGAAGTTGACGTCCGCCTCGAGGAGAGCCAGACGCACTTCACGCAACGCTTCATCGACGTCCTTCTCCGTCAGCACGCCGCGGTTGCCCAGCTTGTTTAAGACGTTCTGAATTTTCTCCGAAAGTATTTCAAACATATTACACCTATTGTAGTTAACGCGCCCCGGGGGGTCAAATACCTTGCGCGGCAGAGGGGGTCTTGATAATATCGAATTATAGCACCGTTTCAATTCGGAGCACGTGGGACTATGGCTGGCGTCGTGTTGCAGGTCGACGATCTGAGGACCTATTTCTACACGTCCCGAGGGATTGTGAGAGCGGTGGACGGCATTTCGTATGACATCGAAAGGGCGGAGACGGTGGCGCTGGTGGGGGAGAGCGGGTCCGGAAAGTCGGTAAGCGCTCTCGCCATCCTGCGGCTGGTGCCGTATCCGGGGAAAGTGGTCGGGGGCCGGGTGCTTTTTAATGGCGAGGACCTGCTTCAGGCCCCGGAGAACAGAATGCGCGAGATCCGTGGCCACGGGATTGCTATGGTGTTCCAGGAGCCGATGACCTCCCTCAACCCCACCATGACTATCGGAGCACAGCTCGCGGAACCGCTTCGTTTCCATCTGGGAATGAACGGGCAATCGGCGCGGCAGCGCGTGATTGAGCTGCTGAATACGGTGGGTATTCAGGACCCGGAGCGACTCTGCAGGTCCTACCCGCACCAGGCGTCCGGAGGCATGCGGCAGCGCGTCTTGATTGCCATGGCCTTGAGCTGTAATCCCGAGATCGTTATTGCTGATGAAGCCACGACAGCCTTGGACGTGACTCTGCAGGCCCAGATCCTGGACATGCTGACAGGGTTCAGCCGGCAGACGGGCGCGTCTGTTTTACTCATCACGCACAACATGGGAATTGTGGCCCGTTACGCCGACAAGATAAATGTAATGTATGAGGGGAAACTGGTGGAGTCCGGGACCTGTGAAGAAGTTATGGACCATGCAAAGCATGCCTATACCTTGAGGCTGCTCCAGTGCGTGCCGCGCATCGATAGGAAAGACTGGCAACTGGGCGGGGGCGAAGGGCGGCCCGAGAAATGATGAATGATGAGTGATGAATGATGAGTAGGAGGCGGGTCGCCGGGCACCTTCTGTCGACCCCGTCCACTCTGTCCACCGTGTCCACGCGCAGTCGCCTGACCGCTGACAGCTGAACGCTGAGCGCTGAAAGGGTTCTATGTCGGACGATAGGCTGATCGAGGTCAAGGACCTCAAGATGTATTTCCGGAGCGTATCCGGATACTGGCCGCGCCGCAAAGTTGCTGAGGTCAGGGCGGTGGACGGCGTCAGCTTCGATGTCAGGCGGGGGGAGACCTTTGGCCTGGTGGGTGAGAGCGGGTCGGGCAAGACCACCGTGGGCTTGTGCCTGCTCCAACTTTATCGCCCCACAGGGGGCGAGGTGGTGTTCCAGCACCGGGACCTGTGCAAGCTGCGCGGCGGCGAGCTGAGACCCGTAAGGCGTCAGATGCAGATAATCTTCCAGGACCCCTACGGCTCGCTGAACCCGAGGATGAGCGCCGCGGATATCATCTCAGAGTCATTGAAGATTCATCATCTGGCGCCTCCCAGGGAATACAGCCGGCGGGTGGCGGAGATGCTGTCTCTGGTTGGGCTGGACCCGGACATGGCTAATCGTTACCCCCACGAGTTCAGCGCCGGGCAGCGCCAGCGGATTGGCATTGCCCGCGCCCTGGCGGTAGGGCCCGAGTTCATCGTGTGTGACGAGCCCGTTTCTTCGTTGGATGTGTGCGTGCAAGCGCAGATTCTGCTGTTGCTCCAGGACCTCCAACAACGGTTGAACCTCACCTATTTGTTCATCGCCCATGACCTTGCGGTGGTCGGCCACATGAGCAAACGCATCGCTGTCATGTATCGGGGGAGACTCGTCGAGGTGGGCTCGCGGGACCAGATTTTTGACAACCCGCTTCATCCGTATACGAGGGCTCTCCTGGCGGCTGTGCCTATTCCGGACTATGCGGCAGAGCGGAGGCGGAAGAGGACCGTTGTCCCTGGAGTTCCCGGCGCTCTCGAACAGCCGGGCGCCTGCGGCCTGCAACCCGCCTGCGCGGAGGCCACGGCGGAATGCCAGGCGACTCCCGTGCTGGAGATGAAAGAGCCCGGTCACTGGGTGGCCTGTTGGAGGAAATGATGAGCCGCAAGACAGGACGGAACCACGAAATACACGAACTACACGAACGGGTACCATATTTCGTGCACTTCGTGTGGTTCGTGGTCAAGAACGGTGGAACAAGAACAGCTCTCATACTTCTCATGTTGGCGACTCTTCTGGCCGGTTGTGGGAACAAACCCGTGGAAACCGACGGGAACGAGTTTGTCCGCCAGTGGGACGAGCCATCGTCTCTGGACCCTCACCTCGCCAGCGACGTCGATTCCGCGACGATAGTCATTGAGGTTTTCGGGGGGCTCGTGACCCTGGATTCCAATTTCAATGTGGCCCCTGATCTCGCGGAGAACTGGAGCGTCAGCCCCGATCGAAAGACCTACACTTTCGTTCTGCGGCGCGACGCGAGGTTCCACAGCGGCCGGGCGGTGACGGCGGATGACGTCAAATGGTCCCTGGAGAGAGCCGCCGACCCGAAGACGCAGTCCACGACGGTGGACACCTACCTGGGAGATATCGTCGGTGTGCGGGCGAAGCTGGCCGGGGAGAGCGCGGAAATATCCGGAGTCAAAGTCATCGATAGCCACACCGTCGAGATAACCATCGATGCTCCCAAAGTATACTTCCTGTCCAAGCTGACCTATCCCACCGCCTTCGTGCTCGATCGGGAGAACATCCAGTCCAGTCCGGAATGGTTCAAGAATCCGAATGGCACCGGGCCCTTCAAGCTGAAGGACTACCGACCGGGCGAGCTCATCATCCTGGAACGGAACGCGGACTACCATCTGGGACCAGCCAAGCTGGAGAGGGTCAGGTTCATTCTCAGTGGCGGAAGCCCGCTCGTCATGTACGAGAATAATGAGATACAGTTGACCGGCCTCGGCCTGCCCGACCTCGAGCTGGTGCGCGACCCGAAATCGCCCCTCAACAAAGACCTGCGCACCGCACCCCCGGGCTTCCAGATTTCCTACGTAGGCATGAACGTCAAGCAGCCGCCTTTCGATGATGTCAAGGTGCGCCAGGCTTTGAATCACGCCATAAACAAGGAGGAAATAGCCAGCAAGGTGCTGCTGGGCCGCGTCCACGCCGCCCAGGGCATCTTGCCGCCGGGTTTCCCCGGCTTCTCCCCTGATATCAAAGGTCTGCGCTATGACCCCGAACTGGCCAGGAAGCTGCTGGCCGAATCGAAATACGGCGCCGACCCCAGGAAGCTGCCTCGCGCCACCCTCACCGTTCCCGGCGCCATCGGCACGGCGGCGGGACCGGAGCTTCAGGCGGTGCTGGCCATGTGGCGGGATACTTTGGGCGTTGACGTGAGTATCCAGCAGGTGGAGTTCGCCAGCTTCCTCCGCGAGTTGCACGCCGGCCGCCTTCAGATGTTCGTGCTGGCCTGGGTGGCCGACTACCCTGACCCTCAGAACTTCCTGGACCTTCTCTTCCACTCGAAGAGCATTAACAATGAGTCCGGTTACAGCAATCCGGAAGTTGACCGTCTGCTGGAAGCCGCGCGCACCGAGACGGACCAGAAAAAACGCTTCAGTCTTTACAGCCAGGCGGAACAGCTAATCGTGACTGACGCGCCGTGGGCGCCTTTGTGGCACCCGGGCGACGGCTATCTGCTGATCAAACCGGAAGTGAAGGGCTATCCGCTGTCGCCACTGGTCGTGCCCAAGTACCGGTTCGTCTACCTGGAGAAATAGCGATGGGTGGCTACATTCTCCGCCGCCTGCTGTGGACGCCGGTGCTCTTGTTGACCGTGGGGCTGATCACCTTTGCGCTGAATACGTATGGTCCGGGCGACCCAGTCGAAATGATTATGCAGCAGTACCAGGACCCGCAAGTCGTGGCCCGTATCCGGGCGCAACGGGGACTGGACCAACCCCTTCTGGTGCAATATGGGATCTACATCAGGAATGTGCTGAAAGGCGATTTCGGGGAGAGCTTCAAGTTCCGTGGTCAGACCGTTGCCAGCCTCATCGGGACGCGGCTGGGGGTCTCCGTGCAGTTGGGGCTGGCCGCGCTCCTGGTTTCGCTTTTCCTGGGGATACCTCTGGGACTGCTGGCGGCGCGCCGTCAGGGACGGTGGCAGGATACCGCCGTAATCAGCGGCGCCCTCCTGCTGAATTCCTTGCCGGTATTCATTACCGCGCCCTTTTTCCTGATGCTGTTCGTGCTCTGGCTGGGCGTCTTGCCGAGTCACGGGTGGGGAGGCCTGCTCGATACGCGCATCATCATGCCGGCGTTGATCCTCGGCCTGCCGGGCGTCTCTTTCATCGCCCGGATGACCCGGAACTCCGTGGTGGAAGTCCTGGCTGAAGACTACGTGCGGACCGCGAGGGCCAAAGGGATTCCCGAGTTCCGGGTCTACTGGCGGCACGTGCTCTGGAACGCCATGATTCCCGTATTCACGGTGGTGGGGCTGGCGCTGGCGACGCTGGTGAGCGGCGCCATCGTCACCGAAACCTACTTCGGCATCCCGGGAATCGGACGGCTGGCGCTGGACTCTTTCTTTGCCCGTGACTATCCCGTGATCACCGCCTTCTCCCTGCTGGTTGCCGCTGCCTATGTTATGGCCAATCTTATTGTAGACATCGGTTACCATTTCCTTGACCCGCGCATCGCCGGGTACGAGTGAGGTCCCTGTGCTTGCGGCGACAATAGACAAGAAACCGCCCAAAGGGCAGAGTCTCTGGCAGTACGCCTGGGAGCGTTTCAGGCGAAACAAGAAGGGGATGGTCTGTCTGGGGACCATCGTCCTTCTCTATGGCGCTGGCGTATTCGCGCCTCTGGTGGCCCCGTATGATTACGACGAGCAGAGCCTGGGGCGGGCTTTGAGACCCCCCAGCCTGGAACATCCCTTCGGCACGGACCGGCTGGGGCGCGATCAGTTGAGCCGCACTATCTACGGCGTCCGCACCACCGTAATCGTGACGGTGGCCGCGATGACCGCCGGCGGCTTGTTCATCGGCATTATCCTGGGGCTCGTATCCGGCTATTTTGGCCGCGTGGTTGACAATGTCATTATGCGTTTCGGCGAGATCTTCCTGGCTTTCCCGGATATCCTGCTCGTCATTCTCATCGCGGCTACGCTGAAGCCGAGGGTAACCGAGTGGGCGCGGGGACTGGAAAGCGCCGCCGGTATCGAGGGCCTGGTCAAATTTGGGACGGTCGATTACCTGGTGGTGTTCGGCGCTCTGGCGATAGTGAGCTGGGTGGGCATGGCCAGGCTGGTGCGCGGCCAGGTGCTTGCCCTGAAGGAAAACCAGTATGTCATGGCGGCGAAGGCCCTGGGGGCGTCGCCGGCGAGAATCATCCTCCGCTACATCTTCCCCAATCTGCTGCCGGCGCTCATCGTGCAGATCTCGGTGGGCATGGGGGGCATTGCCGGGTCCGAGGTGGTATTGAGCTGGCTGGGTCTCGGCGTCCAGCCTCCGGTGCCCAGTCTGGGCGTCATGATCTTCGATAACGGAGACATCAACATCCTGCGGACGACCCCTTACCTGCTCATCTTCCCCGTGGTCACCGTGGCCGTAATCATCTTCGCCTTCAACCTGCTGGGCGATGCGCTCAATGACGCCTTGAATCCCAAGAGCCGGTGAGAATAACTCTCGACGATTGGCGTAGTCCACGAGTTCGCGTTCGACGGTTTGCCGAGGTTGCCGAAGAATGTCTAGTACCGTGTATCAGACGTTGATACGTATTGGGCGATTATCAACATGGATGTACAGGATAGACAAGATAATTCGCGCGATTCTAATCCTGTTCACCCTGGACTCCGATCCAGGGTTCATCCTGTTTATCCATGTTCTTATTCTTGGGCTCGGTAAAGCGTAAACATTAGTGTTACGGGGTACTGGTGGTGGTGCCGTTGCACAAAGGTCAGCAACTGAGGACCGGCACATTGGCGAAGACACTCAAGGATGCTGGCCTGGCGCCCGGTCATCTGCGAAGGTTGCGATGAGAACTTACTCAGTTATCCTGACTCATGAGGAAGGCGGCTGCGTGGTGAGCCGGTCTTGCCGGGGTGCAATACGGAGTGTGACACGCTGGAGGAAGCGCTGGAGAATGCCAGGGAGGCTACAGACCTGGAGGCCCTGAAGGAACATGGCGAGATAGTTGCCACGTCGCTGGCGGCACTCGGACGCTGACGCGCGGCTGTAGGCCGTCGCGTGCAATGGCTTGTTCGCTAACGGTATACGTCTCTACGGTGTCCGACCGATACGACAACAATAAGTCGCTGATCGTCGTGAATTTCATAGATCACGCGATAGACGCCGATTCTAATCCGCCACGCCGGGCGCCCAGACAGCTTCTTGCTCCCCGCGGGACGAGGATCAACGGCAAGCTCCCGGACAGAGGCAATGATACGCGAATAGTCTTGGCGGTCAATGTTGGCCAGTTGCCTCTGAGCAGAACGAAAAATGCGGACCGAGTAGGTCACACCCCGTATCCTTCTCCTATCTCCCGCACCGCCTGCTCAAAGGGTACTGACTCTTGAGGGCCTGACTTCGCCTTATCATATGCGCGAATATCATCGAGTTCTTCGAGTTCCTCGACAACTTGCTGCCACTCGGCAAGTGACAACACCACAGCCTTGCGCCGCTGGTTCTCGTCAACTAGGTACTCAGGATGAATCGTAAGCATGATCACACCTCCCATGGCATAGTATGCCGCAAGCGCCCCGCCCATTCAAGATCTCGGTCTTCCAGCGAACATGTCCTTTCATATCTATTCCATGCGCATACACTATATGAGGGAACGGCGTAACATGTCAATGATTTCCCCGGTTTGTGATCGACGCCCTGGTCGACGCCCTTGACACGCCCCTCCGCTGGTGCTAGACTCTGGCCACGCTATAATCTGTACAAAAGATACCGTTATGCGGGGATATTCCCTGCGTTACATACTGGCGCTGATCGTCGCTGCATTCATCGTCGGTTGTTCGGGCTCCACATCCCGCGAAAAGGCCATGGACGACTCTCTCCAAAAGTCACTTGATTAGACGACTAGGAGGTCGCAGTTGAGGCTGACGCAACTTTCCGTCACGAATTACCGGGCGCTTAGGGACGTGACAATTCCCTTGTCGCGTTTTGGTTGCCTCATCGGAGAGAACAATTCAGGCAAGTCCTCCTTCTTGCAGGCATTGGCCCTCTTCTTCTCCGGGACCAAATTGGCGGCAAGTCATTTCTTTGACGAGTCCAAACCGATCCGTATCGCGGTGACCTTCGAAGATATCGGCGATGCGGACTTGGCGCGATTGGCCGACGAACACCACACCCGCATTGCGGGAATCGTCAAGAATGGTCGGCTCGTCCTTGTCAGGCACTACGACTCCACTGGAAAGAGCTCACTGCTCTACAACACGCTCATGCCCAGTGAGGCCCGATTTTCGGCAGAAAACGTTGCCGCCCTTGTGAAGAGCGGTCGTCCAGGACAAGCATTAGTCAACAAGGTGGTGGAGACGTTCCCGGAGCTGGATGGCGTCGTCGAAACGACCATGAATCAGGATACGGTTAAGCAGAGGATTCAGGAACTCGCCGACTCGTTGCCCGACGATCAGAAGTCTGCCCACGATCAACCGTTGCCGACGGGCGTCGACAAGAGCATCGAGCATATGTTGCCCGACCCGATCTACATCCCGGCGGTAAAAGACCTCGCTGACGACATCAAGACAACCGAGAGCACCCCTTTTGGAAGGATACTGGCTATCTTGCTCCAAGCGGTCGAAGCCAAGTTGCCGGATGCGCAACGACTGTTTGAAGAACTCAATGCCAAGCTAAACCGCGTTCAGCGACCCGACGGAACGGTCGTGGATGGGCGGCTCGATGAGGTGAAGCTGATCGAGTCCATCGTCGAAAAGTTCGTCCGCGAGAGTTTTGCTGACGTTGCGCTCCGCATCACGATCCCGCCACCGGAATTGAAGACCGTCTTCTCGTCCGCTCGCATCTATGCCAACGATGGTGTCGACGGCCTCATCGACTCCAAGGGCGACGGGTTGCGCCGCGCCATCGTCTTCGCAATCCTGCGGGCTTACGTGGAACTCAAGGCAGTGCTCGCGCCCATTGCAATGCCGGTTGACGAAGCAGACCAGGTCACCGAACCGGCCCAACCAAAAGTGGAACCCGCCCCGGCTTCCTACTTGCTGTTGTTCGAGGAACCGGAGTTGTTCCTTCACCCCAAGGCGCAGCATATCCTCTTTGATGCCCTGCGGGTCTTCGCCAAGGAACACCACGTACTCGTTACGACTCACTCCCCGATGTTCTTCGGCCCGGAGGCGACCGAGACGTTTGTCAAGCTGCGCAAGGTATCGGATGCGACGATAGCGCCCAGACCGTTCACGCAGGTTCAACCGGTTGACCTCTCTGACATGACCGCCAAGGACCAGTTTCAGGTCATCTGCTTCGAGAACAACAACGCGGCATTCTTTGCAGATACCGTCGTCTTGGTCGAAGGCGATAGTGACTATCTCCTCATGCCGCACATCGCCAGAACTCTTAACCCATCGTGGGACGTGGGGAAAGTGCCGGTTGTGTTCGCTCGGATCACCGGAAAGGGCAACATCCGGCGGTATCGGGAGTTCTTCAAGAGGTTCGGGGTGCGAGTTCCGGTCATCGTCGACCTCGACCTATTGGTCAATGGTTTCGAACACATTTCGCCCGACGAGAGGATCAAAACGGCCAGGGTCAATCTGCTGGCAAAGGTCGATCAGTTGATTGTGCCCAATGCAAACGACCCATCTGCGAAGGATGCCAAAGAGGCTCATGATTCTGGAGAGCTGCGCGGCTTGTGGCGGAAGGTCAAGGAGTCCCAGGCGAAGCTCAAGGCTGGTACATGCACTCAAGCAGAGCATGACGCAGCAGCGGAGGCGTTCTTTGCGTGGCAGCGCAAGGATGATCGCCTCGCGGTCCTCAAGAACAGCGAGGATGTGGAGATAATCAAGCTGAAGCACTACCTGCTTGAAATGCTTCGAACAGTTGATGTGTACGTGCTGGAACGTGGCGCCATAGAGGAGTACTACCCCAACGCCGTCACGGGAGCTGACAAGCCCTCCCGTGCCTTGGACTTTTGCTGCAAGGTGGCTACACGCGACGCGGTTTTGGCTTGTTGCGGTGAGCAGACGGTGGAGCGTGACGGCACCCAAGTAAGCATCAACGAGTTCGAGGCCATTTATCAAGGGATCTTCGTTGGTACAGGGGGTTGAGGATGGCTTACCAATCGCCACCTAACACCGGCATGCAGCGGCCGGCGCTCCATTGCGCTGCTGATGCTGAGCGTTAGCCCTCGAAAGTGACAGACAAGGAACCGATGGAAAAACAAATCATATCGAAACAGCGGGTTGCGGACCACGGCGAGGTATTGACTGGAGAACGCGAGGTCAACGCCATGCTCGATCTGGTGAAGCAGGAGACGGAGCGGATCGAATCTCGCTTTCTTGAACCGGCTTGCGGCACCGGGAACTTCCTGGCTCCGATTCTGGAACGGAAGCTCGCCGTGGTGGAGAAGCGCTACGGCAAGTCCCAACTGGACTTCGAGCGCTACGCCGTCCTGGCCGTCTCCTCAATCTACGGCATCGACATCCTGGAGGACAACGTCCGGCAGTGCCGCGAACGGCTGTTTGATGTCTTCGAATCGCACTACCGCCGCCTATTCCGGGACAAGGCACAAGACAACTGCCGCGAGGCGGTCCGGTTCATCCTGGAGCGGAACATCATCTGGGGCGACGCCCTGGACCTGAAGACGAGGGACGAACCGCGCGTGCCCATCGTCTTTTCTGAATGGTCGCCGGTCAATGGGAGCATGCTGAAGCGGCGGGACTTCACCTTTCGGCACCTGGTGGAGCACGGGGACATGAAGGAATTGCCCCTCTTTTCGGATCGCGGCGAAAACGTATTCATCCCGACGCCGGAGAGGGAGTATTTTCCCGCTCACTTCCTGGAGATCGCCCGTGTTCAACAATAGCGGCTACAACCCCGACGTGCTCTCCTGCATCGCCAACCTGAGCAGTGACGAGGTCTTCACCCCGCCGCAACTGGTGAACCAGATCCTCGGCCTTCTGCCCGCAGGACTCTGGAGCGACAAGAAAGCGACTTTCCTGGACCCCGGTTGCAAGTCGGGCGTGTTCCTGCGCGAGATCGCCAAACGGCTGGACAAAGGACTGGAGGGGCAGATCCCCGACCGCCAGCAGCGCGTCAACCACATCTTCAAGAACCAGCTCTACGGGCTGGCCATCACGGAGCTTACCGCTTTGCTGTCTCGCCGGTCCGTGTACTGCTCCAAGACGGCCAACGGGAAGTACTCCGTCTGCGAAGCCTTCAACAGCCCGGAAGGCAACATGCGGTTCGGGCGCGTGGAGCACACCTGGGAGAATGGCCGCTGCCGGTACTGCGGAGCCAGTCAGGATGCCTACGATCGCGGCCCCGAACTGGAAACCCACGCCTATCGGTTTCTTCACGCCGACAAGCCCGAGGAGCTATTCAACATGAGATTCGATGTCATCGTCAGCAATCCGCCATACCAAATGGGATCCGACGGAAGCACTCGCGACATCCCGATCTACAACAGGTTTGTGGACCAAGCAATGAAACTGAACCCGCGCTTTTTATCCATGATTATACCATCACGTTGGATGGCCACCGGCTTGGGGCTATCCGAGTTCCGGCGCTCAATGCTGGCAGACCGACGGATCAGGAAGTTGGTGGACTACGAGAGAATGGATGCGGTCTTTCCTGGAGTGGATTTCGAGGGAGGCGTCTGCTTCTTCTTGTGGGACCGCGACAACGAGGGCGATTGCGAAGTTACCACGATCAGCGGGGATGAGGTCGTCCGTCCGGTCGCACGGAACTTGAACGAGTACGACGTATTCGTTCGCGACATCCGTGCGCTGAAGATACTCCGGAAGGTCTTGAAGGTGAGCGAACCGTCGATCACCGGAATCTTGTCTGCAGACAAGGAGTTCGGTTGGACATCCAATTTCGACGGCTTCCATAAGAAACAAGGGCCGAATGACGTCGCGCTGCACTACAACCGTAAGGGCACGAGACTGATCGGCGGGATCGATCGCAAAGATGTCGGCAAGAGCCCTCACCTCATCGACACGTGGAAGGTAATGGTACCGGCTGCCTACGGAGAGCGCGGCACTCGTCCGGCAATGGTCCTCGGCCCTAGCTTCATTGCCAAGACGCCCTCAGTCTGTACACAGACGTACTTGTTCTTCTATGTTTCCTCAGAAAGCAAGGCGAAGAGTCTCAGGAGCTACCTGTACACGCGGTTCTTCCGGTTCCTCGTCTCGCTCCGAAAGATCACCCAGCACGCGACACGCTCGACGTACACCTGGGTGCCTCAGCAGACTTGGGATCGCACTTGGACCGACGAAGCCCTCTACGAGAAGTATAACCTGACCAAGGACGAGATCGCGTTCATCGAATCCATGGTTCGCCCCATGGAGGCCAGGGATGAGTGAGGAACAAGCCTTGGCGGTTTTTGAGAACTTCAAGATTCGCCGGGTTCTCGACGAGAAGTCGGAGACCTGGTACTTCTCCGTCGTGGACATCGTGGCGGCGCTGGTGCAACAGCCGGATTACCAGGCGGCAAGAAAGTATTGGAAAGTCTTAAAGGGGCGCTTGGCTAAGGAGGGAAGCCAACTGGTAACAAATTGTTACCAGTTGAAGATGACGGCGGAAGACGGCAAGCAGCGCCTGACCGATGCAGCGACCGTCGAAACCCTGTTACGCCTTGTCCAAAGTGTGCCCAGCCCCAAGGCGGAACCGATCAAGCTCTGGCTGGCAAAGGTTGGCTACGAGCGGATTCAGGACATGAGCGACCCGGCTCGTTCGCTTGACCGCGCCCGCGAGTACTGGCAACAGCATGGCCGAAGCGAGAAATGGATCCAGCAGCGGATGACGGGGCAGGAAACGCGCAACAAGCTGACCGACTACTGGAAGGATCACGACATCAAGGGCGAAGACGAGTATGCCATCCTTACAAACATCATCCACCAGGAATGGAGTGGGGTTTCGGTCAAACAGCACAAGCAAGTCAAGGGGCTCAAACAGCAGAACCTGCGCGACCACATGAGCGAGGCGGAGCTGATTTTTACCGCGCTGGCGGAACTCTCGACGCGCCAGATCGCCGAGACTGACAATGCCACGGGTATGGCTGAAAACGAGGAAGCCGGCCGGGAAGGCGGCGGCATTGCCCGGAAGGCGCGCCGAGAACTGGAACAGAAGACCGGGAAAAGCGTGGTGACAGGGGAAAACTTCCTGCCGTCGGGCAAGGCCGCGAAAGCACTGAAGGGGCCGGCCAATGAGTAACGACTTCTTCCCGCCCCGCCCGGCATCGCGGCCCGCGATCTATGCCTACGAGGATACCAACCCGCAGTACTCGGGCCTGCTCAAGGTCGGCTACACGACCGTGGACGTCCAGAGCCGCGTTGCCCAGCAGTATCCGACGTTGCGCCCCGGCAAACCGCCGTATCGTATCGTTCTGGAAGAACTCGCCATGCGCAGCGACGGGACAGTGTTCACCGACCATGACGTGCACCGGATGCTGGGGATCAACGGCGTCAGGAACCCGGAAGGCGAGTGGTTTCATTGCACCGCGGACCAAGTGAAGGCGGCCGTTATCGCCGTGCGGAACGGCCAACTGAACGAAGAAAACCGGTCGCTGGACTTCAAGATGCGGCCGGAACAGGAAGCTGCGGTCGAGAAGACCGCCGCCTACTTCACCAGTTGGCGAAGGGAGAAGGGCAACGAGAACAAGGCGCCGCACTTCCTCTGGAACGCCAAGATGCGGTTCGGGAAGACCTTCGCCGCCTACCAGTTAGCCAGGAAGATGGGGTGGCGGAAAGTGCTCGTCCTGACCTTCAAGCCGGCGGTGCAAAGCGCCTGGGAAGAGGACTTGAAGTGTCACGTGGACTTCAAGGGCTGGCAGTTTATCAAGCCAGGCGGATTGACGTACGAAGAGGCGGACAAGAAACGGCCGTTCGTCTGTTTCGGCTCCTTCCAGGACTACCTTGGCCGGAACCCCAGCACAGGCGGCATCAAGACGAAAAACGAATGGGTGCATACAACCAATTGGGATTGCGTGATTCTGGACGAATACCACTATGGGGCATGGCGGGAGAACGCGAAGGAACTATTTGAGGCGGAGGACGAGAGCGAACGCGAGTTTGCGGCTGGGCAGGGCGCCAAGTACTTGAAGGAACCCGGAGAAGAAATCGAAGACTTTCTGCCCATCACCACGGACTCCTATCTCTACCTGTCCGGCACGCCGTTCCGCGCCATCGCATCCGGCGAGTTCATCGAGGAGCAAATCTACAACTGGACGTATTCCGACGAACAGCGGGCAAAGCGGGACTGGAGAGGCCCCAACAACCCATACCTGGCATTGCCACGAATGGTCCTGCTGACCTATCAGCTCCCGGACGCTATCCGGGAAATCGCCATGCAGGGCGAGTTCAACGAGTTCGACTTGAACGTCTTTTTCTCTGCCGAGGGCATTGGCGCCAGGGCAAAGTTCAAGTATGAGGACGAGGTCCAGAAGTGGCTGGACCTGATCCGCGGCGCCTTCATGCCAACCAGCGTGGACAACCTGAAACTCGGCGCGCAGAAGCCTCCGATGCCGTTCTCGGACGCGCGGCTGCTCACCGTCCTCTCGCACACGCTCTGGTTCCTACCGAGCGTGGCCGCCTGCCACGCCATGCACAACCTGCTGGCGAAGAGGCAGAATCGCTTCTACCAGGACTACAAGGTGATCGTCGCCGCCGGGAGCGCCGCCGGAATCGGTGTGGCGGCCTTGCCGCCGGTGCAGGAGGCGATGGATGATCCCCTCACGACCAAGACCATCACCCTTTCCTGCGGCAAGTTGACCACGGGGGTGACGGTGAGGCCGTGGACCGGGATCCTCATGCTACGCAACTCCTCAAGCCCCGAAACGTATTTCCAGGCGGCCTTCCGGGTACAATCGCCCTGGACGGTGCGCAACCCCGACGCCACATCCCCAAACACGGAGCAGATCATCAAGGAGGAGTGCTACGTCTTTGACTTCGCCCCGGACCGGGCCTTACGCCAGATCGCCGACTACAGTTGCCGGTTGAATGTCAACGAAGACAGCCCGGAAAAGAAGGCGGAGGAGTTCATCAGCTTCCTGCCTGTCCTGGCCTACGACGGGAGCTCGATGAAGCAGATTGACGCTGCCGGAATCTTGGACATGGCGATGAGCGGGACGACGGCGACGCTTCTTGCCCGGCGCTGGGAGAGCGCCTTGCTGGTTAACGTGGACAACGACACGCTGAAACGCCTTATGGCTGACGAAGCTGCCATGAAAGCCCTGATGAGCATCGAAGGGTTCCGCAGCCTCAACGAGGAAATCGAAACGATCATTAACAAGTCCGAGGCGGTGAAAAAGACGCGGCAGGAAAAGAATGACGACGATCTGACTCCGCAAGAGAAGAAGGAACTGACGGAGGAGGAAAAGGAATACAAGAGCAAGCGCAAACAGATTCAGGAAAAGCTCATCAAGTTCGCTACACGGGTTCCCATCTTCATGTACCTGACAGACTACCGGGAACGGACGCTGAAGGATGTGATTGCGCAACTCGAGCCGGGCCTGTTCAAGAAGGTCACGGGCCTGAACGTCAAGGATTTCGAGTTGCTGGTTAGCTTGGGGGTCTTCAACAGCGCCCTGATGAACGACGCGGTGTACAAATTCAAGCGATATGAGGATTCCAGTCTCAGCTACACGGGGATCAACAAGCACGAAGGCGAGGACATCGGCCTGTACGATACCGTTTTGAGCCGTACCGATTACCAGGCTTTTGTCAATGAACCGGCCGAGGCGTACCAAAGCACGGGGCAGACGCGGCAAGTGGGCTAATGACCGGTTGCAGGGGACGGGCCGCTGCGAGGCGCGCAGCTGAACCAGGGCGTTGGAGGGTGGAGCATCGAGGATCGGCTACCTGACCCCGCCGCCAATGGCTTTCATTTGTTGTACTAATCACCCATAGTGTCCTGAGACTGCCCCCTCATTTTCGAGTGCTATCAACCTTTTTGGCCCGCTTCAGGCTGTCTTCTACAATTGCTCGACTCGTACCCGCCGCAATCCAGCGCGTGCAAAAGCCGTCTGAAAAAGGACTCGACCCCTTGGGTATATGTGCGGGAGGTCTGTGAGTGGGACGCAAGCACGGACAACGCCTGCCGAAAAGGTAAGAGCGCTTTCATCTATTTGGATACTGACAGAAGTGAACTCAGCCCGATTGTCACGTAGTTGATCCAGGCAGCCGAACTCCGTGACTTCGTTCGGAGGATCACTCTCCGGATTCGGCACTGACAGCTTGACTCTCCCGTCCGGATGCATATGTAGTAGGTAACCGAAATTCGCGTAGAATCCTTGACTCCTCACCGCGACGCCAATCCAAGGGTCCTGTTGTGGCCCACACTCAGTAAACCGCATTTCGGCAGCCACCCGAAGATTGCCGAGTTTCAGGTCAGCCATGCTTATCCATGAACTCGCGAAGTGGTAGAATGAGCCAAACTCCAAGCAATCAGGCAGTAACCTGCGGTGCCCAACGTCCGGCGACCACAAGTATGTAGAGTCTTTCCCGCCGGTCAACTCTGCTACGAACGGCAGGGTTGGCTCAGGACTTTGCCGGCCTTCAAATGGTGCGGCGGCAAGAGCATCAAACATGCATTGGAGGAGTTCTTTGGCAAGCCGGGAATAGCCCTGGGAAGTTCGTCGGTACAGTATGTGCCGTGCAGGCATCATGTCGAAAGGGAAAGCATTCCCGCCTGACGCGTTATCGTGCTCTCGCAGCAATATGACGCGTCGTTTGTCTTTCGAGGCTGCGGCTACGCCTAGCTCAAACATCACATTGGGATTGTAGCCGGTCACATCGGCAATGACCAGTTCTGCCGCCTTTGTTCCCGCCCATATCTCCTGATGAATTACGCCGCTGCTGGCGATATCTACGGCACGCTCTGCGATCACTGAAGTGACCCGAAGTTGCCCACGAAGAGCTCTGGTCACTTCATGAATTAGGTCCATGAGGTCATCGTACACTTCCCGAGGCTCGGATCTCAGCAGCACGAAGCATCGTATCTCATGGGGGGAGCAGGGCGTTTCCACCCGAGGGTCGCGGACTATATCATGAGGCCAGATGGATTCGGGCATCGATTGCTCCACAGAAGAGTCTGATTCAAGAATAGCCTATGCGATAAGCCTTGACAATACCTCTCCCCAGTGTGATCTAATAGAATAGACTCTTGGTCCGTGAGGTTCGATCCGCATGGCAGAAACTGACTCCCTTCGGCAAGCGGTTGTGGAATCCGCCCACTATTGGCCTGAGTTAGCCGGGCAGGGGGATCCGAACACAATTGATGTCTACCGGCTTGCGCGGTTAGTCGAGGAGCGTATTGGTGCCAAGCTACCCGATCAGCCAGTGAACAAAGAGGCCGGAATCGAGATGGTTGAACTGGTGGAGAACAAGCTGATTGCCTGCTCTCTGATCCGTCAAGTTTCTGCCGACAAACTCGCTCAAAGAAGCCTCGAATTGTCGGCGGGGCTTGCTACCAAGCGACTGCAAGTCTCAGGGGCAACGGGAGCTTTCTTGGCTGCTTTGTATGCCTGGCATGGTTGTATTCTGATGGCCAAGTCGTTAAGAGCCTCCTACGTCATTGCCGGCGGGGTTGCCGCCTATTCTCTGCCAATGAGAGTGAAGGCTTATGACCATTTGAGGACCTGTTGGCTTGCGGAGGAGGCAAGAGGCAATGGATGGGTACGATATGGCGCGTCTCTTGCGCGCCTATTGGAGCAGAGGCGTGGCAACACTGTAGTTGACAACTGGGTTCCTAAGGACTCTCCCTACTGGCAATAGAGGAGCGCTGCCCTTCGCCAACCCGGCAGCCTCGGAGATTCATGAGGCGACACTACGAACACATAGTGTGCCTTGGTCCACTCGGCGTTCAGCTCACTGATATCCTGTTGCCCAGGAATCAAGCCGCTGTCCTACTTGGCCCTCTGCTTCATCTAAACTAAACCCAGTCTAATGGGAGTAAACCACCCACTCATCGGCTGTTGTGTCTGCTATTTACACAGCAGCCTCCAGCGGGGGAATATGATACACCCGCGTGGCAGTATCATGAAACAGGGCCGCTCGTTCGCTCGGCGAATAGTCCCTGGTGATACGCTTGAAAGCGTTCCACATGATGTTGTACGAATACGAAAGCTTATCGGGAGGGAAGTTGCTCTCGAACATACACCGGTCAGCTCCAAACAGGTCGATACAGGTGAGGATATACGGTTTCATTTCCTTTGCCAACTGGACAGAGCCGGGCGGCCTGGCCTGTTCGCTCCAGCCGAAGCCGAAATGATGCATGCCCAGCCCTCCCAGCTTCACGTACACATTCGGGCAGGTCGCCAGTATAGTCATGGACTTCTTCCATTCCCCAAAAACATCCTCCCCCTTATACGGTCCAATGGCAAGGACCGTACCGATATGGTTCAAGACAATATTCGTGTCAGCAAAAGCTCTCGCCAGGGCAACAAGGTCCATTAGCTGCGGATGGTACACAAATGCATCGAAAACTAAGCCGTATTTCCTCAGGCAGGCAAACCCTTCCTGGAATTTCGCGTCCAACAACAGTCCCTTTGGGCGTAGTCTCGCCGTCGTCAATTGGATTTCAGGATGGGGGTCCCAGGTTGATGCATATCTGATCCCGCGCAATCTGTTCTTACTGGCGGCGATTTGCGCTTCAAGTACCGGAGCCACTGCAGAACCAAGAGTGAGTTCGGCAAAGCCTATTATCCCGGCAGCAATACGAGTCTTTCCCTGGTGTCCGCTGGCACTTTGGGCAGTCAGTCCCTCTACCCACTCAGTCTCGCCCAGTGGTTGCATTTCCTG
>JACPQD010000029.1 GCA_016190665.1 Chloroflexota bacterium
ATCGGTCTGGGGGGGGGGGGGGTTTTGGGGTGTGGGTACTGTTAACGGCCCCCGACCCCCCGGCCCCCGACCCCCGCCTTCCCCTTCCTGTGCCTCATCGTCTCTGGCGGCCACACCGACCTCATCCTGGCGAAGGCGCATGGCCAATACCGCATACTGGGCAGGACGCGCGATGACGCCGCCGGGGAGGCCTTCGACAAGGTGGCCCGTCTGCTGGGCCTGGGCTATCCAGGGGGGCCGGTTATCCAGCGCGTGACGGAGGGGGCGGCGCCCGCCAGCTATCGGCTGCCGCGGGCCTGGCTGCGGAGCAGCCACGATTTCAGCTTCAGCGGCCTGAAGACGGCCGTGCTGCGCCTGGTGGAGGAGGGTAAGGTCCCCCGACACGTCGGGGAGGGAGGCGCCGTGCCCGAGGCCTCGGCCGAGGCCGCCGCCGCCTTCCAGGAGTCGGTGACCGACGTCCTGGTGACGAAGACCATTGCCGCCGCCCGCAAACACGGCGTGGGCCAGATACTCCTCGCCGGGGGCGTGGCAGCCAACAAAGCGCTGCGGGAGACCATGCTCCAGCGCTCCCCGGTGCCGGTCCTCATCCCCCCTCCTGCCCTGTGCACCGATAACGCCGCCATGGTCGCCTCCTGCGGCTACTTCCGCTTCCAGCGCGGAGAGAGGGCGCCCCTGGACATCGATGTGTATCCAAGCCTGCGGCTTTGAGCTGTCAGCGCTCAGCGTTCAGCCTTCAGCCATCAGTGATCAGGAGGCGTTCCTGAACCACTGGTGGACGAAAGTGGACGGGGATGGACACAAAACGCCTGCCTCCCACGGCGGCGTCCGGCCATCCGCCCGCTATTCATCACTCATCATTTCGTCATCCTTTTGTCCGTTCCCTATCCGGTGACGCCGGACCTCCAATGAGCTTTCAGCACCGCGGTTTCAGCGCTCGGCAGTCAGCTTTCAGCTCTCTCAGCATTCATTATTCCCCCTTGCCTCCCGCTCCGCGCTTCGGGCTTCGTGCTTCCTCATCCCCCCAGCGGGCATTCCTCGCAACACCGCTCCAGACACCACTTCCTATAGATGTGTATCATCCCCTGCTGGCGCCGCGCCGAGGGGCGGATCTTCCGTCCACCGAAAAGGAGATGGCCCATCTCCCGGGTGATCTCATTCTCACCGAGAGGGGGGCAGAGGCGAAATATTTCCAGGGCGCGGTCCGCCAGACCGGGGTTCCCCGTGGCCTCGGCGTAGGCGTAGAGGAAAGGGAGGGCCACGTTGACTACGATCTCTCGCGCCCTTTCCCGCCCGATGAGCGCCCCGACATCTCGGGGCGCCGGCAGGCCGAAGTCATAGTGGTTGACCCAGAACCCTTCCGCGGGCGTGACCAAGGCGCGCTCCAGCGCGCAAAGCGCCTCCAGGGGTGGGCCGGAGAAGACACAGCGCAGGACAGCTTCCAGAAGGCCCTCCGACCTGTGGCGCGCCAGCAGGTGGGCCATGCCGGCGAGGCGACGTGGAGGCAGGTTCTCCGGCCTGACCCCGCCCCAGCGCCAGGGCAAACCCTCATCGGCCAGCTTCATGTCTTGCCAGGCCTCTTCGAGGCCGAAGACAAAGCCGGCGTCAGCGAAGGACGCGGGCAGGGGAGGCCGGCGCTGCGACGGCAGCAGCCCGGCAGCCCCAAGCAGGAGCGCGTAGAATACCTTCAGTTGCCTTTCCCGCGCCTTTACTTCGGCCAGTAACGTGCGGGGGCTCATCCGCGCCTGCAGGGCCTCCGGTTGCCTTTCCCGCTCTCTCTCCGCAGCCATGCCCTCGAGGACCGACAAGGGCAGGCGACGGGCCAGCTCCCGAAAGGGATCTTTGTTGTGGGCGTAGCCCAGCGCGGCCATGATGCCCTCATACAAGACCTGCACCGGCGCCTGGCAGGAGAGATCCGCCTCGAAGCCCGCCGCCCTGGCCAGGAAACGGGCCTCCCCGGCTGCATCCAGCTTTTCCAGGCCACGGGACCCCACCGCGGCGCGCCGGCACGGCCAGGGCTCAGCGGCGGCCGGGGGCGTCTCCCGGCACAGCGACTCCAGCGGCGCACTTAGACAGTCCTCCATGGCTAGCGTGGGGAGCAGGGACCCGCTCTCCAGAAAGGCGCCGCCGGGCAGATCGCCATGCAGGACCGCGTGGAGGACCGTTCCGTTGTAGCGGGGGTCCCGGTGGTGGCCATGGTTCCGCCAGTCGCTGGCCCTGACGTGGATTTCCACATCTCCACGCCACAACGAGGCGTCAGCGGCGGCAATGATGGCGTGGCGGAAATCAGGCCCGCCTTCATGGCTTCGCCTCCCGGGATAGACCACCTGCAGCGCCATGCCCGTGTCGGTGGCCAGGGCATCTCGAAGGACGAGCTGCCTCTCCCAGATGCGGGCCACCAGTATTTCATTCACTCCCTGAAGCGTCACCGCCCTCAGGTAAGCCGCCTCCATGTGTACACGTAACCGTGTAAGACGATCAAAAAAAGGAGCGGGCACCTTTGAAGCGGGAAGCGGGAAGCGTGGATCGGGAAGGGGTGGCGAAGAAGGTCGTGTCTCCTCTAGGCTGCGTCGAGGGAAGGCGCCTGCGCTTTCGGCTCCTTTTTGCGCTGTCCGGGTCAATTCTCGCTCCTTACTCACCTGTTGGGGACGCCGCCGCGTTACGTTGCGCCTGATCCGCTGACGCGTTTTCCGCGTTGCCCACCTCGTAGCGGAAGCCGGCGCGCTCGGCCACAATGGAGAGGAGCGTCGTTGAGGCGCCGCGCGGGCGGTACATGCCCACCTCCCACTCGGAGATCGTCTGCTGCCGCGTGCCCAACTCCTCGGCCATCTCCGCCTGAGTAAGGCCCATGTGCCGCCGCAGGGCGCGCACCCGGTAGCTATTCCACTGGGCCTTCCGCCGCTTTCCCTGTCCCATGACCTCATTTTACACGGAAACGTGTGCGCTGTCAAGGGGGTAGAATGCTGAATGATGAGTGATGAATCCGTCATGCTGGTTGAGACCACCACCAGCAAAGATGAAAATTGTGTTTGCCTACCCCCGCATTGACGTACAGGGAATGGGCGCGGCTGCCAACTTCAGGATGTGAATGCGGACTGGTCCTCCGTGCGCCATGTCGATCCATTCGGTGTAGTGTTTTCTATTCTTCAGCAGGTCTCCATGAGTCCCGCTTTCAACTATCCTGCCATCCTCGATCACATAGATACAATCAGCCCAGCTAACGAGCTCCAGTTTATGGCCGGGCGCTCTTGCTATGGACCTCCACGTTGGTGGGCTGGCAGGAAAGAAGCCTCCACTCCCCGGAGACAAACTCCGGCACCGACCGTCTGGCTACTTCGCAGAGATCGTAGGCTGCGGGTACACTTTCCACGGAGTTCAACGCCTCGACGATGAAATGCTCTGATGTCAGGTTTTCGTCCCGGCAGATTCAGGGCAGAGGATTCCGCTGCGCCGGAGTTAACTGGTCCGCCCAGGACGCCGGCAACCTCTGAACCCATCCGTTGTAGACAACAGGTATTGGCAGCACACCCTGCCCGCCCATGCCAGCGTTGCCTGCAATGGCGGCATCGGCGGAAGTGCCGGAAGTCGCCACGAGGGCCACCGAGCCGGCGATCGCCGCATCGGTCGCGCTGCCGTCGCCATTAGGATCGGGGTCCACGATGATGAGCCTGTTGGAGAACTTGTTGGTGACGTAGGCGTAATAGCCGCCGCCCTGCTTGGCGCCGAAATTGATGCCATGAGCGCCCGGGTCCGCCGGAAGCATGGCGACCAGGCTGTCCATGGCGGTGTCGATTATGGTGATGGTGGCAGTCAGCGTGTTGGCAACCACCACAAACTTGCCATCGGGACTGACGGGGGTCTGGATGGGCAGGCCGCCCACTGGTCCAGTGATCGCTCCGTTGATCGGATCATAGTTGGCCAGCAGATTTATTGTTTTAGTGCTCAGAGTGTGCAAGTCGACCACCGTCAGCGTGCTGTCAACAAAATTGGCCACATAAGCCTTGCTGCCATCGGGCATAATCCCAACCGCGATGGGATGTGAGCCAGTGCGAAGGATGTCTGTCTTGCCCGTAGCGAAGTTGAATATGCTGGCGGTGTCACTGAGAGTGTTCGGCGTGATCAGTTTGCTCCCATCGCTGGTAATCCAGGGGCCGTGGGGGTGCGGCGCTCCAATATCGAGCCGCCGCTCGACCCCGGTGCCGCGGGGGGCTAGCTCCACCACCGACTCGTTCCGATCAGCGCCATTGATGGTCACGTATACCTGGTCAGTGTTCGGGCGCGTAATGACGTGGGCTGGAGACTCGCCGACGGAGATGTTTTCCACCAGCCGCCCGCTTCTTCTGTCGAACACGGTCAGCCGATGGTCAAACCATTGGGTCTGGAAAATCAGTTCCTGGTCGCGGTCGGTCCACATGTTGTGGGGATTATTCATCTTGATGTCAGGCAGAGCCACTTTTCTGGTAACCAGCCAGGTGACGGCATCAACGGCAGTGGCCGTGCCTGGCTTCTCCTTGCCGCTGGTCAGCTCAAACTGCGTGTCGACCCAGACCTCACCTATTCCAGGCGCAACCGGCTTACGCGTCGGTTCCAGCGTCAGGTCGTTCCCATACCGCTCGTTGAGCACCGCTCTGAAGTTAGCAACAAGCCCCCCCGTTATCCGAACCGGAACGTCGGCGTATGTTACGTGCCAGGGGGCTCCGGAAGCGTAGTCCTGCCAGTTTCCCGGGTTGGTGGCTATGAAGAAAGACCTGACCAAGCGAGTAGCCAGGTCGCTGGAAGTGGGAATGGTTGCGCCGTTGATCAGGGTGATCGTCTCGCCCAGATCGAGACCCTCCGTCGCCGGATCGTCCACAATTACGCCGGCAAACATAAAAGGATGGATCTGGCAGAGGAACACATAGAGCCCCGGCGTGCGCAAGTTCAGGCTGACGCTTCCCTTCATGGCGCCGGTTTCAAAGGGCATACCTTCAGCTCCCGTAGGGAAGAGCAGACTGGTGACCGTGTGGACTGTTCTGGATCTATGGGAGAAGTCGACCCTGGTCCCGGGTGTCACCACGGCCAGAGAGTTGCTGCCTCCCACTGGCCCGGCTACGTTAGCAAACCAGCGCCCGGGATCGTCCGTGATCTCGAACTCCACTCGCGCCTGCGAAGACGAACCGAAAACTAACAGCGTCCCCAGCACTGCTCCCAGCGCCAGGAGCGCTGTGGCCATGCCAACCTGAAGCTTTCTCCGCCGCACCACATGCATATCTCGCCTCCTCTAGCAGAGATTCATTGTCCTTCTTCAACTTATGCTATTCCCTGATGAGGAGAGAAGTGATAGCGGTACGTATTTTTCTGGCGCGTTATGCGTACTTCATGGAGCGTAGTTCTTCGCGGGTAGGAGAGCGAGCAGCGGCGGGTGACAGAACCGGATGTTGAAACAGTCGGGGAATTACGCCGGGAATGGCCAGGAACGACTGAGATGCGGCAGTGGCCAGAGATGGCAAGCATAGAATAGGTTTCTGGCTTGCTCTTGCCTTGAGAGACGCACCCCATCAGAGCAGGGGCAGCGGCAACATAGCCGGATCCCGGCCTTTTTCAATGATAACGGTGTTTTTCATCTTTCTCCCGCCGGCGAGGTGGTTGCGCGACCTTTTCTGGCTGGGGAAGAAGGATTCGAACCTCCGCTAACGGATCCAGAGTCCGCTGTCCTACCACTAGACGATTCCCCAGTAACCCGTAGCTTTCAGCCATCAGCAGTCAGCCACCAATTCCGCTGAAAGCTGAAGGCCAAGAGCTGGCAGCCCCAGTCCAGTATTGTAGCAAAGCGCAGGCCCACTTTTCAAGCACTTGACCGGCGCCAGGCATTGTGGTAATGTCCTAGTTGCCCAAGCAAGTCGGGTAACCGCCCTGATAACATCGGGGAGGAAAGTCCGAGCTCCACCGGGCAGAATGCTGGGTAACACCCAGGAGGGGCGACCCTACGGAAAGCGCCACAGAAACATACCGCCCCGAAAAGATCGGGGTAAGGGTGAAATGGTGAGGTAAGAGCTCACCAGCGGCGAGGCGACTCACCGGCTGGGCAAACCCCATTCGGAGCAAGACTAAATAGGGGGACATAAGGCGCCCGGCCTGTCCCCGGGTTAGTCGCTTGACCTCGATGGCAACATCGAGGCTAGATAGATGGTTACCGTCCCGATTCTATCGGGATACAGAACTCGGCTTACAGGCTTGCTTGGGTATTTGCTAAATCTGGGGGAAAATGGGTAAAAAAGGGGGTTGACAAGCAGGTGAACTGTGGTTTATACTTGCAAGTCACTGAGGTTCATACTTGTGAGTTAGCATAGGGTTTGTTCGACGAAGTGGTGCCGGCGGCTTGCCGAAGGGGGTTCGGCCGGGCCGGGTGAGTTCATCTGGTAGAAGGAGGAGATGATGTCAAGGGGCAGAGGCGGGAGTACACTACTCATCAGTGTTTGGCCGAGCATCGTGGTATTGTTATTGATCGCGGGTCTTTCGGCGGCGCCGTGGTCCGGCACGTGGGCGGCGCCGGGCCAGAGCGTTATTAACTCGACGGTCCCGACTATCTCGACCTACACCACGATACCTACCACAGGCGGGACGGCCAACTCCAATGACTCAAGGGTAACTATGGTCGTCGGCTCGGGTCGTGTGTCTTCATCAACAATGTTTCGCATCTATCGGCATTCAATTCCCGATGCCAGTGATCCCGGGACCTTCCCGGCGAATGACGCCACGTTCCAATTCGGGGGCAACAATTTCAGCATCATCCCGGTTAACACGCCACTCACTGAGGGGGGCGTCCCTATAGAGCCCTTCACCTTCGTTGGAGGCACGGTGCAGGTAACCGCCACGTACCTGGACGCCGACATACCTGCCGTGAATCCAGCCCAATTGACCCTCAGGAGGTTCGACACAGCCACGGGCGTCTACACTGGCTCCGGGACCTGGACATCCCTCACTACTACCGTCAACACTACTGACAAGACTGTGTCTGCCGCGAGCGATCGCCCGGGCTACTTTACGGTGGCGGCGCCACCCCAGCCGACGCCGCCTTCCGGCGGTGGTGGCGGTGGCGGCGGCGCACTACCACTTCCTACGGCGACAAAGACCCCGACCCCTACGGCAACAAAGACCCCGACGCCGGGCGCGCCGGCGGCCACGCCGACGCTGGCCCCGGGTCAGCCGACCCCTACACCGGTGCCGCCTACGGCCACTATACCCGCACCGACGGCTACAGCGCTCCCCGAGGGGACGATCATCCTCACCAAAGGCTGGAACCTTATCTCGCAGGCCTACTTCCTGAAGGACCCCTCGGTGGCGGCAGTGTTCGGCAACAAGGTGGACACGGTCCTTTACTTCAACACGGAGATACAGGATTGGGATACCGCCAATAGGGCCGCGGACGGCACATGGTCGGGCACCTTGACGAAACTGGAGATCGGCGATGGCTATTGGGTCAAGTCCCTCATCGATGGCCCGCTGACCTACCAGTACGACGACAAGGTCCTTGCCCTCCCGCCGCACAAGTTGCGCGAGGGCTGGAACATGATCGGCTACGTAAACCGGGACTACCGGACGCAGCCTTCGATGAATCTCAGCGCCTATCTGGCGTCGGTGTCGGGCAAGTGGGAGTCTCTCTTCAGTTACAGTCCCAGCGAAGGCTATAAGATCGGGAAACCTGATGGCAGCGGCTTCACGTCCATCAATTACGGCAGCGGCTACTGGATCAATATGAAGGAGGGGGCGACCCTGTTGCCGTAAGCGGTCTTCAGCCCCTCCTTGGAGGGTTCGGGAGATCGAGCCAGAACGATGAAAAAGCACTGCTACCCATCTTGGGTAGCAGTGCTTTTTTGCTGCCGGGCGTCCGGGCAAACCGTCTGGCGGTTGGCTGTCCGGCCCTGGCGGCGGAATTTTTGGGCGTTTCGCGCCTCCCGACCGCTGGCTTTGCCGTCAGGTCTGCTTAGAAGGCGTACGTATCCTGAAGGGCGGCCTTCAGCAATTCCGCGATAGCTTATATCCAGAATGTAAGGTAAAATAGGAGTACGGAGCTTCGGACCAACTCCGTCATTCTGCGCCGATTCGAGGCTGACAAATGAAACTCCGGTCAATGATCATCCTCTGGCTCTCCGCCCTGGCGCTGGTTTTCAGCTCCTGCACTAATGAAAGCGTCCAAGCCGAGGACACCCCGGCCGCTGAGACGCCAGACGCCGCCGGCCCGGCGGAAGCGCCTCCCCTCGAGGCCAGGGCCGTGCCCGTCTTGGCCGAACCGCCTCCCTACGAAGAAAAGCTCCCGCCTGCGCCGGCGATTAGCGTACCCAAGCCGGAGGGGAGCAAGCCAAACATTCTGTTCATTACCATGGATTCCCTGCGCGCCGACTCCCTGGGCGTCGCCGGAAACCCGGTGGTCAAGACGCCGAACCTGGACTCGGTGGCCCGGCAAGGCTTCTGGTTTTCCAGAGTTGTAACCCAGTTCACCCAGACCAATCCCTCCCACGCCGCGATGTTCACTTCCACCAACGAGCTCAAGCATATGGGGGGAGATGTCCTTCGGGAATCTTCGCCTACTCTGGCGGAGCTGCTCCAGGCTGCGGGGTATAACACGGCCGGCATCTACAGTTTTCACGGCCTCGATCCTTTGAATTCCGGGCTGGAGCGGGGCTTCAGGACCTATGAGGGCGCCTACGTGCGTTACCCGGAGCAGCAAGACCTCTGGCGCGTGACGGACGGGATCGCCAACGTGACCACTGATGCCGCCCTGGGATGGCTTAAGAACAAGGACTCAGATCCTTTCTTCCTATGGGTCCATTACAACGACCCTCATTATCCCTACGCTCCGCCGCCTCCCTTCGATACGATGTACAGCGATTGCAAGACGTGCCTGGATGGCAGCTTCGTCACGGTTGACAAAATAGGCGCCGGTGAGAAGCTTTCGGATGCTGATGCCGCTCACGTCAAGGGGCTCTACTACGGAGAAGTGTCCTTCACTGACCGCGAGGTAGGCAGGCTTCTCGATAGCATGAAAAGCTCGGGATTACTGGACAACACCATGATCATTTTAACTGCGGACCACGGCCAGGCCCTGAATGAGAAAGGGCAGTGGTTTCATCCCGGGATTCTCACTGATAATGTCCTCAGAGTCCCGCTCATCATCAGTTATCCGCCGGCCGGCGCTACCGGGGTGGTGGACGGCGTGGTGCGGAATGTGGACCTCATGCCCACGATCCTGAACCTGATGGGGCTGCCCATTCCCGAACGGGCGCAAGGCAGGAGCCTCTGGCCCGTTATGCTGGGCCAGGAGAAGCTGGACGAGAGAGAGGCCTTTTCCGAAGGCACGAGCGGCGGCCTCATCACGGCCATAACAACCAGAGACTGGAAACTGATAAGAAACAACGTCAGCGGCGAAATCGAGCTCTACGATCTGAGGACTGACCCCGGCGAGGTAAGGAATCTAGCCCTGGCGAATCCTGAACAGGCGGCCCGATTGGACGAGCGGCTCAGGTCCTGGATGGCCAGCCAGGGCATTAGCCCGCAGAGGTAGGGGTGCCAGCATCAGACGCCTCGCTGCCGATCGGGGCCAGCACGGGGATACTGATCGTCACCGCGTCCACGGGCGCCGGACACAATTCCGCCGCCATGAGTTTGTGTCGCGCTCTCACGGAACTGGCAGGCGGGGGGGGTGAGGTAAGCACGGTTGACCTGCTTGCCCGGGCAAGCTGGCTATGCCAACCCTGGCGTCTGTACGGCCCGATTATCCTTCGCTGGCCCAGCCTCTGGGGCCTCGTCTATGGCTTGAGCAATAATTCCTACTTCTTCCGCCTGTCCAACGGGTTGGGCGGCGGAATGAGAGATCTGCCTTTGGGTCTGCTGGATGCGCGCCGCACCCAGTGCATCGTCTGCGTTCACCCTTTGGGCAATCAAGCTGTCGCCCATGCTCTGAGCAGGTTGGAACATCCGGCTCCTTTGATTACGGTTGTCACCGACCTAGGGGAGGCCCACACCGCCTGGATAGCTCCGCAGGTGAGCCTCTATGTGGCCCCCACTGAGGAGGTTCGCGCCAGCTTGGTGGCGAAAGGGGTGAGCCCGGAACGAGTAACGGTATTAGGCCTACCCACCGACCGGCGATTCTGTGCTGATTGCACCGATCCCTGCTTGGCAAGACGCAAGTTGGGACTCGCGGAGGACCGATTCACGGTGTTGCTGACGGGCGGAGGGGAAGGCGCGGGAGATATCCTGGCTGCGGCGAAAGCTATCTCCCACGCGAAACTTCCAATCCAACTGGTGATCGTCTGCGGCCGCAATGAGGGCCTGCGGCGAAGGCTTGAGAAGAGCGGCCTGGCGGCGCCTCGTGTTGTCCTGGGGTTCACCGACAACATGAGCGACGTGATGCAGGCGGCAGATGTGGTCGTAGGCAAGGCGGGCGCGCTGACCATCGGCGAGGCAGTGGCAATGGGTAAACCCCTTGTCATTCTAAGCCCGTTGCCGGGCCAGGAGGATGGCAACGCTCGGTTTGCGGCCGACCATGGACTCGCCGTGCGGGTATCCGACGTTTCGGAGCTCGTCAGCACGCTGGAGAGGTGGATGTCTCGTCCGGAGGAAATGGCTGAATTGGCGGCCCGAGCCGCCCCGTATCGCAGGAGATGGGCGCAAGCCGCCGAACAGATAGCCGCCGCCATCTTGGCCGAGGCGAAAACGACGATGCGAGGAGGGCAGAGTTGTCTTCAAAGACAGTGAAAAGAGCCCGTCTTCCTGTAGCGCTGGATTTGCCACTCTCGGCCGTGCTTCTCGGCCTTTTCCTGGGACTTATCTGGGGGGTCTCCCGCCTCCTCGGCTTCGCCTCAGTGAATATCCCCTCCTGGTTCCAACAGGCAGACGCTGCCGCTTACCGGACTATCGCTGGCATCAACAACCCCCAGTTCACCGATTTCGTCTTCCTGTTTTTCAATGACCCCGGCGTCGACTACACCATCGTAATTGCGGCCTGCCTCGGCTACATGTGGGTGAAGCGGCGAAGCAATGTGGCGGCCGCCGCCGCGGCCGTTGGGCTGGCGTTAGTCGTCGGCGCCTGGACCATGCCTCATATGCAGGCCTTCGGATTCCGCCCCCGGCCCTTCATGGAGATCACCGATATCGTGATGAACGAGCAGTGGCGCAAGATCTGGGCATCGATACCCACCTTCCCCAGCGGGCACATTCGAGAAGTCACCGGCCTGTCCCTGGTGCTGGCCTACTTCTGGCCTGGAGCGCGGTGGTTCGCCCTGGCCTACGTAAGCTTCATTGCCTTCACGCGCGTCTACCTCGGCGCCCACTACCCTTCGGACGTTCTGGCGGGCGTCCTCGTCGGCTTGCTTTCCGGCAGTTTCAGCCTGCTCGCGGTGGACAGGGGGAAAAAGACGCTGCATAGCCTGGCCTCAATCGCTGCGGTGAGAGCGGGGTACGACTACGTGTTCAGGTCGAAGAGCGGGGACCAGGCGGCCGATCCCCTGGCGGCCAGGGCGATTCGCTCGGGGCTGGTTTTTGGCCTGTTGCTTCTGGGAACGTACGTCCTGGGCAACGTGGTCTACATTCGCGACCCCCGCATCCTGGCCGACTATCTGCGCAATACTGATAATAGCCTCGTGTATCCCGTCTTCAGGCAGTTCGAACCCGGTTGGGCCCAACTCGTCTACTGGCTTTTCGCCGACGGAGTCAAGACCTACGCGGCCCTTGTGGCCCTGATACTGGGCTACGGCGCCTTCCGGGGAAGGGATCGCCTTGGCAGAGGTGCAATAGCGGTTCTGGTGGCCTTTGTGGCCGCGCTGGCGGTCGTGACGGTGTTTGGCGGCGGTTTCGAGCGGACGAGGCCGTTCGGCACCGGGGAGGTGCCCCTGCCTGAGGAATGGCAAAGCCGGTGGCCGGGTCCAGCCTCCTTCCCGGACAGCTATCTGGTCCTGGTCATGGCCCTGAGCTGGATACTGGTGCGAACCTGGCCCGGACTGAGAATTCCCGCCATTATCTACCCCCTCCTGTCTGCCGTCAGCCTCTTGTATTTCGGCGCCGCCTGGCCCACAGATGCAGTAGCGACTCTCGTTGCCGGATACTGGGTTGCGGAATACTCTCTCTTTCTGACCCGCCAGTTTCCCCTTCAGGCCGCTGAGGCTAGGGAACGATCACCCGCAGCGACTCGGGGATCAGCTTACAAGAGACGGGGCAAGTCCCGATAGGCTTTCCGTCTGCGTGCGCCGGAAGCGGCAACGAGCAGTCGATCTTCACCTCGTCTACCTGGAGGCGGACGACGCAAGGTTGCTCGTATTGCCGGTGTTGGGCGTTGAGCGCGAAGTGCAAGGCAACCTCCATCTTATTGCATTCGAAGGTCACCACCTCCAGCAACCCGTCGCTCAGGTCAGCCCCCGGATTTATCTGAATTCCGGCCCCGTAGTAAGGGCCATTGGCCACCACGACCATGGGCGACCTCAGGCGGACCCTGTGCTTGGGCGTCAACAACTCGATGTCGGCTTTGCGGTGGCGCAGAAAGGTCATGGCTGCTTTGGCCAGCTTCTCGTAGTGTCCCCCCTTGATCTCTTCCCCGATGGGAAACAGGGTGGCATCGAGCCCCACACCCACCGCCTCGAAGAAATAGACGCCATTGGCGACGCCCACATCGATATCGATGGTCCTTCCCCTGGCCACTCGGTAGGCTGCTTCGCTCAAGTCCAGCGGTATGCCCAGACTATGGGCGATATTGTTGTAGGTGCCAAAGGGGAGTATGCCCAGGGGCACTCCCGTCCCAACAAGGCCAGCCGCCACCTCGCTCACCGTGCCATCGCCGCCGCCAGCGATGACAAGGTCGTAACCATCGCCAGCCGCCTGTTCCACGGTTTTGGTCATCGTCTCATTCATCTTGGTGAAAGTCAGGTCCGCGTGGATATCGGCGTCTTCCAGCAGGTTAACCATCTCCGGCAGCTTGCTCCAGGCCCGCTGGGCCCAGGGTATGGGGTTGAGTATCAGTTTAGCTCTGCGTGACATAGGACACCCCTCCTATTAGCTACTATTCATTATAGCGCGGCCGGTCTGGCCAGGTTCACATCGGCCTAGAGGAGTGCGGAGCGCCAACAGGGATAGCCCGCCCAGGAGGAGGCTGAATCCTACCGTTGCCAGGCGAAACAGGATTACGGCTGAGGCAGCGTTGGCCGTGTCCACACCCGCATACTGGAAGAGGACGATGGAGCTGGCCTCTATGGCGCCGAGGCCGTGCGGGATCATGGAAAGACCCCCCAGCAATTGGGACAGGGAGAATACGTAGGCAGATTGCGCGACATCCACCTGTATCTGGTACCCCTGCGAAACCTGAAACAATATGAGCGATCCATCCACTACGGCAATCAGGCCCAGCGCAGTCCCCATTGCCAGGCACCTAGGAGCAAGGAGGCGACGGCACCGGTCATAGAAGCGCGCCCATCGGGCGTGCAGCGTGTTCATTGCCAGCTCTTCCGCCGCATGCCCCCGGTGCACGATCAAAGGACCGTAGGCGAAGGCCAGCACCGCCAGTATGAAAAAGCCGGTGAAGGGTAGCACTACTCCAGCCAGCTCGTGGTACCGAAAGACCGAAATCGAGCCGAGGAGCGCCAGGGAAAGGAAATCGAATATTACCTGGACGGCCACGGCCGCTGATCCTCGTCCGAAGCTGTAACCATAGGCTGTGAGCAGATAGGCCCGGACGAATTCTCCCGCTGGCGTGAAGGCGAACCATTGGCCGGCGAGATAAACGAGGACGGACTTATGCAGCGGCAATCGAATATCGATTACGCCAAGGAAGTAGTGCCAGCGCAGGGCCTTGAGCAAGTAGTAGCCGAGGCTGAACAGCATGACCAGCCACAGGTCCGGCCAGGGATAGTCCTCGAACCTCTCCAGGGTCGTCGCCAGGTTGATGAACCTGCTCACACCGAAGAGCAGGGCCACCCCTACGAGAAGGCTCAAGATGAAGCGGCGATGTCTCTTGATCAAGATGCCCTCGATCTCCACGAAGTATCTAGCATCATACCAACTCCTGGGTCTTCACGTAAACGTCGATGAACCCTGGCGCCTCGGGGATAAAATTGCGCGCAAAGTCGCATGAATTTGGTCAAGGGGGATTTGCCACTCACAACTGACATTCCTCATGAAATCCTTCTCGATCTTTGCGAAAGGGGGCGGTTGGTTTCGGCCTGGTCAAGGGCTGAAGGCTTCGTTGGCGTTGCTGTCGGTCGCGCCGGGGGTTGTGCCCCCGCCGATGACGTAGGCTCTGTCCGCAATGACGGCGGCGCCCAGGCCGTGCCGGGCGGTGGGCATAGGGGCGAAGGCCGTCCAGCTACCGGCGGCCGGGTCGTAAGCCTCGTTCTCACTGAATGTCCCCGCCGGACTCTCTCCGCCGAAAATGTGGATCCGGCCCGACATGACCGCGGCGGCGATGCCGCTCCGCTTCGTGGGCAATGGCCCTTGGGCGGACCAGCTGTCCGTCATCGGGTCATAGGCTTCGTTAGCGTCCAGGTTCTGGCCGAAGCTGTGGCGCAGGCGCCCCCCGATAGCGTAAATCTTGTCCGCCACCGCTGCCGCCGCCAGGTGATCGCGGGCGGTGGGCAGCGGGGCTTTGACCGTCCACGCATCTGCGGCCGGATCATAGACTTCCAGAGTGGAGATGTTCTCCCCACCGAAGCCCGTAACGCCGCCGATGACGTAGATCTTACCGTTCAACTCGGCAGCGGCGTGTCCGCCGCGGGGAGTTGGCACAGGCGCCCTCGCCCTCCATGAATCGGTCTGTGGGTTGTACTCGAAGATATCGCTGGAGGGCCCGCTGCTGCCGAACCCGCCAATGACGTAGATTTTGCCGCCCGTCGCCACGGCCGCAGTGTGATGCAACGCCACCGGTAGATCGGCGCGCCGCGTCCAGGAATCGGTCGCGGGGTCATAGACCTCCACCAGACCGGTAGCGCCGCGCTGGGCGGTTATCCCAGCCATCACGTAGACTTTCCCCTGCAGCGTTACCGCCGTCAGCTCGCTCCGCGCCGTGGGCATGGCGGCGCGCCTTACCCAACTGCCCAAGGACGGCTCCGAGGCGCCAGCCTTCTGCGGTGCCACCGGACCGGCGCAGGAGCTCAGCCCGAAAGCCGCGAGCGTCGTGCAGACCAGAAACCAGGTGACATGTCTTTTCTTCATCCAATCTTCATCCAACTTCACGCAGGATAGCACAAGAACCTAATCTAATTCTAGGTTGGCGAGGTGAAGTGGACAATGAGAGGACTACTTAGTTCTCTTACCGTGGTTACTTAGATTGACAGACGTAAGATACCGCACTGTTAGCCGTCGGGCATCTCGACCACAGGAGTAAGGCATATTATTTGATCAACAACATGGTGGAATCGCTCCCTTTTCGTACCGGGGGCGAAGCAATTCGAATACTTGACGTGAATATGGGGACAGCCTATGATGGGGCTAGGGCGCTCAGGGTATGTCGGTCAGCATGCCTCGGGGCGGGATGCCTATGCCTGGCGGGATGCAGGAAGTATGAGCATGCTGGAACGAAGGAGGCGAGAGTTGGTCAGTGAAGTGTACCTACGGCGGCTGGAAAAGTGCGGGGCTCTGATGAAAGCGGCGAGGCTAGACGCGCTGCTGCTCACCAAGCCGGCGAACATGTTCTATCTCACGGGCGACGGGCGCTTGTGCGCCTACGCCATGATCACCCAGAGCGGGGAGGTCGCGTTGGGCGTGCCGAGGACGGACGTCGAGGATGTGAAGGCGCTGGCCCATTTCGATAGAATCGCTGGGTTCGAGGACGAAGTCGGCATGATTCATTCCATAGCCCACCACTTCGATGATTTCGGCATCAGGCGAGGCGCTATCGGGCTGGAGTACACCTATCTGACGCAGTCGATGATGGCTATGGTGACCCACCCCCATGCCAAGCCTGATGACGTAACCGTCAAGGACTGCACCCCAATCATGTCTGAGCTGCGCATTGTGAAAGAAGCCCGGGAAGTGGCGTCCGTTCGAGCGGCGGCGAAGGTGGCTGAAGCAGGCATGAAGGCGGCGGTTGAGTTCGCAACTCCCGGGGTAACAGAGAGCCAGGTCGCCGGAGCCGCCGAACACGCTCTGCGGAATGCGGGGGCAGAGGAGTTCTGGCGTACCTATGTTTCCTCCGGGCCGCGCACCAATATCGCCCATGGCCTCCCCACCTTGCGCAAGCTCGAGCGAGGGGATATGGTGATGATCGATATTCATCCTATAGTTAGTGGCTACAGCGCCGACATTTGTCGCACCGTCTGCGTGGGCAAGCCAACGGCCGACCAGCGGGCGGCCTACACTCTTTATCTCGAAGCCCAACAAGCTACTATTGCCAGGGCCAGGGCGGGGGTGGGCATGGTCGAGCTGGAGCAGACCCTGCATGGAGTGCTTAAGCAGGCTGGCCACGGCGACCACATATTCGGTCCGCCCATGCACGGCGTGGGCATTGAGTTCGAGGAGTCGCCGCTGCCCCCTGGACACGCTTTCTTTCACGGTGAGAAAGCGCCGCCTCCGTTGGAGGCGAATGTGGTCATCGCTGTGGGCAATTGCGGGCTGTATTTGGGCCGGTGGGGCGTGCGTGTGGAAGATACCGTGGTGGTGAGCGCTGATGGGTCGGAGGTGTTAACAAACTACCCTCGGAGGCTGTGAAGCCAAGAGAACCATGTTCATCCCCATAGGCACGCAAGAGCCAACGCCGCTGCGACGGTTCCCGCTGGTAACCACCTTCCTTGTCGTGGCGAACGTCATCGTCTTCCTTTTCGAGATGTATCTGCTCTTCGACGGTGGCGAGGCGGCCCTGGATGCCTTTGTCACCGCCTTCGGCGTGGTCCCCGCCGCTGTGGTGGCCGGCCGGGAGATTCTAATTCCCCCTTATCTCACTTTGTTCACCTCCATGTTTGTCCATGGGGGGATCGCCCACATCGCCTTCAACATGCTTTATCTGCGGGTCTTCGGGGATAACGTGGAGGACAGGCTGGGGCCTGGGCGTTACCTGGTCTTCTACCTTCTGGCCGGTTTGATAGCCGCCTTCGCCCAAATCGCCGTGGACCCTGGCTCGGCTGTGCCCAGCGTGGGAGCGAGCGGCGCCATCGCGGGCGTACTTTCCGCCTACGTTCTGCTTTTCCCCAGAGGCATCGTGCGCATGTTCATATTCCTGGGGCCTTTCAGCCGTATCGCCAGATTGCCCGCCCTTCTCTACATCGGCTTCTGGTTCTTCACTCAGTTCCTCAGCGGTATAGGCTCACTGGGAGTAGCAACCGCCGAGACCGACGGCATCGCCTATTGGGCGCACATAGGGGGCTTCGTGGGAGGGCTGGCGCTGGCGTGGCTTTTCCGGCGTCTTTGAAACTAGTGAGTTGTAGCGCCTGATTTGAACGGAACGTATTTGGACTGAACGACGGATGAACACCGATACACACTGATTGTCAGGGGTTCCACGCCGCAGTAATCGGGGCCAAACGCAATCCACGGGGATTGTAGTCCAAATGATGTCGTGTTCATCCGTGTCTATCAGTGGTTCCTCGTGTATTGCCTCACTATCCGAATATGAAACGGATTCCTCTCCCTTGATGGACAGCCGTTAAAACAATCATTGCCCCTCCAGGAAACGATAGCCACGCCGGTCACCGCGGGCTCCACAGTTCTTCACTTCTGGTCAGCATTTTCATTACAAGAATGCCCAAGATTTGCGATTGTCGCCGTACCACAAACAGGGCGAGAATTAAGGTAGAGGGCGAGGGCCAGGGGAGACCCCGCGCCGGCCAAGGCGAACAGAGGTCTCTTCCGGTGGCGAGCGTTTAGAGCCTTTGCTTTGTCTTACACACAGTCGGGACCGTTGTCAAAGCGGGGCGCCTACCCTCATATTGGTCCAGCCGGGAGGAGTGCACAAATGTTTAAGAGATGGGTGTTCAACGTGTTTGTACTAATATTGCTTGTTGGCGGTCTGCTTCCAGCGGCGCCCGTGGGCGCACAGGCTGGCCCAGTGAAGGAGTACAACGTTTCCGCCATTGATGTGGTCATCGCCATCAATCGCTTTGGCGACCATGACCCCGGCGGAAAGATGTTCGTCCTGGACGAGAATATCCCGGCGGTGCGGGAGCGGGCGGCCAAGCCTCTTCCCGAGCGCGCCAGCATCGGTCTGCGGGATGATCCCATCCAGCCCCTGGTGATCAGGGCGAATATCGGGGACACGGTGGTTATCAACTTCACTAACCGGCTGCGAAGCGGCAGAGCCAGCATGCACATCCATGGATTGCCACGCGACCCGAAGACGTCGGCTGGCTCCAACCTTGGCCTGAACCCGGATACGACGGTGGCGCCCGGCCAGTCCATCAAGTACACCTGGTTCATACCGGACAAGCGCAACATGGAAGGCGCCTACGTCTTCAACAGCATGGGCGACGATATGCGCCAGCAGCAGGCGCATGGCCTCTTCGGCGTGTTCAACGTGGAGCCGAAGGGCTCGACTTACCTGAATCCTATCGACGGGAAGCCGCTGAAAAGCGGCTGGGAAGCCATCATTGTCGACCCGAGCGGCAAAGACTTCCGCGAGGACACCATCATCTACCACGAGTGGGGCGACGAGTCCTTCCGGTTGTCCGACCGCGAGGGTAGTCCGCTGCCGCTCAACGATGACCACGGCGTCTACCGCCCCGGCTCACGCGCTCTGAACTACCGCTCCGAGCCCTTCTTCCGACGCCAGGAGTTGGCCGAGCCGATCCTGGGCCATGAGGACCGGTCGCAGGACTACGGCTCCTACATGTTCGGGGACCCGCCGACGCCCATGCCCCGAGGCTACATCGGCGATCCCACCAAGCGGCGCATCGTCCACGGCGGCTCCGAGCGCGCCCATATGGAGCACCTGCACGGCGGCTCCATCCGCTGGGCCTTCAACCCCTTCGCCGAGCCGGACCAGTGGGGACTGCCCTTCGACAAGAGCCCGACGCGTAGCCAGTCGCTCTCCCAGCGCCTGGACGTGCAGGGCATCGGCCCTCTGGAGAGCTACACTGTACAGACTGAAGGAGCCGCCGGTGGCCTGCAGGCCGGCGCCGGAGAGTTCCTCTTTCACTGCCACTTCGGCCACCACTACCCGGCCGGCATGTGGTCCTTCTGGCGTGTTTTCGATACCCTTCAGACCGCCCAGACCACTTTGCCCGGCGAGCCGCCCATGGTCGAGTTGCCTGACCGGGCAGGCACGACGCCGCTGGCCGTGGATTCTACTCAACTCATCGGCATGAAGATGCCCTCTGGTCGGACCCTTACCACGGGCCCCACCACGGCCGAGACTTTGAACATCGACGACTGGATGCGCTCTGTCCTGCCGCCCCAGGGAGATCCCGGACCGGAGAAAGACTACGACGCCTCGGTGTGGGACTGGGCGGTGGACAACGCAGACCCCGATCGTCCCGCATACCTCTCCGAACCCGAGACCACCGCCGTCTGGGCCAACTACGCCTCGCCCACCCCGGGGCAGCGGCGGAGGATACTGTTCAACCCCGGGAACGCCCGCCCCGCCTTTCCGCTGCTCCGACCCCAACTGGGCAGACGGCCGCCCTTCGCACCGGGGCGCAGCGGCTCCCCGTGGCTGGGCGGGTCAGCGCTGACGGACCCGGACCCCCTGGACCTCAATTCCGAGCATCCCGACGCGCTGATCCCGGCGAATGCCCGACGGCTGGAATACACCATCGTGACGGAGCCCATTTCCCTGGCGATCAACAAGGCCGCCGACATCACCAGCCCCAGCGGTAGACCGCATGCCCTGCTCATGTTGGACGAGGATAGGGACGCCATCCTGGCCGGGCGAAAGCCCCAGGAGCAACTCTCAATCCGCGCCAACGTGGGCGACGGGGTCGACATCATCCAGTACGACGAGGTGCCCGATGGCGGAGAGCACCCCTTCTTCAAGGCCAACATCCACATCCACTTCGTCCAGTTTGACACGCAGGCCTCCGACGGCGTCATCAGCGGCATGTCCTATGAGCAGAGTGTCCGCCCCTACAAGACCGAAGGGCCGCCCGATGGCCCCGGCGGTGAGCCAGACGGCATCAAGCTCGCCGGCCCCGCACCCGCCGGCTCGACGGCGATCACGGTGGACGCCGTGGACACGTTGAAGGTGAACGCCTTCATCGGCATCGGCTTCGGCGTGCCTCGCCGCAATGGGGATCCGACTCCGGAGAATCCGAACGGCGCATTGAACCGGAACGGCGGCTTCGAGTGGGCCCAGATCGTGGGTAAGAGCGGCAATACGCTGACTCTGGACCGCCCGTTGCTGAACGCCCACACCGTTGGACAATTCGTCGGTGTCGAGTTCACACGCTCACAGTGGCTTGCCGATGTGGAGGAGGGCACCACCTACTACCACAACCATGTGTTTGCCCCGGAGGGCTTCGGGGCGGCGCCCACGGGCACCATCATCGTCGAGCCCCGAGGTTCCCAATGGCTCGACCAGAAAGATGGCGTAACGCCGGTCCGCTCCGGCTCCCAGGTCTTGATCAAGACCGAAGCCCGGGTAGCGCCTGGAATCCCCGCACAGAATTTCCACGAGTTCGTCTTGCACTCCACAGGCAGCATACACGATATCGGCGGGAGCAGCAGCGGCGGGGGCGAGCCGGGCGGCTACAACATGAAACAGGAGCCGCTGGACCAGAAGGGCGTCAGGACGGCTGCCGAACCGTCCCTGGTCTTCTCCTCAGCGAGGTTCGGCGACCCGGAGACGCCTCTGCTGCGGACCTACGTGGGCGATCTGGTGGCCATCCGCCTGCTGGCCAGCGCGGGGCATGACGACAGCACTTTTCACCTGGCCGGCCACCGCTTCCGCGTGGAGCGCTTCGACCCCAGGGAGGCGCCCAGAGACACCATCACTCTGGGAATTGCTGAGCGCTTCGACCTCTTCCTGACCGCTGGCTCGGTCGGCCTTCAGGCCGGAGATTACGTCTACATGAACTCCATGAGCGAGAAAATGATGGACGGCGCCTGGGGCATACTTCGCGTGAACGATACCCTCCAGCCCGACCTCGCGCCTACCGGAGGCCCCAGAGAGAGCATACGGGAGTCCAGCGCCACCACCTTCCCGCAGAACCGCCGGACAGGCGGCAGCCCGCCGGCGGCCACTGAGCCCAGCACACTGGCCGAGTTGAAGACTAAGCTGGAACTCAATGGCTACAGCTTGATGGACGGGAAGCCAGTCGACCAGATACCGGTGCGAACCTATGACGTCGCTGCCATTGAGACCGAAATCAGGCTGACCGAGGGTTTCGAGAAGAGTAACGGACGCGTCTATGTGCTGGCCGAGGACGAGCAAGCAGTACTAGATGGTTCAAAGGACGTGGAGCCTCTGGTGCTGCGTGGCAATGTCGGCGAGGTCGTGCGCGTTAACTTTGCCAACAAGATACCCGGCGCCAGGGCTTCCCTGCACCTGCCTGAGCTTATCAAGACTGCGGACTCCCTGGGCGCCGCCTTCGGCTTCGACAACGACTCTACTGTGGCCAGTGGACGAAGCACGACCTACTGGTACGTCATCGACCCGCGGTTCGAGGTGCCGCGCTCGATGTCCATCGTCGATTTCGGCGAACCGGGTAACAAGCGGCTAGCCGGGCTCTACGGCGCTTTTATCGTCGAGCCAGAGGGCTCCACCTACCACGATCCGCAGACCGGGGAGGAGTTGAAATCCGGCGCCGGCTGGAATATCGAGGTGCGGTCACCCGAGGGCGCCTTCCGTGACGTGGCCCTCATTTTCCACGACGAAGACCCTCGTATCAACCGTGACCTTATGCCCTATGACCCCGACATCGACCAGGATAGGGCTATCAACTATCGCGCCGAACCCTTCGAGAAGAGGAACAACGAACTCCCTGCCCATGTCTTGAGCACTCGCGCCCACGGCGACCCCGGGACACCCCTCATCGAGGTCGAAGTGGGCGAGCAGGTGCGCTTGCACGCTCTGGGAGGCTTCGGACACCAGCCGCACGTATTCGCGCTCGATGGTCACCGCTTCCCCTTCGAGGGAATAGACGCCACCGAAATGAACTTGTACGCCCGGATGTTCGGCGCCCTGGACCGCGTAGATGCGGTCCTGGAAGGCGGCGCCGGAGGCATTATGGGCTTCCCGGGCGATTACCTCATCCGCGACGGACGGAACCCGTTTTTCGAGGGCGGACTGTGGGGCATTCTGCGGGTGAACCCGAAGTCCGAAGTCCGGGGCCTTGAGGTGAACGTAATGGGCAACTCGGGGATGGCTCCCACAGATAATACCATGGCTACGCGGCAGGCCTTCAGCGCCACATCACCGGAGGGGATATGCACCATAAGCCTGGCCCAAGGAACGAGGCTGGTAGGCCCGGAAGGCGCGCTGGCGCGGCTCATCAACGCGAACTGGAATCTGAACCCGCCGCCCGCCCAAGCCGGAGCGCAAGTGGTGCTGGCCATGGACTTGCAGCCCTCCGGCGCGGGAATTGATCCAGCGGCGCAGCTTATCATGAGATACTCAGGGCTAGAGTTGCCTCCAGGAACCAGCGAAAGCGACCTGTTTATCGCCGAGTGGGACGGCGACAGTTGGCGTGAGGTCGAATCCACTGTGGATACCGTCGCCAAGACCGTATCGACCACGGTGGATGGGCTGGAGATGTATGCCCTGATGGTGCGGGTGCCGCCTCCCGAAGCGGCGCCCGGGCCGTAGCCTGAAATGTGAAGACCGTCCTGAGCTCATCGCTCGAGGGCAGGGGGAGGTGGCTACCAGTGAGAAGTCCGAGCTTTGCACCCGGGTTGCCTGAGGCGTAGGTCGAGTGGAGCGGGAAGCGAACAGAGTAGCGTGGCGGCGGACGTCTCTGTCCGCCTGAACCAGCATCCGAATCCGTAGGCGAGAACGCACGCGTAGAGTCTCCAACCACTGGTTCATGGACGCTGCGAGCCCCGGCCGGCTCAGTCGATCTCCTCCCGATCCATCCAAGCCGGTGCCGCGGCCCAATGTGCAGCGTTGAACCGGGCTTGACTGAAAGCGCTGAAAGGCAACAGAGGCCCTCATCCCTATCTTTCCGAGCTTCAGTAGGCCCGGGGCGTTGCCGGATACATGAAAGGACATGGCCTGCGTCCTTGAAAGTAGTCACCGCAGAGACACAGAGTGCCCAGAGATGGATCGGCCCCCCTTTATCCCCCCGTCCACGGGGGGAGATTGGAAGGACTCGGCGGCCCCAAGCGCCAGGTGCTTCTATCCCCTCGTCCACGGGGGGAGATTGGACTGCGGACTCTGCGCCTCTGCGGTGAATGACCTTCAAAGCGCGCGGTTGAAATAGTGCCAATAAGGACAGACTTTCTCGCGCGAGGTCCCGACTTCTTCGGGATCCCGATGCTTCGGGAAATCCGACACCGCTTGGCAGGCATCTCCCGGTTCATTGAAAGGCGCAGCCCGCCTGCCCACACCCCTGGATCGTCCAATGAAGGTGGGCTTCTCCACCAAGCGTTGGAACCCCGCAGCATCGAGAGGCACCGGCCCTAGGAGGCAGCAGTCGAATCGGTCTCTTTGGGGTCAGGCGAGCCCCCGGCCACGGGGGGGAGCGATGGGTGGTAGTCTATGACGCGGCCAAATACGACCATCAGCACTCCCATCACGGCGAGCGCCGGGAGCAGCAGCAAAGACAGTATGCCCCCGTAGCTGCTCTGGAACGGGATAATCCCCATCGCCAGCAGAGCGATAAGGAGCAGGCCAATGATGATCGTGGATGCCCCGACCCCACTCAAGAGGTCACTCAAGAATTCCCGCGTCCCTCTCATTTCCCTGTTCCTCCTTTCAGGTTGCGGCGTTGAACCTGGTCATTTCGTCGCCAAAGACCGAACATATTTTATCAGATCTCTGATCTGCCCCTCGTCCAGGGTGCCGCCCTTGCTCCGGTGGAAGCCGGGCATGCCGCCCAGGCCGTTGGCGATGGCCTCGAATATTTGCGCGTCCCTGAGCTGGCCTATGAAGGCTTTCGACCCCAACGGAGCGCCCCTCACCTTGTTGCCGTCTTCGCCGTGACAGACCAGGCACTTGGCGCTGTATATCGCCGCTGTGCCGTTTGGCTGAACGCTGATCCCGGCGATGGCCTTGAGATACGCCATGGCGGCTTGAAGCTGGTCCGCTGTAAGCTCACCCCCTTTGCTCTTGCCGAAGGCGGGCATCACGCCCTTGCCCTCCGCGACGGAATGGATCAGGGCCGGCTCCGCGCGGCCCTGCAACAAGGCGCCGGAGCTCAGGTCCGCCTGAGGTATTTGATTGCCCTTCGGGCCATGGCAGGCGGAGCAGAGCCTGAGGTAGACTTCCCGTCCTTCCGCAGCCACGCCCACCGCGGGCGCGGTGAAATCGGGCAGAGGCCCCGGAGGCGGGGAACCATGACACTTAGTGCAGGTATCGCTGCGAGCGTGACACTGGTAACATGTCTCCATGCGGGGACGGTTGGTGCGCGGCTCTTCCAGGTCATGGGCGACGTTGAAATGGCAGGTCACGCAAGTTGCGCCCAAACCAAGATGCCATTTGTGCGGGACCTTGATATTGCCGAAGTTCACCTTGAACCCTGTCTGGTCGCTCTTGTCAGCTATGTCATTGTGGCAGCGGACGCAGCTCTGGTTGACTCGCTCAGGCTCGGCCATGAAGCCTTTCAAATACCCCTCGAACACCACCTGGTCAGGCTTGGCGTGGCAGTCCACGCAGGTCACCTTCTCGAAGCTGGGGTGCACCAGGGAGCGCACACCGCGGTCCGGAATCTCGCCGGTGCTGTGACAACTGAGACAGAAGGATGAGCTCGAGGTGCTGTATCGGGCCATGCCGACGGCCATTAAAGTGACCACGGGAACAGCGCAGACGCCGATAAGGAACCACATCCACCGGGGCACACGTCTCAGCCGCTGGAAGAGAGGGACAGGCAACCCCGGCACTTCCACCGGTTCAGGCAAGCGACTCTTCTCAGGCAGTCTCATAATCTAACTCTAGACCTTCTCTACGTGGACAACGGGGATAGGACTGATTCTGGCTGTTTCGTGGCGATGAGTTTCGTACTTAACTCTGAACTTCCCCCTGCGGACAACGCGGACAAGACTGCTTTCTGGCTCGGAGGTGATGGGTTTGGTCCTTGACTCTGAACCTTTTCTAAGCGCACTACAGTATCCATCCAGGCCTGTCCGCCGCCTGCGGGATCGGACAGGGAGGGAATAAGGCGATGGGGATGGGACCCCGTCCCGTGCTTGCCCCACCAGACGAGCTCGCTGTTGGGGTCCTGGCTCTTAAAGGACTGGCCGCGCGCGATCCGGCTCGACTCCCAGTGCGCCACGCAAGCGCCCATAGCAACGACGTTAGGACGGACCCCCTGCGTGAGCCACGCTCTTGAGACGATGCTGCCCAGGGGAGACGTTATCCTTACCGGGTCCCCCTTCTTGATGCCGCGGGCCTTAGCCGTCTGCGGGTTGAGCCATACTGCGTTTTCATGCACTATCTCCGAGAGCCACATGCAATCAGCCGTGCGGGCATAGGTGTGGACGTTCCACTGGAACAGGACGAGGTGAAATTCGTCCTCCGCCATATCCTGGAAGGCGGCGATGGGCTGGTAGACAGGCAGCGTCTGGGGGCGGCCTTGTGGGCCTGCCAGAACTTCATACTTCTTCGAAGGGGTCTTAAAGCCGCCGGCCTCATAGGACTTGTAGCTCGGCTTGGCGGCGACGTCGTACCACACGCCCTTCTCTCTCAGGAATTTCAGCCCTCCGGCCTGGACCAGCCCCTGTATCGGGGCGATGGCGGCGGCCACGTACTTCTCCATAGAGCCGAAGGCAAAGTGCTGCTCCAGACCGCCGCCGATGCGGCGCGCCAGGTGAAGGCTGAGATCGAAGAAGGAACGCGACTCGCCTCGGGGCAAGATCACCGGCTGCATCAGACTCACCGCCGGTACCATCTCGAAGGACGGGACCGATTGGACGTCCCACCTCTCCAGGAAGGTTGTCGCCGGGAGGACGATGTCGGCCCAGACGGTGGTCTCGTTAACGAACGTATCATGGGCCACGTAGAAGGGGACCAGCCGCTCATCCCTGAGGACCTCGACGCCGGCGGCTGTTTCCGGGCCAGAGAAGACCGGATTCGCCAACGACGTCATGAGGGCTGCCGCCTTAAGCTGCCCGTCGCGAATGGAGGGGAAGAGCGTGTGAGTGCCCCTGGGAAGCCCAGCGCCGAAGCTCGGGGCGGCTGGCTCCGGCTCCGCCAACTCCAACCTCCTGGGAAGGCAAGACCCGCCAGGGACGTCGATGTTGCCGGTGATAGCGTTGAGGAGGGCCACAGCCCGCTCGCTCAGCACGCCGCTGACGTGCTGGCTGACGCCGCTGCCGGAGATGACGACGGCGGGTCTGTGGGCAGCAAATTCCACGGCCAGCCGCGTGATGGTGGCGGCCGGGATGCCGCTTGCCGCCTCAGCAGCTTCCGGGGTGTACTGGGCAAGGTGCCCGCTCAGTTGGTCAGCGGACACATTCAGCCATTTAGCGATGAAGTCTTTGTCGTGCAGACCGCCGCGCATTATGACGTCGGCCATGGCCAGCGCGACGATGCCGTCGGCGCCCGGTCTGATGGGAAGCCATTCATCGCTCTTGGCCGCCGTATCAGACAAGCGTGGGTCGAAGGTGACCAGCTTAGCGCCCTTCATTCGAGCGTCTATCAGTCTCCGGACCAGCGGGAGATAGAACGGATGGGCATCGTAGGGGTCGGCCCCGAAGTTAAGGATGTACCGGGTCGAAGCAATGTCAGGGACTTCCATTTCCTCGCCCCAGGTCATCCGCAGGGCCGTAGCCTTGTTCGACCAAAGAGAAGCCGTTTCGTCGAAGACGCTGGCCGTGCCGAAGGCGCGGGCCAGGAGGCCCGTCGCTCCCTCGACGCCCTCCATGCCCCCCACGAAAACGAACTGGTCGGGACGATTCCTTGCCTCGGAAAGCCGGCCGGCGATCTCATTGATGGCTTCGTCCCAGCTTATGGTCTGCCATTTCCCCCCTCCACGCGCTCCGGCCCGCCGCAGAGGACGCAGCACGCGGTCCGGGTTGTAGACCAGGTTGACGGCCGCCTGCCCTTTGGCGCACAGGCGCCCGCGCGTGTTAGGATCCAGGGGGTTGCCCTCAATCTTCACCAGGGTATCTTCCTCGATAAAGCCCAGGATGCCGCAGCGCGCCGGGCATTGAAGGCAAGTGCTGGCGAAGGCCTTGCGCAGCGAACCCGTGGTGCGCGATACGCTCCTGCCGCCCTGGACCAGTTCGTCAGCAGCGACGATCTCGGGTAGCTTGCTTTCCAGGGCCCAGAAGGCGGCGCCGGTCACTCCCAACTTCAGGAAATCCCGTCGGTTTAGACTGTGCCAATTCATGCCACTTAGCTCCGAACCTTCAACTTATGGGTACGCTTTGACCGCCGACCACCATGACAATTCTCATAGCCAGAATGCCGATCATGACCAGGGCGGCGGCGAAGGTGACCGGCACAACCCTCCTGCCAAGCCACGGCACCGAGAGAATGAACAGGGGCACGAGGGAGCCCAGGAAAATCTCGACGCCCAGGAAGAGAGGACTGAAGTTCTGGGTTAGAATCAGCAGGGCCGCCTCCCTTGCCTCGGTGTCGGCGGTGATCAGGACCAGTAAATCGGAGAACACGAGGAAGAGGTCGGTCAGGATCAGGGCGATGAGCATCCCCTTCAGGCTGCCCACGAGCGCCATGTCGATCTGCTTATCCTTTGTGAAAAATCGCTGGTAGATAACCACAGCAACAATCATCATGGCGACCCCGGATACCATAGCGGACACCAGGAAGAGCACCGGCATCAGGGCGGTGTTCCACAGCGCCCGGGCCTTGCTGAGGGCCAGAATGAAGCCGGTGTAACCGTGCACCGAAATCGCCAGCGGTATCCCGAGGAGGCCAAAGAACTTCGTCAACTTGTGGCGGCCGGTGAACATGAAGAAGGCGTAAACCAGGCCGTTCAGCGGATAGATGCTGAGGAGAAAGCTCCCGTACGTGATTGGAGATTGCAGATTCAGGTAAGGGAAGAGGTGCCAGAAGCGCGGGCGCTGCCCGAGGTCATAGATGAGGGCCATGGGCGCCAGAACCAGGAGGAGAATGGCCAGAACTATGCCCACCTTGCCTACAGCGCGGAACTTCTGGATGCCGAATCCGTATGCCAGCGTAGAAAGGATAAAGGAACCCGCGCTGAGGCCGGTGAGATAGAAGTAGAGGGCGATGGGAAGGCCCAGGGGCGCCTCGTGGAATACGTTGTAGACGATGTTCACTTCATCCACGGCTAATGCTCCCGTCCCCAGTGCCGTAGGCCCGCATGGTCACCAGGTCAGCGGCAATGTAGAAGACCTTCGGGTCCGTGTCTTTTTCAGGCTTGAGCACCTGCACCGGGTTCGTGGCCACGATCTGAGAGACCCGGCTCCTCGGATCACTGATATCGCCGAAGACGATGGCCTCCGTGGGGCATGTGTTGACGCAGGCGGGCTCGAGGCCGGCGTCCAGACGGTGATGGCACCACTGGCACTTCTGTACTATGCCCTTCAACGGATTAAGGAATCTCGCCTCATAGGGGCAGGAGGCGATGCAGTACTTGCACCCGATGCAACGGTGCGGGTCTACCATGACTATGCCGTCCTCGCGCTGGTAGGTGGCCTGCACCGGACAGTTGCGCACGCAGATGGGGTTGCCGCAATTGTTGCACAGCCAGGGTAGGAAGGAACGGCTGACTTTGGGAAAGGTGCCCTTCTCCACTACCTTCACCCAGTTCCTCCAGACGCCCAGGGGCACCGCATTCTCGCTCTTGCACGCCACGGAGCATGCGTGGCAACCTATGCACCTTCGCAGATCGATAACCATACCCCAGCGGGGGTGCCCTCCAGTCTCGGGCATCAGTGGGTCTCCTTTCCATCGCCAGTCACCGGAGCTATCTGAGGCTGTCCAAGCTTGATGGCCCCGATGATATCGATGGGCAGTGGGATGATGGTGCTATTGCCCTCGCCAGCTATTTCGGTCAGCGTTTGAAGATAGCGCAACTGGATGGCCGCGTTCTGGGAGCCGATGATTCGGGCCGCATCGGCCAGGGTCTCGGCGGCGTTGTATTCGCCCTGGGCATGGATGAGCTTGGCCCTCTTCTCCCGCTCCGCCTCCGCCTGTTTGGCCATCGCCCGCTGCATGCTTTCGGGCAACTGGACGTCCTTCACCTCCACCACGGTCACCTTCACGCCCCAGGGCTCTGTCTGCTCGTCGATGATCTCACGCAAGCGCCGGTTCGTTTCATCCCGATGGGCCAGCAGCTCATCGAGCTCCGATTGCCCGAGAACACTTCTGAGGGTTGTCTGAGCAATCTGAGAGGTGGCAGCCACGTAGTCGAGGACCTTTACGATGGCAGATATCGGCTCCACTACAGCGAAATAGACAACAGCATCTACCTTGATAGTGACGTTGTCTTTAGTGATAACTTCCTGGGGTTCCACCACCATTGTCACCGTTCGCATGTCCACCTTCACCATGCGGTCAACAATGGGGATGATAAGGTTAAAGCCCGGTTCTCTCACCCCACTCACCTTGCCAAACCGGAAGACTATTCCCCGTTGATACTGTTGTACTACCCTGACCGTTTGCCCCAGCAACACCCCAATAACTATCACCAAAAGCGTGTAGATGATCCATTCCATACGGCTGCCTCTTTCGCAGGATCCTCTGGGGTTCCCCCCATCTCAATATAAGTTTATCCGCTGTGGGCCTGCGATCGTAAGAGCAAACGACCGTATTTATGGAAAAGGGAACACCCCATCATGCTGTGGGGTATTCCCCGCAATATTCTGGATTACCTGGATAGTTTACCTCTATGTATCTACATCAATTACCCCCTTGCGAATTGCATATTTGATGAGCTGCGAGCGATTGTGGACGTGCAGTTTCTCCATAAGGTTCGCCCGGTGGCGGTCGGCGGTCTTCGTGCTGATGAGAAGCATGCTGGCGATTTCCCGGTTGGTCTTCCCCTCGGCAACAAGCTTGAGTATCTCCCTTTCCCGCTCGGTAAGCCCATCGAAGCTGGCCTTTTCCTCCCCGGTGTCCACGCGGCGCAGGAAGTCGGCTACCAGGCTCTTAGCAACCGATGGGTAGAGGAAAGCGCCGCCCTGGTGGACGACCCTGATGGCGTTGACCAGCTCTGCCGGATCGGCTTTCTTGAGGATGTACCCCGCGGCGCCAGCGCTCAGGGCCTGGAAGAAGTACTCTTCGTTATCGTGCATGGTGAGCGCCAGTATGCGGGAGTTGGGGCAGCAGTCCTTGATGCGCCGAGAAGCTTCCAGACCATTCATTCCGGGCATGCTGATGTCCATCAGTATCACATCGGGCATCAGCTCGCGCGTCATCTCCACAGCTTCGCGCCCATCCCCCGTCTCCCCGACGATGTTGATGTCCGGCTGGGTGTCGAGGAGCAGACGAAGCCCTTGACGCACGATAGTGTGGTCATCCACCAGTAACACTTTAATCTCTTCCATTCGGGAGCCCTCCTTAGGAGAAATAGCTTTCAGCGGTCAGCGCTCAGATTTCAGCACTCAGATTCATTTGGCCGGCAAATAACCAAGATACAAGGTACAACAACCAGGAAATACGAGTTATCCAGCCGTTTGCTGTTTGTTTCTTGGTTCTTGGTTCTTCCAATCTTATCATTCAGCATTCAGCATTTAACTGTACGGGGAACTGCATGAGCACTTGCGTGCCGCGCCCCGGTCGCGACTTGATGGTCAGGTTTCCACCCAGGAAAGCAGCCCGTTCCCCCATCCCGACGAGGCCCAGGCCGCGGCCCGTCCCTTCCGATTTCATGACTTTGTCCACCTCGAAGCCCTTGCCGTTGTCCTCGATGGCTGCCCGCACTTCCGAATCGCTGAAGTCTATACGGATCTTGACCGCGGTGGCGGCAGCGTGCTTGGCCACGTTGGTCAGGGCTTCCTGGATAATGCGGAACAAGGCGGTCTCCACCTTGCCGGGCAGCCTCCTCTCTTTGGGACCGACGATCTGCAGACGCACATCCGCGCCGCCCCTGTCCGAATATCTCCGGATGTACCAGCGAAGCGCTGGGAGCAGGCCCACATCATCCAGAAGGGCGGGTCTCAGGTCTGAGATGAGCCGGTCAATATCCTCCATCGTCTGCGTCGTCAAGGACTTGAGGGCAGTCATTCGTTCCCTCATGCGCCCCGCGTCCGCAGGCAAGGACTGCTCGATGGCGCCGATGGCCATCAGCAGGGCCGTGAGGGCCTGACCGGCTTCATCGTGGAGTTCTCGCGCAATGCGGCGGCGTTCCTCTTCCTGAGTGGAGATGATGCTCTCCAGGAGCTGCCCGCGGAGCTGCTCCTTGCGCTGCACCTCCTCATACAGGCGGGCATTATCTATGGTGATGGCCATTTGATCGCTAAGGGCTTGAAGCAGTCTCACGTCCGGCTCAGAGAAGGGCCGGGGCTGGCGACAATGGTAGAGCACCAGGCTCCCGATGGCCTCTCCTTTCACCAGTAAAGGTGCGCCGATGGCGCTCTGCACCGGCAGGTCCCCGATGCCGCTCAGGTGTTCCCGGACCTCATTAGGCGTAAGCAGGGCGGCGCTTTTCCGTTCAAAGACCATACCAGGGATTCCTTCGCCACGGGCAAACCTCTCCTGCAAGTCCTTGTCGGCGGCAAAGCCCTCAGCGGATCGGACCACCAATTGGTCGGAGCCGAGGTCGTGCAAAAGGAGATGGGCGGCCTCCGCCGGTTCGAAAATCTGAATGGTCTTTTGCAGAATGACTTTGAGGAGAGAATCGAGGTCCAGGGTAGAGGTCAGCGCCCGCGATATTTCACATAAGGCCGATAGTTCCCGGTTACGACGCTCGATGTCTTGAGTCCGCTCTTCGATTTCCTGGTAGGATGTCCGCAGCCTCCTGCGCATAGTCTCGAAAGTGCGGGCCAGGACGCCTATCTCGCCGCCTCCCATGGTGGGCACGATGCTATCCAGGTCCCCGGCGGCGATACGCTGGGACGCGCGCGTCAATCCCTGCACCGGCCTGATGATGCTCCTCACGCCCACCCAGGTGAAAGACAGGGCGATGACGAAGGCCAGACCGCCAAAGACGATCATTCTTCTCTCCAGGTCCCAGGTAGGCGCCAGGGCTTCCTCTTCTGCCTGGCGGATGGCGACCCCCCAGGACGCGGCAGTCAACGGAGCAAAGGCCAGGATGTCGCGCCGTCTCTCGGCCTCGTGGCAACGATGACAGGTGCGGACGCTCGCCTCGCCCTGTTGAATAAGCGTGGCGAACCGCTCGGCGTGGTCGCTCACTTCGAAGACGCCCGCCTCCGGGGGGTCAGGCCTGGTAGTAGCCATGACCACGCCATACTCGTTTACAATCTCGGTATAGGCTGTCTGGCCCAGGCCCGATGGTTGGATGAACTCCTTGCTGCCGCCCAGGGGGAGGTCTATGTTCCCGCCCACCGCGCCAATAATCTCGCCGGCGCGGTTTCTTATCGGAGTCGCAAGAGAGACGGCCGGGCCTCGATATGTCGCCGCAGTCACGAGACTGCTCACCTGAGACCTGCCGCCCCTCAGGCTCTTCGCCACGCTGAGATGGGAGGCGAGGTTTCCCCCAATAAGCGTACTGTCATATGGCTCAGACCACAGCACCTTCCCGGCCCTGTCCACCAGGAAGACGTTATTATTGAAGACACCCGAATAACGGAATAGCTCGGATAGGGCCCTCTTCTCCGGCTCGAGGGCGCCGTCCTCCAGGCTAGCGCCTTCGGAGGCGGCGAACATCTCCAGTTGAACGAGCCCTCTGGCCAGCACCTGGTCCATGCTCCTGGCGACCATATGGGCCAGGGCCAGACGTTCGGTCAGCGTCCGCTCGATGCTGTTCTGTAGAGCCTGGACCCCAAGGAAGCCGAAGAGACCGAAAGCCCCCAGAAGCCCCAGGCCCACGGAGATGCTGATCTTGGTCTGCAGGCTCATTCCCCGCCGCTCCCCCGTACCAGGTCTAAAACCCACCATATCGAATGCGATTGTGGCACGCTTTGCAGTATTTGTCAACGAGAATACGGATTCTCTCGATAGGAAACATACCCCATATAATGGAGTAAACTACCCCAAGCCAGACCGACGAGGCTACTTGAGGGTGCGTCAGTGCAGAGCGAGTGAGGGTATGAGTTGACATCAGTCCGACCGGATGCTAACATGCGGAGTCAGCGGGTTGTTGGAGACTCGCGGGCACCGGGAGCGGGACGCAATAAAAGGAGGATGTCCGATGCAACAGAAGAACTTATTGACGTGGGCAACCTGCCTGGCCGCCGCCGGGCTCCTGATCGGCGGCTGCAGTCCGGCGGTGGCGCCAACTCCAGCGCCCAAGAAGGAGGCGGCGGCGCCGAAGGCGCCGGCGGCGCAGACGGCCGCCCCCAAGCCCGCCGTACCTTCGCCGTCCCCTAAAACCGCGGCGGAGACGCCGCGCTCCGGCGGCATACTGAGGGGGACCGTGAACCAGGACACCCCCAGTTTCGACCCTCATCAGGAGATCTGGTGGGGACTGCTCACCGTCAGCCAGGCGGCCATGAATGGCCTCCTGGAGATGGACCCGGCGGACCCGAGCTGGAAGATGCTACCGGGCCTGGCGGAAACCTGGGAGATAAGCAAAGAGGGTTCTGTGGTGACCTTCAACCTCAGGAAGGGCATCAAATGGCACGACGGCAAGCCCTTCACCTCCGCTGACGCCAAGTTCAGCGTCGAGAGGATGGCTAACCCTCCGCGGGGCTCCGCCGCACCCAGAAAAGAGGCCTTCGAGACCATCGCCAAGGTAGAAGCGCCCGACGACTACAAGCTGGTCATCACCTTGAAGTACCCGGATGCGCAGTTCCTGGATGTGATCGCTTATGGGATGCACCTGATGCTTCCCAGGCACATCGTCGAACCGCTGGGAGCCGCCAAGATCAGAAAGCCAGACGAGGTGATCGGCACCGGCCCCTTTAGATTCAAGAGCTATCAGTCCGGCGTGGGGTGGGAGCTGGTCAAGAACCCGGACTACTGGAAGAAAGGCATGCCCTACCTGGACGGGTTGAAGCGCTACATCATCGCTGATGGCTCCACCCGGTTCAGCGCCTTCAGGACGAAGCAGATAGATATCGGCGACAAGAGCCCCGGTTTGTCGGTGGTGCAAGAGAAGCTGCTGAAGGAAAGCAGCGAATCTTCAGAGATCTTTATCAGTTCTGGCGCGGTCAACGCCCTTTGGGGCGTCTGGATGAACGTCGGGGCGCGCCCTATGGACGATGTGCGGGTGCGCAAGGCGATAAACCTGGGCGTCGACCGCCTACAGATACAGAAGCTGCTGGCGGAAACGGTCCCGCCGGGCATCATCGGCGGCCTCGTGTTCCCCATCTCGCCCTTCGCCAGGACCGCGGACGAGATATCGAAGATGCCTGGCTTGAGACAGCCGAAGGATGCGGACATCGCTGAGGCCAAAAAGCTCATGGCCGATGCCGGATATCCCAACGGCTTCGAACTGCGATTCGTGGCCCGGAACCGGGCGGAGGATGCCGAGGCGATATCGGTGGTGATCGAGGCGTTGAAGAAGATCAATGTTTCGGGCACTGTCCGGCAGCTAGAATCGGTATCCTATTTCGATGCGCTGGCGAAGCACGACTTCGTCGCCAGCGTGACGGCGGTGGGGCCCTGGCATCCCGACCCCCGTTTCACCTTCAGCAATCTCTATGTGACTGGCGGCGGCCGGAACTACGCCAATATCTCCGACCCCCGCATAGACAAGCTTGTCGAACAACAGTCCAGGACGCCGGACCGCGAGGCGCGCAAGAAGCTCGTCCGCGAAGCGGAGCAGCTTCTGCTCGACGAGATCATTCCCGTGGCCCCGTTGTTCTGGAGGTCCATCCGGAACGCCCAGTGGAAGACGGTGAGAGGGTATCCCGGCTTCGGGCTTACCTATTATGAGGGCCACCGCATGGAGGACGTCTGGCTGACGAGGTAAATGATGAATGCGGAATGATGAATGGGACCTCTCCCTGAATCCCTCCCCTGAAGAGGGAGAGACTTTTCCCCCTTCCTTCGTAGGGAAGGGGGCCAGGGGGTTAGGTTGCTGACTGCTGAGGGCTATTAGGATGTTTCGCAAAGATTCCCTGGCTGACATAGACAAGCGCCGAAAGCAGTGGGAGGAGGGGACTCTCAAGAAGTCCCTGGAGAGGTTTGGCGCTAAGAAGAGTCCGAACCGGTTTTACACTCCCCTGGATGTCCCGGCCCATGATTTCCTCAACGATGTGGGCTTCCCCGGCCAGTATCCCTTCACCGCCGCCGAGGCGCCGGTGGCCATGGAGGAGAGCGGGTTCAAGAAACCCAAAATCTATGCCGGGTATGGCATCCCCGAGGATACCAGGGACTACTACAAGTCCATGCTGGCCACGGGGCGCGGCGAATCGCCCCATATGGCTTTTGACCTGCCCACGCAGTGCGGCTACGATTCCGATGCGCCTATCGCCTGGGGCGAGGTGGGAAAGACCGGGGTCGCGGTCAACTCCCTGCGCGATTTCGAGATAATTTATGAAGCCTATCAAGGTGAGCACGACCTGGACAAGATCTACTCGAGCTGGGTCATCAACGCCCCGGCCAACATCATACTGGCCATGTACGTCGCCATAGGCGAGAAGCGGGGGATTCTGCCATCCAGGCTGGCCTGCGTCCCCCAGAACGACATCCTCAAGGAATACGTGTCGCGCGGCACCTACATCTTCCCTCCTCAACCCTCCATGAGGCTGGTCCGCGATACCATCACCTACTGTACAAGGAACATGCCCCTGGCCAGTCCCGTGATGATCAGCGGCGCGCATATTCGAGAGGCCGGGTCTACAGCGCCCCAGGTGCTGGCTTTCACTTTCGCCAATGGCATCGCCTACGCCCAGTTGGGTATCGACGCCGGCCTTGGCATCGACGACTTCGCCCCCAATCTGACTTTCCTGCACCTGGGCGGCAGCATGGAGATGTTCCAGGAGATAGCCCTGCAGCGGGCCGGACGGCGCATGTGGGCGAAGATCATGCGAGAGCGCTTCGGGGCGAAGGACCCGGAGAGCTGGGTGTCCCGCGTCTTCCGGGGCGCCATCATTGGCAACTCAACCACTACGGCTCAGAGGCCACTGAATAACCTTACCAGGACCATTGTAGGAGGAGTTGCCTCGGCGCTGTCCGGCGGCGGAGGAGAGGTGCATCCGGCCTACGATGAGCCTCTGGGCCTCGGTTACAGTCTGGAGGGCCGCCAGCTTATGAGGGATGCCGAGCGGATAATAAGATATGAAGCGAAGCTCTGCGACGTGATCGATCCGCTGGCTGGCTCCTATTACGTGGAGGGGCTCACCGACAAAATCGAGTCTGAGGCGTGGCAGATTCTAGGGAGAATCGATGCTATGGGGGGCGCCGTCGCCTCCATCGAGAGCGGGTGGATGGGCCGTGAGATCGCTCGGAGCGCCTACGAGTATCAAAAAAAGCTGGAGACAGGCGAGGAGGTCCGCGTGGGGGTTAATCAGTTCCTCGGCCCCCACGAGCTGGAGGTTATGCCTACGCGTCTGGTGCCGCATCCTTACGATCCTGCCAAACGGGAGGATGCCGAGCGGCGCCAGATCGCCAACACCGCGAAACTGAAGCGAGAGCGAGACAACTCGGAAGTGGCGCGAACTCTGAGGCGGCTTCGAGAGGCGGCCCTGGATGAGAGGGTCAATATCCTGCCCCCCATCCTGGAGGCTGTAAAGGCCTACGCCACGCTGGGCGAGATGTGCGACGTGATGAGACAGGTCTTCGGCGAGTATACCGCTTTCGACAGGGCATAGGGAAAAGGAAGCACAAAGCGCGAAGCGGGGAGCAAGAATCTTAGAGTGCGGCGGCTTGCCGCCGCTTTTGAAAGCGCAGGCAAGCCTGCGTACTCCAAAGTCAGGAGGCATTACGATGAAGAAAGGGATGCTGGCACTACTTTCAGTTCTGGGTCTTCTTCTGGCTAGCTGCGCTCCCGCTGCGGCGCCCCCGCCCACCACGGCGCCCAAGGCGGCTGCGCCCCCAACCGCCCAGCCCAGTGCCGCGAAACCGGCGGCTACTGCGGCGCCGGCGGCCCCGGCGGCTACGCCAAAGCCGGCCGCAGGTCAGCCGAGGTCAGGCGGGATTCTATATGTCAGCCACCCCGGCGACCCGGCGAGCTACGACCCTATCCAGGAATCCTCGCTGGACTCGATATCGCTGATAGCGCCCAATTATAGCGGCATTGTGCAGCATGATCCGCTTCGCCCCACCGAGGTCATCGGCGATCTGGCGGAGAAGTGGGAGACGAGCCAGGACGGCGTGTCCTTCACCTTCAATCTGTTCAGGAACGTGAAATTCCATGACGGCTCAACCTTGTCGTCTGAGGATGTTCGTTTTTCCATGGAGCTGGTGCGTGATCCTCCCAGGGGGATTAATAGCACGCGAAAGGAGTGGCTCAAGGCGGTAGACAAGATCGAGACGCCGGATAAGGATACCGTGAGGATCACCTTGAAATACCCCAGCGCCTCCTTCCTTCACAACCTCGCCGACGGCCGCATGGTGGCTATCTCCAGGCGTCTCTGGGAAGCGAAGGGGAATATGAGGAGGGACTTCCTCGGAACTGGGCCGTACAAGTTCAAGTCTTTCACCAACGGCGCCAGCTTCGAGGTAGTGAAGAACAAAGACTACTTCGTCAAGGACCGCCCCTATCTGGATGGCGTAACCTGGTACATCGTGCCTGACATAGCTACCAGGTTCGCCGCGCTGAGGACGCACCGTGTGCACGTGACGCCCCACAACGCCTACGGTTTGCGGGCCACACAGAGCGAGTTGATCCGGAAGGACCTGGCGGACAAGATCAGCATCAACAAAGTAAACAGCCTCATCTTTTACGCCTTCTGGATGCCGTACAACAAGCCACCGTGGAACGATGTCCGGGTGCGCCGGGCGGTGGACATGGCTATCGATCGCGAGAAGGTGATCAAGGTGGCCGTGGAGGGCCAGGGCGATCTCGGTGGCTTCATGCCGCCGGGGGGCACCTGGGCCCTTCCGGAGTTCTCCCAACTGCCTGGCTATCGTCAGCCAAAGGAGGCGGATGTTGCCGAGGCCAAGAGAGTGCTGGCGGAGGCCGGCTACGCCCAGGGCATCAAGACGACGACAGTAACCAGGAACGCGCCCCAGTTCGAGAAGGCGATGGTCGCCCTGAAGGAGCAGCTGGCTCCCATAGGCATAGATATAACGGTCAGCCTCAAAGACCTGGTCTCCCTGTCGGATATGCTCTACAAGCGTAACTTCGAGACGGCGTATTTCAGCGGCTCCACCAGCTTCGATGACCCCGACCTCGTTTTCGGGCAGAACTTCGTCACCGGCTTGCCGCGGAACTTTTCCGACTTCTCCGACGAGAAGTTCGACAAGTGGTATGACGAGCAGTCCCGTCTGGTGGACCCGGTAAAGCGCAAGCAGATCGTGCTGGACATGCAGCGCCGCATGTTCGAGCTGGTCCCCTCCTCTGTCCTGTTCTGGGGCGTGTTCGAGCAGGGGGTGTGGAATGAGGTCAACGGATTAGGGAAACACAACGGCGTCTACAACAACCTGAAGTTTCAGAACGTGTGGCTGGCGGGGTAATTGCGGATTGCTGATTGGTGATCGATAAGTCTAGAATCGCAAATCAAGAATCAAGAATCCCTGAGAGATGGGACGCTAGAAGGGTGAAGACTAGTCGGATGGAAAAGGTACTGTTCATGGTGGAGCAGGAGTCGTCCGATCCGGCTCAAGACGAGTCAGTACGGGAATGGCTTGACAACGTTCATCTTCCCGGCGTGTTGACTGTGCACGGGGTCGTGCGAGCCACCCTGTACGTGAACAGGGGGCCCATGTTGGACGCGCTAAACCTGATCGGGCACAGGCAAGACCCTGGTCTGAATCCTCCGGGCAAGGGGTGGTCCGAGGGTCAGGGCAAGTACGTGGCTATCTATGAAATAGAGACCGAGGACATCAAGAAGACCTTTGAAGCGATAATGCGGTGGGTCCAGGAAATGCAGCGAACCCACAAGGACTTCCGCCATCCCTTTTTGAAAGTTGTCTCCCGCTATGTGTGGGAGCAGGTAAGCCCTTCAAAGGAGGCCCCGTCCCGGTAAGTAACGCCGGGCGTGCCACCGACGAACAACAGTCTGAACCGCTGATTGGCGCAGATTCATGGATTTCGCAGACGGTGTCGTAGGGTGGGTGAAGTCGCGATTTCCTCACGTCGCGGAACTCTGAGAAAGTCAGGGCATCGCGACTTCACCCACCAAACAGACGATATCACGAGTCGCCATCGAAGGAGGCTTTAGGATGCATCGGAAGGAGTTTCTCATCGCCGCCAGTTGCCTCACCGTCCTGGGACTGCTGCTGGCGAGCTGCGGCCCGGCAGCGGCACCCGCGCCTACCGCTGCGGCCAAGCCCCCGGCGCTAGCCGCCCAGCCCACGGCGCAGGCTGTCCAGCCTACCGCGACCATGGCCGCCCAGAAGCCATCGCCTCCCACGCCTTCTCCTAAGCCGGCTGCCGGCGCGCCCCGATATGGCGGTATCCTGGCCATCTCTGCAGTGGAAGACCCTCTCAGCATGGACCTTCACCAGGAGTCGGTCATCTCGATTGCGCAGGTGTTGCAGGTCTCCTACAGCGGAGTGGTCCAGCCCAACCCGGATAAACCTGAGGAGCTCATCGGGGATTTGGCCAAGAGTTGGGAGATGAGCAAGGACGGCCTGACCTACACTTTCCGGCTGCACGACAACATCAAATTCCACGACGGGACCGCGCTGACGGCTGAAGATATCAAGTACAGCTACGACCGGCAGCTCAATCCGCCTGCAGGGATTCGCTCCATACGGCGCGCTGACATAGTAGCCATTGACAAGGTGGAAGCCCTGGACAAGAGCACGGTCAGGTTCGCCCTCAAGTATCCCAGTCCTCCGACGCTGCAGGCCATTGGGGTGGGCTGGATGGTGATCTACTCGAAGGACTTTGTGGAGAAGAAAGGCCACATGAAGAACGATGTCATGGGCTCCGGGCCTTTCAAGCTGAAACGCTACTCACAGGGCGTCTCTCTCGAGCATGTGAAGCACAGCGAGTATTTTGTGCCTGGCCGTCCCTATCTGGATGGAATCACCTTCTACATTATCAAGGATGCCGCGGCGCGGCTGGCCGCGCTGAGGACCGGGCAGATAAAGCTGACCGGGGTGCAGGCGGCGGGCTTGACGTCAACGGATGCCGAGACGCTCGCGAAGAGTGGGTCGACGGTTCAGGTCGTGCCCTACAACAGCCTCGCCTTCAGCAATCTGGTGTTCAACACCGAGCAGAAGCCGTGGTCGGATATCAGGGTGCGCAAGGCGGCCCACCTGGCTATTGATCGTCAGAAGGCCATCGACGTGGTGGCCCAGGGCTACGGCGAGCAGGGCAGTCATATGCCAGGGGAATGGGGCATAGCCCGGGACGAACTCCTGACCATGCCAGGATGGCGGCAGCCCAAGGACGCCGACCTCGCTGAGGCGAAAAAGCTGCTGGCCGACGCCGGCTACCCACAGGGCTTCAAGACCAAGGCTATGACCATGACGAACAGGAATTACGTGAATCTCTCGGTCTTCCTGGCCGACCAACTGGCGAAGATCGGCATCGAGATGGAGGTGGAAACCAAAGAGGTGGCCGTGCGCACCAGCTTGTTGAACCAGGGCAATTTCCTCGCCCATCCCCTGGCCACCTCTTCGCTGGGCTACTTCGATCCGCTCAACATAGCCCGCTACTGGGCGCCGCCCCAAGCGGGCGTCTTCGGCCTGAATTTCCAGCGCTACGTCGACGACAAGATTGTCGATCTCTTCGATAAGCAGGCGCGCACCATCGATCCCGCGGAACGCAAAAAGCTGGTGCGCGATCTCGATCTGAGGATGATCGATTCGGCGACGCGGCCCATGGTCTTCTGGTGGAAGGACCTTCTCGGCATGTGGCCGGAGGTCAAGGACCGCAAGCCGCCCCTTGGCTTCCACAGCGGCTTGAAGTACCAGGATGTCTGGCTGGCGAAGTAGAGGTTATAGGTTAGAGGTTAGGGGGAAGGGGAGAGCAAGCCGTAGGGTGGGTTACGTCGCGGTTTCCCGACATGTCGGGGTTGAAAGCAACCAGGAGCATCGCGACGTAACCCACCAGCGTGCTTGGTTTCCACAGTGGCTTGAAGTACCAGGATGTCTGGCTGGCGAAGTAGAGGTTATAGGTTAGAGGTTAGGGGGAAGGGGAGAGCAAGCCGTAGGGTGGGTTACGTCGCGGTTTCCCGACATATCGTGGCTGGAAGCAACCAAGGGCACCGCGACGTAACCCACCAGCGCCTGGTTTCCACAGCGGCTTGAAGTGCCAGGATGTCTGGCTGGCGAAGTGACGCCCGATCTGGCGAGAAAGGCAGGAGGCTGACATGGCGCAGATAGCGGAGAGGACCGAAGTAGCCGAGGCATTCGCAGAGAATGTGGCGCAGGTTTCCTATGACGACCTTCCGAAGGAGACGGTGGAGGTCACCAGGAGGAGCATCCTCGATCTCCTGGGCGTCGCAGTGGCCGGGTCTGGCATCGTCCCTGAGGTCAGGGCTCTGGTCGAGCTGGTGAAGGAGGCTGGGGGGAAGGAGGAGTGCACGGTCTTGGGCTTTGGCGGTAGGCTTCCGGCGCTGACCGCCGCCTTCGCCAACGGCGCCCTGGCCCATTCCCTGGACTACGACGACGTCTTTGATGAATATGGCGCGCATCCCAGCGCCACTACAGTGCCGGCGGCGCTGGTGGTTGCGGAGCGCGCCGGCGGCGTGAGTGGGAAGCAGCTCATCACCGCTGTCGCCCTCGGCAATGACATGATGAGCCGTATGTCGCGGGCCATCGTCTTCAAGCGCGACTGGTTCATAACGCCGGTTTTTGGCGCCTTCACCGCCACGGCGGTGGCAGGGAAAGTGCTGGGCCTGGACAAAGACCGCCTCGTCGACGCTTTTGGCATCGCCTTCTGCCAGGCCGCGGGAACGATGGAGATAGTGTACGGGACGGACTCGAATATTCGCGCCTTGTATGATAGCTTCGTCGGAAGGACGGGCGTGCTCTCGGCGCTCATGGCGCAGCGCGGTATCTCCGGCGTCAAGGCGAGCATGGAGGGCAAGAACGGACTCTTCAACGTCTATTTCCACGGCGAGTACGATCCGCGAATATTGACTGATCATCTGGGAAAGCGGTTCGAAGGCACCGACGTCAGCTTCAAGGCCTGGCCCTGCTGCCGGCGCTCCCACCCGGCCTTGACGGCGATCATGGGTCTGATGCGCAAGGAGCGCATTCCTGTTGATAACATCAAGAGCATAACGGTGGAAACCAATGCGCCCAGCGAGGCGCTGTGCACGCCGCGGGAGGCAAGGCAAGCGCCGAAAACGGTACTGGACGCCAAGTTCAGCATTCCCTATACAGTGGCCAACGCCATCCTGAAGGGACGGGTGGCTCTGGAAGACTTCACGCCTGAGGCAATTAAGGACCCCCGAACCGTCGCCCTGGCGCGCAGGGTGGGTTCCCACCTGAATCCCGAATATGAAAGCATACGGGGCATGACGCCAGGGAGCGTCCAACTGGAGACAAAGGACGGCCGGGTCTACTCCCACTACGAGGAGTTCCCTTACGGGCACCCGCGGAACCCTATATCACGGGAAGACTCCATCCGAAAGTTCTTGGATTGCGCCTCTCAGTCCGCGAAACCCGCCAAGCGCGACGCCATCCAGAAAGTGGTTGACATGGTGGACCGGTTGGAGACATTGGAGGATGTTGGAGAGATAGCGAGGTTGCTGGGATAAGGTGAAGGTACTCACCGCAGAGACACAGAGGGCGCGGAGAACAGAATCGAGCGGAGAGAGACGGAAATGAGAAGTGAGGGGGAGAGGAGTGAGGAGTAAGAGGAGTATTCCCCCGTTTCCTCTCTTTTCTCACTTCTCGTCCCTCTTTTCTCGCTCTGCGTCTCTGCGGTGAAAGAAGGGTGATGGATGGAGGAATATAGTGATTGAAGCCGCGTTTCCGAAGCTTTTTGAGCCTGCGAAGATAGGCCGGGTCCGCCTGAAGAACCGCATCGTGATGTTGCCCATGGGCCTTTCCCATGCCAGCGTCCACGGCGAGGTGACGCAGAAGACTATCGACCACTACGTCACGAGGGCTAAGGACGGAGTGGGCATGATAATAGTGGGCGGCACCTCGCCCTTCGCCATGCCCGGCCTCAACCGCCTGGTGCTCTACGATGATCGCTTTCTGGCGGGCCATTACGAGTTGGTCGAGGCCGTGCACGCCTATGGCGTGCCTATGGCCATTCAGTTCAACCACGCCGGGCGGCAGTGGTACCCCTGGGCGCTCGACGGGGGGCAGCCCGTGTCCGCCTCCGATGTCGCCTGCAATTTCTGCGGAGGTCACCAGTATCCCACGCCTCGCCCCCTCGAAAAAGAGGAGATGTATCAGATTATGGACAAGTGGGCCGCGGGCGTGGGTCGGGCCAAGAAGGCCGGCTACGATATGGTGGAGATCCACGCAGCGCATGGCTATCTCATCGAGCAGTTCATGTCGCCCTACACTAACAAGCGGACCGATGAATACGGCGGCAGTTTGGAGAACCGGATGCGTTTCGCCCTGGAGTTGTTGGAGCGCATCAGGAAGGTGGTGGGCGACAAGTACCCCATCGGCTTCCGGCTGGGCGCTGAGGAGTTCGTTGCGGGCGGCTTGACGGTAAAGGATACCCCCGCTATTGCCAAGATACTGGAATCGGCGGGCGCTGTCTATCTGAACGTGGCTTGCGGCATATACGAGACCTTCGACCGGGCGGTCGATGTCATGCGGCAGCCGGAGGGCTGGAAGGAATACATCTGGCAGGCCATCAAAGAGGCGGTCAACATACCGGTCATCGCGGGCGGTGGATTGAGGACGCCCGCCTTCTGTGAAAGGATTCTCGAACAGGGCAAAGCGGACTTCATCGGCCTGGCGCGCCCCTTGCTGGCCGACCCCGAGTGGCCGATCAAGGCCAGGGAGGGCAGGGTAGAGGACATACGGCCCTGCCTGTCCTGTGAGGAGTGCAACCATCCTTCCACGATGAGGCGAGTCGGTGGCGGCGCGCGGCGCTGCAGCATCAATCCGGTTACGGGACGTGAGCGGGAGTTCAGCGAGCTTGTGCCCGCTGAGGTCAAGAAGAGGATCATGGTGATCGGGGGTGGTCCCGGCGGCATGGAAGCTGCCCGGCTGGCGGCCCTCCGCGGCCACGACGTGACTCTCTACGAAAAAGGCAAGGACCTGGGCGGCGCGCTGTTACTTGCCGCTGCTCCTCCGGGGAAAGAGAAGATTGAGAAATTCCGTCAATACGAGAAGAGGGAAGTGAGCAAGGCGGGCGTGAAGGTAAAGCTGGGCGTCGAAGTCACCCCCGAGTTGGTGAAGAAGGAGAAGCCCGACGCGGTAGTGGTTGCCACAGGCTCCCGGCCCATCAAGTCGCCATCCTTCGCGGCTGGGAAGGATATCCCGACGGGTTGGGACGTGCTCACCGGCGAACTGACGCTTTCCGGCAAGAGGGTAGTGGTCGTCGGCGGCGGGATGGTTGGCGCGGAAACGGCCGAGTATCTCGCGGCGCGGGGCAACAAGGTCACGATTGTGGAGATGCTGCCCGAGATCGCCAGTGAGATGCAGATGAGCAACCGGGCCGCCCTGTTGCATGCCCTCAGAGAGGCCGGAGTTGAGATGCTGACCAGAAAGCAGGTGCTGGACGTCTCGGAAAAGGGCGTCACCGCCCTTGACAAGGTTAGCGGCGAGAAGACGTTCATAGCGGGAGACGCGGTCATCCTGGCCCTGGGCGCGGTGCCCAACGATAGCCTGTCCGATGCCCTGGAAGGGATGGCGGAGGAGGTCTATCGCGTCGGCGACGTCAACGAGCCCCGCATCATGATGGAGGCCATCTTCGAGGGCCACCAGGTGGGGAGGATGATATAGATTTTTGATTTTGGATTGCGGATTGTGGATTGCGCCCCGACTCGTCGGGGCGCTTTGAAAGCGGCGGCTTGCCGCCGCAATCCAGATCGCGTCTTCACCTCGACCGTCGCGTGAGGCGCTGAGCAACCGCTTCTGACGCTCTGGGCTCGCAACGTGCTCGAAAGCGGGCGTTTGTCTTCGCCTGTCACGTGGTAAACCCCTGCCCGCAAGGGGCCTGACGCCGGTAGTCCAGATGAGTGACTTCGACTTGTTATTGGAGGCCAACGTTGACTGCATTCCCCAAGCTGTTCGAGCCGTTCTCCATCGGCAAAGTGCGCCTGAAGAACCGGATCGTGATGCTGCCCATGGGCACGGCTTATGCCAACGCCATCGGCGAGGTCACCCAGAAGACCATCGACCATTTCGTGGAGCGGGCCAAAGGCGGGGTGGGCCTGGTCATCGTGGGGAATGGCTCGCCCTTCGGCAGGATCAACCTCAACCAGCTTGTCATCGACGCCGACTGGTTCATGGCCGGCCATTACGAACTGGTGGAGCAAGTGCACACGGAGGGGACGCCCATCGCCATCCAGCTCAATCACCCGGGCCGGCAGACCTACCCCTGGGTATTTGGAGGGAAGCAGGCAGTCTCTTCTTCTGACGTGCCGTGTTCCAAGTTGCCCAATCAGCCCCGGCCCCGTCCGCTGGAAACGGAAGAAATCTACGACATCATGGACAAGTGGGCTGAAGCGGCCGGCCGGGCGAAGAAGGTCGGCTATGACATGGTCGAATTGCATGCCGCCAACGGCCATCTTGTCGAGCAGTTCATGTCGCCGGCCATAAACAAGAGGACGGATGAGTTCGGCGGGAGCCTTCAAAACAGGATGAGGTTCCCACTGGAGTTGCTGAGACGCGTGCGAAAAGTAGTAGGCGAGAGCTACCCCATCGGTTTCCGCTTCGGCGCCGAGGAGTTCAACGACGAAGGCATCACCATCAGGGAATCGCCGCTGATGGCGAAGATTCTTGCCGATGCTGGCGCCGCCTACCTGAATGTCACGTGCGGCACCTGGGAGACCTCGGACAAGTCGGTCTATCTCATGCGCCAGCCCGAGGGCTGGCAGGCCTATATCTGGGAGGCGGTCAAGAAGGCGGTGGACATCCCGGTCATTGCCGGGGGCAGCCTGAAGAGCCCCGGCTACTGCCAGAGCCTCATCATTCAGGGAAAGGGCGACCTGGTCGGCCTGGGACGGCCCTTGCTGGCCGATCCCCACTGGGCGAACAAGGCGAGGGAGGGGAGGACGGAGGACATCTGCCCGTGCATCTCCTGCATCGAGTGTATGCAGGGGTCAGCTAACCGGCGCCAGGGCGGCGGTAACCGGCGGTGCAGCGTCAATGCGGCGGCCGGGCGCGAAGGCGAGTTCACGGAGCTCAAGCCGGCGCCGGTGAAGAAGAAGGTGCTGGTGGTCGGCGGCGGCCCGGGGGGCATGGAGGCGGCGCGGGTCGCCGCCCTTCGCGGGCACGACGTTACCCTGTACGAGAAGGGAAATGAGCTGGGTGGAGCGCTCCGCCTGGCGGCGGTCCCGCCCGGGAAAGATAAGATTGGCTGGTACCTTAGCTACCTGAGGACGCAGGTGGCCAAGGCAGGCGTGAAAGTGAAGCTGGGTGCGGAAGCGACGCCGCAACTGGTGGCGAGGGAGAAGCCCGACGCGGTGGTGGTGGCCACAGGCTCCACGCCGGTGCGGCCTCCAGCCTTCGCTGGTAACGGCGTCTTGATGGCCTGGGATGTCCTGGGCGGCAAAGCTGAGGTGAAAGGCGACAAAGCCGTGGTTGTGGGCGGCGGGATGGTGGGCCTGGAGACGGCGGAGTATCTGGCCCACAAGGGCAAGGGCGTTACTGTGGTGGAGATGCTGGGCAGCCTCGCCCCGGATATGGAGAAGATGAACCGGGCTTCGCTCTTGCAGAGTCTCAAGACGACGGGCGTGGTTACCATGACGCGACACAAGGTGGTGGATGTGGGGGAGGCAGGCGTTGTCGCGGAAGACAAGAACGGTCAGAAGGTGCCCATAGAGGGCGAGGTCGTTCTGGCGCTTGGCGCCACGCCGAACCGGGAGTTGGCCGAGGCAATCGAAGGGAAAGCGCCGGAGGTCTATTCCATCGGGGATTGCAACACGACGCGCATCATCATGGAGGCAGTCTACGAGGGCGCCGGGGTGGGGCGAAGGATTTAGCGTATGCTACGCGTCCTGGACCCTCGCGCCGAATTCCCGGGCGACGTTGCCATCGAGGCCCGGCCACTGACGCCGAAGCAGCGGCCTCACGGGAAAGACGGTGGCTATCCTACACCACTTGAGTCCGGCGCTGGGCGGGAGATGCTCCGGAGCCGACCCCTTCATGGAGGCGCTGGGAAGCCTCCTGGAAGCGAAGTACGGGACCGGGGCGGTCCTCTGGCGCTTGAAGCCGAACCACGCGGCGTTGGGACCGAAGGGGTTCATCGATGAGATCGCCGGTGAGGCGGATGCGGTTATCAACGGCCTCTGTTCCTGAGGTTCCTGCACCCCCGCCGCCGTGCGCGACGCCGTCGAGTTCCAGAAGAGGGGACTCCCCACGGTCACTATCTGTCACGATGCTTTCGAAGTGGCGGCCCGCAGCCAGGCCGTGGCGATGGGCTACGCCGGGATGCCGCTGGTGGCGATCCGGCAGGCCCAGCCCGGAGACGATAGAGACGCGTTCCGAGACAGGGCGGAGAAAGCGCTGCCCGCCATAGTCGCGGCCCTGGCTGACCCATCGCCGAGGACGGCCTGACCGCTCCGGTTGACGCTGCCGCGAGGCTGACGTGCCGTGCGCGCCAGAACCGTCCGATCAGCAAGTCTCCCGGCGCCCTGAGGAAACGCACGCGACGTTTGCGGTGTTCGCGCCGGCGGCTGCGGTGCGAGACGAGCAAGCGTCGGCTGCCCCGAAGGTTTCTTCCGCAAGTACAGCGAGTTCCGAGTCAAGTCCACTTGACGAGGCTCGGGAAGGCGCCGGAAACACAGTTACGTCGCCCCGCACCCTCACGCGAACTCGGTCTCCGGGGGCGAAATCCGCCTCCGGCCCTACCCTCGCGCGTATTCTGTCGCCCGAAGGAAGGCGCACGGTCACCAACTGGTCGTGGCCGAAGAACTCCCTCAGCACCACTTCGCAAGGACCATCGGGGTGGAGGATCGGCTGGGTATTCTCGGGCCGGAACATGACGTCCACCTCGCCTGAGGCGGCAGTGCGGCTCTGAAAACGGCCCAGCTCGCAGGATACCTGGCCGTCGGAAACCTCTCCAGGAAGAAAATCAGCCTCCCCGACAAAGGCGGCCACTTCCTTGCTCGATGGCCGGTGGTAAAGCTCCTCTGGCTCCGCCACCTGCATTATCTGACCGCGCAGCATCAGGGCTACCTCGTCAGCGAGGCTCAGAGCTTCTTCCTGGTCGTGGGTGACGAAGATGGCAGTTGCGCCGGCAGCCTTAAGTATTCGGCGGACCTCGCTCCGAAGGCGCACCCTCAGGGCAGCATCCAGGTTAGAAAAGGGCTCATCGAGGAGGACTACGTCCGGATGAGGGACCAGGGCCCTGGCCAAAGCTACGCGCTGCTGCTGACCGCCGGATAGCTCGTGAGGCATGCGGGATTCGAGGCCTTTCAACCCTACCAGGTTGAGTATTGCCGTCACCCGAGACCCCTGGTCTCCGGATTTGGCCAGCCCGTAGGCGACGTTGTCCAGGACGTCCAGATGGGGGAAAAGCGCGCAGTCCTGGAAGACCACGCCCACGCGGCGCTTTTCCGGGGACACAAAACACCCGTTGCCCGCGACGAGGCGGCCGTTGATCTCAACTACACCCGCATCGGGGACTTCGAAGCCCGCCACCAGGCGCAACATCGTGGTCTTGCCGCAACCGCTGGGGCCGAGGAGCGCCAGGATGCGGCCTTCAGGCAACGCTAAATTGGCCCGGTCGACGGCCTTGATGCAGCCGAAGTGTTTGGTGACGGCTGCGCAACGAATGGCAATATCAGTCACTATGAAGCCTACCTTCCCATCGTAACAATAAGGCTACGGATACTCCGGAGACGAGGAGCAGGAAGAGCGCGGGGGCGGCGGCCTCCCCAAAGAAGCCTTCGGCGGCAGCGCCCCAAATGGCAGTTGCCAGCGTCTTGAAGCCTATGGGGCTGAGAAGCAGCGTGGCAGGCAACTCTTTCATGGTGGTGAGAAAGACCAATGCCGCGCCGGCGAGGATGCCCGGTCGAACCAAAGGTATCGTGATTTCGAGGAGCGCCTGGCGCGGCGTGCGGCCCAGGCTCCGCGCCGCCTCCTCCAAGCTCGGGCTGACGCGAAGCAGGGAGGAGCGCGCTGAGCCCAGGGCCTGGGGCAGAAAGCGCACCACGTAGGCCAGCACAAGCAACGGGATAGTCTGGTAGAGCGGGGTAGCGTAGCTCGCCGCGAAGAAGACCAGGGAGAGAGCCACCACGATTCCCGGCAGGGCGAAGCCCGCGTAGGTAGCCCGCTCCAGAAAAGCGCTCACCTTGCCTGGATAGCGCACCGAAAGGACGGCCAGCGGCAGAGCTGCGGCGACGGCAGCGACGGCGGCAAGCCCGGAAACGTAGGTTGAGTTCAAAGCGGCGCCCCACAAAATGCCCGCCGGCGCCCCGTGCGCCAGGCCGCGAATCAACCAGTAGATGAGGACCAGGACAGGCAAGACCAGCGCGGACAGCACTATCAGCGAGCAGAGGGCAAGGGCGGGCCACTTCCACCGACCCAGCTTCACCCTTGGGCATGGCCGGACGCTGCCGGCCGTGCTCCGATGGTAGGCGGCGCGTCCCCTCGAACGGGCCTCCAGCAGAAGGATCACCGCGGTGAGCGCGACCAGGAGGAGGGCCAGCAGAGCGGCCAGCGTACGATCGAAGGAGCCTTGATACTGCAGGTAGATGGCGCGCGTAAAAGAGTCGAACTGGAGGAGAGAGACAGCGCCGAAATCGCTGAGGGTGTAAAGGGCGACGAGCAAGCCCCCGGCGGCGAAGAATGGCCGTAGCTGGGGCAGCGTGACGCGTCGAAATGTGGACCATGCGCTCTGTCCCAGGCTCCGCGACGCTTCTTCCAGGGCCGGGTCCAGTCCTTGCAGCCCCGCGCGAAGGCTAAGCAGGAAGTACGGATACGTAAACAAGATCAGCGCCAGGGCGGCGCCCCCAAACCCGTAAATTTCAGGGAGACGCTCCACGCCGAAGGCCTGGCCTAGAAGCTGTTGGAGCAGGCCCTTCGGCCCCAGGGCGGCGACCAGCGTGAAGCCCCCAACATACGTTGGGACCACCAGGGGCAAAACGGCGAGCACCGACCACACGTTCCGGTGGGGTAGATCGGTGCGCACCGTGAGCCATGCCAGGGGGATGGAGATGGCCGCGGCCCCTCCCGTCACTGCCAGGGCGAGGCCAGCGGTGCGCAGGAAGATCTCCAAGGTGCGAGGGCGCAACAGAACACCCCATGCCTCGCTGCCCGCGCCCACTGCCCGTACTAAGAGGTAGGCGATGGGAAGAAGCATGACTAGCGCGACCAGGCTGGCAAGCACCCACACGAAAGTTGGTACTTGGGTAAAGGGCTGCCTGTTTGCCCGATACCGGGCGGCAGGCAAAGGCAGTCCTGCCTGGCCTGTTGTCGCCTCCGCACGCGCCATGGTCTAGAGCACTCCTGTATCTCGCAGCAACTTCAGCGTCTTATCCAGGTCGGCCAGGCTGCCGAGATCGATCTTCGGCGTCTTGATCTGGGACATTGGCGCCAGCATTGCGTGCGTCTTCACGCCCTCGATCAACGGATATTCGAAGGTCTCATCGGCGAAGTACTGCTGTGCATCTTTGGAGAGCAAGTACTCGATGAATCTCTCGGCGGCCTTGGTGTTCTTAGATGTCGTCAGGATACCCGCGCCGGCGACGTTGATCATGGAGCCTGAATCGCCCGCTCTCGGATGGTAGTTGCGCGCCGGGAAGGATTCACCTTGCTCCTTGAGGAAGCCGAAGAGGTAGTAGTGGTTGACGAAGCCGACTTCAATCTCGCCAGCGCCCACCGCCTGCACGATGGCCGTGTTGTTCTTGTAGACCTTCGGGTTGTTGGCCTTGACGCCCTCGAGCCATTTGCGCGCCGCCTCCTCTCCGTCGGTCAGGCGAAGGGCGGTCACGAAAGCCTGGAACGAGCCGTTGGTGGGCGCCCAGCCAATCTTGCCCTTCCACTTGGCGTCGGTGAAGCCGAGGAGCGAGTCCGGCAGACTCTCCGGCTTCAGGGTCTTGGTATTGTAGACCACCGTGCGCGCCCGACCGGAAAGGCCCACCCACTCACCTTTAGGGGCGCGGAAACGCGCGTCCACTTTGTTAAGAATCGAATCAGGCAGCTTCGTGAGCCGCTTCTCGGCTAGCAGTGCGCCGAGAGCGCCGGCGTCCTGCGCGAAGTAGACATCCGCCGGACTGTTCTTCCCTTCCTCAAGGATCGCCGCCGCCAGCTCCGCCGTATCGCCATAGCGGACCTTCGCCTCGATCCCGGTCTCCTTTTGAAAGCGCTCGATGAGGGGGCCGACCAGCTTCTCTGTCCGCCCGGAATATACCGTCAACGACCCTTTCCCAGCCTCAGGCTGGTTGACGCCGGTCGAAGTACAGGCAGCCGCGACAAGAGCGGCCGCCGCAATGAGCCCGATCAATGCGAAAGATAACCTTTTCAAATACCTCTCCTTTTTTAACTCATTATCGAGTATTACGCGAGACCTATCATTAATTGCTCAAGCTAGCCTTATGAAGCCGAGGACCGGGACGAGTTTTGGACGCAGCACGCCCAATGAGGGAGATAAGTAGATATTAGCTGAACGCGCGGACCAACCGAAGCCCTTCCCAACCCTCTTCCCATCCTTGCCCATACCAGAATAACGCAAATGGGAATCATTTGCAACTACTATTCTAGCAGGCGCTGTCTGGGGCGTCAAGGGGGTAAATCGACCCGTTTTTGCGGCGCAAGATTCCCCTTCATCTTGAGCATCTTCACGGCAGTCGTCGTGGGCCACAGTGGCGCCAACGGCTGCCCGTCAGGTATTCCTGCGGCGGCCGGCGGATCTACCAAGCCTTTCTTGACATCGGGCCGAAGTGCGGATACAATTCGCCTGGCATCAACAACGGGGTTTAATGCCAGGAGCAATCTCCGATGAGGAAGGACTTTCATGAGATGAAGATAGACCCCTCCGGTCTGGACAGGCTTCCGGTCTACAAGCTGCTCACTAGCTCCGTCATCCCGCGTCCCATCGCCTTTGTCTCCACCGTAGGCGAAAAGGGCTGCCCTAACCTGGCGCCCTTCAGCTTCTTCACCACCCTCTGCGCCAGGCCGCCCATTCTTGGCTTCTCCTGCGGGCGCCGGAAGGGGGAGAAGAAAGACACCCTGCGCAACATCGAGCTGACGAGAGACTTCGTGGTCAATATCGTGACTGATGACCTCGCCGAGGCCATGAATCAATCCTCGGCTGAGTTCCCCTACGGCGTTGATGAGTTCAAGGAGGTCGGGCTGACGGCCGTGCCCAGCGACCGGGTGAAGTCGCCCCGGCTGTTCGAATCGCCGGTCAACATGGAATGCCGACTGATGCAAGTCTTGGAATTCGGGAAGGACCCAGATATTAGCAGCTTCATCATTGGCGAAGTAGTCTTTTTCCATGTCAGAGATGAGCTGCTGGAGAATGGCTATGTGAACATGCATGAGCTGAAAGCCCTTGGGCGGCTGGGCAGCGAACTGTACTGCCGTACCAAGGATATCTTCGAGATGAAGCGTCCGTACCCTTACCCCCATTGAGGCAACCAACGTCCTCGCGTGCAGCTTGACACTCATCTCCGCGCCGGACTATAATCCGCGCTGCGGCCGGAAAGCGCCTTAATCTGCCCTCCGGCAGCCGCGCGTGTGGATCCGTGAGATAAAAAAGGAGGAGTGCTCGCAACGTGCTGGGAAACCCCTGAGGGATAGGGACCTCAAGGGCAAGCGGATCGGCTTTCGCACCGACCACATCTGGACGGCCTATGACGTCTTCGCCGGCAGGCTTCAAGAGTTGGTGCGGGAGAGGTATCAAACATCTGACTTTGAGCACTTCGAGAACACTCAGAATACGGGCGGCCGGGCGATCGGCCATGAGTCCTCGCCGGAGTTTATGGCCTTTGCCGATAAGGTGGATGTGGCGATCCTGGGGCTCTGCGCCTGAGGCGGCTGCACAGCGCCGTGTATGCGCAACGTCGCCGAGCACAGGTTGCAGGACGGAGGCGACGGTGAGATAGAACTCATCTGTCATACCTGGCGGGTCGGCTTATTCTCTTCTTGAATGGTTTGTGGAACCAGAAGGGAAATCCGCGATGGAAACGAAAAAGCTCTTTGTATTGGCAAGTTGTCTTACCTCGCTAGCGTTGCTGACGGCGAGCTGCGCCCCGGCGGCTGCCCCGGCCCCAGCGCCAACCACCAAGCCGGCGGCTGCCACGGCGCCGGCAGCCACGTTGGCGCCTAAGTCTCAGCCGACGCCGGCGGCGCCCGGCGCCACCCCGAAGCCGGCCGCGGCGGAGCCGCGCTACGGCGGCATTCTTACGACGGAGGCAGGGAACGAGCCGCCCCACTTCGATGTCGACCAGACTCGAAATCCCTACACCGTCTGGTACATCGGCATGGCCTACAACTCCATTATGGAATACGATCCGCTGAACCCCAGCAAGATTATCGGCGACCTGGCCCAGAGCTGGGAGATGAGCCCGGACGGCAAGACCTACACCTTTCGCTTCAACAAGGGGATAACCTGGCACGATGGCAAGCCCTTCACTGCCGAGGATGCGCGCGTGAGCATCATGCGCATGTGGAATCCGCCGGAGGGAGTTACCTCCGGTTGGAAGGATGCCTTCCGGGGTCTGGAGAAGGCGGAGGCGCTGGACGCCGATACCCTCAAGATCAGCCTGGAGTACCCCAGAGCGTCGCTCATGTCCTGGCTGGCCACCGCCACCTACATCTATCCGAAGCACGTCCTCGATGCCAAGGGCAGCATGAAGAAGGATGTGGTCGGCACCGGCCCTTTCAAGCTCAAGAGCTACACGGCGGGCACCTCGGCGGTGATGGAGAAGAACGCCAACTACTTCAAGAAGGGCCGTCCCTACCTCGACGGTTTTGTCCGTTACCTCTTGAAAGATGCTTCCACGCGCTTCGCCGCCCTGAGGACAGGGCAGATCACCTTGACCGGTCCCTATGCCTCGGCGTTGCCGCCGCCCCAGATGGAACAAGTGAAGAAGGAGATGGCGGATAAGCTGGTCACCGGCGAGATGAACCAGCTTAATGGCTTCTTCGCCAACTTGAATGTCACCAAGCCTCCCTTCAATGATGTGCGCGTGCGGCGGGCGATAAGTCTGGCCATGGACCGGCAGAAGCTGAGAGCTACGCTGAGCCAGGGATACGGTTACCTGGGGGCTCAGGTGTCGCCCGGCACCGAATATGCTCTACCCGAGGATGAGCTGCTGAGGCTGCCCGGCTTTCGCCAGCCCAAGGACCAGGATATCGCCGAGGCGAAGAAGCTTCTGGCGGATGCGGGCTTCCCCAACGGACTTAAGACGGGATTCCTTGTCAGGACAGCCACGCTGCACCAGGCGTTCGCTGAGGTTACGAAGGACCAGATGAAGGCAATCGGGGTGGACTTCAACATTGAGGTGGTGGATGCTACAACGTGGGAGGACAGAGTCCGGAGAATGGCTTACGATGCCGGCATGAAAGGCTACAGCCAGACCATCTCCGACCCCGACGATGGATTGGCCTTTTACCTTTCGGACAACAAGGACCTGGCGCCCACCGGCTTCGCCGATAAAGAGATAGATGACCTCTATATCAGGCAGTCGCGAAGCCTGGACCCGGCGGAGCGCAAGAGAATCGTCCTCGACATGCAGAGAAAGCTGATAGAGTCGGCGTCGCGGCCGGAAGGCTTCTGGCCGCCCACCTTCTATGCGGCATCGAAGAGGCTGAACGGGTATGTGGCGCCCATCGGCACCTACAACAACGCCAAGTTCGAGGTCGTCTGGCTAGCGCCCTAGTGTGGTGTCTCTACGATACGTTCCTATTTCATGTCATTCCGGCGGAGTTCCACATGCCCCGGTGGGGCGCCACGGCGCATGAAAATGGTGGGCCGCACCTGCAGTGTCTTCCTGAGCGAGCAGGTGGGAGGGCCAGGGTTGGGCAGGCTCGCGAAGGATCTCACTGTATGTGCGAGCGCCGGACTTGCAGCGAGATCCTTCGCGGGAGCAGCGCTCTTGGTGATTTCCCGCGAAGGTTGTGTACCCGCTCAGGAAGACACGCTGGGGCACCTCACATGCAAGAACAGACTCTATCTTCATACCAGGCCGGAATCCAGGGGCGGTGTGGAGCCTTTTGGATTCCGGATCAAGTCCGGAATGACATTATTGAGAAGCCTTTTTCAGAGACAGTACACTAGCGAAGCTTCGCCTCAAACCGCCGAGTGTTGCGCAGAAAGCGGGCAAATTGTATGATGGTGTCACAAACGTCGCGGCTCTGCTCCGATGACCCTGACGCCTTGAGCGTCCAACTCACAGCGGCCAACGCGGGTGCTTCCCGCTACTCGAACCGAGCACGCCTTCGCGTGCCAGCCGTCACCGGCACCGCCGCACGAGAGCCAGCACCGCGACTACAGCCGTGCTACCCGTCACGCGCGCATCCTCCGCGCCGGGTTCGGGTGGGTATACGCCCAGCAATGGAATCTCCCCAAACTTGCCTCATTTGTTAAGTTTCCGCCCTATGAAGACATCTAGGGCTGTTTAACATAAAGGGACATCCGCCCCTTGTCCGGGTATTAACTTTGAGAGTGCCGATATACCATGACTAGTGAAGACGGCCTTGAATGCAGCCTGTGTCCTCTATGAGACGAGGCCCGGTCAAGGCCAATCGCCAACGAACTCACATGATGGACAGTTCTGGACGGCAAGCTCTCCATGCCGGTAATTAATCTCGACTGGACGTGGACTATCGCCAGCGCCATTGCGCTTTACGGCGCCTTGGTCGGCACAGGCGCGCTTCTTGTGAGCATCTCTGGTCTTCGCAGGGACATCCCAAACGTTTACCTGTCGTTGACTCGGCCGGAACGGTTCTTGAGCTTGCCCACGGGCGAAGACATCAGTTTTGGGCGCTGGGATTCCTTCTATCTAGTCAATAGAGGCAGGCGGACTGTGATTATCCAGGGATTCGGATTTCGCCAAGGGAGAGAAGTGTGTTGGCTTGCTCCTTTTAACCCAATATCGCCAGGCTCATCTCGGGAGGAGCTCCCCTTCGAACTGACCGAGGGGAAAAGCAGATTGCTATCCTTTGGGAGCCTTGAGACGGTCAGGGAGAAACTGGGGGATCGACTAGGGGTACCTCCAAAGAGAGCATTTGTGGTAGATACCCTGGGGAGATTCTATACATGTAAAGTCCCCGTCCAGATACGAGATGAAATATGGGGGAACGCTAGCTATCGACCTTTGTGGAAGGTTTGGGAACAGCGCTGGTGGCCATGGTAGTGATTCCCTTTCGGGAGAGGGGCTACTCACGAGCTGGCCGAATTCAACCGCCCGCTCGCGAAAGACAATGAAGCGGCATTTCTTGCTGTCATTCCAGGCTCAGTAGGCGGCGGGGCGCCGCCATCAAGGACATTGGTGTTCGTGAAAAACGCCCCTCAACGTCCATTCCAGCGAACGGCTGGAATCCAGACGGGCTTGTCGGCACGTGAGGAATGTCCTTCTTATGTCTACGTCTTCTGGATTCCGGCCTCCGCCGGAATGGAGCTATGGAAGGTGCTTCAATCCTCAATGCGGGTTGCCGCCCGACATGCGACCGTCATTCGATGTCTTTGGAAGCGGGCGTCAAACTCGGCAGGTCAAGGATAGCCGTCCTGCCGCGAGGAATCCCTTCGTTGCTGGTGCAATGTTACGCTATTGACCCTACGACCATAAGGGTGCGGAACGGAAAGGAACAAACAATGGCAGGCATACTGGAGCTGGTCAATCCGGTGGGCGAGCCGCCGCAGGAGCATAATGTGCTCGCCCAACCCCTGAGGGACTTCAAGGGCAAGCGGATCGGCTTTCGCACCGACCACATCTGGACGGCCTATGACGTCTTCGCCGCCAGGCTTCAAGAGCTGGTCCGGGAGCGGTATCAGGCGTCCGACTTCGAGCACTTCGAGAACACTCAGAACACGGGGGGGCGGGCCATCGGCCACGAGTCATCGCCGGAGTTCATGAGCTTTGCCGACAAGGTGGATGTGGCCATCCTGGGGCTTTGCGCCTGAGGGGGCTGCACGGCGCGGTGTATCCGCGATTCGGTGGCCGTCCAGAAGAGGGGCATTCCGACCGTCACTATGGTAACCTCCGAGTTTGTGCCCGTGGCCAGATTCCACGCCAAATCGCGCGGCTTCCCCGATCTGCCGATTGTGATGGTGCCCCATCCCTTTGAGACGCTGCCTCACGATGTGGTGAAGAAACTGGCCGAGGAGAAATTCGACGAGATAATGGGCCACATCCTTGAGGCGTCGGCTCGGCCGGCTGCGTGACGCGGCGGAGGGCCACGGTCCCTCGTGGCCGCGAACGTGGCCGACGCGGCGGAGGGCCACGGTCCCTCGTGGCCGCGAACGTGGCCGACGCGACGGAGCGCGTCCCTCCGGATTTGACGTAGGGGCGGTTCGAGGACCGCCCTTGAAGAGAAAGGACTGATAATGGCTTCTCCTGCTGCCGCAGAAGATAGAATATTCGCCGAAGACGATCTGGATGCCGTGAACGCCCTGGCCATGGAGCAGGGCTGGGGCGACGGGCTGCCCATCGTGCCGCCCACGGTGGACCGGGTGCAAAAGATGATGGCCACCGTGGGCCGGGCGCCGGATGAGCTGGTGGCCCTGGTCCTGCCCAAGCGCGGCCGGGCGACGATCGAGAAAATTGCGGCTAACGCCGTCATGGCGGGCTGCCTGCCGTCCTACTTCCCGGTGGTAGTGGCCGCCGTGGAGGCCATGACCGACCCGGATTTCAGCCTCTTTCGGGTGAACTCCACGACCAACTCGGTCGCCGTCATGGTCATTGTGAACGGTCCCATCCGCCACGAGATAGGCATCAACTCCGGGCCGGGCGTCTTCGGCCCGGGCTGGCGCGCCAATGCCACCATCGGCCGGGCCGTGCGGCTGGTGCAACTGAATATCGGCGGCTCGGTGCCGGGCGCCGTCTCCAAGTCGACTCAGGGGCAGCCGGGGAGGTACACCATGTGCGTCGGCGAGAACGAGGAAAGAAGCCCGTGGGAACCCCTCCATGTGGAGAGAGGCTGCCAGCCCGGGGAGAGTGCAGTCACCGTGTTCCCGCCCATGAGCACCATAAACGTCTCCGATGTGTCCCACACGGATGCCAGAACGATTATCGAGCACATGACCTCGCTGGTGGACTGCTCGTCCACGCATACGCTGAAGTATTCCTCGGGCGATATCCTCTGGATGCTCAACCCGGACCACGCCAGGATAATGGCCGACGCCGGCATGTCCAAACAGGATGTGAAGCAGGCGCTCTGGGAGGCCTCCAGCCGTATCCAGCTTTCGCGTTTCGTGCCCGATATCCAGCAGAAGCTTATCAAAGAAGGGCGGGTTACCGATGGAACGATCCGTCTGGCCCCTGGGCCGGACTACTTCATGGTCATGGTGGCCGGCGGCGATGGGGGGCTGCATGCCACGCTGCTGCCCGCCTTCGCGGGGTGTTTGGCGGTGACGAAGAAGATACGATAATTGCTGATTTCTGATTTTTGATTGCCGATTGCTGAATGGGGCACGGTTCTAACCACGAAATACACGGAATACACGAACATGAGAAAGCCGTAGGGCAGGGGCTTGTCCCCTGCCGTGTGGGGCGGAACCTCACGCGAAGCCGCGAAGGGGGCGGAGCGGCTTGTCCTCTGCCGGGGATGGGTGCGGGTGGCCTGAAAGCTGACCGCTGATGGCTGATTGCTGAAGGAGAGATTTTGACGCCGACCAAGATCACCGAAGAAGCGCTTAATGATCTCAGAAAGCGGATGCACCAGTGGCGCACGCTGCGCCCGTGGTATGAATTCGCCAACAAAGATGCCATCAGGCACCACGCCATGGGTATCGGCGATGCGAACCGCCTCTGGTGCGATGAAGAGTACGCCACGAAGACGCGGTGGGGTGGCATCATTGCCAGCCCCATCTTCCTGTACACGTACAATCGCGGCGAGATTGGGGGCCTGCTGAGCGTTGGCCTGCCCGGCGTCGCTGCAGTGTGGACCGGCGATGACTGGGAATGGTTCCAGCCCATCCGACTCGACGCCCGGCTGACGGCCAAGACCGCGTTTGTCGACCTCATCGAGAAGACCAGCGCCCATGCGGGACGGGCCTTCGATCAGGTCCGGGAGACCGTGTATCTCGATGAGTCGGGCCGACTTGTAGCCCGGATGAGGATGATAAGCAAGCGCTTCGATCGCCAGCCCAGCAAGAAAGAGGCCGGCGAGAAGCGCTACGAAGACTGGACGCGCTATCGCTACTCCGAGGAGGAACTGAAGGCCATCGACGAGTCGTATAGAAGGGAAGTGGTCCGCGGCGCGGACCCGCGCTGGTGGGAGGATGTCAACGTGGGCGACGAGCTCACGCCGGTGACCAAGGGGCCGCTGACCGTGACCGAAGAGGTGGCCTGGTACGCGGGCGCGGGCGCGCCGCTCGGCTTCGCCAGCCGCATCCGCTGGGACTTCTTCCAGCGCCACCCCAGCGGCAACGTGCCCGATCCAGTCACCAACGTGCCGGATGTGACGGAGAGGATCCACTGGGACACTGAGGCGGCCAAAGTATGGGGCGTGCCCGATTTCTTCGATGTAGGGCCACAACGGGTCTCCTGGCTCTGTCATCTGATGACCAACTGGATGGGCGACGACGGTTTTCTGAGGAAGCTGGGCATGCAGGCGCGCCGTTTCAACCTGGCGGGCGACACCTGTTGGTGCAAGGGAAAGGTGAGTCGCAAGTACGTGGCCAACGGCGAGCACCTGGTGGACTGCGACCTGATCATTGTGAACCAGAGGGGCGAGGAGATATCGCCCGGACACGCCACCGTGAGCCTGCCTTCGAGGGAGGGCGGGCCGGTGGCGCTGCCTCAGGCGCCGATCTTTGCAGAGTAGGTCTGGAGGAGACGTATACGATGAAAAAGGCACTGGCCGGGGTGAAGGTGGTGGAGTTCTGCGATCTTGCAGCGGGACCCTTTTGCGCGAAGCTTCTCGCGGACCTGGGCGCGGAAGTGATAAAGGTGGAGCGACCGGGCTGCGGCGATAAGGCGAGGAGCAGGGGGCCCTTCGTGGGCGACGCGGCCGATGGCGAGCGGAGCTGTCTCTTTCTCTATGTGAATACCAATAAGATGAGCGTGACCCTGGATGTCGACACCAGCGCGGGAAGGGCAGTTTTCAAGGACCTGGTCAAGCAGGCCGATATTCTCCTGGAGGACAAGGCGCCCCGCTTCATGAAGGCCCACGGGCTCGACTTCAAGAGCCTCAGCGCGCTGAACCCGGGGCTGGTGGTGACTTCCATCACGCCCTTTGGCGAGACAGGCCCCTATAGGAACTACAAGGCTTACCCCTTGAACGTCTATCAGGCGGGAGGGGATGGCTTCCTCCTGCAGAGCGGCCCGGCCTACAATAACCGGCCGCCCACCAGAGCGGGCAGCTACGCCGGCGAGTACGAGGCGGCCATCTACGCAGCCGGGGCCACGCTGGCAGCCCTCTTTGCCCGCGCCGCCATCGGAAAGGGGCAGCACGTGGACTGCTCCAAGCAAGAGGCGTTGATGATGCTGAACCGGAACGTCCTCGCCAGGTATCCCATCGAGGGGGTCGTGGAGGACCGGAGCAGCCGTCAGTACGACGCCGGCGGCATCTATGCTGTCAAGGATGGCTATATCATGATCATGCCCATGGAGGAGCACCAGTGGCAAGGGATGATGCACATGATGGGCGACCCGGCGTGGGCCAGCGACCCGCGTTTCAAGACCAGGCAGGACCGCGGCGGCCATCGCGATGAGATCAACGCCCACGTCATCGCATGGATGAAGGAGCATACGAAGGAGGAGGTCTATCAGTTGGGCCAGGCGAACAGCGTGCCCACCGGCCCCTTCTATTCACCGCAGGAGGTCCTCCAGAGCGAGCAACTCAAGTCGCGCCAGTTCTTTGTCGAGTGCAAACATCCGGCGGCGGGCAAGGTGAAGATGCCCGTCGGCCTGTGCAAGATGGCCAAAACGCCGATCTCCGTTGACAGCCCGGCGCCTCTTCTTGGGCAGCACAACCACGAGGTCTTCGGCGAGCGGCTTGGCCGTTCGGCGGAGGACCGGGTGAAGCTCCATGACGCGGGGGCGATTTAAGGGAATGATGAATCGTCCATGCCGGTTGACACCGGCACCACCAAGGGTGAAAATTGTGTTTCCATACCCCGCACTGAAGTACGGGGTATGGCGGGCGCAGCCCGAAGGCCATACCGCGCACTTCAGTACGCGGTATGTGAGAGGCCTATTTTCATACCAATGATGAATGATGAATGCGGAGTGATATAGACTATGGCAGTGCAAACGGAATCGCTGGCAGGCATACGGGTAATCGACTTCACCTGGATGGGCGCCGGCCCGCTGGCTACCGCTGGGCTTGCTTATCTGGGCGCGGAGGTAATCAAGATTGAGAGCATGAAGCGCCTGGACGGCACGCGGCTGCGCCACGAGGGGGGCATCACGGCAAGCTCGGTGAACGCGTCGCAACGTTTCAATGATATCAATCTCAACAAGCTGTCCATCACCCTCAACCTCCGCAAGCCGGAGGCGGTGGAGATCCTCAAGCGGCTGGCCCGAGTGAGCGACGTGGCGGCGGAGAATTTTCGCGCCGGCGTCATCAACCGGCTGGGGCTCGGCTATGATGTCCTGTCCCGGGAGCGCCCGGACATCATCATGCTTTCCTCGTCGGCCTCGGGGCAGACCGGGCCGGAGTCGGGCCACGCCGGCTACGCCTCGATTTTCGGCGCCATGGCGGGGCTGAGCCATATGACCGGCTACATCGATGGTCCGCCCATGGAGATGAGGCTGCCCATGGACTTCATCAGCGCCGGCGCGGCGGCCTTCGCCATCCTGGCCGCCCTGAACTACCGTCAGCGCACCGGCGAGGGCCAGTTCCTGGACCTCTCGTCACGAGAGGTCATCGCCTGCTTGATTGGGGACGTTCTGCTCGATGCAGCGGTCAACGGCCATAACCCCTCGCGCGTGGGCAACCAAGACGAGATTATGGCGCCGCACAACTGCTATCCCTGCAAGGGCGAGGACAGATGGGTGAGCATCGCGGTTGGCGACGACAGCGAGTGGACGGCCTTCTGCCGCGCCATCGGCAATCCGGCGTGGACGGCGCAGGCGCGCTTCTCCGACCAGCTCAGCCGCTGGAAGAACCAGGAGGCGCTGGACGAACTGGTGGGCCGGTGGACCAGGAAATACGCTGCTCATGAGGTCATGGATATCCTGCAGCGCGCCGGGGTGGCGGCGGCGCCCTCTTTCAGCGCCGACATGGTCTACAATGACCCGCACCTGAAGGCGCGCAAGTGCGTCGTTCAGGTGAAGCATCCCGAGATCGGCAAGCAGAAGGTGCTGGCGCCGCCCTACAAGATGTCGGCGACGCCGCCCAGGGTGAAACGGCATGGGCCTTTGCTGGGGGAACATAACGAGTACATTCTCTGCGAGGTGCTCGGCATGGGCAAGAGGGAGCTGGCCCGGCTTATCGAAGAGGAAGTGGTGGTCTAATCGCTGGTTATTCCGAAAGACTCGATCTGTCCTCTCCCCGCCGCGGGAGAGGATTAAGGTGAGGGGGCTTTCCGGTTCCACCCTCACCCTACCCTCTCCCGTCGAGGGAGAGGAATATTCAAAGGACGGATGCTTTGTCCGGTATTCAGTGACGCTGATTCATGGAGCTAGGTACTGGGCGGGGATAGTATGGCCGAGAGTGCGCTTTCTGGCTTGAAGGTCGTGGAATACGGCGGCTTCATGGCCTCCCAGTGCGGTAAGCTACTGGGGGACATGGGCGCCGAAGTCATCAAGGTCGAAGAGCCTCAGGGCGATAGGCTCCGGGAGTATGGGCCTTTTCCCGGCGATATCCCGAACCAGGAGGCGAGCGGGCTCTTCCTTTTCCTGAACACGAGCAAGCTCGGGGTGACGTTGGACCTGAGGCCGGAGACGGGCAAGGAGATACTGGGCAAGCTGTTGGCGGAGGCCGATGTCTTTGTCCACGATAAGTCTCCGGCGGCCGCGCGGCGGTTAGGGCTGGGCTATCGGAAGCTCTCCGCCATCAACAGACGCCTCATCGTCACCGCCATCACGCCCTTCGGGGCGACGGGGCCTTACAAGGACTACAAAGGCTACGACCTGAATATCCTGGCCGCGGGCGGCGGCATGAACAGCGGCGACCCCGATCGGGAGCCGCTGAAGCACGCGAACCAGCAGGGCTTCATACAGGGCGGACTCCACGCCGCCAGCGCCACGCTGGCCGCCGTGCTGGCCCGCGAGCTGACGGGGCGGGGCCAGATCGTGGACATATCGGCGGCGGCCGTCTGGTTCCTCTTCCAGGGGATCATGGATGTCCCCGCCTATTTCCAGGGGCGCGTGGCGCGGCGCTCCGGCTTCCGTCGCGCCAACATGGTCTACCCCTTCCAGTTGTCTCAGGTCAAAGACGGCTACATGCTGATGATCGCCATCCGCGGCTATCAGTGGAAGCGCTTCCTGGAGATGGTGGGCGGCGGCCAGGTCCCGGACTGGTATGCCAGTGACCCCCGCTTCACCGACCGGTTCGAGATGGGCCGGAAATACGCCGACGAGCTGGACGAGCGGCTCGCGCCGTGGCTCATGAGCCATACTAAAGAGAAGATCTTCGCCCTCTGCCGCGAGGGCCACGTGCCCTTCGCGCCGGTCTACACCGTCGCCGAGGAGGTCGATCACCCGCATCTCAACCAGAGGGGTTTCTTTACTGAGGTCGAAGGGCTGCAGATGCCCGGTCGGCCCTTCCTTATGTCGGGGACCCCGTGGCGCATGCAGCGCCCGGCGCCAGCGTTGGGAGAGCATAATGAGCAGGTCTACTGCGAGCGTCTTGGCTACTCGAAAGCGGAACTGGCGGCGCTGCGGCAGGCGGGGACGATTTGATGGACGTAGCGCGGAGCGGGAAGCGCGAAGCGTGAATCCCCTCCCTGCTTCGGTCTTCAAGACCTCGGAGGTCTTTCGGGCGCCGGCCCCCACGCCAAGGCCGATCCTGTCAGGGCACGTCTGACTCAGGACGCCATGTCCAACCGCGGCGCTAAACGCCGCAAGAATGGATTCGCCGCAATCCATGTGATCTACGGCGTCCCATCATTCGTCACTCATCATTCATCACTCATCACTCATCATTCATCATTCATCATTCAAAACGCTCCCCCCACCCCCAGAGGCCAGAGTTTTCAGAGCCCAGAGGCAACGGGAAATGGGGACGCCGCCACACGAAACCCGACGAGGTCGTACCTGTCGTCAGGCTCGCCCCTGCGGCGGCAGGCGCAGCGCACGACGTCCTCGCCGTAGCCGAACGACCCGCCACGCAACACACGGGGTTCGGTATCTGGGGCCTCGAGGTCCTCCCGCCGGCGTCGGTCGTCCCCTTCCAGCGGGTACGGGTACTCATCGTACAAACTCCGCGTCCACTCCCACACATTCCCGCTCATGTCGAGGCAGCCATAGGGGCTGGCGCCGCCAGGGAAGGCGCCCACCGGGCTGGTGCTCCTGATCCCCGTTTCCCAGTAGTTGGCCTTCAGGGGATCGGGCGCGTCGCCCCACGGAAAGACCCGCAGGTCGTTCTCCCCGCGGGCGGTCTTCTCCCATTCCGCCTCGCTGGGCAGGGTGATGCGCCAGTTGCCCTGCCGCAGCAGCCCGGCGAGCGGCTCCGGCGTCCCCTTCCAGTCCTTCAGCCTCTCCGTTAGCCAGTCGCAGTATGCTATGGCCTCATAGAACGTCACATTGGTCACCGGATGGTTGGCCAGGCCCTGCAGGCTGTCCGAGTCTTTCAAGGCGTAGGCCGATCTCTCCACGAAGGCCCGGAACTGGGCCACGGTCACCGGGTAGCGGGCGATGTAGTAGTCCGGCAAAGCCACCTTGTGCTGGGGCTGCTCGTCCTTGTCCGCATCCTCGCCCTTCTTGCTGCCCATCGTGAAGGCGCCCGCGGCCACTTTGACGAAACCTAGAAGCGGCTCGTCGGGCAGGTGCCACCGGTCCGCGCTGAAGCGCGGGTCGCCCAATTGGGCCAGGGTGTTGCCCGCCGCAGCGCGCTCCACGGGCGCCAGCGCGCCGGCCCGCAGCAGGTCCGCCAGCCGCAGACGCACCTGAGCCAGAAGGTCCCCTCCCAGAGCGCTGTCCATCGCGCGGTTGGTCCCCATCTCCAGAAGGACGTCCCCCGCCAGCCAGGCCCGGCGCCAGCCCAACTCGCTGCCATCCGTAGCGCCGGGGCATAGCTCGCCGACCAGAGCCAACGCCTTGTCGACATCGCCGCTCAGGTAGACCAGCCGGCCTACCGCCAGGAGTATGACCTCGCGCCAGAAAGAACCCTGAGCAACAAGCGCGGTTGCTTCCTGGCTGAATCTTGGCCGCGCCGCCAGGTATCCTCCAGCAAGATACTCCTGAAACGTCCGGTGAGGGAAAGTGTACACCTCCGGCGCCCGCTCCACAAGGAGACCGGCCCGGAGCTTCATCACTTCAATGACCTTGCGCGCCCAGATAAGACTCTCTTGCGGGCCCAGCTTGGCGAGAGCCGGCTCCAGACGCGCCTGGGCGATGTCCGCCAGCGATCCACCGTCGGCCGCGCCTCCCTCCTGATGGGCATCGAAGGCGAGCCGCCACAAGACGAGTTTGAGGTCCACGTCCGTTCGCTCCGCTTCCAACAGAAGCTGCCGCAAACGGGGCATCTCATCAGCGGCGCTCAGTTTCTTTTGCTCCCAGCGCCACAAGAGAATGTCCACCGTGTCCTCGTAGAGCAGCGCCCGCGCGTCCGGCAACTGTCCTTTGTGGGTATTGACCAGGGCCATGACCGTCAGCAGCAGGGGGTTGGAGGCCAGCTCCGCCAGGTCCTGCCGCGCCACTGCCTCCCGCAAGCGGCGGGCCATATTCGTCGCCGCCTCGTCGCCGAGCACGCCCAAGCGGCGCAGCTCCGTGTACCAGGCGCCGATGAAGGCGCCGACCTTTTCCCTGTCGAAGGGCGCAAGGGCGAAGGAGGGCACGTCCTTCAGTTGCCAGGCGGGGTCCTGGTAGGACAAGGTGCGACACGTGACTACCATCCGGCTCTGCGAATAGCGTGCGGCGAAGACCGCTACCGCGTCGCGCACCAGAGTCCGCTGTTCCACGGTGGGGATCTCATCCAGGCCGTCCAGCAATACGATGGCCTGACCGCCCTCCAGTTTGTCGTGCAGCGGCCCGGCGGCCAGCTCCAGGTCCTGCTCTTTGAGCCGCGCCACGATGAAGTCCCACAGCAGGCTGGGCGCCGCCTTTGGTTTCCTGTCGCCCAGGCTGCGCGCGAAATCGCGCAGGATGACCGTGATAGGTATAAGGTCCGGCTCCGGCCAGCCGGGCAGGCGCTTGAGCCAGCCTGCCTTTCGCTCCAGGCCGTGCAGCGCCAGGCAGAGCCCCAGGTGTTCCAGAAAGGTGGACTTTCCGGAGCCAGGATCGCCCAGGATGACCAGGCGGCGGTTGGCTATCGCTGCGCCGAGGACCGGAAGCGGTCGCATCTCCTCAGACCCGCGCCTGCCCTTCCCGTCGACAAGCTGGCGCGGAAGAACCCTCTCGAAGTCCAGAAGCTCGCCCTTTGCCCGCCTTCCCTTGGGGCGGCCACGCAGCTCAGTGGAAGCCACCGCTGTTGTCGTGTCCAGGTCGATGTAGACCTGGTTAAGATCCATGGGCTTCTGTTCGCCCTTGGGATCGCTGGCCCCCACGTCCACCCCCAGCAGGGGCAAGCAGCGGGAGCAGGCCGCGTAGTAGCTGAGATACCGCGTCAGGGCTTCCGTGGCGTCTGCGGGCGGCGTGCCGGTGTAGGACACGTACGCGTTGCCCTGCTGTACCGTTACTTGAGTGAGAGTACCGCTGCCCGTCACTTTCCCCGTCACGGTTTGGGTGTCGCCCTGTTTGATACGCTCCAGGAAGTCGGCGATGCGGCCCAAGTCACCCCCGGTAAGCTGGTGGCGGCGGTAGCCCGTGATCAGCTCGTCGCCTGCCGCCTCGGACACAGCGCGGGACAAAGTCTGCGGGCTGCCGAATTCGGCGTACTTGACCCCGAGGGACTGCGCATACTTTGCCACCTCCGGCGGCGCGCCCTTCCCAAGGAAGACGAGCATCGGCTTTTTGGCTCCCTTCGCCGTGGTGACCTCGGCCCTGACGGGGTCCGTGACTTTGTCTTTGAGGAGGAGAACGAAGATATCGCAGGCGCGCACCTTGCTGAGGTAGGACTCGGTCAGGGGCAGCGACGAGGCCGAGCTGAACTCGAAGAGCCAGGCGCGTGTTAGCGGGATGGACTGGATGGCCTCTCGCACGGCCTCCCTTTCAGCCTCCATGCCTTTGATGACGGAGCTTACGAAGACCGAGAGCGGATTTTCCATGCGGAGACCTCCCTTCCTTCCAACGTAGGAGCGGCGGCGATGCGCCTGCCCGCTTTCCCTACTATGAAAATGATTGGCAACGGCCCACGACGGCGGCAGGGGACAAGCCCGCTGCCCTACGCGTTAATCGGCGCCGTATCGCTGTCATGCCGAGCGGGTGGTTGAAACAGGCTCGCGGTCAATGGACTTCCTCCCGCGAGGGATCCGACGTCATTCTCATGCTCGGTGGCGCCGGGCCAACGGCATGGGGAACTGGTATGAAAATAGAGTTTGTTCTTGCATGTGAGGCGCCCCAACGTGCCTTCCTGAGCGGGTACACAACCCCCGCGGGAAATCACCAAGAGCGCCGCTCCCGCGAAGGATCCCGCTGCAAGTCCGACGCTGGCACACACAGTGAGATCCTTCGCGGCCCCCGCCTCCAGTGCCACCCCGACCCGGGCCGCTCAGGAAGACAGCGCTAGGTAGGCTGTTCACGTCTATTTTCATGCGCCGTGGCGCCCCACGAGGCATGAAGAACTGCGCCAATATTACATCCCAACCGCCGTTTTCGTCAAGCATATCTCATGTACTGCCCGTCAAGCCCCCCTTGATTCTGCCCGGGGCAATCCATTATACTCTGCATGGATTTTCGGGCGAAGGAGCGCGGAGCGGGAAGTCCCGACGCATCGGGATGGCGACAGAGTCGGGACGCGAAGCATGAATCCCCTCCCCGCTTCACGCTTCTTGCTTCGTGCTTCCAGATCCCGCGTCCATCCGTGGTTCCGCCTTTGAGTTGGTGAAGGTCGGGTGAAAGCAATGAGAGTGAAGAAGGTTCTGCCTCTACAGGGCTACCGGGTCATCGACTTCGGCTGGGTCCTGGTGGGGCCGCTGGTTGGGATGCTGCTGGCGGACATGGGCGCCGAGGTCATCAAGATCGAGACCCGGAAGACGGTGGACTCCTCGCGCATGACGGCGCGCAACCGCTCGCGGGACCCGGAGGGCGACCCCTCCTTCCGCGGCCTGAACCGGGGCAAGCTGGGCATCACCGTGGACATGTCCGTCCCGAAGGGCGCGGAGCTGCTGAAGGAGCTGGCGAAGGTCAGCGACGTGGTCGTGGAGAACTTCTCGCCCGGCGTCCTGGCGAAGTATGGCCTGGGGTACGACGAGTTACGCCGGACAAACCCCCAGATAGTGATGGTCTCGCTCTCCGGGTCCGGCCAAAGCGGGCCGCTCCGGGATTTGGTCACCTACGGCCCGACGGCTACCGCCCTGGCGGGCCATGACAGCCACGTAGGCTACTATGGGGAGCGGCCCCTCGGTCCCTGGGGCTACGCCGACCCCAACTCGGCCATCTACGCCACCTTCGCTGTGCTCTCCGCCCTGGTCAGCCGGCGCAAGACGGGGCTGGGCCAGTACATCGACACCTGCCAGTGGGATACCGGTGTGGTGAACATCGCGGAGTCGATTATCGACTACACCATGAACGGGCGCATCGCCGGAACGCAGGGCAACCGCCACCCGGCGATGGCGCCGCACAACGATTATCGCTGCAAGGGCGAGGACAAATGGGTGTCCATAGCTATCGCCACGGATGACGAGTGGCGCCGCTTCTGCAAGGCCATCGGCCGCGAGGCATGGCTGATGGACGAAAGGTTCGCTGACAGTTTCAGCCGCCTTCACAACATAGAGGCGCTGGACAAGCTCATCGGCGAGTGGACGATTAACTACACGCCGCAAGAGGCCACGGAGCTCTTGCAGCGCGCCGGGGTCGCCGCCATGAGCCACATGGAGGTGGGAGAGCAGTACCACGACCCCCATTTCCGGCCCCGGTTCGAGGAGATCGAGCACCCCTTCAGCGGCAAGGAGATCGTCGCTGGCGTGCTGTGGAAGTTGAGCGATACCCCCGGCGCCATCCGCCGTCCGGCGCCCCTCATTGGGCAACACAATGATTACATCTTCAAGGAGTTGTTGGGCAAATCAGAGAGCGAGATAGGGCGGCTGGTGGGGGAGAAGGTTATCTACTAAGCGGGGGCCGGTGCTGCTTTCGGCGGAGAATGGGTCTCCGCCTTATGCTTTGCCATTCGCGTCTTAGCGTCTTTTGGCTTGACAACTTCGGTTGCTGATGGTAGCATGCCGTCACCTCCTCCACCGGAGCGAGGTCGGGAGGCAACATATTAGGAAGCAGAGCTCTTTTCGGTGAGCGTCGGTGTCATGCGACCATTTCAGGCGATGAAGGGAGGCAACATGTTAAGAAGTAAAGCCCTTTTCGCGGTGTCCTGTCTGGCGGTTGTCGGGATGCTGGTTGTCGGCTGTGCACCCGTGGCCGCGCCGACGCAGGTAGCTAAGGCAACCACGCCACCAACACAGGCGCCCGTGCCAAAGGCGGCTGCAACGGCGCCTCAAGCAACCGCTCCGGCGCCGACTCCCAAGCCCTCGGCCGATGGCCCTCGAGACGGGGGCATCGTAACCAGGGCCTTCCCTCGCGATGTGACCAGCTTCGACGTCCAGCGGGAATCCGGCGCCGATGTCTCTCTGTCTCTTTTCAATGTCTACCAGGGCCTGGTCCGTCTGGACCCGATAGGACACCAGAAGATAATGCCGGAGCTAGCGGAGAGCTGGGAAGCTTCCCCGGATGGCAAGGCAGTCACCTTCAAGCTCTTCAAGGGCGTCAAATGGCATGATGGCAAATCGCTGACCGTAGAGGACGTGAAGTATAGTCTGGACAGGATGCACAACCCGAAGGAGTTCAAGACCGTCTCGCCTCGCGGCGAGGGCCTCCTGAAGTCCATGGACCGCGCCGAGATCGTTGACCAGAGTACCATCAAGGTCACCCTGAAGTATCCCAGCGCCTCTTTCCTTCCCAACATAGCCACAGGCTGGGTCGCTGTGGAGCCGAAGCATATCCTCGACGCCAAGGGGGACATGAGAAGGGACCTGGTGGGCACGGGTCCCTTTAAGTTCAAGGAGTTCAACCCAGGTGTTAGCCTGGAGCTGGCGAAGAATCCCGACTACCACCTCAAAGGATTGCCCCATCTCGACGGCATTAAGTTCTTCACTATCAAAGATGACGCCACCCGCTTCGCATCTTTCCGGACGGGAACGGTCAAGATAACCTTTACCGGCATCTACGGCCTGGCGCCCGCCCTGGCAGAGCAGGTGAAGCGCGAGATGGCCGATAAGGTTGTGGTGTATGACCACGACTCCCAGACGCGCCAGACCATAGTCTATAACATCACGCGCAAGCCCTTCGATGACGTGAGGGTGAGGAAGGCGGTGGACCTGGCCTTCGATCGCCAGGCGGCGGTAAAGGTGAACGGGCGGGGATACGTCGGTTCCATATACGTGGCGCCCTGGGGCACGAAGCCTGAAGACATGAGCAAGCTCCCCGGTTACCGCCAGCCCAAGGACCCCGATATCGCCGAGGCCAAGAAGCTCATGGCCGAGGCCGGTTTCCCTAACGGTTTCAAGACGACGCTGCTGAGCCCCTCCGGAGGATTCGCGGAGCGGCAAGTAGTGGTCGCCAAGGACCAGCTTGCGAAGCTGGGCATTGATGTGGAGGTCCAGGTTGTGGAGTACGCCACCTTCTGGGAGCGCGCCCGGCGGCAGGGCTTCGACCTGATCTCCGCGACGCGCACCGACAACACCAGCGACCCGGACGAACCTCTCTATACTTACTATGCCACCACGGGCGATAACTGGGGCCGCTTCAGCGACAAGGAGATAGACGAGCTCATCGAAAAACAGGCGCGCACTATTGATGTGAAGGCACGCCAGGCCATTCTTTCGGACATCGAGAAGAGGCTCCTGGACAAGGTGCCGATATCGCTTGTTTTCTGGGACGTGTTCCAGTTGGGCGCCTGGAAAGAAGTCAGGAATTTCAGCCCCGGCCCAGGCATTCATCCCTGGGGTAAGCTCGACCAGGTGTGGCTGGCCAGATAGCGCTTTAGCGGAATCCATCATGCCAGTTGACACCGGCACCACCAGGCATGAATATCGCGTTTCTATACCCCGCACTGAAGTACGGGGTATAGGGGATCGCTTCCTGGAGGCTATGCCGCGTACTTTAGTGCGCGGTATGTGAGAGCCGCTATTTTCGTGGTAATCTAAGGAGAAGGAGTCTTCACTATGAACTTCTGCGTGGCCATCATCCCGGGTGACGGCATCGGCAAGGAGGTGGTGCCGGCGGCGGCGGGCGTTCTGGAAGAGGTGGGACGGCGTTTCGGGCATCAGTTCACCTTGAAGCATGGCGTGCTGGGTGGGGCGGCCATGGACCTGGGACTGCCCCCGCTCCCCAAGGAGACGGTGGATATGTGCCGCACCTGCGATGCCATCCTCTTCGGCGCGGTGGGCGACCCTAAGTACGACATTCCCGGCGCCAAAGTCGTGCCCAATATCGGCATGCGCCAGTTGCGCTACGAGCTGGGACTGGATATCAACCTGCGCCCGGCGCGTTACTTCCCGGCCTTGCGCAACCGCACGCCGCTGAAGCCGGAGCTGTTGAAGGGCTTCGATCTGGTGGTGGCACGCTTCTTCCAGGGCTTCTATGAAGGCTCTCAGACGAAAGGCAGGCGCCTGCGCTGGGAGAATACGCGCGGCAGGCATGCCCTCGATTGTCTCACCGCCGACGAAAAGGATATCAAGAGGGCGCTGGATTTCACCTACAGTCTCGCCCAGACCCGGAAGAAGAAGCTGACTTTCGTCGCCTCCACGGCCACTTTCCAAATCTCCAAGCTCTGGGCGGAGATTGCCAAAGAACTGTCCGCCAGCTATCCCGACGTTAGCTATGAATGGATGGCGCCCGACAACTGCGCCATGCAGTTGATGCGCAACCCCGCCTATTTCGACGTGATCGCCTGCGAAATCAGCAGCATGGCCGGGATGTTCAACAACCAGGCGGCGATGCTCATGGGCTCCGTGGGCATGGCGCCCTCCGCGGTGCTCCGTCCGGAGAACATCAAGAAGCGGTCGAAGGGCGGCCCGCTGCAATGGGGCTTTGCCTTCTACGAGCCGATCCACGGCAGCTCGCCCATCCACGCGGGCAAGAACGAGGTCAATCCTATCGCCACGGTAATGTGCGTCGTGCTGATGCTGCGCCATTCCTTCGGCCTGGAGAAGGAAGCCAGGGCGGTGGAGAAGGCTATCGACAGTGTGCTCAAGACGCATCGGACCTATGACATAATGGAGCCGGGGAAAACAAGGGTGGGCACGAAGGAGATGGGGGAACTGATAGCCGCAGGGCTCCAGTAGGAGAGGTACCCTTGAAGGAAATCTACGGCAAGCTCATTCCGGAGACGCTGGAGGAGTTGATCGAGCCGAGGACGACGGCCGTGATCAACATCGACCTTCAGAACGATTGTTGCTCCAAGGGCGGCCAGCAGGACCGGGTGGGCCTGGACATATCCGCCAGCCATGCCATTCTCCCCGCCGTCGCCAGGCTGAGCGAGGCGGCGCGCCGGGCCGGCGCGCTGGTGATTCATACGCAGAACCTGTCACTCCCTGACCATCGCAGCGATTCCCCGGCGTGGCTCCGCTTCAAGATGCGCACTTATTTGCCGGAGGGCGAGTCCGATTACTCGCCGGAGGGGACCTGGGGCGCCGACTTCGCCGATGAGGTCAAGCCGCAGCCTGGCGACATCGTGGTCAAGAAGCACCGCTCGGACTGCTTTCAAGGGACGAACCTGGACCTGGTCCTGCGCTCCAACGGCATCAAGACCGTGGTCATCACCGGCGTGGTCACGCAAGGCTGCGTGGAATCGACGGCGCGGTCGGCGGCTTTCCACGATTACTTCGTGGTCATTCCGCGGGACTGCGTGGCCACCAGCAAGCCGGACCTGCACGAGGCTTCGTTGAAGGTGATGGAGTACCGGTTCGACGTGGTGAGCTCCTTGGATATCATCAGAGCGTGGCGGGGCGCCAGGGTGGGTGTGCAAGCTTCGTTATCGCCTGGCTAGCCGTTGCCTTGGCCCTCGAAACGGCATGACGATCTCACATCTCAGCCATGACGGAGCAGAGCCGCCGAATGTCGTACTGAATGGCGATTTCGCTCTTGTGATATAATGTGGTTGCGTTGGGGAGGCGGCGTTGCTGGCTTTTCGACAGGGGGAGGTGAATACGTGTGATGGCAGCAGGGTTAAAGCGAATAGATTTGCGGCCTGATACCGATCTTTTGCATCTTCTGGAAGAGGTTCACGCAGATAGAACCCCTCGGCTTATTGAACGAGAAGGCGTCGCCCTCGCAGTAGTCGTCAATCCCGAAGACTACGCCGAGGCGATGGCACTAACTAAAGATGGCACCGCCAGGGCACTGAAGGCAGCGGGGGCTTGGAGTGATCTCGATACGGACGCCATGTTGAAGCGGACCTACGACGCCAGGCACGAAGCGCCAACAGATGTCTCGCTGCCAGGAGGCTGAGAACATGGTAATACGACGACCAGCCCGAACGCCCAGTTTGCTGGTCCGTAGCGACCAGCCCCTTATTGGCGTTATTCTTGAGGAACGCGGGCAAGAGGTGGTCCGCTATTTTGCCGACGAGGCGGAAGCGGACGCCGCTATTCCCCCGGGAGCTGCCCAGGACGCGCTCAGCCTGGCAGGCGCCTGGAACGACCTCAGTTGGGACGAGATGGAAAAGGAGCTTGACCGTCTGCGTCACGAAAACCCACCTTCGCCACCGCTCTCTCTATGAGGCGCTACCTACTGGACAGTGGTCCCCTGGCCGCCTATCTGAATGGTCGCGAAAGGGCTCTTGATCTCGCTACTCCCTGGATAGCCTGTCACGAAGTGGCCACCAGCATCTTGGTCTATGGCGAGGTCACCGAATACATCAAGGGTTTCCCTGATTTTCTCCGCCGCCATACTGAACTACGAAGGCTCCTCCGTGAGATCTATCCCTACTTCCTTACCTATCCCATCCTTGACCGCTATGTCGACCTCCGTCGCCAGATGCGCCCCAGTACTGGGCTGATCGGCGACATCGACACCCTGATTGCTGCCACTGCTTTGGAGCGTGATCTGACCGTCGTGACTATCGACAAGGACTTTGAACGAGTGCCAGGGATCAAAGTCGCGCTCCTTGCCATGAGAGCTTAGACAGCTCGACGCCTGGACAGCCGTTGGCCTCCCGCTGAGCGATGATCCCCCTATCTTGCTCCCTGGCAACAGTGGCTTGACAGCTCGGCGGCCGAGGTTTATCATGGCGAAGCAGCCCGAGTTGGAAAGAGGAGGAATGCTTTGCCCTTCGCTAAGATCGACGATGACCTGGACATGTACTACGATATCGATGACTTCACCGATCCCTGGAAGAAGCCGGAGACGGTGGTGCTGCACCACGGGAACGCCAAGAACAGCCGCATGTGGTATGCCTGGGTCCCGGTGCTGGCCCGCAAATACAAGGTCGTCCGGCTGGACGCCCGAGGCTTCGGGCAGTCGTCGGTGCCGCCGCCCGGCTACAAGTTCTCTCTGAGCGGCTTCGCCCGAGACATCAAGCTTCTGCTGGACTACCTCGACCTGGACAAGGTGCACCTCATCGGGGAGACGGTGGGCGGCAGCATCTCGATGCAGTTTGCTTCCGAGTATCCGGAGCGGTTGCGCAGTTTGACGGTCTGCAGCTCCCCTTTCCGCTTTCTCGACTCCTTCTATGCTGAGTCAGGGCGGCGTGTCGCCAGGGATGGCGTGTACCCCTGGGCAAGGGAGAGCATGGTGCGCCGCCTGGACGCCTCCCAGGTCGACCCGGGCTTCATTGAGTGGTACGCTGACCAGATGGGCCGGACTTCGCAGCGAGTGGTGGTGGCCGCCTTCGAGGCGCTGGTGGGGAACGATTTGTCGGAAAACCTGCGGCGGATAAAGACACCCACCCTTCTGCTCTCGGCGGAGAATCGCGCCGGGTATCCCGACGGATACTTGCAGGAGATGCAGAAGCTAATTCCGGGCTCGGAAGCGGTGGTCTTCAAGGGGGTCACCGGATTCGTCCACCATAGCCACCCCGAGAAGTGCCTCGCCGTGGTGTTGCCGTTTCTTGAGAAACATGGAGATCCAGGATAGACAGGATTAACGAAATGATGAATTTTGAGAGCTGAAAGCTGAAGGCTCACTGCTGAAAGCTCGGAGAGATGAATATCGAGGATGAATCCTGAACTTGATTCAGGATGAACAGGATTGGGGCTCGAATCGCTAGTGTTGAGTCCATGACCCTCAGAAATCAAAAATCAAAAATCATCGACATTATCCTGTGAATCCTGCCTATCCATGTAGACAACGTGGGGTGGTGTTGCCCATGGTCTACGACCTCCATACCCATAGTCTGCTCAGCGATGGCGAGCTCTCGCCAGTGGAACTGATAAGGCGCGCCGCCATCAATGGCTATACTGCCATCGCGCTGACGGACCACGTTGGGCTGGGCTATCTGGGCAGAATAATCGAGGAAGCAAAGCGCGATTGCGCTCTGGCTGCCGAATACTGGGGCATCACGGCCATCGCGGGAGTGGAGCTAACGCATGTTCCGGCGAAAGCGCTCGGCGAGGCAGCCAGGGAAGCTAAGGAACGCGGGGCGCAGATCGTCATCGTCCACGGGGAAACCATCGTGGAGCCGGTCGAGCCGGGCACCAACCTCGCGGCCGTGCAATCTCCCCACGTGGATATTCTTGCCCACCCCGGTCTGATGAGTCCCGAGGAAGCCAAACTGGCGGCATCCAACGGCGTTTTCCTGGAGATCAGCGCCAGGAAGGGCCACTCGCTCACTAACGGTCACGTCGTCAGGATGGCGCGTCTTGCCGGGACGAAGCTTCTGGTAAACTCCGATGGTCATGCCCCCGGCGACCTGCTGAGCGACGGTTCCGCTCAGGCCGTTGCTCGTGGTGCGGGCCTGGACGAGGCTGAAGTAGATCAGGCGCTGCTTACCAGCCCGCGGCTCCTACTCGCCAAGCTCAAAATCAAGGGTAAGCGGCCATAGTCTCGTCGCCACGGTGCTTGATCTCCACGTTGAAGCCTATCGAGAGAGCAAAGAATAGGGGCAGCGCACAAGACCTCGCTGCCCCCCACGTTGTCTCCAGTGGGCGACTAATGGATGAGTCCTCTAGCTCTTGCCGATTCGGAACACCTTGGTGCTGCAGGTTGGGCAAGTTCCCTGCGTAGCCGGCTTGGAGTTCTTCAGCGTGACTGCCTTGGGGTTCTTGATCTCCACCTTCTTACGGCACTTGAAACAATAAGCCTGCGTCATGTAATCACCTCCTTTCTCTATCTGAATATACTATTTCAATCTCTTTGTCAATACTTGTGAGGTGGATATTTCGCAAATCCCCTTAGAGTCACTTTTCTGGCAGGCCGCCCAGGCAAGATGGAGCGTCTGTCCACGTCGTACCAGGGGACCGGGGCTTCTCGGCCCCGGACTGGTCAGGCGCTTGCGGGAGTAGACGGTTTGGGGCCAAAGACCTTCCGGGGATGCCAGAGGCTGGTACCGGGCTGCAAGCGCAGGAGAGCAACGATCTCCCCCTCCCGAGAGTAACCCCGACACCAGTGCTCGGCGGCCTTCGCTGAGATGTCGAGGGATTCTGCGCCGAAATCGACGGAGCGGCCATTCCTCAGCGCCGTTTCCTTCTCGCCTCCTACTATGGCCGCTAGCTTATCCAACAAAGCCGTGTCCAGCGGACGAATGAATTCATACGCGCCACCGTTCTTGAAACCAGCTTCCAACTCAGGGAGTGTGACAGCGTCCTGAATATGGAAAGGCCCAATTCTCCAGCGGGCCAGAGTCTTGAGGTGCGCGCCGCAGCCCAGAGATTGGCCGATGTCGTGGGCGAGGGAGCGAATGTAGGTCCCTTTGCTGCACTCGATGTTCAGAGTGAGCAACGGCGGACTCCAGTCAAGCATGTCGAGGCGGTGGATGGTTACCTCACGGGAGGGCCTGTCGACAGTCACTCCAGAACGGGCAAGACGATAGAGGGGGACGCCGCCTCGCTTGAGGGCGCTGAACATCGGCGGTGTTTGCTGAATGGGGCCAAGGAAGCTGCTCAGGACAGACGCCAAGCCGTCCCTGGTAATGACAGAGTAATCGCCGTTCTCTGTAACCTTGCCCTCGGCGTCGTAGGTCTCAGTCGCCACCCCCAACTCCACAACCGCCCAGTAGCCCTTGGGGGCCTCCGAGAGGAACTCCAGGACGCGCGTGGCCTGGCCGAGAGCGATCAGCAGAACGCCCGAAGCTTGGGGATCGAGGGTACCGGCGTGTCCCACCCGGCGCGCTCCGCTCCAACGACGGATAAGGGAGACCATATGGAAGGATGTGGGTCCCGAGGGTTTACAGACATTGATGATGCCGTCTATTCGCGCGCCCTCCCCGTAGTATCATCCGCACTGACCTCTCTTAGCAGTTCCAGGACCCGGCCCCCACGCTCAATGGAATCATCGCGGTGAAAGCTCAGCTCCGGTATCCGGCGCAGTGTCAGCCGGTCTCTTAGCTGTCGGCGGAAGAATCCAGAAGCCGCCTCCAAACCACGCAGGGCTTCCTTCTTCTCCTCCTCCGTCCCCATGATGCTGACGAATACCTTAGCATGCCGGAGGTCGACGCTTATATCTACCTGAGTAATGGTCAAGAGACCACTGAGCCTGGGGTCCTTAATCTCCCTGAGGATGAGATCACTGATCTCGGACCGAATAAGTTCGTTCAGTCGTTCGGTGCGTCTGGTCATGAGAAGTCCTCACGAATATTACAAATATCAAATATTGCCAATATTGCAATAGGCGCAAACAGCGATTGGAATATTGGCAGTATTGGTAGTATTGGTACTTATTTGTAGTATTGACCGGCAGTATTGGTACTTATTTGTCGATAGAGGGCGCCTCAGCTTGGCGCGTTGGCCCTCTCCTTGCGATAGGCTTCTATGATGTCGCCTTCCTTGAAGTCGTTGAAGCCCTCCAGAAGAACGCCGCATTCGAAGCCGGCGGCCATTTCCCTGACATCCTCTTTGAAGTGGTGGAGGCTGACAATCTGTGATTGACTTACGACCTGGCCGCCTCTGATAACGCGCGCCATGGCGCCGCGGCTCAACTTCCCGTCGGTCACGTAGCTGCCGCCGACTTTGCCTTTCTTAGCGATACTGAAGACCACCCTCACTTCTCCGTGACCCTCGACCACCTCCACATAGGTGGGTTCCAGCATGCCCGCCGCAGCCTTCTTGATGTCCTCCACCAGGTTGTAGATGACATCGTAAAAGCGGATATCCACGCCTTCAGCATCGGCGAGGTTCTTAGCTCCGGACTCTGGCCGCGAGTTGAAGCCAATGATGACGCCGTTGGAGGCCAATGCCAGCATCACGTCGCTCTCGGTTATGCTCCCGCTCGCCGCATGGATAACATTGATCTTGACAGTCCCGGCGTCCAACTGCTCCAGAGACGCCCTTATCGGCTCTATGCTCCCCTGAACATCTGTCTTGATGACGAGGTTTAGTTGTTTGACTTTTCCCTCACGTATTTGCGCGGACACAACGTCCAGGTTGAGGGACCTTCCGGCCATGGCCTCGGCCCTTCTCGCCCCTTGACGCTGTTCAACAATGGCCCGCGCCCCACGTTCGTCGACCACGACATTGAACACGTCGCCAGCCAGCGGCAGACCGCCGAATCCCAGGACCTCCACAGGCATGGCAGGCCCGGCCCTTCTCAAACGTTTGCCTCGATCATTGAATAGTGCTTTGACTTTTCCCCAGGCGGCGCCAGCGACAATAACGTCGCTGAGATTGAGCGTGCCCTCTTGGACCAGCAGAGTGGCCATGGGGCCGCGAGTGCTGTCCATCTGCGCTTCGATGACGGCGCCTCTGGCCGCCCCCTGGGGGTTGGCCTTGAGTTCGGCCACTTCCGCCACCACCAACAGGTTCTCCAGAAGCTCGGGCACTCCTTGCTTAGTCTTGGCTGAGACAGGCACTGCGATGACGTCTCCACCCCATTCCTCAATAACCAGGCTGTGGTCGGCGAGTTGCTGCTTCACTCTTTCCGGATTGGCGTCTGGCTTGTCAACCTTGTTTATGGCAACAACAATCGGTACGCCGGCAGCTTTCGCATGGTCTATGGCCTCTATTGTCTGGGGCATGACGCCGTCATCCGCTGCTACAACAAGGACAGCGATATCGGTCACCTGGGCTCCTCGGGCGCGCATGGCTGTGAAGGCCTCGTGTCCAGGGGTGTCCAGGAAGGTGATCTTCTGCCCTTTTATCTCGACCTGGTAGGCGCCAATGTGCTGAGTTATGCCGCCCGCCTCAGTAGCGACGACATTGGTCTGGCGGATAGCATCGAGCAGCTTTGTCTTGCCGTGGTCGACGTGGCCCATAATGGTGACAACGGGAGGACGGGGCCTGAGGTTGGCGCCCTCGCCCTCGAGATGGGGGATCTTAACGGTCACTCTCGGCGCTTCGATGCTGGGTTTTGGCGCCTCAGTCACCTCGAAACCCAGCCCCTTCGCGACGAGAGTTGCCGCCTCGTAATCCACGGTTTGAGTGATGTTGGCCAGAATCCCGTTCTTCATCAGCTCCTTGATAACTTCGATGGCGCTGACGCTGAGAAGATCGGCCAATTCCTTTACGCTAATATTGCGAGGCAGCTCCACCGCGCCCCTGGCTTCGGCCTCCTTGGCAGGGGCAAAAAGCTGCTCCACCACGCGCGGAGCGCCTGCCCCGCCACGGCGTCTGCGGCTACTGCCGTAGGTCCTCCTGTGAAAAACCCTCGCGCTCAAATTATTCCTCCTCTGGCAACCACAGAGCCCCACCCCACCTTGTAGGGGCTAGGATTCTTGCTCTTCCGGCGCAGGGGGAAGAGTCTCGACATACTCAAGAAGCCGGCGAGCGCTCCCCGGTTCGATCTTCGCCCGAAAAGCAGCTTCCAAACGATTCTTCTTCAAGGCTAGCTCCCAGCAGCTTCGCGAACGGCAGAGATAGACGCCGCGCCCCACTCTCCGGCCGCTGAGGTCAACTGTGACATCGCCGGCAGCACCGCGCACCAGACGTACGAGGTCCCGCTTAGCCCTGACTTTTCGGCAGGCCACGCACGTCCTCTGCGGCACATGCCGCGCCCTCAAGGCGCCGGCTGTACCCGGGGCGTCGGCTCTTGTCATGTCGCCGCCCATCGCGCCCCGACCTAGTCCCTTCTACCCGGCTTCTTCAGGTATAGGAATTCGTCCTCGTCTTCGTCTGTGGGGTAGAGCGAAGGACGGCGGCCCTTCTTCTTGGGTCTGCCGGGGCCTTCTCGTTCCAAAACTTCAGCGGCTGCGCCCCTCTTCTCGTGTTTCGCTTTCTTGCCTTTGGCGCCTGGCCTCGCCTCCACGGCGATCCCAGGTATGACGAGATCCTCAGCAAAGCGAATCTTGGGTTTAGCCGCCAGTTCCTCCTCCGCCTCAGGGATGGAGAACTCGATGGCGCCCACAGGCACGAGGGGCGCCTCCGGGGCCGTCACAGGCATCTCGGGCGCCTCCGGAGCACCCTCCAAACCGGCTGCGGCTTCAACGACCGGGGCTTCTTCCGCCTGAGGGAGTAGCGCCGCTTCCTCAGGAGCGGCGGCCTCGGCAGCAGCCGCCGCCCGTTCCGCTGCGGCAGCGACTTCCTCCGCCTGGCGGAGCGCGGCTTTCTCTGCCCGCTCGGCTTTTTCAGACTCTGCAATGGAGGCGCTCTTGATATCGATTCTAAGTCCGGTCAGCTTCGCGGCCAAGCGGGCATTCTGCCCCTCTTTGCCTATCGCCAGCGAGAGCTGGCGGTCGGGCACCACCACGATCGCTGTCTTTTCGTCCGAGTCGATCTCGACGCTAACAACCTGGGCGGGGCTGAGAGCATTGGCTACGTAGGCCTTTGGGTCAGGATGCCACTGGACCACGTCTATCCTCTCACCGCCCAGCTCGTTGACGATATTTTGAATCCTGATGCCGCGCAGCCCAACGCAGCAGCCCACCGGGTCCACGCCTTCTTGACGAGAGTAGACGGCGGCCTTGCTGCGATAGCCCGCTTCCCTGGCGATACTCTTTATCTCCACCGCGCCGCTGAATATCTCCGGCACTTCACGTTCAAAAAGGCGGCGCAGCAGGTTTCGGTGAGTCCGAGAGACGATCACCTGAGGGCCCTTGTTCGTCCGCCGGACCTCCATAAGATACAGTTTGAGTCGCTGTCCCATGCGATAGTGTTCAGACTTCACCTGCTCGGAGGCGGGGAGCATCGCCTCAGCTCGGCCAAGGTCGATAGTGATCTGTTTCGGATCGATGCGCTGCACGATGCCGCTTACTATGTCCCCCTCTTTGTCAGCGAACTCCTCGAACACGACCTCGCGCTCGGCCTCGCGAAGCCGCTGCATGACAACTTGTTTGGCTGTCTGCGCGGCGATGCGCCCAGCGTTGGGAGGCGTAATTTCAATGTCCACGGTCTCACCGAAAGCGACATCCTTTTGCAGCTTTCGAGCATCTTTGAGCGATATCTCCTTTTGCGGGTCTGCCACAGTCTCGGCCACCGTCTTCTTGATAACAAACTTCGGCTCGCCGGTGGCGGGAGATATCCTTACGGATACGTTCTGGCCGGCCGCGGCCGGACTGTCCTTCTTGTAGGCAGACAGCAGCGCGGCCTCGACCGCCTCGAGAACCACCTCCTTAGGAAGGTTCTTTTCAGCGGAGAGCTGGGTAATGGCGATAAGGAACTCGTTCTTCATCTCCGGAGAGGCCTCCCGTTCCTTCTTGACCTTTCTCGCGACAAAAAACAACAAAAAAGTGGGGCTTCACCCACTTTCAAACGAGCGCTCTACTGAAAAAAGTATATCATAATTACCGCCTGGGCGCAACACCGCAAGCGGGCGTAATGAGACAAAAGTTGTTGCATCAAGTTGCCAAATATGTTATCCTACAATCCGGTCGCTAACCCCATCGGGGAGCGAACCAAATTCTGGACTGTGCCCACAATATACGCTCGCTTGGATCGCTGACGACCGAGACGGCATTCTGGATAGACCTAGCTGTGTGCCTTCTCGGCTTTGTCGAGGGGGCATTCTTGCTTCTGCAGCCAAATGCACAACGCCATCACTGACGTAGCCGGCATCAGGGTAGGACACTATACCGACGAGGCAGCCGCCACCGGCTGCACCGTGATTCTATGCGAGGGCGGCGCAGTCGGCGGCGTAGATGTGCGCGGCTCAGCGACGGGCACGCGTGAGATAGAGCTGCTCAGGCCGGTAAGCTTAATCCAGGAGGTGCACGCCATTCTTCTCAGCGGCGGGAGCGCCTACGGGTTGGACGCCGCGGGCGGCGTCATGCGCTTCCTCGAAGGGCGAGCCACGGGTTTTCCGACGCGCGCAGCGCGAGTGCCCATCGTGCCCGCCGCCATTATTTATGATCTCGCCATCGGCGATGCGAGGGTCCGCCCTGGCGCCGAGGAGGCTCACCAGGCGTGTCTGGACGCTTCCGTGGTTTTCAAGGAAGGCAGCGTCGGAGCAGGAACAGGCGCCACTGTGGGCAAAGCCCTGGGCGCGGAGCGAGCCACTAAGGGCGGGCTGGGCACAGCCAGCCAGCAGGTCGGCAACAGCGTGACAGTAGGCGCGCTGGCCGTTGTCAACGCCTTCGGGGACGTGGTGAGTCCGGAAAATGGCGAGATTCTCGCCGGCCCTCGTCCTGAGGCCGGTCGCGGTTTTGCGAGCAGCGTCGACATAATGTGCCGTGGGGAATGGAGTCGCCCCTCCCTCACCAACACAACCCTGGCCATAGTGGCGACAGACGCCGCCTTAAACAAGGAGCAGACCAACAAGCTGGCCCAGATGGCGCAGGACGGGCTGGCGCGGGTCCTCCGTCCGGCGCACACCATGGTCGACGGAGACGTCGTTTTCGCCTTATCGACGGGCAAGCCCGGCGGCAGGACTTTCGATGTATCGGCGCTGGGCGCCGTCGCCGCACAGGTGCTGGCTCACGCCATCGTCCGGGCGATAACGGAAGCGAAAGGACTTTGCGACATACCTTCCGCGCGAGAATGGAAAGAAATGTAGGGGCACAGCGTGCTGTGCCCGAAGGCATAGCACGCTGTGCCCCTACGGTCAAGGAGGAAGTCATGGACAAGATAGGATTCATCGGAGCCGGGACCGTCGGCACGGCCCTGGCCGTGCGCCTGAAGGAAAAGGGCCACCAAGTCGTGGCGGTGGCGAGCCGCACTCGAGCCTCAGCCAAGAAGCTGGCTGATCGGGTCGGCTGCCAGGCGCTGGATACACCTCAGGACGTGGCGGATGCCACCGACATCGTCTTCATCACCACGCCAGACGACTCCATCCCGGTGGTGGCCTCCCAGGTAGGCTGGCATTTCGGGCAAAGCGTGCTCCATTGCAGCGGCGTTGATTCCCTGGACGTCCTGGAGCCAGCTCGGACCGCCGGCGCCCGGGTAGGTGGCTTCCATCCCCTCCAAAGCTTCGCCAGCATCGACCACGCCATCCAGAACCTGCCAGGCTCCACTTTCGCCCTGGAGGCCGAGCCACCCCTGCTCGACACACTGCAGGCCATGGCTGAAGCGCTGGGTGGCGACTGGGTACGCCTGGGGGCCGGCGACAAGGTCCTCTATCACGCCGCCGCCGTGATGGCCTGCAACTATTTCGTCACCCTGGTGAAGCTGGCCACCGACCTATGGAAGAACTTCGGCGCGGACACTGTGGAGGCAACCAAAGCCTTGCTGCCTCTCCTGAAAGGGACGCTGAACAACATCGAAAACGTGGGCATCCCCAACTGTCTGACGGGCCCTATCGCCCGCGGCGACCTGGGGACTATAAGGATGCACCTTGAGGCCCTCGAAGCCCGGGCGCCGGAGTTGCTGGACATCTACCAACAGCTTGGTTCGCAGACAGTCCCCATCTCCCTGGCCAAGGGTCGGATCGACAAGGAGAAGGCGGAGGAGATGATTGCCTTGCTGAAGCCAGCCGCGAGAACGAAGAAAGCCGCTGCGTAAGAACAGGATCAAGAATGAGAACGATGCTCAAGAGCAAGATCCACCGGGCCACCGTGACCCAGGCCGACATCAACTACGAGGGCAGCATCACCATCGATAAGGAGCTTATGGAGGCCGCCGACCTGCTGCCTTATGAGATGGTGCACGTGCTGGATGTGAACAACGGCGTCCGCCTCACAACGTACACTATCGAAGGCGAGCCTGGCTCCCGCGAGATAGGCATCAACGGGGCCGCCGCCAGGCTCGTCCATTGCGGCGACACCGTCATCATTCTCTCCTACCACGAGCTCGATGAGCAAGCAGCTCGAAGAACACAACCAAGGCTGGTCTACGTCGACGCCAGCAACCGCATAGTCGACATCAAGGCATTTGCGCCGCCGCCCGAACCAGAGAGTGGAGTCGAAGGCCGATTCCCCGCGACGGTGTGATACACCCGAAGAGAGTGGCAGTTGAACAACAGGTTCGACGACGTTCTGGAGAGGGTCTTCCGGCTGCCGGAGTATGACGGGATAAACAAGGTCATTCCGCTAAGCCAGGCCATCCGGGATTACGTGAAGCCCGGTATGACGCTCCACATTGGCAGAGGAGTAGGCGCAGCGGTTTGCGAGCTCGTGCGCCAGTTCTACGGCCAGAAACCAGCTTTCACCCTGGCCATGAGCTGCCCCTGGGACCATGTTCCGAGCCTGATCCACTGCGGCATGGTGAGTAAGCTCGTCGCCTCTAACTGCGGCGTGCATAATACGAGCCCCGGCCCCAACCCCATAATACAGCGGGCTTTCAAGGACAAAAGCGTCCTCTTCGAGAACTGGTCGCTCCTGACCCACGTGCTGATGCTCATGGCGGGAGCGATGGGCATAGGGTTCTTCCCCACCAGGTCCATCATCGGAAGCACCATGGCCGAAGACAACAAAGACTCCTTCAAAGTTATCGACGACCCCTTCGGCAGCAGCAAGAAGATAGGCCTGGTCAAGGCCATCAACCCGGATATCTCCATCATCCATGCCCTGGCCGCCGACCCCAACGGCAATCTCTTCCTCCCCCGCGCCGAGGCGGAGACCATCTGGGGCGCCAAGGCGAGCCGGGGCGGCGTCATCGCTACGGTAGAGCAGATAGTATCGACAGACTTCATCCGCGAGAACTCGCCGATGGTCAGGATACCAAGCTACATGGTGAACTCGGTCTCGGTGGCGGCCTTCGGCGCCCACCCGGCCAGCCTTCCCGTTGGCCCGGCAAAGCAACTGGCGGGCTACGCCGAGGACCACGGTTTTCTGGCCGTGCAGAACAGTGCGGCGAAGATGGTCGAGACCTACGATGCCTGGCTCAAGGAGTGGGTGCTGGACTGCGGGGACCACGACGACTACTTGCGCAAGTTAGGCGGCGGGAGACTGGCCGAGCTGCGCGGCAAAACCACGCCCGATTCCTGGGAGCGTGACCTCGCGGGCCTCACCGACTCCATGAACGCTACAGATGAGTGCAACACCACCGAATTCATGGTGGTGGCCGCAGCTCGGGAAATGGCCAGACGAGTCAAGAGGAGCGGCCTGCGTACCATACTCTCCGGCATCGGCGTCTCCGCCCTGGCATCCTGGGTGGCCTACTACCTCTTGCGCAAGGAGGGCTACGACGCCGAGCTCGTGGTGGGCTTCGGCTTCTACGGGTTCGCCCCCAGGCCCGCCAACCCCGCCGTGGACGCCTTCCACCATATCACCACCTCCAAGATACTCCTGGACACCTTCGAGTCCTACAGCGTCTACGTCGGCTCCGATTTCAATAAGTGCCTTGGGGCTGTGGGCGCAGGCCAAATCGACAAATGGGGCAACATCAACTCCACTCGGATAGGCGAGTACTTCCTCGCTGGCAGCGGCGGCGGCAACGACCTCGCCAGTACGGCGCAGGAGGTGGTGGCCGTAGTCGCCCAGTCCCCGAGACGATTCGTGGATGAGGTGTCCTATGTTACTTGCCCCGGCAACCGAATCGGCGCGCTGGTCTCGGACATGGGCGTCTTCGAAAAAGCGGGCGATGAGTTCGTCCTGACCCGGTACTTCCCCACGCCACAGATCTCAGCCAGGGAGGACGCCATCAGGGCCGTCAAAGAGAAGTGCGGCTGGGAGCTGAAGGTATCGGACAATGTTGTGGAAAGCGCCCGACCCACGATCGAGGAGCTGAAAATCGTCCGGCTCCTGGACCCCAGGCAGGAGTTCACGGCCCCGTAGGGGCACGGTGCACCGTGCCCCTACGGTTTTGGCTTGCGAAGGAGGCAACGCCATGCGAATCACCGTCGGCCAGATACGCGACATGAAGCAGAAGGGCCAGAAGATCACCATGCTCACGGCCTACGACTACTCCACGGCCAAGCTGGTGGACGAGGCGGGCGTGCCGCTGATACTCGTCGGGGACAGCCTGGGCATGGTGATGCTCGGCTACGAGTCCACCATCCCCGTCACCATGGATGAGATGGTCCACCATATCAAGGCGGTGGTGCGCGGGGCCAGGAACGCCCTGATAGTGGGCGATCTGCCCTTCATGACTTACACCGTTTCCGTGGAGGACGCCCTGAGAAATGCGGCCCGCTTCATTCAAGAGGGAGGCTGCCAGGCGGTGAAGCTGGAGGGCGGCGTCAACGTAGCCGACACCGTGCGCAGAGTGGTGGAATGCGGCATTCCGGTCATGGGCCACATCGGTCTCACGCCACAATCCATCAATGTCCTCAGCGGCTACAAGGTCCAGGGTAGGTCGCCGGAGGCGGCTGCCCGTCTCCTGAAGGATGCCAAGGCGCTGGAGGAGGCGGGCGCCTTCTCCGTAGTCCTGGAGAGCGTGCCCATCCCCTTGTCGAAGCTCATCACTGAGAAGCTGACCATCCCCACCATCGGCATCGGCGCGGGGATGCACTGTGACGGCCAGGTACAGGTGGTCCACGACATGCTGGGCCTCTTCGCCGACTTCATCCCGCGCCACGCCAAGCAGTACGCCAGGCTGGGCGATACCATCAAGCAAGCGGTCGCCACCTATGTCGCTGAAGTCCGGGACGGGACTTTCCCGGCGGAGAAGAACGGCTACGCCATAGACGAGAGCGTGCTGAGAGAGCTGGCCAGATGATCGTCTGTGAAACCGTCTCCTCGATGAAGAAGGCGCGCCGCCAGATGGCCGGGCGCGTGGGCTGCGTGCCCACTATGGGCTACCTCCACGAGGGCCACCTCACCCTACTAAGTCGGGCGCGCCAGGAGAACGATCACGTGGTCGCGACCATCTTCGTCAACCCCACCCAGTTCGGCCCGCACGAGGACCTGGCCTCCTATCCCCGCAACCCCCAGCGCGACCTGGCTATGCTGGAAGGGGAAGGGATCGACGCGGTTTTCATGCCTTCCCCAGAGGAGATGTACCCCGCCGGCTACGCTACTTACATCAACGTGGAAGGACTCACGGACCGCCTTGAGGGCGCCTCACGACCCGGCCATTTTCGCGGCGTGGCTACCGTCGTGGCCAAGCTCTTCAATACCGTTGAGCCCCATCGCGCCTACTTCGGGCAAAAGGACGCTCAGCAGCTTCTGGTCATCAAGCGCATGGCGGCCGACCTCGACATGAACGTACAAGTCCTAGCCGTGCCCACGGTGCGCGAGCCCGATGGCCTGGCCATGAGCAGTCGCAACACTCACCTCAGTCCTCAGGAGCGTCAAGCGGCGACAGTCCTCTACAGAGCGCTCACCCTGGCGCGGGAGCTCTGGCGCTCCGGAGAGCGGGACGCCGAGCGCCTTCGGCGACAGATTATTGAGCTGATTCAGAAAGAGCCTCTGGCAAGCATTGACTATGTCAGCGTCGCGGATCCGGATTCCCTGGAAGAGCTGGCCCACATCAACAGCACAGCTCTGGTGTCAATGGCGGTCCGGATAGGAAGGACGCGGCTCATCGATAACACGCTCCTGGGCGGCCAATCCGCGGCCCATCCGTGACGGGAGGACGCGCTCCGTCGCGTCCGGCGCGGCCACGAGGGACCGTGGCCCTCCCCTGTCGTGACCCTGCCTGCCAACATCCTTCCGCTTGCGGAACCACCCAGTTCTCAGGTAAACTATGGCAAGTCGACTATCACCCAGAAGGAAAGCCCTTTGCGCATACTTGTTACCAACGATGACGGGGTCTACGCTCCGGGGATGTGGACCTTAGTCGAGGCGCTGGCTCCCCTTGGCGAGATCGTAGTCGTGGCGCCAGACCGGGAGCAAAGCGGCGTCGGCACTTCGGTCACCTTGCATCACCCGGTCAGGGCCTCCGCTGTGTCGCCCCAGATTCCCGGCATCGAGACTTACGCCGTGGAGGGCACCCCCTCCGACAGCATCATCCTCGCTCTCAGAACCCTGGCCGGCCACGTGGACATGGTCTACTCCGGCATCAATGAGGGCGCCAACCTCGGCAACGACGCCCTCATCTCCGGCACCGTCGGCGCGGCGCTCCAGGGGTATTTTCACGGACTCCCGTCCATCGCTCTATCCGTGGGCAGCCTTGAGGTCAGCGACTTCACCGTCGCCGCCCGGCTGGGGCTTCTGCTCGGCGATATGATACGGACCGACCTGCTGCCCAGGCAGGTCCTGTTGAACGTTAACGTGCCCAACAAGCCTCTGGAGGAGATAGAGGGGCTGGAGGTGACCAGGCTTGGCCGCCGCAGCTATGTCGATATCATCGACGAGGGCCACGACGGGAAGCGGAAGTACTATTGGATAGTGAGGGGCAAGCCGACCTGGGACGTTGTCCCGGGCACGGATATCTGGGCCATGAGGAACGGACGGGCCTCCATCACGCCCCTGTGCGACGACCTCACCAGTCAGGACCAGCTATCTCTCCTGGAAGAGCAACGGGGCTCCCTCATGGATGGCCTGCGCCAGGCTGCGATCGAGCGAAGCGTGCGAAACTGACAGCCCCCATGAAATCGGGGCTTGGGATAAAGCTTTCACCCTTAGCGCCCGCAAGGAGGAAACCATGGCAACCAAGACCGTTACTGCTGAGATAGTCAGTGAATTCGTCAAGAGCCTGGTCAAGGAGAGTGAGAAAAACCAGTTACACCTCGTAGACCATTCGCCGATCTTCGACGAGCCGCTGGTGGGTTTCGCCTCCGGGGACGACCCCCTCTTCTCCCAATACAAGACCATAATCGGTGACTTCCATATGACGCCCCGCGAAGTTATGGAGAAGGCCACGGGGAAGAACCCGGAAAAGCTCAGCATCGTTTCCTGGATCCTGCCCATCAGCCTGTGCACCAAAGCCAGCATGAGACGGGAAAGCAAGTACCCCACTATCCGGTGGTCGCACAGCCGCTTCTACGGAGAACAATTCAACGAGCATCTCCGCGCTCAGGTGGTTGATTTTCTTCAAGCCAGGGGCCATATGGCTGTGGCGCCTTTCATCTCCCCTTTCTTCAAGCGACTAACCCTCAGCAATGACCATACGTCCAACTGGTCGGAGCGGCATGCTGCTTATGCCGCGGGCCTGGGGACGTTCAGCCTGAGCGACGGCTTCATCACACCCAAAGGTATCGCCATGCGCTGTGGCAGCGTCGTCACCGACCTGGACCTGCCCGCGTCGACGCGCCCTTACACATCCCATACAGCCAACTGCGCCTTCCTCGTCAACGGATCCTGCGGAAAGTGCATCGACCGCTGCCCTGGCGGCGCCATCACCGAGAAGGGCCACGATAAGAAAAAGTGCTTTGACTACATGCACACCGAGCTGTCTCCACTGCTGGAGCGCTACGGAGTCAGGATAGCTGGCTGCGGCTTTTGCCAGACAAAAGTGCCGTGTGAATCGGCGATACCGACGGGATTGCTGAAGCGCAGGACGAGTCCGAAGGGCGCCACTGCGGCATAGCTGGGCAAAGCGGAAACCAAGCCTCTCCCTTTCGCAAAGATTGAGAGGGATTTTATCAGGAATGTCGTTTGTGAATGAAAAATGCCCCGCAATGATAGGCGCCCTCCTGGCGCTGGCGCTCCTGGCGGGATGCGCGCCGGGGCAAGTGGAGCGCCCAGCTAACACCGCCACGCCCATCAGGCCGCCCACGGCGCCGCCGCCAACCCCCCCACTCGCCTTGGTAGGCCAGCGCGATGCTAGCGGCCATTACTACAAGGGCAACCGGAACGCCAGGGTAGTCCTCGAAGAATGGACAGACTTGCAGTGACCGGCCTGCGCCTCGGTGCATCCGATCGTGGATCGGCTCGCGGATGAACTCGGAAGCCAGGTCAAGGTTGTCTACCGCCATTTTCCGTTACCTAACCATCCCCAGGCCGGTCCGGCCGCGGAGGCGGCCGAGGCCGCCGGAGAGCAGGGCAAGTTCTGGCCCATGGTAAACGCACTATACGCCAATCAGAAGGAGTTGGGGCCCGCCCTTTATGTGCGGCTGGCCAGAGAGCTGGGCCTGAATGTGGCCGCCTTCTCTGCTTCAATGGAAGGGCACACCAATCTGGCCCGCATCCAGGCTGATCTCGCGGAGGCCCGCAAGCAGGGGATCCCTGGCACGCCCACCTTCGTATTGAACGGCCAGCGCCTGCCCGGGGTCCCGGGGAGCTACGAGACTCTGGAAAGGGTCGTCAGGGCGGCGCTGGGGGCAGCCAGATAGCGGAGCCTTGAGCTTGACGGCGCAGAGGCGCTTCCGCTACAATTGAGGTTCAGGGGCGGTTAGCTCAGTTGGTTAGAGCGTCGCGTTGACATCGCGGAGGTCACTGGTTCGAGCCCAGCACCGCCCACCATTCGGTCGCCGAGCAAGCGGGGAGAAATGCGGGTCGCGGAAACAACTGATTCCACCCCAGTCCATGTCGATCCCGGCGCTGAGCCCCTGGTTAAATCGGCTGTTGGCAGGCTTGTGCCCAAGATTCTCCGAGTCATATTTGACGATAGGAAGAAGGGGCTGCCGGTCAAATCTGTGGAGCTTACAGCTTTTGTGGATCCTGAGGGCGAGGGGCCGGCGGAACTCGTGTTCACCGTGAGAACGGAATTGCCGTCTGCGCAGGCCATGAAGGCTTGGGATCAGTTATCGAACAGAATAAGAGGTGAGTTGAGGGGTCGCCTCGCTGCACGGGACGCTCGCTTGCTTGACAGGCGAGTGTCCATCGACGTTGACTGGGTCTAAAGCGCGCCTATTCGATCCGGCGGATTTCTTGCGGCTGGCAGAGCGCCTTTGTATGCCGAGCGCAAGCGAGGCTGAGCTTCGGACCTCCGTGAGTCGCTCCTACTATGCCTCCTTTCTGGCCGCACGTGAGGCTCGAATTGCTGGAGCGGTATGTTCCCCGGAGAAGTGGTCGAGACCACCAGGGAGTCGTTGATACGTTAGCCACGTTGCCAGGCAGCCTCCCACTTCGGGACCAACTTGATAGTCTCCGTAGGCTGCGCGTCCGAGCAGATTATGATCTTGCCGCTTCTATTGGAATCTCGGAAGCCGAGCGCGCCAAGCTGCTGGCTCAGGCTTTGATTCAGGGAATACCGCAGATACGTTGATGCCCGCGCGACCCGGCACTCACCAGGCACGCACGGGCGCTAAAATAACTGATCGGCTTTGACTGGGACGAGTAGCTGAGGACGACGCAACAGAGAGGGCGGCGCCACGGCTGAGAGCGCTCCCGCTTAACCTCAGCGAAAACCCCCCAGGAGCCTGGCCCGGAAATCCCGACTTGGTCGGGAGAGTAAGGGGCCACGGAGGCGCCCGTTATCGGCCATTCGAGGAGCCCCGCCCCTGAGTTAAGCTCATGGGGTCGGGACTCGAAATTGGGTGGAACAGCGTGACCTCTCGCCCCAACTGGGCGGGAGGTTTTTGTTTTTCAGTCGCAAGAAGGAGACCAGGATGACTTCGCAAACCGAAACACTTACCAAAGAAGAGAAGCTGGAGAGGATGCGCCACTCGGCGTCTCATGTGATGGCCGAAGCGGTGCAGTCCATGTTCCCCGATGCCAAGTTTGCCATCGGGCCGGCCATCGAGGATGGCTTCTACTACGACTTTGACCTGCCCCGAGCGCTCACGCCTGAAGACCTGGCGGCCATCGAGAAGAAGATGTCCGAGATCGTTGCCGCTCGCTTGCCTTTCCGTCATGATGAGGCGGCCAAGGAGTCCGCGCGCCAGCTTTTCGCCTCCCAGCCCTACAAGCTGGAGCTGATCGATGAGCTGCCCGATGAGAAGGTGAGCATTTACCGCCAGGGCGGCTTCACCGACCTCTGCCGTGGCCCCCATGTTTCCTCCACGGGGGAAATCGGCGCTTTCAAGCTGATGAGCGTGGCCGGGGCCTACTGGCGCGGCGATGAGCATCGCCCCATGCTTCAGCGCATCTACGGCGTCGCCTTCGAAACCAAGCAGGAATTGGAGGAGCACCTTCATCGCCTCGAGGAGGCCGCCCGGCGAGACCACCGGCGGCTGGGCAAGGAACTCGACCTCTTCTCCATCCACGAGGAGGGCGGCGCCGGCCTCATCTACTGGCACCCCAAGGGCGCCTTCATCCGCAAGACTATCGAGGATTTCTGGAAGGACGAGCACTTCAAGCGCGGCTACGATGTGGTCTACATCCCCCACATCGCCAAGGTCGACCTGTGGAAGACCAGCGGCCACTGGAACTTCTACCGCGAGAACATGTACTCGCCCATGGACATCGACGGGCAGGACTACATCGTCAAGCCCATGAACTGCCCGGGGCATATCCTTATCTATAAGACGAAGCTCCGCTCCTACCGCGACCTGCCGCTGCGTTGGGCCGAGCTGGGCACCGTCTACCGCTACGAGCGCTCCGGCGTCCTCCATGGCCTTACCCGCGTGCGCGGGTTCACCCAGGACGATGCCCACATCTTCTGCCGGCCGGACCAGCTCGAAGACGAAGTAGCCAACGTGGAGGAGTTCGCCCTTTTCATGCTCAAGACCTTCGGGTTCACCGAGTACGAGATCATGCTCTCCACGCGGCCGGAGAAATACGCCGGCACGCTGGACGCCTGGGAGACCGCCACCAATACCCTTGTGAACGCCCTGGAGCGCCTTCACCTTCCTTACGAGATCGATCCCGGCGAGGGCGTCTTCTACGGGCCGAAGATAGACATCAAGCTCAAAGACGCCCTGGGGCGGACATGGCAAGGGCCGACAACGCAGGTCGACTTCAACCTGCCGCAGGCTTTCGACGTCACTTATGTGGGAGAAGACGGACAGGAACACCGCGTGGTCATGGTGCACCGAACGGTCCTGGGCAGCATGGAGCGCTTCATGGGCTGCCTCATCGAGCACTATGCAGGCGCGTTCCCGGTCTGGCTATCGCCCGTGCAGGCCATGATCATTCCTATCGCTGATCGGCACGTCGACTATGCCAAACAGGTGCGGTCCGAGCTGAGAGCAACCGGGATCCGCGGCGAAGTGGACAGCCGCTCCGAGAGGATGAACCTCAAAATCAGAGAGGCCCAACTGCAGAAGATACCCTACATGCTCGTCGTGGGGGATAAAGAGATCGCGAACTCTGCCGCCGCGGTCAGATTGAGAAGCGGCGAGGATTTGGGCCCTCAGCCCGTCGCCCAGATAGCGGCGAGGATCCAGGCGGAGGTCGAAGCTAAGGCGTAAGGCGAGAAGCGGGAATCGAGAAGCAGGAATCCTCCCCACCCCACCTTAAGAACCACGGATGGATACGGATAGACATGGAGGAACCGCGAAATGGACGAACCACACGAACAGGATTCTTTTTCGTGTATTTCGTGGTGAAGAATCCTGGGTGGTTGTGACGGGGCGGAAGCGGCAAGCGAGAAGTCCCGACGCATCCCGACTTCGGTCGGGACGGAGTCGGGACAGGAAGCTAAGATGTTCTTCTGCTTTGCTGGTGTCTGCCACTACGACCCGCTTTGCCGGGGCAGATTGGTGGAATGGCTTAACCGCCTGAGAAACAACCCGCCCATTCCCGCAGTAGGTCCGGCCTTCGTTGCCGTGGAATGGGGACAGGAAGTCTTCCAGGCAGTGAAGGCTCAAAGGCGCCTTTTTCGCGAGCTGGCGGCGAAGACATTCCCCAGCCTTCCGGCGGCGTCTCTTCCGGTGCTGGAGAGGGCGCTCGCCTTCGAAGCTGATGCCCACCTGGAGGTGTTCCCCGACACGAAAACCCTCTGGCTGGACGAAGGACGACAGCTCGATGCATCCGAAGAGGCCGTCGCCGATGACCCGGCGAGGGACTATCTCAACACCTACGAGGACTTCCTGGGTCTGTCCGAGAAAGATAGGGGCAAGGTCACGTCTCTGGAACTGTTCAGCGAAGCCTGCTGGAGGCGGGCAGAACAATGGCACAAGGACCCTTCCGCCTATCGTTTCGAGCGCGACCGCGCCTGGCTTCAACTCATACTTGCCCGCACGCGCCAGGACGGCTGGGCGATCATTATCGTCGGCGCCCTGCATCTCAGCAAAGACCATCAAAAGTCCTTACGGAGTTTGCTGGAACGGGGGGGCCACCCATGCACGGCCCAGGTCCTGGACCCGCGTTGGCGGCCGGAGCAGTGTTAGACCGAAGATACAAGATACAATAACCAAACAAGAGCCAAATCTCAAGGTACAAACCCAAGCAAACTGCGAGTTATTGAGCCGCTTGGTGCTTGTCTCTTGGTAGTTGGTCATTGTTTGGTGTTTGTTTCTTGGTGATTGGTCATTGCTCGGAGCTTGCATCTTGGTTATTGGTTATTGAGCGCGGTACCGGGGCTTCGTTATGGCAGGGCGCCGGAGGTAGAGCGGCTGCAGGGTGGCGACATCATCCGTTAGACCTGCCTTCAGCCGTTGCCATCCCAGCTCGGCGAGGTAGCCGGCCCGCCGCAACAGGGCTGCCCCTTCAATAAAAACAGCCCGATCCCCCAGGCAGTCCCTGAGCTGCCGTATGGTCGCCTCAGCCATGTGGCCGCAGAGGACCGTCGGCTCGCTAACCTCCCGGCACAGCGCTTCGGTCTCGGTGATGTGCTCCTCCTTGAGCCGCCTCCATTCGCCCGCCACCGACTGGAAGATGGCCGCCGCTAACTCCCCTCGTCCCGCTTCGAAGATGGGGCAAACGGGCAAGCCCATCCCCGCCTTCGGGAAAGCCTCCACCTCCAGCGTGCTCACCCCGATTAGCGGGATACTCAGGCTCAGCGCCAGGCCCTTGGCTGCGCTCATCCCCACTCTGAGGCCGCTGTAGCTGCCCGGCCCCTTCGCCACGGCAATCGCCCGCAAGTCCTTCGACGTTAGCTTCGCCTGGCGCAGCAGAAAGTCCGTGGCGGGGAGCAGCTCCCGCGTGTGGTTTTGCTCCGAATGCCAGGTCAGCTCCGAGAGCACATGGGCGGAAGCGGGAAGCGCGAAGCGGGAAGCGCGAAGCGGTCGAGTTGCGTCGGCGTCATCGAAGAGGGCCACACTCATGGTCTCTGTGGAGGTGTCAATCGCTAGAAGCACACTACTACCTGCGTGGAAACCGTATCTTTCCTCTCCCCTCCGTGGGAGAGGACTAAGGTGAGGGGGCTTCGTTCTAACCCCCACCCAGAGTGTCCCATCGACAGAGACGGAACCGCTTTCGTCAAGGCCTTAACCTCCGACCAACTCCCGCCGCAACTCGCAAACTACCTGCTCGTAGCGTTCCCCCCGGGGCTCAAAGCTCAGCCTGCGCCGCGCCGGCGAGATGTAGCTCATGTCTATCAGGAGGTGTTCCGCAGGTAGCAGGTCCATGGCCCGGTCCGCCCACTCCACGACGGTCATGCCTTTGCCCTGGAAATAGTCGTCGAGGCCGAGGTCAGCGATCTCCGTCAAGTTGGTGAGGCGATAGAGGTCGACATGGAAGAGAGGAAAGCGCCCCTGGTATTCGCGGACCAGGACGAAGGATGGGCTGGCGGTGTATTCCGTGACGCCCAGTCCTTCGGCGATACCCTGGGTCAGGCAGGTCTTGCCCACCCCCAGCGCGCCTACCAGGAGAATAACGTCACCGGCTTGAGCCAGCTCACCTATTCGCCTGCCGAGGTCCCGCGTCTGGTGGGGGCCGCGGCTGATCACTTCGAGAAGATTCAACGGCCGCCGTCCAAGAAGTGGTCCCAGCCGCCCCCTCGCCATACGATAGGCTTGCCGCTCCGGTCAAGGACCGTAACCCCCGTTCCCTCAGTCACCTCGCCGATGATAGCCACCGGAAGGTACTCGCCGGTCTCGGGAAGTAAAGTGCAAGGATCTTTCCTCGCGGGGACCACGGCTATCTCATGGCTCAGTTGCTCGCGCTCCCGAGGCGCGAAGGGAACAATCATCGGGATTGTGGCCAGGGCCTGCCTCGATTTTCCAGCCAGAGCTTCCTTGACAGCGTCCATCACCTGGGCAGGAGCAGCGAATAAGAGGACGTAGTCTTCACCGCCCGTCAAAGCCATCTTCCTCGACCTGTCGGGGCCGAAGGTCGACTCCACCAATGGGTGCACGGGCACCTTGTCGATCCGAACCCTGGCGCCCACGCCGCTGGCCTGGCACAGGTGGCCCAGGTCGGCGACGAGGCCGTCGCTCACGTCGATGGCGGCTTTGACCCCCTTCTCAACAAGAAGCTGGCCCTCGCGCACGCGCGGCTCGGGCTTGAAGTGCGCCTCGCGGAGGAATCGGGTCGTCTCCTCGTCGAAGTTGAGTCCTTTCTGAAGCATGCGCAAGCCCGCCGCTGCTGACCCCAGGCAGCCGGTCACGGCGATAAGGTCACCCGGCTTGGCCGCGGAGCGCGTCATGAGCTTCCGAGCGCTGCCCGCCAGGGAGACGGTGACAAAGATTTCCCGCGCCCGCGCCATGTCGCCTCCGACTATGGCGCACCCATACTCGCGGGCCGATTCAGCCATGCCCTCATAGAGCTGCACCACCCACTCCACTTCGACACTGACCGGAAGCCCTAGAGTTACCAGCGCATACTCGGGCGCGCCGCCCATGGCGGCGAGATCGCTTATGTTGACGGCCAGGGCCTTCCAACCAAGCTCGCGCCAGGTAGCCGGCGGGATATCGAAATGGACGCCCTGCACCAGCGTGTCCGTGGTGGCCAGTTCCAGGCCTGAGCGGCGTCGCCAGGCGGCCGCATCGTCGCCGATGCCCAGGATAACATCGCGCGTCGAGCCCACGCCCGCCGCAGCGATGACCTTCGCCACCCTCTCGATAAGGCCAAACTCGCCCAGCTCAGAGATTTTCATAGGCAGAATTATACATGAGTTGCTTGAGAGCCGCAACGCAGCTCTCAGCTTTCAGCCGTCAGCTTTCAGCAGGCTGCCGCTAAGTGCTGGTAGCTGATTGCTGACCGCTGATCGCTACCTATTTTGTGTCTTTCGTGTATTTCGTGGTTAAATATTCTCGGGGGGGGAGGCTCGCACATGCGCTACGGCATTCTGGCTGACATCCACAGCAACCTGGCGGCCTTCGAGGCCGTCCTGAGCGACATCGGGGAGCGGGGGGGCGTGGAGGAGATATGGTGCCTGGGCGATATCGTGGGCTACGGGCCGGACCCGGTGGAATGCATCAACCTGCTGCGGACCTATTCCTGCACGTGCGTGGCGGGGAACCACGACTGGGCGGCCATCGGCAAGCTCGATACCTCAGACTTCAATCCCTACGCCGCAGCGGCGGCCCACTGGACCGCTCGCCATCTGACGCCCGAAGCCAAAGCCTTTCTAGAGGAGTTGCCCCTCAAGCTGACCGTCGGCGATTTCACGCTGGTCCACGGCAGCCCCAGCGATCCAATTTGGGAATACCTCTTTTCTGCCGATGGCGCGGAAGCTAATCTATCGTCTTTCGACACCAGTTACTGTTTGGTGGGGCATACCCACGTCCCCGTCGTCTTCGAGTGCGACGCCGATCCACCTTCCTGCCTCGAATACGACCTGCCCCTCGAGGCCCCGCTCAAGCTCGCCGAAAAACGGCTCATCATCAATCCCGGGGGCGTCGGCCAGCCCCGCGACGGCGACGAGCGCGCCGCCTACGCCATCTACGACGCCGACCAGAACGCCCTCCACCACTACCGCGTTCCCTACGACATCGAGCTGACCCAGAGAAAGATGATCCGCTGGGGACTGCCCTTCAGCCTGGCGCAGCGGCTGGGGGCGGGGAGATAAGAGAACCGTAGGGGCACGGTGCACCGTGCCCCTACGGTTTCGTGGTGTCCGACGCCAGCACACCGCCCTGGGCCCAGTCCTCTTTGCGGATGTCCTCGAAGACGACGAAGGTGGCCTCCGGGGTGGTGTGGGCGATGGTCACGACCGCCTCGGTGATGGCGCGGGCCAGCTCGGCTTTCTGGGCATGGGTGCGCCCCTCCCACATCTCGACTCTGATTATCGGCATCGGTTTACCCCCACCCGGTATTTGACATGGATGAACAGGATAGACAGGATAACGTGTCAGAACCGCAGATCACGCTGATTCCGCTGATTACTCAGACGGCGCAGACGAAGAATCAGCGGAATCCTGTAATCCGCGTGCATCAGCGGTTCAGATATCGACTCGCCCGCTTCCGCCCGCGATCATCGAGAGCAGGATAACTTCGCTCCCCTCACGTAAGGGCGCACTATCCTCGGCGTCTTTCCCATCGAGGAAAACGCTCACCATCGGGCTGAAGGCTCTCCTCTCCGGGTCCCAGAGGTCGGGCGGCATCCCGCCGCCCACGCGGTCGCCTATCTCGCCGAGGAGGTCGCCGACGGTGGCGCCCTCCTCTACGTCAAGCTCCAGGTTGCCGCTCCCGGCGTACTCCCCGATGATGCCCAGGAGGCTGACGAAGGCTTTCATAAATGATGAGTGGCAGAAGCGCGAATCGGGGAGCGCGGAGCGGGAATCCACCCCACTCCCCATTGCGAACCACGGATTAACACAGATAGACACGGAGTCCGGAAAGGAACTCGCGACTCACTTGGAAGTGTTCTCGTGTATTTCGTGTATTTCGTGGTTTGGTCTCTCGCTTCCCGCTTCTCGCTTCGTGCTCCGTGCTTCCTAACACCTACGCCTTAAAAGCCAGGGCGTTCTTCTTGGCGGCGTCCTTGCCGGTCTCGATGAAGTCCACGGTCATGGGCGCGCCCACCTTGATGGACTCGGCGTTCTTGGCGTCGACGCCCAGGATGCGCGCCGAAATCTTGACGCCCTCATCGAGCTCCACGATGCCGCTGCAGTAGGGGTTCTGGCGGCCGAAGCCCTGCTCCACCATGAAGGTGGGCGCCACGTAGACGCAGGTGAAGGCGGCCAGTTTGCCCTTCCCTTTGAGCGGGACCCACTCCATCTCCTCTCCGTAGCACTTGGTGCACAGCGGATGGGGGGGCAGGAAGAGCGCCCCGCACTTGGCGCAGCGGGAGGCCATGAGCTTGCCCTCGTTCAAGAACTGCTGAAATGATGCGCTGGTAAACGGTCTGTCACTCATCGAACCGCTATCTCCTCTCGTAAACGTGCACCACGCAGGTGCCGCCGGTGGCGCCGACGTTGTGGGTGACGGCCAAAGGGACGTCCATGGGCACCTGGCGCTTTCCGGCCTGGCCGCGCATCTGATGCCACACTTCGATCGCCTGCCCGATCCCCGAGGCGCCCACGGGGTGCCCCTTCGATTTCAAGCCGCCGGAGGTGTTAATGGGCTTGACGCCGTCGCGCCTCGTCAGGCCCTCCATAATTGCCCTGGCGCCGTGCCCCGGGTAGAAGAAGCCCAGGTCCTCAGTGGCGACGATTTCGGCGATGGTGAAGCAGTCGTGCACCTCGGCGATGCGAATATCCACTGGCCTCACGCCCGCCATATCGTAGGCTTGCTGAGCGGCCAGCCGCGCCGCGCCGATGGAGGTGAGGTCGGCCCGCTCATGCAAAGCATGGTCGCTGGCCTGTCCCGCGCCGATGATATGCACCGGCGTATCAGTGAAGCTCTTGGCGAGAGACTCGGCCACCAGCAGGACGCAGGCGGCGCCATCGGTTATCGGCGAGCAGTCGAAGAGCCTCATGGGCCAGGCGACCATCGGGTTGAAGGCCGCGTCCTTGAGGAAATCGATCTCGTCCTTCCAGTCGGGCACCGGCTGGCCCTGCTCCTGGCATTTCGCCTGCCGCCGCTTCATGAAGTTGGCGATGCTCGTGTTGAACTGGGCTTTGGGGTTCAGAGCGCCGTTCTCGTGGTTCTTGACTCCCACCCGCATGAAGTGCTCCTCGGTGGCGCCGTGCCTGGCCATGTAGGCGGAGGCGATGGAGGCGTAGAGCCCCGGGAAGGTGAACCCCGCCGCGGCCTCGTAGAGCACGTCCGAGGCGGCCGCCAGGGTGTCGGTGACGCGCTCGGTGGGGAGGTTGGTCATCTTCTCCGTGCCGCCTACGAGCACCATATCGTACATTCCCGAGGCGACGGCGATGACGCCCTGGATAAGCGCCACGCCGCCGCTGGCGCAGGCGTCCTCAACACGGGTGGCCGGGCGTGGCACCAGGCCCACCCAGTCGGCCATGATGGGCGCCGTGTGCCCTTGCCCCTCGAAGAGGTCGCTGGAGAAGTTGCCGATGTACAGAGACTCGATATCCCTTGGGTCGAAGCCCTTGTCCACCGACTTCTCCATCTCTCCGAAGGCCTCGGCGAAGAGGTCGCGGCTGGTCTTGTCCGGGAAGGCGCCGAATTTCGACATGCCCGCCCCGACCATGGCCACGCCTCTCCCTAATTTCCGTTTCTTCATTACCATATCGCTCTCCTCGATCTGAGAATTCAACCACAAAATACACGGAATACTCAAAAATCCTTAGACCTGTCTATCCCGTGGTCCATTTCCTCACTGCTCCAACCGCAAAATATGCACGCTCCGAGATAACAATCCCTGCTAATTTCGTGTATTTTGTGTATTCTGTGGTTGATCTATTTGGTATATTCGTAAAATCCCTTCCCCGTTTTCCGCCCCACGTGGCCAGCGAGAAGCATGCGCCGCAAAATGGGCGGCGCGGCGTACCGCGGGTCGCCGTATTCTCTGTACAGCGCATCGGCCGCATGCACCGTTATGTCAATACCAACGAAATCCATGAGCGTCAAAGGGCCCATGGGGTGGTTCAGGCCCAGCGCTATCGCCGCATCGATGTCCTCTCTGGTGGCCAGCCCTTCCCCGTAGACGCGCGCCGCGTCGATCAGGAAGGGGATGAGCAGCCGGTTGACGATGAACCCGGGCAGGTCCTTGGCGGTCACCACCGTCTTGCCCACCGTCTTGCCGAAATTGACCGCCGTCTCGAGGGTGTCGTCGCTGGTGACGATGGTCTTCACGATCTCCACCAGCTTCATCACGGGCACGGGGCTGAAAAAATGGATGCCCACGACTTTGGAGGCCCGCTTGGTGGCCGCTGCCATCTCAACCACCGTCAGCGAAGAGGTGTTGCTGGCCAGGATCGCGTCGGGTCGGCAGATGCCGTCCAGCGTGGCGAAGAGCTTCTTCTTCTCCTCGATATCCTCGAAAATGGCCTCGATGACCATGTCGCGGTCCTTGAAGTCCGCCAGCTCCGTCGTGCCCTTGAGGCGCGCCAGGGTGTCGTCCATCGCCTGTTGCGTCATGCGGCCCTTCTCGACGTTGCGCGCCAGGTTGCCCCTGATGACGTTCATCCCTTTAGCGAGCAACTCCTGGTTGATCTCCCGCACCACCACCTGATATCCCGCTTCAGCGGCTACCTGAGCGATGCCTCCCCCCATCAGCCCGCAGCCGACCACACCGATCTTCTTCAGTTCCATACGACTAATCCTCTCTTTCCCAAGTCAAGTTGACTTTTCTCACGGAGCGTTGATAATAGTAGGTATCAGGGCTTTGCCCTGACGGCAAGCACCTCACGACCGACAACGATCCTCTTGGGATCGGGGCGTCCGCTGCCGCCAATGGCGCCATCAGGTCTGACATACTGATGGACTAAGGCCACAGGAGCGCCGTCAGGAGTCCAATATAGCAACATCTGACTCCACGTGCAATATGGCTCCCCCGCGGAGCCGGGCGCGGGTGTCTTTCCGAGTGTTTTTCCTGGCGGAGCTCTCCTGCCTTGGCTCGCTCCCAGTACTTGGCGGAATTGAACTCTTGTCGGATCGTCGCCGCCGATACCCATCGAGGATTGCGGCGCCAGAAAGCGTCAGGTGCCATGATGAAGACCAGCGAGATATTTCATAAAGTACGCCAGTACCTTGAGCATGAGAAGACTGTCAGCGAACTGGAGGATTGGATAGTTCCAAGGTTGGTCCCCTTCGCCTCCAGCGCGCCGGCCAGCGCCCGCGAGTTGTGGGGGACAGTGGAACTCGGCCTGGCTGAAATGAGTGAGGGGCAAATCAGCGAAGACGAATTCCGGAGTCTGCTGGAAGATTTCCTGCGGACACGGTCCGTTGGCACAAAGGCGACCTCCAACACCGGTTAGTTTGTCGCCGACAGGCTTGATGCCGTTTCCGCGGATTACCGCCCCTTAAACTCTGGCTTCCTTCTTTCGGCGAAGGCGCGTGGCCCCTCCTCGGCGTCCTCGGTGAAACGCAATCCATCGAAGAGCACCTGCTCCAGGCGCAGCCCCGCCTCTAGCGACATCTCCAGCCCGCGGATCATGGCCTCTTTGGCCGCCCTGACTCCCAGGGGGCCTAGCTGACAGATCTCTTCCGCCCATTTCTTCGCTGTGGACAGCAACTCCGCGGCAGGCACCACCGCGTTCACCAGTCCCAGCCGGTAGGCTTCCGGCGCATCGATGGTGCGCCCCATGAGGATTATCTCCATGGCCTTCCCCAGGGGGATGGCTCGGGACAGGCGCTGAGTGCCCCCCCAGCCCGGGATTATGCTCCACTTCACCTCCGGCTGGCCGAAGGAGGCTTTCTCAGCGGCGATTCGGATGTCGCAGGCCAGCGCCACCTCCATGCCGCCCCCGAGGGCCATGCCGTTGACCGCAGCGATCAGGGGCTTCCATACTTGCAGGCCGCGCATGACGGTCGCCGGTGGACGCCACGGGTCGCCACCACCCTTGCGCGTCATCATAGGTATGGTGGTCTTGAGGTCCGCCCCGGCCGAGAAGGCCTTCTCGCCTGCCGCCGTTATGATGCCCACCCAGGCTTCCTCATCGTCCCGGAAGTCGATAAGAGCGTCAGAAAATTCCTTGAGGGTGTCGGGGTCGAAGGAGTTCAGGGCCTCAGGACGATTGATGGTGATGATTGTGATCCTGCCGTCTTTCTCATAGAGAACAGCCATTAGCGAACCTCCGGTTCAGTATTCAGCTTTCAGCATTCAGCATCCGCTTTCAGTATTCGTCGTTCACCGTTGCGCGGGTCTGCCGCCATCCGTTTATCCGTTTAGAATCCGTTGACGCCGCGGTCTTTTCTGCAGGCTTGCGTCGGATTCCTCGCGGGAGGAGGTCCAACATGTCACAGGCCGAGTCTGACCGCCCGCTCGGAAAGACATATGAGGGGAGCAATCAGCGATCAGCCTCCGGCCCCGACCCGTGACTCGCGACTCGTGACCCGCGACCCCGTGTCCCATTCATAATTCCGCACTCATCACTCATCATTTAGAGGGAGCCCCAGCTCCCGCAGCTTCTCCAAGCTCGGCCTGCCGTCGGCGGACCAGCCTCTGGCCTCGTAATACTCCCGCAACTGGAGTTCGATGTCCGGCGCCTTGCCGGCGTGCCCGCCCTCGCTTGTGGGCCTGAGGAGGCGCGAGGGAAGCCGGTCATCGGCGCCAGTGGCGCCGCACCGGAGGTTGAAGAGCCGCTGGAGATTGACAATTCGCTCTCCTGCCCGCTGTACTTCCTCCTCAGAGAAACCTTCGCCGGTGACCGCGGTGAGCAACTCAGCCATCTTCGCGGTCGACATCTCTCGGCCGCCGAACATGCACAGAATCAATGAGTTTATGACCGCTGCGGTATCCTGCGACTCCCTGGCGATGAGCGCCTTGCCCGCGTCCTCGAAGCGACTTCCCTGGTGGGCGGCCTCGTAGGCAACAACGTTGCCGCGCATGTGGTCGGCGCCGCGCGGGCCGGTGGCGTAGTTGGCGGCGATGCTGAAGAAGGCGCGCGGATCGTGCATGGGGACTTCCAGCCCTTTGACATGGATAGCGAAGTCGGCGCTGCCTTTTCCCAGATGCTCGGCGGCCCTCTTCACGCCCAGCCCGAGAACCTCGCCGAGGCCGCGCTTTTCTCCTATCTGCCGGACAAGGCCCAGGATAGCCTCGGAGCTGCCCCACGTGACCTCGAAGCCAGCGTTCCCCCTGGTGATAATGCCCCGTTCGTAGGCCTCCATGGCGAAGGCGACCGCCGCTCCGGTAGAAATAGTATCGAGTCCGTAGCGGTTGCAGAGGTCGTTCGCGGCGCAGACAGTATCCAGATCGTCGTTGAGGAGCATGGCGCCGAAGGCCGCCAGCGTTTGATACTCGGGGCCCGGTCCTTCCAGCTTCAGCCCCGGCTTGTCGACTTTCACCCACCGGGAGCAGCGGACAGGGCAGTTGACGCAGGCGCTGCCGCTCTCAGTCAGGGTCTCCGCCATCTTCTTCCCGCCCAGGTTGAGGCAGCCTTCCTTCCACAGCCCCTTGCGCCAGTTCTGCACCGGGACAAGTCCCGTCACCCAGCCGGTATCCATATTGGCGGCGGTACCCCACTTCGACAAGCCAGCGAAGCGCCATCCTGTGAGCTCGCAGGTGATCTCCTTGATCCTCGTCTCCAACTTCTCGGGATCGGCGACGGGGACCTGCCCGCTGCCGCGCACCGCGATGGCTTTGAGGTTCTTGGCGCCCATCACGGCGCCGACGCCGCCGCGGCCCGCCGCCCGTCCCTCGTCGTTGATCACTGAGGTGATGAGCACCTGCCTCTCCCCGGCCGGCCCGATGCAAGCTACGCGTGCTTTATCGTCGGAAAGCTCCTGTCTGACACGTCTGACACAGCCGACGGTATCCAGCCCCCACAGCCCGGCGGCATCGCGCAACTCAGCCCCGGAGTCATCAATGGAAAGAAAGACAGGATGAGGAGACTTGCCCTGAACAATCACACCGTCGTAGCCGGCGCGCTTGAGGTCCTCGCCCCAAACGCCCGAGGAGCTAGCATCCACCCAGAGGCCGGTCAGCGGCGACCTGGTGCACACCTGGTAGCGTGCGGTGGTGGGATAGGGGGTGCCGGTCAGCGGCCCGGTCATGAAGACCAGTCGGTTCTCCGGGCTCAGGGGGGCGACGCGGGCTGCCACTTCCCGATAGATGGTCCACGTCGCATACCCGGAGCCGCCAATGTAAGCTCTCGCGGCCTCGACGTCGAGAGGCTCCTCGGCAACCTTGCCCCCGGTGAGGTCGACCCGGAGCAGTCTGCCCGTGTAGCCGAACATCAATAGCCTCTAGCGCGGTCGACAACATTGATCAACGGCTGTCCTGCCAGATAGCGCCTCAGGTTCTCGAGGAATACCTCCAGAGCACGGGTATTGTACTCTGGCATGACCCCAGCTTCGTGAGGGGTGATTATCACATTCGGCAGCGTCCAGAGTTCGCTCTCCGGAGGGAGGGGCTCGTTATCGAAGACGTCCAGGCCGGCGCCGGCGATCCAGTTCTCTTTCAGCGCCTCTATCAGGGCCGCCTCGTCGATGACCTGGCCGCGAGCGATGTTCATGATATAGGCGGTGGGCTTCATGGCCTTGAGTTCCCTTTCGCCGATCAGCTTCCGCGTCTCATCGGTCAGCGCCACGGAGACCAGCACGAAGTCGCACTCTCCCAACATCTCGAGGAGGCCGGTCGGCGGGTAAAGCTTGTCCGCCACCGGCGATGTCTCACGCCCCGTCGCCGACCGCCGCACCGCGACCACACTCATGCCGAAGGCCCGGGCAAGGCAGGCGACGCTCTCACCTATCCTGCCGAGGCCCACCACACCCAGGGTCTTTCCGCAAAGCTCCTCCGGCACATAGCGCTTCCAGTACCTCTGCTGCTGTTGCGCCAGAGCGAGACGGAACCGTCGGGCGAAGAGCAACATGATGCCGAGGACATGCTCCCTCATGGGGACGACATGGATGCCACTGGCGTTGGTGATGGTGACGTGGCTACGCCATAACGAGCTGCCCAGGATGGTGTCGATGCCCGCGCTGGAGGTCTGCACCCATTTCAGCCGGGGCGCCCGTTCCGTCAGGTCCTTCGGGAACCGCAGCCCGTAGATAACCTCGGTCTCCCGGAGAAGGGAGTCCAGGTCGACAGGTGTGACAGGCTCAGCACGCTCGACGGTCGTGTCGAAAGGGCGTTGCGGGGTCCTGGTCTCAGCGGCGATCTGCGCTGCCCCGTAGAGAACGCGAATACGCGGGTCAACGGAGGCGATCTGCTGCCGGTACTTTTCCTCGAGCCACCAGGCAACGAGAACGTTCAGCGTGCCGTCGGGGGATAAAATTAGGCCACCTCCTGAGGTTGTCCATCTGGGATTATAGCAGGGAATCTGCCGCCTCTTCAAGCAGAAAAGTCTCGGCCGGAAGCGGGAAGCGCGAAGCGGGAAGCAAAGAGCATGAATCCCCAGACCCCGCCCATAGAACCACGGATCGACACGGATGGGCGCGATTATGGTTGAACCACGAAATACAAGAAATATTCGAAACCCGGAATTCTGTTCGTGTCTTTCGTGTATTTCGTGGTTCCTTTCCCGGGGGAGGGGAGGGTTCGAGGGCGTTGAACTTGGCGCCCTTTTGGCCTATAATGCGAACAGTTGAAGGGATTACATGAGGGAGTATGCCCATGAGCAAGTTGATCGAGCTATTGAAGCGCGTAACCGACGGCGACGTACGTCACCTGGGCTTCGGTCCGGCGAATCAGCAGAAGAAGACGCCAGGCATGACCATAGTGGCGTCGGTGGCCGATGCCGCCAGCGCCGCGAAAGCGATAGAGGACGGCGCCCAGGCACTGCTCATTGGCTCCGGAAAGGAAGACCAACTGCGGGAGCTGGCCAAGTCCGCAGGAGAGAAGGCCCTCGGAGTCCGCGTCAAGGGTGGGGACGGCGAGCGTTTGAAGGGTCTCTCCGAGGCCGGATGCGACTTCATCGTGGTGGAGAGCATCGCCAGCCCCTGGAAACTGCTCAAGGACTCCGGCCTGGGCAAGGTCTTGCAGATCGACCCGTCGCTGTCCGAGACCTACCTCAGGGCCATCGGCACGGCGTCCGCGAACGCTTTTCTTGTCGCCGGATGGGACGACCCGGCGCTTACCATTCAGCGCCAGATCTTCTTCCGCCTCATCGGCATGACGCGGAAACCAGTCATGGCGCTGACGCCAGCCGGCTTCTCTCCCAAGGACATCGAGGGCCTGTGGGAAGCCGGCGTCACCGCGGTCGTGACCACCGAACTGGACAGGATCGCCGAGTTCCGCGACGCCGTGGCTGCGCTCCCCGCGCGGCGCAAACCCCGGGAGGAGAAGAGGTTGCCTCTGCTTCCACACCTGGCCATCAAGTCGGCAAAGCCCGACGAAGTTGAAGAGGAAGAAGAGGAGGAGGAGGAGGAAGAAGAGCAGTAGTGAAAAGGAGCGAGAAGCCCGAAGCGAGAAGCGGGAATCCACCCGACCCCGCCCTAAGAACCACGGATTAACACTGATAAACACAGATCATGGCGGAGCAAGAGGTCCAAGACCCCGAACGGCTTATGCTCCTCGGTGGTCTTCGACTTCACGCTTCCCACAATTCCGTTCGTACAGTTAGTGTATTCCGTGGTTCAACCATGTGCGTGCCTCCCGACTCTGTCGCGATCCCGATGCGTCGGGACTTCCTGCTTCATGCTTCCCACAATCTTCTCCGTGTCCATCCGTGGTTCTAAGACGTCGTCAACCGAGCCGCTATTCCAGCCGCCGCAGCGCCGGAAAGCCGAGGGCGAAGGCGGCAGTGAGAAAGGCCATGGTCACCCCGCCGATGGCCAGCGCTACGGACACCCCCAGGCTCTGCGCGATAGCCCCGGCAGGAAGTACGCCCAGCGGCGTCAGTCCCCAACTCATCATGAAGATGCTCATCACCCGCCCCCGAACCTCATGAGCAGCGTTGGTCTGTAGAAGCGTGTTGTTCAACGCCATGTAGCTGGTTCCCCCGGCCCCCGTGACCAACAGGATGGGAAGAGCAAGCCACATCGACTGGGCGAAGCTGAGGCCGATCAATGCGACCCCAAACAACAGCGCCGCTGCCACCAGAAGCATGCCCTTCCGCCGGTAGTTTCCCAGCGACGCCATGAGCAGCGAGCCCAGAAGCGCGCCCGCGCCCGTCGTCGCCATGAGCAGCCCCAACCCAAAGGCCTCTTCGTGAAGCACGTCCACCGCAAAAGCGGGCATTAACATCTGATAGGGCATGGCGAAAACGATAGGGACCAGCGCCATGGCCAGCAACACCCCCAGAACGTGGTTCCGGCGCGTGTAGCTCAGCCCCTCGAGCATAGACCTGCCCAGTGAGCCAGTCTTCCTGACGACGTTGACACTGGAAGTGCGAACCATGAAAAGAGTGACCAGCACGAAGAGATAGCAGACAACCGTCAGGAAATACACCGACGCCACGCCCATGAGACCGATCAGCACCCCACCCAGGGCCGGCGCCCCGATACGCATAACGTTCATAGCGGCTGAATTCAGCGCTATGGCGTTCATGAGCAACTCATCCTCCACTAGCTCCGTGATTATCGCCTGCCTGGCCGGCATGTTGAAGGCGAACACCACCCCCGAAGCGAGAGCGGATGCCATGAGATGCCAGAGCTGGATGTTGCCGGAAACCACCAGGAGGGCTACCACCAACGTGATGGCCCCGATACCACTCTGCGCCATCATGAGCAGCCGGCGCTTATCCATCCGGTCGGCGACCGCGCCGCCCAGGAGCGAGAAAACCAGCACCGGCAGGCCCCAGCCAGCGGTGACCAGGCCCAAAGCCATGGCCGATCCCGTCATATCGTAGACGAGCCAACCCTGAGCCAGCATCTGCATCTGCATGGCCGCGAAAAAGCCCATCATGCCGAGCCAGTACCATCGGAAGCTGCGGCTCCGCAGCGAGCTGAACATCTCAGCCTTGGCAAGACTACTCATCCAGCCAAGTTTAACGACGGGCGTAGGTGATGCGTCTGTCACAATAGTTCCCGGGCTGTCGTCAATGTTCTTCGGGGAAGGGCCCTTCGGACTTGGGGGAAAGCAAAACATCGATCCTGAAGGGCAGTCGCGGCATCGGGGAGACCCTTAGCTGGCGCTGTACTCAACCTTCTCGACCAAAGTCTCCACAGCAACAACCTCGCCGCCCTTGAGGTAGACTCGGGGCACACGCGGTGATATGCCGCAAAATATCTCGTAGGAGATGGTGCCGGCCAGCCCAGCCACTTCCTCTGCGGTTATCTCCTCATCCTGTTGTCTGCCGATGAGGACCACTTCATCGTCGGCGCGAACGCGGGGAATATGACCGACATCCACCATGAACTGGTCCATACAAATCCGTCCGCGAATCGGGGCGCGCTGGCCGCGAACGAGGACCGACCCCTTATTGGACAGGCAGCGGAGCATCCCGTCCGCGTATCCGCAGGGAACGAGCGCCACCCTGGTAGGCTTGTCAGCAACCCACGTTCTGCCGTAGCTCACTGATTCTCCAGGCGTCAGGTCGTGAAGCCGGGCCACGCGGCTCTTGAGGCTAAGAGCTGGCTTGAGCTTGATGCTGCGCTGGACCTGCCTCGAGGGATAGGCTCCGTACAGGCTGATGCCAGGTCGCACCATCTCCAGGCACATCTCCGGCATATCAAGGATCGTGGCGCTATTGGCCACGTGGCGGCATGGTATCCAGGGCATGCCCTCAGCCGTATCGATAAAAGTGCGAAACTGCTCTCGGGTGAAAGTTTTGTCAGCCTCATCGGCGACGGCGAAATGAGTGTATACACCCTCTGCTTTCAAGCCCGGAAGCGTGCGGACAAATTGAGCGAAGAACGCAGTGTCCCGAGGGGCAAGGCCAAACCGGTTCATGCCAGTGTCCACCTTGATGTGCACTGGGACGACAAGCTTGCGCTGCGCCGCTAGCGCCGCCAGCGCCAGGGCAAGCTGCCTCGTGGTTAAGGTCGGAGTTAGGCCGTGGGTCACAACCTTGTCGGCCTCCCAAGGGGCCACGTAGCCCATGACCAGGATGGGAAGGCTGACGCCTGCCAGCCTCAACTCCGCTCCCTCGTCAGCGCAGGCCACGCCAAGGTATTCGGCGCCAGCTTCGGCCGCAGCGCGCGCAGCCATTACCGCGCCATGCCCATAAGCGTTGGCCTTGACCACTGCGAGGAGGCGGGAGTTCCCTCCCGTCCGCTTCTTCAGCTCCCGCGCGTTGCAGGCGATAGCATCCAGATCGATCTCCGCCCAAAGGGACCTCCCTTGCCACACTGCGCCGCTCCCTCTCTGCGTCACGGAACCAGCGCCCAGCCGGCGGGAAGCCGATAAGTGAAATACCTGTCAGTGGTCTTCGAGCCGTCGAAGAACTTCGCCCGCCCCTTTCGCTGAATTTCGATGTAGCTGTTCTGGAGTTGAATGACACGCTTGGCGCGCAAATTGAAAACTACCACCCCGGCCTTCACAGGCCGCAAACTCGCCTCGCGCGTGATGTCGTCCACAACCCGGAACACCGGCTGCCGTTCGGGAGGACATGTGGCAAGCGCCGCGTGAATAGGTTCATAGCGCCCGGGGCGGTTCCATTCGTCGAAGACAGCCAGGCCATCCTGCACGTAGTCGCTGAGATTGCCGTAATAAAGCTCGGCGAAATCGAGAAGTTGCTGCAGAGTCTGGGGTCCTGTGGCGCAAGCAGCCATCAGAGCGAAGCAGACGTCACAATGGGCCACGAAGCTGACCCCGCCACTACCGTCAATTACCGTATACCGCATGACGTTCAAGGCTCACCTCATGGGGACACGGAGTGGCCCTGAGCCAGATCATGGTACACTTTACCATAAGAGCTCAACGTGCTGGAAGGGCCGTAGCCGTCGATAAGGTGAATCCCGGAGGGCACAGAAGCCCAGCTGAAGGTCTTGACGTGACTCGAGTAGATAAACCATTTCTCTATCTTGTGCTCTTCGGAGTGCTCGTCAAGCCACGTCATCAACCTCACCAGGAACTGCTTCATCTCGGCCTCGCGAAGAGCGCCCGAGGAATACGCCTTGCCATCTTTGAAGAGCATATCGCCGTAGCCCCATTGTACTCCGAACTCCGCCAACCAGATAGGTTTGCCCCGTTGCTCGGGAAGCGAGTCAAGCCACTGGCGAAAAGCCACCAACTGACTAGTAATGATCTTCTCATTGACCAGGGGCAACACATTCCAGTTCAAATCGTAGGAGTCTATGCTCCAGACATCTAGCGGCGGCTCGGCCCCGTACATGTTCCTGTAGGTGGCCAGGAACTTGTCCAGCCAGGAATGGCCGCTCTGGTAGCCATCACCGCAGCCATTACAGGTATAATCGAAATTGAGCACGGCCGGCCCGACAATGCGCGCCGATGGGTCTGCCTGCCGGATGAACGAGCTATAGTAGTTGAGAGCCCGGGAGTACTCCACGGGCGTCATGTTGCCCGTCTCCACCACGTTGGGCTCGCCGCCGATCATCCAGTAGCTGCCCGGAGCCTTTGCGGCGACTCTGCGGATGGTATCCTGACTCAGCAGAGGGATAGCCGGATCGATGAAAAGCGCTCGCTGGATGCCAGGAGGTGTGTCGTCGGCATCCCATTGGTAGTCGAGGTACCAAAAGTACCCAAGTCTCTTCATTGTCTCCGGCACATCCGACCTTCGGTTGATTATCACCCCGTAGCGCTGCCGGAGAAGTGAAGCGTCTTTGGCGGAGTGCTTGAAGGCTAGCGGCAGAAAAACCCGGTGAACCTGATCGGCTCGACCAGTCTCACCACCAAGGAGGCCCAGGATAAGGCTCAGCAAGACCACCACCCCTAGAGGACGCCTCTTCCCAAACGCTGACCGCATCATCCAAGTCTTTCGTAAGAACCGGCCACGCGGAGTAGCAGTGGAGTGCACCACCGCTATCCGCGCCGCACGTTTCGTAAGGTAAGTCGGGGCGAGAGGATTTGAACCTCCGACCACCTGCACCCCATACAGGTGCGCTACCAGGCTGCGCTACGCCCCGTTGTCGTTAATATTAGCACATAGCCCTCAGCCTGACAAGGCCGATCATGGGTGACCGCGTAGCTTGACTAGCCTCCCACCGGAGCCTAAAATAGGATACTAACCACCGCTTAACGAGGATGTGACATGCTAAAGGGCGAGAAGGTCATTCTACGGGAGAAGCGTCTGGAGGATGCCGCCGATGACTACCGGTGGCGAACTGATCCGGAGCTGGCCCGCCTCGACGCCGCCTCATCCATGAGATCGACTTTTTCAGACTACCTGGTCAGCTACGCCGAAGAGCTCCGCTATCCGACTCTCTGGCAGGAGCGCTTCGCCATCGACACTCTGGATGGCAAGCACATCGGCAACTGCATGTACTTCGATATCGATGAGAAGAAGAAACAGGCTGAGTTAGGTATTCTCATCGGTGACAGGGAATATTGGGACAAGGGCTACGGCGCCGACGCCATATGCACTCTGCTGGACTACATCTTCAGCGCCACCGAGGTGGAAAGGATTTACCTCCACACCCTGGAGTGGAATGTTCGGGCCCAGAAGAGCTTTGCCAAATGCGGCTTCGCCGCCTGCGGACGGAGCCAGAGGGGCGGCCATCGTTTCGTCGTCATGGAGGTATTCCGGGACAAATTCAAAGCAGCCAGGAAAAAGCCGGCCCGGGTCCCGACCGGCGAACGTCAAGAAGGCGAGGCTTAGGACACCGTCACTAACCTGGCGGCTGAGGTGGCGCCGGGTTGATCAAGTCCTTCGCCAGGGTGGCTGGGACGATTTTCAGTAGCTCGTCCAGCGTCCACCGACCCACCTTGTAGATGGACTTGACCGGGGTTGGGTGGCAGAGCAGGGAGACCTCTCCCCCCGAGACGTAGAATAGCTGGCCATTTATGCTGTCGGCCTCATCGCCCGCGAGATAGACAACGAAGGGGGCGACATCATCGGGGTCGGGCAGCGTCTCAGGTCTGCCCATACCCGCCCGCGTCGCCCTCGACCGCTCGGGGATATCGCTCGTCAAGCGCGTGGCCGCGGCGGGTACAACGGCGTTCACCGTGATCCCGTACTTGCCGAGGTCACGGGCCACCACCCGTGTAAGACCCGCTATTCCCGCCTTGGCCGCTCCGTAGTTGGCCTGTCCCACGGCGCCGTAAAGGCCACTGGTGGACGAAGTGTTGATGATCCGCCCGAAGCGCTGCTGCCGCATCAGGGCGGAGGCGAACCTCGTGCAAGCGAAATGCCCCTTCAGGTGAACGGCGATGACGTCGTCCCACTCCGCTTCGGCCATATTGAAGATCATCCTATCGCGGAGTATCCCGGCGTTGTTCACCAGAATATCGATGCGCCCAAAGCTCTCGAGCGCCGCATTGATGATACGCTCGGCGCCGGACATGGAGGCCACCGAGTCATAGCTGGCGACGGCCACGCCGCCCAGCTTTCGGATCTCAGCCACGACATCATCAGCGGGGCGGGAAGCAGATCCTGCGCCTGTGGTCTCACAGCCCAGGTCATTGACCACCACTCTGGCGCATTCAGCCGCCATGGCCAGGGCTATGCCCCTGCCTATGCCCCGTCCCGCGCCGGTTATGACCGCCACTCTGTCCTTCAGTCTTCCGCCCATTGCGTCTCCTTGCTTAGCCGCCTCTCGCCGGCAGCTCAACGGTCGCCGAACCTATGGTGGTGCGCTCCCCTTTTCCGTTTTCCAGCCAGATATCGTACTCCACGATGTTCTGCCCGTCTTTGACATACTTGTTGCTCACCTTGCCCCGGCACGTCAGCGTGTCACCGGGGAAGTCCATGCTGCGATAGCTGCACGACAGCTTCTTCAACGTCCCCTCAGTTCCAGTCCAGTCCGTGATGAGCTGGGCCAGGAACGCATTTTTCAGCGCCCCGTGCACAATCACGCCCGGAAGCTTCGTGCTTAGAGCGAAGTCCTTGTCATAATGGATCTGGTTATAGTCGTCGACGGCACCGGCGAAGCGCGCCAACTGCTGAGTTGTGGGCTGCTTTACTAGAGGGCCTATCTCCATACCTACTGACACGTCATCGTAGCACGGCATCCTGTATTCCTCCTGACTCGGCTCGGCTGAAACGAAATGGTTATCAGCGGTCAGCGCCGACATCGTGCGGCATCCTGTATGGAATCGGGACTACCAATGTGTTGAAGGCTGATGGCTGAAAGCTAATAGGTGATCAACGTGCTGCGCTGCGTAGCGACCAGCTCGCCGAGCTGATTCACGTAAGTGAGTTCCCAGACCAGGATAAGCATCTTGCCTATTTTGCCCTCTTTTTCCACGGCGCTGGCTAATTTCACCCGGCAAGCTATGATATCTCCCGAGCGCAATGGCTCGAAGTATTCCCAATCGCTGCCAGCGTCCAGGCGCCGCGGATAGGGGCTCTCAGCGGGGAACTGCGGCGGGCGAAAGAGACGCAAGAAGGTGGGTGGAGCGATGATGCCTCCGTACTTTGTCTTCCGCGCATACGCCTCATCCTGCCAGAGAGGGTTGGGGTCCTCTACGGCGCGAGCGAACTTCCTTATGGCGCCCTTCTCCACCTCGTAGACGAAGGGGCCCGTCTCCGCGCCCACCGAGGCCACAATCTGGGCTATCCTTTCTTCAACTGAGCCTCCGGGCATCACTTGCTCCTTTCTGCCAGGGAGTGCGGCGCCAAGCCGCCGCTCTTCAAGGCGCCCCGATGTGTATCGGCACGCAGTCCAAACCGCTTGGGCGCCGACATCAACTCAAAGCTGGCGTTCGACCGCCTGAGGCAGACTCGGCGGATGTACAAAAGCGCCCAAGAGTCCCGCCAGCAGGCAGCCGCCGATGTACAGCTTGAGGGCGAGGTCGTAGCTTCCAGTAACGTCGAAAACGTAACCCGCCAGCAGCGGCCCCGCAACAAAGCCGAGGTTAGCCACCATCGCCACTGCGCCAAGGATGACGCCCAGCGAAGCAAGACCGAAACAGTACGCCGCCAGCAGCGACTGTACCGCTATGACGCCGCCGAAACTCACGCCGAAAACGAAGGCAAACAGCCAGACCGTCGGTCCCTTGCCAGCGGCCAGCAAGAGGGTGATGCCCAGCGCGGTGGCGATGCTAATCAATACGACGACAAACCTGACCTGAAGCCGGTCAGCCAGATACCCGCAGGACATCTTGCCGATGATGCCCATGCCCGCGATGAAGCTGAGCACCAGCGCCGCCCCCTCGGCTGAAGCACCCCTGTCTCTGAGCAAGGGAATAGTGTGAGCCATCACCGCCGTGCCTCCCATAAACAGCAGGGAAACTGACACTGAGGCAAACCAGAAGGCGCGAGTTCTAATAGCCGCGCCAGCCGTCCATGACGGTCCAGCGGCGCCTGTCCTTCTTGCGGCCCTGGCAGTATGGTTTTCGCCCTCATCCGCAGTGCCCGCGCCGTAGGGCGTCAGGCCAACGTCTCCAGGCCGATTCCTGATGACAAGGACAGACAAAGGGATGACCGTGAGCCAGATCAGCAGACCCAGAATCGCGTAGGCGAGGCGCCAGCCAGCCAGGTCGACAAGATAGGTGGCCAGTGGCGTGATGACCACACCCCCGATGCTGATCCCCGTGACCGTGATGCCCATCGCCAGGCCTCGTTTCTCTTGAAACCAGTTGGCGATGATGGTAGTAATAGGCACGACGTGGGCGCCAGCGCGGGCGACAGCTTCGACAACAAACAAAAGGTAAAAGTACCATAGAGTCTGGGTAAGGCCGAGAAAGACGAAGGATCCACCCATCACAAGGGCGGCGCCCACCATCACCCTGCGCGCGCCAAACCTATCGGTCAAGCTGCCAGCCACAGGGCTGGCCATGCCAGCGATCAAGAAAGCCACGGATATGGTGCCGGAGAACTCCGCCCGGCTCCAGCCAAATTCTCGGGTCAGAGGCGTAAGAAACACACCGAAGGCATAGAAGCCCAAACCGGCATCCACCATGAGAATGACGGCCGAGGCCACTACGATCCACCAGCCGTAGAACACCCTCGAGCGAGGCAAGGTCATCAGTCTTTGTAGGGAACGACGGCAGGGAGAGGGAGGAAGCGCATCCGCAAGAGCCCTTTTATATCCTCCCAGGCTGTCTTGCCGATGTGGACCCGGCTGTCTGGATCCTCCACCCAGGCCACAGGTATCTCCTTGATCCGATAGCCCTTCAACGTAGCCAGCAGCAGCAACTCGGTGTCGAGGAACCAGGCCTGATCCTTGGCCAGCGGCATAAGCTCCCGCACCGCCTTTCGGCTCATCGCCTTGAACCCGCACTGGGCATCGGAGAAGGATGGCCAGAACATGACCTTGATCATGAGGTTGTAGGCGCGAGAGATGAACTCCCGTTTGGGGGAGCGGGTCGTTCTGGATTCCGGCAGCAGACGGCTGCCGATGGCCATCGTATAGCCTTCCTTTATGGCAGATACCAGCTTCGGGAAAGCCTCGAGGCCTGTAGACAGGTCAACATCCATATAGCTCACAATATCGGCGTCGGTCTCCAGCCAGGCCCTTCTCAGGGCGCGACCGCGGCCCTTCTGTTCCAGGTGGATGTAACGGACCTTCGGATATTGCAGCGCCAGGGCCTGGCACACCTCCAACGTGCTGTCAGTGGAGCCATTGTCGGCGATGACTATGGTCCAGTTGTCAGCAATGTTCTCGCTGAGGAAATCCCAGAGGGTGGCGATGCACCGGGGCAGCGAATGTTGCTCGTTGTAAACCGGAATAACTACGTCCACAGTGGCCATATCTGCCCCTCCACATTGGGGGTTGGGGGTCAGGGGTCGGAGGTTGGTGCCCCTCTCCCCCCTTTCTCCGTTGCCGCCTTTCGCTTCCCTCATAATCCGTGTCTATCCGTGTTAATCTGCGGTTCTACAAGTGGGGCGGGGCCTTCCTGCTTCTCGCTTCTTGCTTCCCGCTTCTATCTAATGTTTGAAGTGCCTGACGCCAGTGAAAACCATGGCGACGTTATACTTGTCGGCCATCTCGATGGCCTCCTTATCTCGCAGCGAGCCGCCAGGCTCAATTATGGCGGTCACGCCTCCCTGAGCCGCCAACTCCACACCGTCAGCGAAGGGGAAGAAGGCATCCGAGGCCACCACGGCGCCCCTGGCCTTATCTTCCGCTCTGCGCAGGGCCAGATGCACGCTGGTCACGCGGTTAGGCTGCCCAGCGCCCATTCCCAGGACGGTCGCGTCCTTGACAATAAGTATAGCATTGGACTTCACGTGCTTCACAGCCCGCCAGCCAAAGAGAAGGTCTCTTAACTCTGCCTCCGTGGGCGCCCGCCTGGTCACCGTGCGCAAGTGGACGCTGCCCTCCGGCAGCGCGTCCGGCGTTTGCACCAGGAAGCCGCCCTTTACCCGCCGGTAGTCCAGGGAGGCAGCCCAGGAGGCGGCCCCAGCCGGCGCCTCGCCACAAGCCAGGATGCGCATGTCCTTCTTCTTCCTGAGCACTTCCAGGGCGTCATCATCGTAGCCCGGCGCGATGACGATTTCATAAAAGACATCCTTCATCGCTTCGGCGGTAGCCAGATCGACCGTACGGTTGAAGGCCACGATGCCGCCAAAGGCGGAGATGGGGTCGCCGCTGAAGGCGCGCCGGTAAGCTTCCGCCAGACTGTCATGGGAGGATAGCCCGCAGGGATTGGTGTGCTTCACCACAACAGCCGTGGGAGCGAAGAAATCTGTGGCGGCGTTCCACGCGGCGTCGGCATCGATGATGTTGTTGTACGATAGCTCCTTGCCCCCTAACTGCACTGCCGAAGTGACGCTGGCGCTGCCCCCCCCACCCACCACCTGCTCGCCATAGAAAGCCGCCTTCTGGTGAGGGTTCTCGCCGTAGCGCAAATCGAAACGCTTCTTCATGGCCACAGTCATATCGGGCGGGAATGCCTCGTGGTCGCGCCTGAGGTACTGGGAAATAGCGGTGTCGTAAAGGGCGGTGTGCTGAAACGCCTTGAGAGCCAGGTGCTGCCGCGCCTCCATGCCCACCTTTCCCTGGCGCAACTGCGCCAGGACCGAGGGATAGTCCGCCGGGTCCACGACGACCAGGACGTGGGGAAAATTTTTGGCGGAAGCCCGGATCATGGTGGGGCCGCCGATGTCGATGTTCTCCAGCGCCTCCTCCACGGTTACGCCCGCCTTGGCCACGGTCTGAACGAAGGGATAGAGGTTGACCGCTACGAGGTCGATAAGTCCAATGCGGTTCTTCTCCAGCTCCGCCAGGTGAGCGGGGAGGTCTCTTCGGGCGAGAATGCCGCCGTGGACGCCGGGATGAAGGGTCTTGACCCTTCCATCCAGTATCTCCGGGAAACCAGTGATGTCAGAGACGCTGTGCACCGGTAGACCGGCGTCCGTCAGGGCCTTCTTGGTGCCGCCCGTGCTGTAGATTTCAAACTTCAGATCGATGAGTCCGCGGGCAAAATCGACCAGCCCCGTCTTATCGGAAACGCTAAGTATTGCTCTCAAGAAACACCTCCTGAATACATGTTTGGAAATCAGCCCTCCCCGAAGCCTTTCGCCGGATTCCTCGATGGAGGACGCCTATCTGATTACAGGCTAATCTCGTTCGCCCACCTTCAAGGACATCGAAGCTCGAAATGACAGCGGAAGCGGCGTCGGATTCCTCGCGCGAGGAAGTCTCTCTACATTCGGACCAGTTCAACCACGCGCTCGGAATGACAGCGAAGGGGCGCACTTTTTCTGTCTTTCCGAGCATCTCATGGGCACGTCGGCCCACCACAAAGGATCAAAATGCCGTAGGGCAGGGGCTTGTCCCTTGCCGCCCTCGGGGAGGGGAGTTCCGACCCATTTTCGTAAGAGCGGGTGGTCAAAACCGGATTGCCTTCCGATAGACCCCCGCCCGCGAGGTCCCGACGCATCGGGATCCCGAGCGGGTCGGGAAATCCGGCGTTCCATCGAAACCATGCGCCAGCGCCGGCTTCTTCGACAGGCGCTCTTTCAAGAACATCCATGTCCTTCCATATATCCGGCAGCGTTTCGTTGCCTAATGAAGCTCAAGATGATAGCGCTGATGGAGCGTTGAGTCCATTTTCATGCTGCGCGGCGACGAGGCGGGGGCGCGGCCACTACGAAATGACGACCCTGTCGGGCCCCGCCTGCCGCACCACCTCTCCCACTCTCAGCGCCGTCGGCAGAGCCAGGAGCCTGTCTGCATCCTGCGGCGCGGCGATGAGCACCATCCCCAGCCCCATATTGAAAACGCGGTACATCTCCGCGTCTTCGATGTTACCCTTTTGCTGGATCAGGCCGAATACCGGTGGGACCTTCCAGGCGCTGCGGTCGAAGAGCGCTGCCCTGCCCACAGGGAGAACGCGAGGGACGTTTTCGATCAGGCCTCCGCCGGTGATGTGGGCGAGGGCCTTGATGACCGGCAGCACCGGTTTCAGCAACGGGTAATAGCAGCGGTGCGGCTCGAGCAGCTCCTGGCCGAGGGTGCGGCCGAGCTCGGGGTACTGCACGTCGAGGGGGTCTCGGGTGTGATCGATGCCGAAAACCTTTCTCACCAGCGAGTAGCCGTTGGTGTGCAGGCCGCTGGAGGGAAGGCAGACCAGAACATCGCCCACCTCGACACGATTACAATCAACTATCTGGCTTCGCTCCACGCCGCCGACTATGAAACCGGCCAGATCGTAGTCACTCTCGGCGTAGATGCCCGGCATCTCCGCGGTCTCCCCGCCGATGAGGGCGCAGCCGGCCTCGCGGCAGGCCTTAGCGATGCCACTCACTATCCGCTCAACGCGTTCCGGTATAAGTTTGCCCATCGCCAGGTAGTCAAGGAAGAAGAGCGGCTGGGCGCCGCAGGTGAGGATATCGTTGACACAGTGGTTCACGATATCCAGGCCGATGGTATCATGCTTATCGAGAAGGCAGGCGACTTTCAGCTTAGTGCCCACCCCATCGGCGCTGGATACAAGCACTGGCTCTTTGAAGCCGGTGAGCTGGAACAGGCCGCCAAAGAGCCCCAACTCGCTCAGCACCTCCGGGCGGTGGGTAGAGCGAACGTGCTCCTTTATTAGCTGGACGGCGCGGTTGCCCGCGTCGATGTCCACTCCGGCGCCGGCGTACTTCAATTTGAAGCCTCTGAGCGGAACTGGGGGAGTCTCTCTAAGTCGCTTCCAGGGCGAGCTTATCCATCTCCAACTGCACCGGGATAGGATAGTCACCCGTAAAGCAAGCCAGGCAGAAACCATCGCTGGGCGAGCCAACGGACTTGAGCAGTCCCTCGATGCTGAGGTAGCCCAGCGAATCGGCGCCGATGAACTCGGTGATCTCCGGAATGGTCTTCTGAGCGGCAATGAGCTCCCAGCGGGTCGCCATGTCCACTCCGAAGAAGCAGGGGTAGCGCAGCGGGGGAGCGCAGATGCGCATGTGCACCTCTTTGGCCCCGGCGCGGCGCAGGAGGTTGACGACGCGTGGCGTCGTCGTCCCGCGCACGATGCTATCGTCCACAACTACGACGCGCTTCCCTTTCAGCATCCCGGGCATGGGGTTGAACTTGAGCTGCACGCCGATGTCGCGGAGTCTCTGGTCCGGCTGTATGAAAGTGCGCCCGACGTAGCGGTTCTTGAGCAGGCCCTCGATGTACGGGATGCCCGACTCCTGTGAATAGCCAATGCCGGCGGCGGTGGCGGAGTCCGGCACACCGATGACCAGGTCGGCCTCCACCGGGTGCTCGCGCGCCAGTTGCTTTCCCATCTCCAGTCGAGCCGGCCAGATGAGCCGCCCGTTGATAACACTATCGGGACGGGCGAAATAGATGTATTCGAAGATGCAGACGGCCTTTCTCTCGTCGCAGGCCACGGGGAAGCTGTGGACGCCCTTCGAGTCGATTACCACCACTTCTCCGGGGGCGATCTCGCGAACGAAGGCAGCCCCGATATGGTCCAGTGCGCAGCTCTCGGAAGCCAGCACCCAGCCGGAGTTGAACTTGCCCAGGCAGAGGGGTCGCACCCCCATAGGGTCTCGAACGCCGATGAGCGAATCCGGCGTCAAAATAGTCAGGGAGTAAGCCCCTTTCAGGCGGCGCATGGCATACGCGATTTTCTCGACCCAGCTCTTGCCGGGAGAGGCAGCGATAACCCTGGCCACCACCTCCGAGTCCGAGGAGGCGACGAGTTGATGGCCTTCCTCCTCCAGCTCACGGCGAAGGAACTCAGCATTGACGATGTTGCCGTTGTGGGCCAGGGCCATATCGCCCACGGAAGAGACCGCGCAGATGGGCTGGGCGTTGACGATACGGCTGGAGCCGGTGGTGGAGTAGCGGTTGTGCCCGATGGCAACGAACCCCCGCAATCGGCACAGAATGTCCTCGTCGAATATGTGGGCGACCAGCCCCATACCGGTGTGAACGCGAATCTCGCTGCCATCGGAAGTGGCGATGCCGGCGCTTTCCTGGCCGCGGTGCTGGAGAGCGTGGATGCCGAAGAAGGTGACCCTGGATACGTCTTCGCCGGGGGCATAGATACCAAAGACGCCGCAGGACTCGTGCAAGATATTGGGCCTCTCTACATCCTTGGCTTGGCGTTGAGACGTGAGTCGCTTTGCCGTTTTGAGCCTATGGACAGAACCACCACTATCGATTATAGCCGCTGGATAGCTTCAGGTCAAACCGGACGTTCCCTGTTTCCATTCCATTTGTGTTGTTCTGGCACCCCAGACTATGATGACAGTCACTACCGAACTGGGGCGGCTCTCCTTTAGCGGGACGTAATGATGACAGAGGAGACGCGGCACGGACAAAAGTTTGTCGTTGAGGGTCTCTTGACGAGTCCTGCTGGCAAGACTGCGCAAGTTGTCACTGTATGGGTTACACTCAAAGGGGAGACATCCCCAAGATTCATCACGGCCTATCCCGGGGAGTTGCCATGAGGTTTGCCAAGCTGGAATGTGTAGTTCTGGCGCACGACGTCCCTGAACACGGCCTCCAGGCAGGAGACTTGGGCGCCGTGGTTGAGGTCTACCCCCAAGGCGGACTGGAGGTCGAGTTTATCAGAGCTTCTGGAGCGACTCAAGCACTTCTGACCTTGAGCGAACAGGACGTCAGGAAGATAGACCCCCGCGACCTCATGGCGACGCGGCGCCTGGCTGAAGTGAAGTAAGCCCGCACGCAAGTTGGGGAGCGGCGGGCGGTCTCATTGGCCTGCCACTTCAACCGTTCCCAGAACGATCCGATTCTCGCCCCCTTCTGTCGTCAGCCTCACGTTGGCCGCCGCCTCGTACATGCCTATCGAGAGAGTGTACCTCCCGAGAGGCGCCTCTTTCTTCAAGACAATCGTATGTTTGTCGCTGACCACCTGTCCTGGCAGCCAGGTATTGCTGGGCGAGGCGCCGCCGTCAGGCGGCCCGTCGTGTTGGCCCCAGATACGGTTTTCGGCGTCAGCAACGTGAGTGAAGACTGTATACACCCGGTCCGTGGGAGCCAGCGACCGCCAGTGGAGGGCCAGCGTGAGCTCCTCGCCCGGCCTCAAGGAGAAGAGTTGGCCGTCTCTAGCGCCCCCTTTCACGTCGAAGCCGAGAAACTCGATGCTATCGCCCACTTTGATTGAAGAGGGATATTGGACGGCCGGCGCCCGGAAGGAGCGCGGCCGCTTCAATATCTGAATTTCCCCCAGGGAATAGGCGGGCAAATCGCCCACGGCGACCGCCAGTTGATAAGCGCCAGGCGCAATGTCCGAAGGCGCCTGAAAATCCTCCTTATCCACCACCACCTCGCCAGACCCCCATTGGGAAGTCGGATAGCCAGCCGGGTGGAAAGGACGCGCCCCAACGACGTTGCCCTCTTTGTCCGCCAGGGTCAAACCGGCCTGGAGATCGCTCGTGGGCTTCTCTTTCGCCCTCCAGAGGAGGGTGATCGAAAGCGTCTCGCCTTGCTCTACCTTTCGCTTGTCTCCCAAGCCCAGGCCATACCCCAGAAGAGTCAATGGGCCGAAATCCTTATCGGCAGAATGGCGGACACCTGCGGAATCTAAGGGCGGGGCGACAAAAGAGGGCCCGACCTGAATGGTGGCGCCGATACCAGGCCCCCGCAGCGCCGCCGCTTTCAGCCGCTGCTTTGTTTTCTCCGAATAGACTCCCACCTCCACCTGGTACTCCCCCCTTGGCGTGCCCGGCTTGATAACGGGGGCGGCGAAGGAGTAGGCAATTTCGCCCTCCCGCCAGAAACGGGTGGGGAGGCGACGTAAGTTGTAGAGGAAACGATCATCCTGGCCGACGATGTTCCCTTTGCTGTCCTTGATATGGACGTACGCCTTCAGGTCCTCCGCCAGTCCGCTCTTCAAGCTTCGCCAGGTGAGCGTTACCGAAAGCGGCTCACCGCCAGCAATCGAGCCTCCTCCAACCTCCGCCTGAAAACCGTTGAGAAGCAAGGCATCCTCGAAATTGACCTCCCTATCTTCGCCTCGAAGAAGTCGATAGAATCCTTCAGGCGGCGTGGCATACCAGAGCACCCGGTATCCCGTGAAATCCCGCGCGCCCAACTGGCGACCGTCCTTTCTCAAAAGGAAGGGCGCAAGTTCCCAGGGGTCTTGATGGCTGTAGCGCCATACGACCCAGAAGACGCGTTTCTTCCCCCGGCCGAGGGCGGATAGCTCTCCCGCCGCCGTCAACGGATCTACCTTCAAGGTCCTCGCCGCGGCCCTGCCGCGATAATAGTACTGGTAGGGATGCGGCGTCACCCACAAAACCAGGTCGTCCTCCTCCGCCTCCTGATTCACGAAGGCCATCGCCGAGCGGGCGTCATCTTTCGCCAGGGCCGGATCGAAATAGTACGCATTCAACACCAGGATACTTGACCCGGCGAGCGCCGCCCAGCCCAGCACTCCCAGCCCGCTCCGGAGACGCCACAGACCACCCAACGCGGCGGCCAAGAGCAAGTAATAGGCAGGCGTAGTCACCAGAAAGTAGCGCGGGTGATAGAAAGGACGGAACTGCAGGGCCACGACGAAAGCCCCCAGAGTGACCAGCAAGTAACAAAGAAGGAAGAGCAGCGGGAACTCTCGTTGTCTCAGCAGACGTACCGCAAGGCCGGCAATGAAGATTGCGCCGACCGTATAAAGGAGAGAGGTCTCGCCCGGCACAGCAAACTGAGCGCCGAGGGCGAGAACGCGCCAAATGTCTGCCGGAAGGGATAGAATCGGCGGCGCCGAGACGGCGCCGAAACCGTACCCGGCGACCTGGCCCAAGGCGATGCCCAGCCAGGGAACGTACAGAAGAACCACCGCTGCTTGTGACAGGCACCAACGGAACAGGAACCTTCGAGCGTCGGATGTCCTCCTCCAGTTGCACGCCACCCAGCCAAGCACGAAGATGCCCTCGAAGACCACCACCTCGACGGGGAAATAATCGGCGTAAAGGGCGAGCGCCGTGGTGAAAACGTAGACAGCCCACACGAGGCGAGATCCGGGCGCCGCCAGGAGCACGAACAGCAGGTACGCCGACGCCAGACTCAGCAATGTCTCCAGCGTGTACATCCGCGTCTCCTGCCCATAGGCCACATGAAGTGGGGAGATGGCTGTCAGGAAGGCGCCCACGACTCCCAATCTTGGCCCGAGCAGGCGTGAGCCGAAGCTCATCACCGAGGCCGCCAGCACAACGCCAAGAGCTGCTGAAAGGAAGCGCACGGCGAATTCGCTCTGTCCAGCGGCTTGCATCCAGAAGTGGAGCAGGTAATAGTAAAGCGGCGGGTGGATATCAGTCGCCGTTGCCCTGGTGGCCTCGGCCAGAGATGTGGAGGAGATAGCGATGCTGTAGCCCTCGTCCCACCAGATGCTCTGGTAGCCCAGGCGGAAGACGCGCAGGGCGAAGGCCAGGAGAAGGATGAGGTAGGAGAATAACCTAACCCCCTGGCCCCCTTCCCGAATCGGGAAGGGGGGAAGTCCCTGCCCGTGTCGCGGAGGGATTGTGTCCTGCTCACGCATCTTGCCGCTCAGGGAGACGGGATCCAGGGGGAAGTCCCTGCCCGTGTCGCGGAGGGATTGTGTCTCCTCCGCAGACGAAAGTCTCGCCGGAAGTCCCTCCCCGTGCCGGGGAGGGACTTAGGGAGAGGTTAACTCTCATTTCCCCCTCAGTTTCTTCAACAAAAGCCTGTCCTCCTCGTCAAAAGTGCGAAGCGCCACCAGGACCGCCACGTAGATAACGCCGCCCAGCGCAATCATGGCGAAGAGGTGCATCTCCCGCAGCCAGAGAAGCGCCACACCCATCACAGCGCCCGCCAGCAGTGGGCGCAGGGCGAGTTGCAGCAGCGGTACGCGGCCAACGTGCCGCCGGATGGCATACATGAAAGGCGCCATGAGGACGATCTCGCTAGCTACGGTGACCACCGCCGCCCCTTGATAGCTGTAGGCCGGAATTACCAGAAGATTGGCGGCCAGGTTGAAGCCGGAGCCTATGAGAAAGGCCAGCGTCAGAAAGCGCTGCTGATTCACCGCGATCAGGGCGTACTGAGTAACACTGTTTATGTAGCTGAAGGGAAGAAACCAGATGAGGACCTGGAGCGCCGCCACCGCGGGAGCATAGCTCTCGCCGAAGAAGAGCAACACCACCTTCTCAGCGATGATGGTCGTCCCGATAGTGATCGGGACGCTCACAATCAGCATCGCCTTCAAAGCCCTCGCGTACGCGTGCATGAATAGGTCGCGCCCCGCCTCCGCGTACCGCGACATCACAGGAAAGATGGCCAGTGTGAAGAAGGAGGGAATTATGATGAGACCATCGACGAACTTGTAGGCCGTCGAGAAGTAGCCCACTACCGTGTCCCCCTTCATGGGCTGAAGAAGCATCATATTAGCCCTGAAGAATATCGTACTGAGGAAGTTGTTGATCATCAAAGGGGCGGAGCTGCCCAGCATTTCCCTCTGGAAGGACAGATCGCTTTCCAGGCGCGGGGGCAGGACCGTTCTGACGACCATCAGGTAAAGCAGCAACGCGGATACGATGCTTGCGGCCACCGAGGCCATGCCCAACCCGACGATGCCCCAGCCGAGAAGCAACACTGCAACGCCAATGGACACCCGAAGCATGGTAGTTATCGTCGCGACCGCCGCCGGATACTCCATCCGCTCGTAGGCGTTGAAGACGGCGCTCAGCCCTCCACCCACGGCGCTGGGCAGGAGACTGACGCCAAAAAGCAGTATGGTGATGACCGTGTCTTCTGCCAGGCCGAACTTCCACACATACAGGCCGACGACGCCCAACAGGACCGGCGTTGAAGCGAGGCAGAGGAGCAGCCGGAGGAGGACAGTGTTGCTCAGATAACGATTCGCCTGGGCGCGATCCCTGGCAACGTCCCGAGTCAACAACGTCCCCAGGCCAAAATCGGTGAAAATAGCAAAGTAGCCAATGAGTACCACCGCAAAGGCATACCTGCCCGCTCCCGTCGGGCCGAGGTACCGCAGCATGAAAACCGCGAAACCAAAATCGATAAGACGACTCAGCAACTGGGCGCCCATCGGGGTCACGCAATTCTTGACCAGGCGTCGGGCCGCAGAAGTCTCTTCTGCTCCCGCATAGAAACGGCGCCAGCCAGTGTAGACGAGGCCCAGAGCCAGCATGGCCGCGCTCAGAAAGCTTATGTAAACGCCAAGGCCGAAGCTATCTGGAGAGTATTTGAACATCACGCGATGGAAACCGGGGCTAAGCCGCACGGCGCGGTAAACGTAGTCCGCTTGCAGCAGCTTCGCCGGCTGCCCATCTACTGTTGCTCGCCAGCCGGGGAAGTAGCTATCCGACAGCACCAGGTAGCCTTCTTTGGGCATTTCCACCTCTACAGATACCTGGTTCGCTCTGTAGCCAGTGATCACGGCCGGAATATGATGCTCCGCGGAAGCGGGAAGAGGCGGCAGGTCGTCGGCGTCCTGAATCACTACCGTACGGCCGGGGTCGTAATCGGGCCGGGACAGGGCCGCCAGCGCTTGCTCCTTGTTCACCGCCCGCTCCTCGCTGAAAACAGCGAAGGCCCGCGGCAAGACGTTCTCATTGCGATAGATATTGATCTCTCCCTGGAAGACCCGGGAGAACCTGGGAACGTTTATCTCTTCTGCGGTCAGGACATACTTCACGTTCATCACGTCCAGAAGGGGCGACTTCAGAGACTTCTGCTGCACCAGCTTGGAAAGCTTGCTGTACAGAAGGCCGTGGGGCTCCTCTATTAGATTCCAGAACTCCACGTAGCGCTTCAGAATGATGGAATCGTAGCCACGGATATCCTGGATGTTCCACAGCATTCCTGTGATCGGCGGCAGGACATCTTCGTAGCCGTAGCTCGTCACCCGGTACAGGTCTGAATCCTTCTTAAGATACTCCACCGAGGGGGGCGTGAAATTCAGGAGCTCGGGGTCGTTCGCGGAATTGAAGTCGTAGCCGAAGTAGAAGAGGTCGACAACAATCAGACCGAACACCGCCGCGCGGGCAGACCATCGGTGCGGCCAGGCTCTCATCGCCAGGACGGCCAGGCCACCGAAGGTAAGCAACAGGGACAGTACGGCAAAGTTCCGGAAGAAATAGGAGTAGAGCATCTCCGCACCGGGAAAGGCAGCCGAGATCCCTTGCGAGCGTTCTCGAAGCGACGCCGCAGCAGAGACCGTCTCCTGGCCCAGGACACGGCTCACAACCAGCGCCACCAGAACCGTGCCTCCCACCGCCGCCAGTGCTACCTCCAGGCAGGGAAACGCCCGACGCCTGGAGGCGCCTTCAAGGCAAAGCGCCTGCGCACCCAGTCCGCAAAGTACGGCGACGCTGAAGGCGTAAGGGAACAGCCAGCGGAAAGGCGTGTGCAACTGGTCAAAACCAGGAATGCCGTAGAAGAAAAGGCGGTAAAGGGGCGCGCCGAAGGCCAGGAGAAGCGAGAAGACAGCGAAGATGGCGAAGAACCACTGGTGGAATCGGGGCTGGCGGCGCGACCTGATGAGGCCAACGACCGCCAGGACCAGGGGAACGACCCCCACATAGGCCATCCCTTCGACGTAGTTCTTCACGCCCCAAAACGGATAGGCGCGGGGGCTTCCCGAGGCATCAACCGTCCCGGCGACTTCCTGCACCCGGCCGGTTAAGATGTCCAGGTAGGCGTGATGCGTCGGATTTCCGAAGAAGTCGGGCATGAGAAAAGCGGGGAGATGGCGGAGAGGGAGCGCCCAGCCGACGACTTGCTCGTAACTGACCTGGCCGGCGCGGTAGTTCTCCTTGCTCAACTCAAGAAAAGGAACGAGTAGTGGAGCCGCCAAGCCCACACCCAGTCCCACCATAGCCAATAGAAGAAGAGCCGGCGCCATGACCCGGCGCACCCCGCCAGACTTGACCAGCAGCGCGCCCAGCCGCGCCGCCGTGTAAACGCCCGCGGTGAACAGCACGTAGAAACTGTGCTCCATATGCCCCGCGAGCAATACTGCGCCGATGGCGGCGGCGCCAACGACCAGCCAGGGGACAACCTCGACCAGTCCTAGCGGCCGGGGCGACTCGGACCTGCGGATGACCTGCTCCACCACCAGAAGCAGGAGAGGAAGCCAGACCACGGCGCTGATCACCATCGGCCAGAGAAGGCTCACCACCAGCCCGCCGCTAAAGGCGAAAGTGACAGCGGCGGCCAGAGCGGCGAGCTGGTTGACGCTGATGGCGCGCATGTAAAGGTAGAGAAAGGCCCCGCCGAGAAAGAGGTGCAAGAGGCTAAACCAGCCGTAGGCCTGAGGCACGGGCAGGGGAAGGAAGATGGCCCAGATGGGATAGAGCGCGCCCCCCTGGCCGCCGGCCAGAAAAGGCATGCCCGACAACTGGTAGGGGTTCCAAAGAGGGAAGTCGCCGGCGCGATAGGCCTCCTGTACAAAGTTCCTCCAGGAGACGTTCTGGAGGATCATGTCGCTGATAAGCTCGTTATGAGGAGGGCCGACGCCTAAGTCTGAAGCGAAAGCTTTCCAGGGCAGGAAAGCGAAGAGGTTATCGATCGGCAGGAGTACTTGCCCGCCAACCAGGACCCGCCAGAAAAAGAGGAAGACCAGAGCGAAAAGCAGAAGAAGAGAAGGGAAGGCGCCCCCTCCCAGTTTCCTTAGCAAGGCATCCCGACTCCGTCACCGGCTATTCCCGCTCTCAATAGCGCCACCTCGCCCGCCAAACCCGCCAGAAGGCCTCCCAAATTATGCTCCAGGACATCTTGGAGCGGCCGGTGCTTCTTTCTCGAAACAGAATGGGCACCTCAACAACGCGCAGCCCTTGCTTCTGGCAGGCGCAGGCAACCTCAACCTGGAAGGCATAGCCCTTGCTCTCTATCCTCTCCAGATCCAGTTTCTCCAGCGCCTCACGCCGAAAGGCTTTGAAGCCGCCGGTGGCCTCTTTCACTCGTAAGCCGGTCACCCACCGGGCGTAGGCGTTGCCAGCCCAGCTCAATAACCTGCGTTTCCAGCCCCATCGCGGGTCGGTTTGCCCGCCCGAGGCATACCTGGAGCCGACGACGACGTCGTGGTCCTTCAGCTTATCGAGCAGATGCGAGACGTCATGAGGCGAGTGAGACAGGTCAGCATCCATCTCAACAATAACGTCAGCGCCATCCTCAAGGGCGCGTTTGAAACCCGCCACGTAGGCTGACGCCAGCCCCTGCTTGCCCTGGCGATGGAGAACCTGGATCTTCCCCGGGTGCGCGCGCGCCAGTTCCTCAGCTAGCGCGCCGGTGCCATCGGGAGACCCATCGTCCACCACCAGTATCTCCAGCCCCCGTATCCCCAGGCCGAGAAGCGCTCTCACAAGGTCAGGGAGATTCGCCGCCTCATTATATGTAGGCGTGACCACCGTCACCTTCAACTTTTCCATCCCATCGTGGGCTTTGTCAGATTATACTCTCCCCTGCCGCCACAGTCTAGCCGTCTTCGCCCGTGAATCGAGAGCGACAGGGCGCCGAGTCCGGCGCTTACAGGCCAGTCCGTCGTAAAGGCTGAAACGGAAAATCCACAAAACAAAAAATGTGTCAAAAAATGTGTCAAAGACTATTGACAAACGCTCACTGCTGCTGTAGAATGTCCCTAAAGTCTATCGACTTACAGGAGTTTTGTCCATGAAGCTCTCCACCAAAGGGGAATATGCCATGCGGGCCCTGCTCGATCTGGCGCTCCACGGAGACGAGGGACTCGTGCAGACATCGGACATTGCGGATCGCACGGACATTCCGGTCAAGTATCTGGAACAGATCATGCTCAGCCTCAAGTCCGCGGGCATGCTGACGAGCAAGCGTGGGATCGGCGGCGGCTACGCGCTGGCCCGCCCCGCCGAGGAAATCTCCGTCGGCGATGTCCTCCGCCTTCTCGAGGGCACGCCAAACATCGTGAGCTGCGCCGGCGGGTCCATGGGTACTTGTCCCGAGAAACAGACCTGTAGCATTCGCAGCGTGCTTATGGAGGTGCGCGATGCTATGGCGCGCGTCGTGGACCAGACGTCCTTCGCCGACCTGGCTTCGCGCTCCAAGGAACTGAAGCTTAAGGCAAGCGAACGGCTGATGTACCACATTTAGGACTGTTCGGGCGCCCGAAACCCACAAGCGGGCGAGATGCATTCAAAGGAGGAAAACGTGGCACAGACTGTAGCAGCGAAGCCCTCAGAGAAGGTGAACCGAAGTGTCGTTGCCCTGGTAATCTCCCTGGCAATAGTAGTCGCCCTGGCCGTTCTGGCCAACCGGCTCCAGGTATGGGGCAACATACCCTTCGGCCAGAAAGTGCTGGAATACCCGATCTGGGCGGCCGGCCTCGGGCTGATCTTCAACCTGGTGCTCAGAGGAACAGGCACCTGGTCGAAGGTGTGCCAGGGGTTCCGCTCCGAGTTGTTCCTGAAGACGGGGCTGGTGCTCATGGGCGCCTCGGTCAACTTCAGCGAGATCGTGAGCATTGGCGCCAAGGGCGTGATCCAGGCCGTGATCATGATCACTTCGGTCTTCTTCTTCACCTGGTGGCTGGCTCATCGCTTCGGCCTCGATGAGAAGCTCCGCGCCGTCATGTCCACCTCCGTCTCCATCTGCGGCGTCTCCGCGGCCATCGCGGCGGCGGGAGCGGTGGTGGCCAAGAAAGAGCAGCTCGCCTACGTGACGGCCCTGGTAATCCTCTTCGCGTTACCTTTGATGGTACTGCAACCGATGGCGGCAAAGCTAATGAACCTCTCCCCCGAGGTCGCCGGCGCCTGGATAGGCGGCAACATCGATACTACGGCGGCTGTCGTGGGCGCGGGCGCCATCCACAGCGAGGCTGCCATGAAAGTGGCCTCCATCGTCAAGTTGTCCCAGAACGCCCTCATCGGGGTGGCCGCCTTCCTCTTGGCCCTGTACTGGGTGCTGAAGGTCGAGCGGAAGCCGGAACAGAAGCCCAGCCCCATCGAGATCTGGAACCGCTTCCCCAAGTTCGTCCTTGGCTTCGCCCTGGCCTCCATAATAGTCAGCGTTGGCCTGCTGACCAAGGACCAGGCCGGCCTCGTCACCAACCTGCGGAACTGGTTCCTCACCCTGGCCTTCGTCTCCATTGGGCTGGAGTTCGCCTTCGGTGAGGTGCGCAGGATGGGAGGCAGCCCGATAGCGGTCTATTTCATCGCCACCGTGTTCAATACGATCGTCGCCCTGGGGGTTGCCTGGGTCCTCTTCGGCGGGCTCATCAAGATTTAGAGGGAAGAGACATGAAGATCAGTGAAGACTGGCTGGCAGTTATCCTGGGTTTCGTCTTGATTATCGCGGTCTACACTCGCATCCTGGCGTTGCCCTGGGACAAGTGGTAGAGCGACACGCCTGCGCGGGGGCATGACCCACAGGAATCCACTATGGAGCCATGGGAGTTCTCACCAACGAAAGAGGAGGCCGCCGTTCTGGGCGAAATCCTGAAGGCGCTGCGCCAGATTACGCACGGCCACATTCAGGTCGTCATCCAGGACGCGCGGGTAGTCCAGATCGATAAGACGGAGAAAGTGCGCTTCCGAAAGCCGCCGTCATCCGCATAGCACATGGCAAGGCTGACCAGACAACTGGAGGCCCAACTCTGATGGGGGTTGGGCCTCGCCGTTTAGAGAGACCCACAAAATGAAAAGGAGCAACAATGACAACAACCCTCATTTCTGAAACCCTGGATTCCGAAGACCTGAAGACCCTCGTAGAGACCCTGAACTTCGCCGAAAAGGTGGAGCGCTCCCTGGCGCTGATAAGCCAGGCCTACGAGGAATACGGCAATAGGCTGGTGGTAGCCGATAGCCTGGGCAAGGACTCGGTGGCCGTCTGGCATCTGGCGAAGCGCGTCAGCCCGGATATCCGCGGCTTCATCGTCACCACACGCTTCAAGCCCGCCGAGACGGTCCAGTTCATGAAGGAGGAAGTCGCCCGCTATCCTGAGCTTCAGGTCTTCCGCAGCGACGAGCCGATCCCGGATGATCTCTATCGCACCGCACCGGACCAATGCTGCGATATTCTCAAAGTGGAGCCGACGAGAAGGGCCATCTTCGAGATGAACGTGGCCTGCTGGGTGACGGGATTGCGTTGCACCGAGGGCCGCACGCGCGTGGACTTCCGCGAGGTCGAGGAGCGGGATAAAGGCCTGATCAAACTCAACCCCATTCTCTTATGGCACGAGCGTGAAGTGTGGCAATACCTCGCCCTGCATGGGGTAAATGTGAATCCCTTGTACAAGAAGGGCTACCGCTCCCTGGGCTGCGCCCCTTGCACCCGCATCACCAGCGACCAGAACGAGCGCGCCGGCCGCTGGCTCGGCACCAGCAAATGCGGAGGGGAGTGTGGCATCCATACACGCCCGTTAAAGGTCAGCGCGAATCTTTAGCTAGCCGGGTGCGGAGAAGAAGCCCAGCGCGAAGCCGTAGGGTGGGTGCAGTCCCGATTTCCCAACGTATCAGGACTTCCAGAAAGCCGGCGAATCAGGACTGCACCCACCAGAATCAATCCTTGGCGGTGGGTTACGCTTCGCTCCACCCACCCTACGGCCTACAGAACTAATCAATGTTACCACCCTGCTAGCCAGGGCCGACAGCGCCTTGGAAAGGAGACGACAATGAAACAATGCAAAGACCTGGTGTGCTTTCTCTTCGGGGGACACGTCCCTTGTCCGGGGTGCCGTGTCTGCGTGCAACTCACCGGGAGGCCGCCGTGCAATCCTTCGGAAGAGCTGGTCAAAAGAATAGCTGGCGACCGAGGGTCGGCCCCACTTCACTGGCTGGAGGAACGGATCGGTGAGGAGCTTTACCGCACCGCCCTATGCAAGGGGGCTTGGGCGGCGGACATCGGTGTCTGGGGACCAGAGCTATTCCACGGGGAAACGTCCCTGATTCTGGAGGCTATGCGCCCGGAGTTCGGCTGCCTCACGGAACAAAGAGGCTAAGGCAACGCTTCTACACTGCGTTAGCTTGCTTGGCAGGGAGGGATGGCGTCCACTCCCGACTCCGTGTGGGGATCCCGATTCGTCGGGACCTTCGGTACGGAACCACGGGTCAATCTGATAGGCACCAATTATGGCTGCGGCCACGGCGTCGCGCGCGCCTGCCTTCGGATGGAGTGGCGCAGGTCAAGATCGCTCGTCGCCGAAGCTCTCAGTCTTCATGGTGCTCGCCTTCCTCACAATTCTCGCACTCGAGCTGAATTGTCCAGTGCCCCAGGCTGTATTTCGCCCCCAGCTTGGCCTTCAATTCCTGCACGATCTTCTCGCCCTCGCTCACGTGCTGGTCATCCACGATGACGTGGGAGCTCAGCGCGTTTATCCGGGGAGCGATGGCCCAGACATGCAGATCGTGGATCTCCTTCACCCCGGGCACGCTCTTCATGTCGGCGATGACCTCCCCAGCATCGATCCCGGAGGGTGAGGCCTCGAGGATTATGGCCATGGCTTCCTTGATAATGGGCCAGGCGGCCAAAGCGATGACCAGTCCGATGGCGACGCTGATCACCGGGTCCACCCAGTACCAGCCGGTGAATAGGATGACAAGGCCGCCGACAATCACGGCAACAGACGCCAGGGCATCGCCCGCGGCGTGAAGGAAGGCGCTCCGCACATTCAGGCTTTCCTGCTGCTCGCGGTGGAGCGTCCCGACAACAACCAGGTTGGCCGTCAGGCCGATCAAAGCCACCCCGAGCATGAGAAGACTCTCTACAGCGGGAGGCGCCTGTAGTCTCTGATAAGCTTCGTAGAAAATGACGACGGCGATGAGGATGATGCTCAAGGCATTGCCGAGGGCGATAACGATGCCGATGCGATGGTAGCCAAAGGTCATCCGGGCGCTGGGCGGCTTGGCCGCCTGCACTACCCCGAACCAGCTTAAGGTGAGAGCCAGAAAGTCCGTGAATACGTGGCCGGCGTCGCTCATCAGGGCCAGGCTATTGGACAGGTAGCCCCCCAAAAGCTCGCCAATCAGAACAGCGCCCGTCAGGAGGACAGCGAAGCGCATCCTCGATTGCAGATGGCCGGTCTGGTCATGTCCCGCGTGATTATGCACTGCGTGGTTCTCGTTCTCTTCTAGCGGAGCCGACCGTGCTCCACCTTGATACACTTGTCCATGACTACCTTGAGGCCGGCCTCGCGCGCCCTCTTCGCCGCTTCCTCGTTCACGATCCCCAATTGCATCCATACGGCCTTAGCCCCAATCTTGATCGCTTCATCCACGACCGAAGGCACGTCCTCGGAGCGGCGAAAGATGTCCACGACATCCACCGGCTCCGCGACGTCGGTGAGCCTGGGATAGCATTTCTCCCCCATCACTTCCTGAGCTGCCGGATTGACCGGAATGATGCGGAAGCCGCAACCTTTCAAATAAGAGGCCACGCCGTAGCTGGCGCGTTCCACCTTGGGCGACAAGCCCACCACGGCGACGGTCTTGCAGGTCTTCAGAATCTCCTCGATGTCGCTCATGTCCCTTTCCTCCCGCCCGGTGATAAGCCGTGAGACTTTGCCCCAGAAACCGCTCATCGTCCTCCTCCTACCACCCGATGGCTGCTCCATAATCCCATTCTAACCCACGACCCGCAAGGGGGCAAGCGGGTCGGCAGGTAGGTTGAGCGGCCGCCAGAAACGAGGTAGAATAACTTAAGCCCAGTGAGCGAATAACCACGGGTTATCCACCTATGTGAACCTTTTGTTCGACTCCTGCGGCTGCAAGGAGGCTTCTATGCGCCGCTCCATCAAAGCCTTCATTGTATCGAGGCGACAAGTACTATGTCGCCGAGTGTCTGGACATCGCTGTAGTCACCCAGGGCAAGACCCTGGACGAGACCATCGCTAACTTGCGGGAGGCTATTGCCCTGCACCTCGAAGAGGAAGACCCGGCGGATTTCGACCTTGCTCCGAACCCCTCCCTCCTGGTGACCATGGAGCTGGCGCCTGCGGTTGTCGCCTAAGCCGAGAAGCCTCCCGGGTAGAGAGGTGCTCAGCATCCTGCACCGCTTCGGCTTCGAAGTTCACTCGCAGAAGAGCAGCCATGCCAAGCTGCGGCGGTTGGCGCCATCGGGAGGCAAGCAGACCCTCACCGTCCCCATCCACGATGAGATCGATCCCGGCACTATGCACGCCATCGTGCGCCAGGCGGCTCGCTTTATCCCCGAAGAAGAATTGCACTCCTATTTCTTCACCGATTGAGACAAATCTAGCCAGCTGATAGCCACGCCCGCTTCGGCAATAATGCACCTGACACGACAGCCCGGGACCGCACTGCTCGAGACCATCGGCTTCGAATTTCCCCCCCGGGGTTTCGGCGGTGTAACATCGCCTGGTTAAACAGGGATTGTCTATGCAGACCGAGGCCAGGGCCAGAATCCTGATCAACGACCTTCTCCGAAGGTCGGGCTGGCGGTTCTTCGACGACGAGAACGGCCCGGCCAACGTCGCTCTGGAGGCGCACGTTAAGCTGCCCAGGAAGTCCCTCGGAGCCTTAGGGGAACGACGGCGGTGACCGGTAACGAGACCCTGATTCCAAAGCACGGCGGTTACCGAAAGCTGAAGAGTTTTCAGGTGGCTCAGCTCGTGTACGACCTCACAGCGCGCTTTTGCGACCGCTACGTCGACAGGCGCAGCCGCACTTGCGACCAGATGGTGCAAGCCGCGCGGTCGGGCGTTCAAAACATTGCCGAAGGCAGCCAGGCGTCCGGGACCTCCAAGAAGGCTGAGATGAAACTCACCGGCGTGGCGCGGGCCAGCCTGGAAGAGTTGCGCCTCGACTACGAAGATTTCCTCCGACAACGGGGGCTGCGGGTCTGGGACCCCAACGATCCCCTCTGGCGAGACCTCATCGCCCGCAAGTGCGTCACGGCTGATGATGTCGCGCTCTGGGTGAAGGAAGCGGCGGTCCGTGGACGGGACGGACGCGATGGACACAATGGACGGAATAGGCAGGACCAACTGTCCGCAGCATCCCCTCAGTCCATGACATCTATTTGGGCTGAATTCGCGGCTAACGCCGCACTGGCACTGATCGTCGTTGCCTGCAGCCTGCTGGACCGCCAGATCGCCGCACAGGCCAGGGCCTTCGAAGCCGAGGGCGGCTTCACCGAGCGCCTCTACCGCGTGCGCGCCGCGAACCGCAACTCCGCTTTTTCGTCCCCGTCTATTCAGTCCATGAAGTCCAAACCGTCCATCAAGCATTGAGGTAACTCCATGCTCGACGCCAATACCAAAGCCCGCATCGATTCCGCCCGCGATATCCTGGTCGGTAAAGTGCCCGACCCGAAGTCGCAGGTGGAGCAGATCACCATCGCCCTGATCTACAAATTCATGGCTGACATGGACCGGCAGTCGGAGGAGCTGGGCGGCAAGGCCACCTTCTTCTCGGGACAGTTCAAGAGATATTCCTGGGCAAACCTTCTGGACAAGCGCCTTGGTGGACACGAGCGCCTGATCTATGCCGAAGGCATAGAGCGCATGAACGACGATCCCAACATCCCGCAGCTTTTCCGGGACATCTTCCGAGGCGTCTTCCTGCCCTATCGCGACCCCGAGACGCTGAACCTGTTTCTCAAGGAGTCAACGGGTTCAGCTACGACCACAGCGAACGGCTGGGCGATGCCTTCGAGTACCTGCTCTCCGTCATGGACAGCCAGGGCGCCGCCCGCCAGTTTCCCACGCCGCGCCATATCATCGATTTCATCGTCGCCGTCGTCGATCCACAGAAGAACGAGACCGTGCTGGACCCCGCCTGCGGCACCGCCGGATTCCTGATCTCGTCTTACAAACATATCCTTCGTCGCTCGGAGGGCCACGGTCCCTCGTGGCCGCACGGTCCCTCGCGGCCCGACGATCTCTCGTCGCCGGACATAGCGGACGCCACAGAGCGCGTCCCTCCGCTGACGCCGGACGAGCGGGGGCGGCTGATGACCAACTTCTGCGGCTACGATATCTCGCCGGACATGGTGCGCCTCTCTCGCGTCAACATGTATCTCCACGGCTTCGCCCAGCCGCGCATCCACGAATACGATACTTTGACCAGCGAGGAACGCTGGGACGAGCGGTACGACGTCATCATGGCCAATCCGCCCTTCATGACCCCCAAGGGCGGCATCCGACCCCACAGCCGCTTCGCCATCGAGGCGGCGCGCAGCGAGGTCCTCTTCGTGGACTACATCGCCGAGCACCTCAGCCCGGGCGGACGCGCCGGCGTCATCGTGCCGGAGGGCATCATCTTCCAGAGCCAGAACGCCTACAAGGCGCTGCGGCGTATGCTGGTGGAGGACCATCTTTGGTGCGTGGTCTCCCTGCCCGCCGGCGTCTTCAACCCGTACTCCGGCGTCAAGACCAGCATCCTTTTCCTCGACCGGAACCTGGCCCGGCGCGCGGATCAAGTCCTCTTCGTGAAGGTGGAGGGCGACGGCTTTGACCTCGGCGCCCAGCGGCGGCCCAACGGCAGGAGCGATCTGCCCCAGGCGTTGGAAGCGATTCATGCATGGAGGGCAAAGGCGGAGGGCCACGGTCTCTCGTGGCCGAACGCGGAAACGGAGGCGGACGCGACAAAGCGCGTCCCTCCGGCTCGTGGCCCAAGTTGGAGCAAAGGACATTTATGGTTTAGGGTTGCTGCGCCATAAATAAAAAACCGTTGACACAACAGGAGGCGCTCATATGGATACGGCCGCCGAGAGGCTCGCATCGGAAATTCAGGCCTTGACGGATGTGGAGAAACTGCGCCTGGTGGATGCCATTCTCACTGATCTTGATAGACCGGACCCGGAGCTGGACCGCATCTGGGCCGGGGAGGCGCGGAAACGGTGGGACGCTTACAAAGCGGGCCGCATTCCGTCCGTCCCTTATGAAGACGTTATGGCTAAGTATCGCCGCCTGTGACAATCTGAGATGAAAACCATCAAAGACCTGCCGGAGCACACTCGCCCCCGTGAGAAGCTGCGGGAGAAGGGCGTTTCGGCGCTTAGCGATGAGGAGCTTGTCGCCGCCATTCTGGGCATGGGCATGGCCGGGATCGACGTGCGCACCATGGCGCGGCAGGTCGCTGCCCTCATTCGGGAGCACAAGGAAAGTCTGACGCTTGCGCATCTGCTGCAGGTCCCCGGCACGGGGCTGGCGAAGGCCGCGCACGTCCTTTGCGCCTTCGAGCTTGCCCGCCGGCACCTGCTCAAGGAGACGGTCAAGATCTCCGGCGCGCGGGATGTCTTGCCCCTGCTGGCCGACATAGCCGGAAAGCAGCAGGAGTACTTCCTGTGCTTGTCTTTGAACGGGGCGAACGAGCTTATCGAGAAGCGCGTAGTGACTATCGGTCTTCTGGACAAGAGTCCCGTTCATCCCCGCGAGGTCTTCGCCGATGTCATCGCCGACCGGGCGGCCGCCGTCATCTTCGCCCACAACCACCCATCCGGCGACCTCACCCCCAGTCAAGCTGACCGGCAGACGCATGACCGGTTGACAGAGGCGGGGAAGATTCTCGGCATCCGTGTACTCGACCACGTCATTGTGACGCGGAAGGGCTACTACGGCTTCCAGGAGGCAGGGCTGATTGGAGCCCCTTGACAAGCAGCCTGAACCAGGTTCATACTATGGTATGAATGAGGTATGAAGAGGTGGCGCCATGCCTAAGACAGCCAAGATTGCGATCAGCCTTCCTGAAGACGTCCTCAAGGCGGTGGAACAGGAGCGGGAGGGAAGCGGTGAGAGCCGTAGCGAGTTCTTCCGTCGCGCCGTGGAGACGTTGCTACGCCACCGGCGGGAACGGGAGCTTAGCGAACAATACGTCCGCGCCTATCAACAAGTCCCTGAGACCAGTGAAGAGGTCGAGGGCGCGCGCCGGGCGGCCAGCGCCATATTGGCCGAGGAGCCCTGGCAGTGAGGCGAGGTGAGATATGGTGGGCGGAACTGGAACCACCTGCCGGGCGGCGTCCGGTGGTGCTCCTCTCCCGTAACGAAGCTTACAGCGTTCGCTCTCTGGTCGTCGTGGCGCCCGTTACCACTCGCAACCGTCACATCGCTTCCGAGGTCTCCCTGGGGCCTTCGGAAGGCATGCCACGTGAGTGTGCGGCCAATCTGGACAGCATCACCACTATCCCGAAAGACTGCCTTCGCAACCGGCTGACCACCCTGAGCGCCAGCAAGCTGGAAGAAATCGAGTTGGCTATTCATTTCGTCCTGGGTATGGAGAACCGGTGATTTGCCCAATCAAGAATCAGAAATCCCCCACCGCCGCTTGACTGAAAACGCCCTTTTCGAGTACAATTCCACATGCAAGGGGGCAGCGTAGCTCAGTGGTAGAGCAGGGGACTCATAAGCCCTTGGTCACTGGTTCAAATCCAGTCGCTGCCACCAGGGGCGGTTAGCTCAGTTGGTATGAGCGCTTCCTTCACACGGAAGAGGTCAGAGGTTCAAGCCCTCTACCGCCCACCAGCCGAAGTGGCGGAATGGCAGACGCGCTACGTTCAGGGCGTAGTGTCCGCAAGGGCGTGTGGGTTCAAATCCCACCTTCGGCACCATAACTCGTGCGCTTGTAGCTCAGTTGGATAGAGCGTAGCCCTGCGGAGGCTAAGGCCGTGGGTTCGAGCCCCGCCAAGCGCGCCATTTTCTTCAGCGATCAGCTTTCAGCCGTCAGCGGTCAGCTATCAGCTATCAGTACCCTTTGGTCGCTGTCAGCCGTTTCAGCGGTCAGCTATCAGTACCCCGCACACACCTCCCCTTTTGTCGCTTCCTGCTCCCTGAACTCCGTGTCCATCCGTGTTTATCCGTCGTTCCGTACCCGGGGTGGAGGGGTGGATTCTCGCTTCCCGCTTCGTGCTCCGCCCTCATCATCGAATACCTGCACACTATCTGGTAGACTGTTTTTAGCCAGGAGGGGAGGCATGATGGATGTCAAAGAGAGGAAAGGTCCTCGAGTGGGTTGCCAACCGAGACCCACCGCACCTACGATATCATGGAAGAAGGCAAGACCAGGGTAGGCACGCGGGAGATGGGGGAAACAACCGGTGCCATCGTGCAAGAGATGAAGAAGCAGGTTGCCGAAATTGTGGCTCAGGATGTGCCCCAGACGGCCCCGCAGGTGCTCAATCTAAACGTCCGCGCCAAACCTTGGGACGATGTTCGCGTGGGACGAGCCGTCAGTCTGGCTATCGACCGCGAGGCAGTGGCCAAAGTGGTTCGCGGCGGTTTCAATCCGGCCTACAGCTATGTGCTCCCTCGCACCCCCTGGGTGCTTCCCGATGAAGAAGTGAAGACCATGCCCGCGTTCCGCCAGCCAAAAGACCAAGATATAGCTGAGGCGAAGAGGCTTCTTGCTGAAACTGGTTTTCCTGACGGCTTCAAAACTACCTTGATGACGGCATCCAGCGTGAGCGTCAAGGAAAGCGCCGAAGCGGTGCAGAATCAACTGGCCAAGATCGGGATCGGGGGAACGATACAAGTCATCGAGGCAAGCCCACACAAAGAGAGGCTCTTCAAGGGTGAGTTCGGTGCCGCCGTCCATTCGGATTCCTCTGCCCATCCCGACCCGGACGTTGTCCTCGGCGCGCCTTATGTGACCGGGAGTTCCCAGAACTATGGAGGCTGGAGCAACAAGAAGTTTGATGAGCTTTATGATGTCCAAAGCAGCACGCTAGATGCGGCAAAGCGTATCGAGACGGTTCGAGAGATGCAAAGGGTTATTCATCAGGAAGCTCCAAAAGTGATTCTCAGCTGGGCGAAACGCTGGGCGGTGTGGTGGCCGCAAGCCAAGAACTGGAAATCGGGAACGGGGCCATGGTACAACCACAAAATGGACCTCGTCTGGCTAGATAGATAGAGACAGCAGCAGTAGGAGACGGCAAGAAACCGAGCTCGTTTCCAGCGGGAGGCTATCGCTCACTACCCCGACGCAGTGGGGCAACTATCGCTTGACCTCAGCCATCATCTAAAGTCTCCCACCAGCATTCCTTGAATTCATCCGATGTTTGCTGTCGTTCGGCCATGGCATAGGCATTGTCAAGTATGCTTTCGTTCGACCAACGAGTACAAAGCATTGACAGGCGCAAACGATAATGCTACACTTGCGCACTAGCTGCTGAGAGGGACCTTGGAACTTGGTCCAAAATCCTCTTGCCCAGGACTTACTGAACCCAGAGAACTTGGCTGTCGGCGACGTGCCTCACTGAAACAGAGACTTTCGGCGTGTACGTAACCGGGGTATGAAGGCCGGCCTGCTAAACATTCAAGGATGGGTCGGTCTGTTTGTGCTTTCGCCAAAGGAGGTTACTGGGATGAAGATTCCCTGGTTAAATTCGATTGGCGGATGCTTTGCCGCTGTCGCTTTGCTTGCGGCAAGCTGTGCTGCCGCGGCGCCGGCTCCGTCTCCAACGGCAGCCGGCGCGGCAACCGTCGTTCCGAAATCCGCTACCGGCGCCCCAGTCCCGGCTTCGACTCCCAAGCCTGCGGCAGACCAGCCGAAGTACGGCGGAATAGTGAGCAGGTCAACCGATCAAGACGTGCCCCATTTTGATCTGCATCAGGGCCAAACCGCTGCGTTCTCCTTGACGCTTTTTAACGTTTATCAGGGCCTCGTGCGGCTTGATCCAATCGGCCACGAGAAGATAATGCCTGAGTTGGCTCAAGCTTGGGAGGTGAGTCCAGACGGGAGGAGTTACTCCTTTAAGCTCTCAAAGGATGTCAAATGGCACGATGGCAAGCCTTTGACAATGGAGGATGTTAAGTACAGCCTGGACAGGATGCAAAAGCCTAAAGAATTCAAGACAATCGCTGGACGGGGCCAGGCGCTGCTTGCCGCAATGGATAGCGTGGAGATAGCAGGCGACGACACGATCAAGATCGCGACTCGATATCCCAGCGCCTCCTTCCTGACAAACCTCGCTTCGGGATGGATAGTCATTGCACCGAAGCACATCCTCTCAGCCAAGGGAGACATGAAAACCGACCTGGTCGGCACCGGTCCTTTCAAGCTGAAGAGTTTCAACGCCAACGTGAGTTTCGAACTGCAAAAGAACGACGCCTACTATGTTAGGGGCGTGCCCTACCTCGACGGAATCACATTTTATACGATAAAGGATGTGGCAACGCGATTCGGGGCGTTCCGAACCGGAAAGGTGAAAATGACCTGGTCGGCCTCCCCCGGCCTCACCCCTCCCCAAGCCGAGACGGTGAGACGGGAAATGGCGGACCGCGCTACTGTCTATGAGCACGACGCCATGACCCGCTACAACATCCTTTTCAATACCCGAAAGAAGCCGTGGGATGATGCGCGGGTGAGGAAAGCAATCGAGTTGGCTTTCGACCGACAGGCTGCCATCAAGGTCAACGGCGCTGGCAATGTTGGCTCGCTATTCGGCGCCTCCTGGGGGATGAAACCTCAAGTGATCGCTAATCTTCCCGGCTACCGACAACCGAAAGACGCCGATATGGTCGAGGCAAAGAAGCTCATGGCCGATGCCGGTTTCCCAGGCGGCCTGAAGACTACGCTTACATTCCGCTCCGGGGGGCCGAACCAACGACAGGGGGAGGTTGCCAAAGATCAACTGGCCAAGGTCGGTATTGATGCTGACCTGATTGTGGTGGAGCAAGCGGTCCTCAACGAGCGGCTGGATCGACGAGCTTTTGACCTGGCCTCCCACCGTCTGACGGACACGACTGGCGATCCCGACGAGATTCTATACACTTACTACGCGACGGGCGCCGTTCGCAATTATGGCGACTTCAGCGACAAAGACGTGGACGCACTCATCGACAAACAGGCCCGGACCCTCGACAAGGCGGGGAGGGAGGCGGTTCTCCAGGACGTCGAACAGAGGCTCATGAATGCGGTCCCAATGGTTATCGTATTCTGGGATGTCTCTCTAACGGGTGCGCTGAAGGAAGTGCGGAACTTCAGTCCCGGGCCTGGCATCCATCCCTGGGGCAAGCTGGATTACGTATGGTTAGCGAATTAGTCGAGCGGTCGCCGGCAGAATTTTCGACTGAGCCGAGCGGAGCAGAAGTAGAGCTCGACGTGTTCAGATTGTATGCCTTCGAGAGGAGAGCAGACACATGGCATTTCACCTTGCAGCCAGAATGCCGGAGATTATCGTCGCGCGCCTCGAACCTGACGAGGATTTGTTCAAGGGGATTCAGCAAGTCTGTCGCGAGCGGAACATCAGGACCGGGCTAGTCCTGTCAATCACCGGAGCGTTGGAAAGGGCACGGCTGCAGAGATTCCCGGCAACCTACGCTAGTGCTGCCGAGATTCCCCATAGCCACGTGGTGGAGATAGAAGGACCGCTGGAGGCGAGCGGACACGGGATCATCGGCGAGGTTCGTGCCCCAGAGTTTGGAGACAAGCCGTTCGGGACAGGCCAGTACGTCCACGGGGACGTGTACATGCACGTTCACATCGTCGTCACATCGGCCGAGGAGACGATCTGCGGCCACCTCATGGAGGGTTGCCGAGTCTGGTCCAAGCATCCAATCTCCCACTTCACCATCGCTTTGGCTCCCCTTGAGGGTATCGCCTTGACGCTCGCGATGGACATGGAGGCACACGAAGCGGGACGTTCTGGCATTCACCACGAATTGGCGGCTATTTAGGCTTCCAGAACCACTTGCGGAAGCCAGTTAAGTTCCTCGCGAATCCCTAGACTCATGTTTACGCTTCACCGAGCCCAAGAATAGGAACATGGATAAACAGGATGAACAGGATTAGAATCGCGCAAACTATCTTGTCTATCCTGTACATCCATGTTGATAATCGGCGAATATGTATCGAGGTCTGATACACGATACTGAGTAGTGCTCCAACTGGATCAAGAGCATGAATCTCTCGAACAAAGTGAAACGGAATCTGTCAGAAGGCAAGCCATCGTTCGGAGTAAGCGTATGGTCGGGAAGTCCAACCATAGTTGAGACGCTGGGCCGTCATGCCTTGGATTTTGTCTATATCGAAACCGAGCACAGCGCCTACACATCCTTCGAGACGCTGGCCCATCTCATTCGCGCCGCCAATGCTTCTGGGATTACTCCGTGGGTCCGGGTCTATGAGAACAATCCGGTGCTTATTGCGAAAACAATCGAGCTGGGCGCGATGGGGATTGTCGTGCCCCACATCTCCAATCGGGAGGACGCCATTCGGGCGGTCGAGGCCGCTCATTATCCGCCAAGAGGATTTCGGGGGGCTTGCCCCGAAGTCCGGGAGTTTGGCTACTTTCCAGAGAGAGGGACGCTGGAGGAGAACCTATGGGCAAGGGCGGTGGAGGCAAGCGAAGAGGAACTCATGGTTATCGGGCTGATCGAGGACAAGGATGTCGTGCCCCATCTCGACGACATCCTTGACACGGATATAGACGGCCTCTATCCTGGAGGTTTCGACATCTCACATTCGTTGGGCTTGAGCGAGGCTCGTGGACAAACTCTTCATCCGGCGGTCATCGAAATCCGAGATACAGTGATCCGAAAATGCAGGGAACACGGCAAGCCTGCCGCATGTTCACTCGGACAGATACTGGAGGGCGGCTTGGCGCCTATTGAGGCGATCAAGAGGAGGACGAAGGACGGGTTGATGATTTACCACGTAACGGGGGACATCAACATAATCAACACCTGGTGCAATCAGTTCGTGAACGGCCTTCAGGCGCTTCTCTAGGTCTCCCGCTCGACAATCACAGAGGCCAGGTTGTCAGTCTTGTGTTGAAGGAGATAGATCGTAATGTATGGGCTGGTCACCCCTCTTGGCAAATCAACAGTGTCAGGGCACATCGCCGCGCCTCGTCTTCAAGATTTGAACGGCAAAACCGTTGGCGAAATCTGGAACGGGTCGTTCCGGGGCAACGTCACTTTCCCCATTATCCGCGAGCTCCTGAAGAAGCGCTATCCGGACATAAAGGTGATCCCCTACACCGAGTTCCCTACGCCCGGGACACATGGGGAGACCGAGAGCATTCAGAAGGCGGCAGATACAGCTGCTCTGATGGCCAAACAGCGGGGATGCGATGCCGTCATAACGGGCAACGGTTTTTGAGGCACGTGCACGCCCGCGTGTACGCGGCCCGCGGTAGCAGCAATCAAAGCCGGGATTCCAGCGGTAGTTCTGGCGGGCTCCACCTTTGTGAAGACAGCTAACCTGATAGCATCCTTCTCAGGCGTGTCCGGCCTGACGATCGCCGGATACCCAGGCGCTATCGCCCTTCAGACGGAAGCAGAGATCAGGGAGAGCCTGGAGAACGGAGTCTTTGACCGCATTGTCGAGGGGCTTACCCGACAGCCCGAAGGCGCATCGGCTGGAGCCGATGAAGCGGACGAGATGGTGTTCACGGGAGGCCTTGACGAAGTAAACCGTGTGTTCTACGAGAGGCGATGGACGGACGGACTCGCGATAATTCCGCCAACCGTTGACCGGGTTGAGGAGTTTCTGAAGCATACCAATCGCTCAGCCGATGAGGCAATAGCGGTATTGCCACAGGCGAATCTGATAGCGACTCCTCGCAACATCGCGGCAAATGCCGTCATGGCTGGATGCCGGCCGGAGTTCATGCCCCTGCTGGTGGCAGCAGTCGAGGCAGTGGCTGATCCACACTTCCAGCTGATGAACCTGGGGAGCACAGGCTGCAAGACACCATGGTTGCTGATGAACGGGCCGATAGTGAAAGAGCTGGGAATCGAGTATGGCGTCGCCCTGCGGTCTCGCGGACCTAACCCGGTGCTCGGACGCGCTCTCGGCCTCATATTGAGCAACGTGGCTGGCTTCAAGCCGGGGGAAACCCTGATGGGGACCTTCGGCTATTTTCTGCCCTTTGCACTCGCCGAGGACGAGGATGCCTGCGAAGAGATTGGGTGGCAACCATACCACGTGGAGAAGGGCTTCAGCCGGGACACAAGCACTGTTACTGCGCGAACAACCGTCTACTGGGGTGGCCAGGGGACTCCGGGGGGCTGGACATCAAGCCGGCCGGGAGAGCCGGTGCCTCCAACCGCCGGTTCAATTCTTGAGGTAGCCTGCCGGCACGTGGAGCGCAACACGCAGGCCGAACTCTCTCTCAAGTATGGTGACCGAAACATGGTCACCCTGCTGGTCACGCCTCCCACGGCGAGGATTCTGGCAGCCGGGGGCCATTCGAAGCGCGATGTGGCCGAGTACGTATGGAAGCACTCGAGGATTTCCGTCCAGGATGTGAATGACATCCTCCAGGCATACAAGGGTGACGGCCCCACAGTTCACGAACTGGTGCAAGACGGTGTGCTGCCGGCGTCATTCGATGTGGGCACGCGAGAATCGGTCCCCCTGTTTGTAAGTCCCGATCTGATCGACATTGTGGTCTGCGGCGACGCTTACAGAGACAAAATGATGAGCCTCTGGTGCAACTACAACAGGCCCGTCACCAGGCCGGTCGAGTTGAAGTAGCTGAGGGCCGGGAAACCCGGCTCTTCGCCCATGGGAACGGACCCGTGACTCATGACTCCCCGACCCGTGGCTCGCTCCAATGGAGCCCCGGCCCTTCGGCGATGGAAACCGCCCGCCGGGGTTGGGTGTCGGGTGCCGGGGGTCGGGGGACGGGCCCGGCACCTGGGACCAGGCCTCTGGCCCCTAGCTCAATGGGGCCACGGCCATTCGGCTATACCGCCAGGGTTGGGCGCCAGGGGTCAGGGATGGGCCTGGCGCCTGACACCGGGGATGTTGCCTCTGTAGCTTTCCTGGAGATGGTGCACCCAGAGACGGAACCGGCGAGGAAAGAGAGCCTTGGTCCGGCCCTGCTGGCCTACTGCGAGCGAGACACTGAGGCAATGCTTCGGCTGATTGAGGTTCTTCGCCAGGTGTAGTCGGCGCTACAATGTTAGCCAAGAGTAACACTATCGCGACGTAGTGTAACACAAATCATAGTCTTGGCAGACTGCCTGGATTGCCTATCTCATCGTCTCACTCATTTGACTTCGATTGGCAATCGAGACCGCTTAACGTGTCTACGAACAGAGGTCAGACTAAGCACAGAAGGAGCTTCTGGAATGTTGAAGATAGCGTACTTCGAGGAGAAGACTCTTCAGATGTACCGCGATGGCGCCATGTCCGGCCCCACCCATCTGTACATCGGCGAGGAGGCCTGCGTAAACCGGTGTCTGCGCTGCCCTTATCTAGTAGCATGTAACACTGACAAGTTCGGATAAGGGTATTTCGCCGTAGGGTGGGTGGAGCCCTGACGAAATCTCGGGACGACTCTTTATCACCTGCCGCGTTCTTTCTGGTGGGTCACGCTTGGCTCCACCCACCGTACACATAAATCGATGTTAGGTTGTACTAGAGGCAAGTTTAGAGAAAGAGAGACTACCAGTACCTGGGCTAAGGAGGGCAAGAAAGTGGCAGTTGTTCGTGAAGACTGGTTGAGATTGACTGTTGAGGAACCGATAGAGCCCCAACTTCGGATTTGTGATCCACACCATCACTTCTGGGAGCGCCCCACCCACGCCTTCGACTACTCTTTTGAAGACGTACTGCGGGACGTTGGAAGCGGTCATAATATCGTTACAACCCTGTTTGTCGAGTGCCGTGAACATTACCGGACCGATGGGCCTCAGGAAATGCAACCACTGGGCGAGACTGAGTGGGTAGAGGGACTGACTGCCCAAAGTGCCAGCGGACACCAGGGAAAGACTCGTATTGCTGCCGGGATAATAGGCTTTGCCGAACTCACTCTTGGTTCTGCAGTGGCTCCG
>JACPQD010000036.1 GCA_016190665.1 Chloroflexota bacterium
CCCCGCCAGCACGCTGAGTGCAAAACCTGACTCGTCTTGGCGGGCAACAGTCCACCGCAAGGCAATTCACCCGCTCTCCGAGGTTGAGGAATTGCACAACAGCCGGGGGTCTTGACACGCCCATCCATATCAGGGTGGGTGCAGTCCCGATTTTCCCGACGTATCAGGACTCCGAAAAAGCCAGAGCATTGGGACTGCACCCACCAGCACCAATCTTTGCTGGTGGGTTGCGCTTCGCTCCACCCACCCTATGCACTAGTTGATGTTATACCGTACCAGATCCAGCAAGGAGACAGGCATGACTGCTGGAGATGCGGCTCGGATTCGTCGCCTCCATAGTGAGGCCATCGTCATCGATGGGATGAACAACGCCCGTATGACCGGCGGGTACTTCCGGAGCATGATGGATGGCGGCATAACGGCCACGATGATTCCGGTTACCATCTCAGCCCCCTTTCGGCAGACGATAGACCAACTAGGCGAGCTCCTGAAGCTAGTGGATGAGAACTCGGACCGGGTGCACATCATCCGACGGGCCCCTGAGATAGAGGAAGCCAAGCGCCAAGGCAAGCTGGGGCTTATCTTAGCCCTGGAGGACACCAGGCAGCTCGAGGATGACCTTAACCTCATCCGCATTTACTGGGAGCTGGGCATCCGCCGCATGCAACTGGTCCACAGGCTCCAGAACACAATGGGGGCAGGCAAGGCTGAGCGACATGACAGCGGGCTGACCAGGTTCGGGGTCCAGGCCATCGAAAGGATGGAGAAGGTCGGCATGCTTGTGGACCTCTCGCATTGTCCGCCAAAGATGCTGAGCGACGCCATGGAGGTGGTGACGAGGCCCGTTGTCCTCAGCCACTCCAACGTGAAGGCCGTCTTTGACAACCCCTACAACTTGAGCGATGATCAGATCGAGATGGTCGCCCGGAATGGCGGCGTCATCGGCATCTCCGGGCTGCCGTACTTCGTGGCTGAGAGAGAGCCCACCATCGACAACGTCATGGACCATATCGCCCATGTAGAGAAGAGGGTCGGCATCGACCACGTTGGCATTGGCCTCGCCATCTTCGAAGGACATCCGGCATCATTCTATGACCAGCGCGACCGCAGCAAGGACGCCTATCCTCCCCCACCCTGGACCTGGCCCCAGGGCATCGAGACCATTGCGCTTTTCCCAAATCTTACCCACAAGCTTGTGGAACGAGGATATTCCGAGGGCGCTATCAAGAAGATACTCGGAGGCAACTTCTTGCGCGTATTCAAGGAGATATGGGGGTAGCATAGACAGAGTAGCTCAGTCGGCAAGCGGCCAGCCGACTATAGGTCGAGTCGCTGCCTTTTTCAAGCTCACGAGTATAGATGAATCGTCCATGCCGGTTGACACCGGCGCCACCAAGGATGAAAATTGTGTTTCCATACCCCGCACTGAAGTACGGGGTATGGCGGGCCCTGCCCGAAGGCCATACCGCGTACTTTAGTGCGCGGTATGTGAGGGGCCTATTTTCATACTAATGGAGGTCTCACAATGGGTAGGAGGGGACTCTTCATGATAGCAAGTTCCTTGACGGTGTTGGGCTTGCTTTTAGCAAACTGTGCGCCCGCGGTGACTCCTACCTCGACGCCGCTCGTGCAGCAGCCGGCCAAGTCGGCAGTTGGGGAGACAGTTACTTCCAAACCGGCGATTCCGACGGCAACCTCAAAGCCAGCGGACCAGCAGAAATATGGCGGTGTAGTCACCAGAGCCTTGAGCCGGGACGCTACGAGCTTTGACCTTCAGCGGGAGTCTGGAGCGGTCCGTTGGCAAAGTGCTGGAAGGGCATCGCACTTGCGATATCATGGAGGAGGGCAAAGCCAGGGTTGGGACGCGCGAGATGGGTGAACTGATAGCCGCCGGGCTGCCGGCATAGGCAGGCGGGTTTGAGTGTCAGGAGGAACACGATGAAACCGGACAAGGCCTTGGCTGTGGCAAGTTGTATCACGATCCTGGTGGTCTCGGTCCTGAGCTGTACCGGTGTGCCAGCGACGCCGGCGGCAACTCCGAAACCAGCACGGCCCTTGGCTTCCCCTCCTGGGAGCGCGGCTGCCACGTCAACGCCATTGTCACCCAAGTCCTCCGCACCGGCAACCACGGCTCCTGTCGCTACCCCCAAACCTAATATCGGCGAGCCCAAATATGGCGGCTCTGTCACCCGCCTCAGGGAAAGATATCCGGACATGCTGGACCCACACCTTTCTCGCGGCGACGCCTCCTGGACAGACGTCCTTGGTCCAGTCTATAGTAGCCTCCTCATGTTCAACGAGAATATGGAGATTGTCCCCGACCTGGTAGAAAAATGGGAACAGCCAAGCGATCTCCAATATGTGCTGCATCTCCGCAAAGGCGCGAAGTTTCATGACAACCCAGCAATGAAGGCGCGGGAATTCACCGCAGACGACGTGAAGTATAATATCGAGCGGATGGGGACGAACGACCCTAAGTTCTTCAGACGGTACCAGTTTCAGGTCGTCTCTACGATCGAGATACAGGACAAATACACGGTGAGGGTTACCCTCAAGGAACCTACGCCCCCCTTCGTCAGCTTCATAGCGCAGCCTCACAACTACATCGTGGGAAGGGAGGCTGTTGAGAGATTCGGAGACCTCAGTCGCCAGGAAGCCGGAACCGGGCCTTTCTATTTGAAAAGCTGGACGGAAAAGGTCAGCTACAAGCTGGCCAAGAATCCTGACTACTTTGTCAAGGGCGTTCCCTATCTCGATGAGGTTAACGTCGTCATCGTCCCTGACCCGGCCGCGAGGCTAGCCAGTTTCCGTTCCGGAAGGGCAGACTTCATTTTGACTTCCCATACCGATCTCAACGCCCTTAAGCGGACAAACCCTAAAGTCACCTCTTCAAGCTTACCCTCCTTCTCCATCGTCATGGTATTCCATCCCGACAAGAAGCCTGTGAGCGACCAGCGCGTGCGTCAGGCCTTGTCACTGGCTCTGGATCGTCAGGCGCTAATCGAAATCATTATGGACGGACAAGCGGAGATAATCGGCGCCGTCTACGGCGTAGCCGAGTCCTGGCAACTGCCGCAAGAGGAATTGAAGCGGCTCTACAAGCCCGACATACCTCGAGCCCAGAAACTTATGACGGAGGCAGGCTACCCTAATGGCTTTCCTCTCGAGGTCAAGGTAAGCTCGGGGCGAAAGGACGCCATGGAAACGGTCACCGTGGTGGCGGGCCAGCTCAGGCAGATGGGAGTGGATATTAAGCAACAGATACTTGAGCACACTACTCTTATTGCGCAGCGCAATGCGGCAGATTACGTAACGCTGCTCCATGCTAACACGGCATCTATCGAGCCGGGTGAGGCAATAGAGCAACGATGGCGCGCGGGGGGCATGTATAACCTCAAAGACGAGGAGTTGACGAGACTTATCGATGAGCAGCGAAGTGAGGTAGATGCTGCGAAGAGGCGGCAGATGCTGAACCAATTCGAGAGAATAATGATAGACAAGGCCTACGTCTTATTCCTGTACGGCTACGGGGAGCATCTAGTCCGCCAATCCTACATCAAAGGACCTGGACAGCCCTCGGTGCTGGGCCAGCATCTGGTGGCGTACAATTGGATCGAGAAATAGCCGGACCTGCGAATGGGTGGGGGACGATTCTGTGCTGCTGCCCCGGGCGAGGGAGAGCTATGATTGGTCGATATGACGTTCTGGTCTACATGCCTTTCGTGCCAAGTCACTTATGGCGATCATACGATGAAACCAAGGAGGGCTCAGACATCAGTGAGTAAAGACGATTTAACGGCGGAGGCAAGCCGCGTCCACGGAGAGGCAATCGTCATCGACGGCATGACCAATAGCGGGATGACCAGCGCCTATTTCGAGTGTATTCGCAAGGGCGGGATCACCGCGACAATGATTCCTGTTTCCGTCTCAGCACCTTTCCGCAAAACGATAGACCAGTTGAGCGCTTTGTTGAAGCTGGTGGACGAGAATCGAGAGAAGGTGTCCATCATAAGGAAATCTGAGGATATTCTGGAGGCAAAGCGCGAGGGGAAGCTGGGACTCATCTTTGTGCTAGAGGACAGCCGGCAATTGGAGGATGATCTGGACCTGCTGCGCGTCTTTTGGGCGCTGGGGATTCGCCGAATGCAACTCGTTTCCATCATGCAGAATTCTATGGGGTCAGGCAAACGGGAGAGACACGACTCAGGCCTCACCACCCTCGGAATTCGGGCCATTGAGCGAATGGAGCAGTCAGGGATGCTCATCGATCTCTGCCATTGTGCCGACAGGACCTTCCGCGACGCAATGGAAGTAGTCAAGAAGCCCGTGGTTTTGAGTCACTCTAACCCGAAGGGGGCTTACGATCACGGGAACAACGTTAGCGATGAGCAGCTGAGCATGGTCGCCAAGAACGGTGGGGTGATTGGCATCTCCGGGCTGCCGTACTTTGTCGCTGCCCAGAATCCTACCATCGATCAGGTCATGGACCACATTGACTATGTAGCCAAGAGGATCGGTATTGATCACGTGGGCATCGGACTTGCCATCTTCGAGAATCACCCTTTGTCGTTCTATGACCAGTTCAAACCTCGAGAGCATATTTATGGCCCTGCCCCGTGGAAGTGGCCGAAGGGGATTGAGACCATAGAGTCATTCCCCAACCTTACGGAGAAGCTTCTGGAGCGAGGCTATTCGGAGGCAAATGTCAGGAAGGTGCTGGGAGACAACTTCTTGCGCGTCTTCAAGGAGGTGTGGGGCTAGCGAGAACGCGGAAGGCCAAATGCGCAGGGATAGCTGCGCACTGCCAAACATCATTGAGGAGGAATGTATGAGCGCTCTTAAGCAACTTGGGGAAACCCGCTTCGTCGAGGTCCTGGAGCCGGTCTCCGAGTCCAAGACCGTCCGCCGCGAGATAACTTCGCGGCTGGACAGCCTGGACGGCAAGATCGTTGGCTTCCTGGACAACACCAAGCCCAACGCCGATACCCTGCTATCCGCCGTGGCGGATCTGCTGACCCGAAAGCACCACCTGGCCAATGCGATCCAGGTGCGCAAGGCGCTGGTCATCAAGACGGCGGGCCCGGAGATCTTCCAGATGCTCACCGAACGCGCGGACGCGGTGGTCACCGCCTCCGGTGACTGAGGGGCCTGTACAACGTGGAGTATCCACGATGCAGTCGAGATGGAGAAGCGGGGTATCCCCAGCGTCGTCATCTGTACCGACGAGTTCCTCAGCCTGGGCAAGTCCATAGCCGAGTTCCTGGGCATGCCGACGCTTAAGATCGTCAGCATACCCCACCCGCTGGGCGGCCTGGAGAAAGAGGACGTCCTGAAACGGGCCGAGGTGGCCCACGAGGAGATAGCGGCGGCGCTGACAGCCGCGAAATCGGCGGCGAAAGCCAGGTAGGGGCACGGCGTGCCGTGCCCTAAGGCCAGGGGTTAGGAGTCAGGGGACGGGGGTCGGGGGTCAGCGGCCGGGAACGAGGGCGCTCGGACTCGTCGGACGCATCCGACCTGTCCGACAGGTCTGACCGATTAACAATCAGGAGAACGTATGGCCACGCAGACGCTGACATCGAAAAGACTCAGGATCGAGGACTCATTAGAGGCCATCAATCAGCTTTTCCATGAGAAGGGATGGACGGACGGTCTCCCCATCATCCCTCCCACCGAGGACCGCGTGCGGCGCATGCTCACCGGCACGAAGCGCAAGCCGGAGGAGTCGCTCGGTGGCATGCCCCCCAAGTTTGGCGAGGCGACCATCGAGAAGGTCGCCGTGAACGCGGTCATGGCCGGCTGCCTGCCGGAATATATGCCCATTCTGATTACCGCTGTCGAGGGGATGCTCGACGAGCGCTATCCGCTCTACGGCATGCAGGCCACCACGCACCCAGCCGCTCCGCTGGCCATCGTCAACGGCCCCATTGTCAAGAAGGTGGGGCTTAACGCCGGCTACGGCCTCTTCGGGCCGGGGTGGCAGGCAAACGCCACCATCGGGCGCGCCATCAGGCTAATGCTCCTGAATATGGGCGGCGCCACGCCCGGCAAGGTGGACCGCTCCACCATGGGCCAGCCCTGCAAGTACACTTACTGTGTCGCCGAGAATGAGGATGCCAGCCCCTGGGAGCCCTTGCACGTGGAGCACGGCTTCGCCAAGAACACCTCCACCGTCACCATGAGCAGCGGCGAGAACCCTCATAACATCAACGACCATGTGGGCACGAACGCCGAGCACATCCTGGCCATCGCCGCGGGCACGGTGGCCACCATGGGGGTGAACTTCCCGCTGGTCCCCCTGATGGTCATCTGCCCGGAGCATGCCGCTACCATCGCCAAGGACGGGTTCTCCAAGAACGACGTGAAGCATTTCCTTTTCGAGCATGCCCGGCTCCCTCTGGGAAAGGCCAGGGCGAGCGGCATGTACGGCCAGGGCATGTGGCCGAAATGGTGGGACAGCAGCGACCCTGAGACCAGCATCCCGGTCACCGAAAACTGGGAAGACATAATCATCGTCGTGGCCGGCGGGGCCGGCAAGCACTCCGCCTTCATCGCCACCTTCGGGCACTTCTTCGGCGCGCTGACGAAGGAGATCAGGTAGGAAGCGAGAAGCGGGAAGCGGGGATACTACCTATCCAACGCGCAAGCGAATACGACTGGATGCCCATTGTTGCGCGCAAGTGGGAACCATCTGCTCTGTCACGGCGGCTGTTCGGGAACGGGCGCCTGTTTTCGCCGATCCGGCTGTGGCTTCCGGCGCGGTCCAGGTACTGCGTTCACACGCCGAAAGAACGGGGGTCCGCATCTACGGCTTCTGAGTGATGCCTGACCACGTTCATATCGTCCTGGGACCATCGGAGACGTGCGACATCATCACCTTTGTTGGCCAGTTCAAGAATCTGGCGCAACGCGCGGCCTGGAGCCAGGGTGTCAGAGGCGCCTTCTGGCAGAAGAGGTTCTGGGACCATTTCCTACGGGTGGAGGAGGACCTCCAACCCGAGGTGGAGTACGTTTTGAACAATCCGGTGAGACGCAAGATGGTGGAGAATTGGAAGGAATACCCATTTTGCGGGTCGTTGGAGTTCGATTTGTGAGTGATGTTGTGATGCGTCCCCACCCCCCGGGCGGCAGGGGACAAGCCCGCTGCCCTACGGCTGTCGAAACCTGTGAATATGGAGAACTGATTTGGCACGAGGTCTGTTAGATGGTCTGAAAGTAGTCGAATATGGCAACATGATCTCGGCGCCCTATGCCGGCAAGCTGATGGCCGACATGGGCGCGGAGGTCATCAAGGTGGAGGACCCCGGCGGGGGCGACGCGTCGCGGCAGCATGGCCCCTTCCCGCAGGACATCCCACACCACGAGAAGAGCGGGCTGTTCCTCAACCTGAACACCAGCAAACTCGGCATCACTCTGAACGTGAGGGTAAGAACGGGCCGGGAGATCCTGGAGCGTCTTCTCAAAGATGCCGACATCTTCCTCCACAACCATCCAGCCAGACAGATGAAGGCCCTGGGGCTGGACTACGCTTCCCTCAAAGAACTGAACCCCCGCCTGGTCGTCGCCGGCGTCTCGGCCTTCGGCGCCACTGGCCCCTATAAGGACTACAAGGGCCAGGCGATCAACTGCTGCGCCTTCAGCGGCGTCTCCGACGAGATGGGCGATCCTGACCGCGAGCCGCTCAATCTGCCCCTGTCCATCTCCGATTACCAGGCGGCCATGGCCGCCACCTCCGGCATACTGCTGGCCGTCTTCTATCGGGACAGGAGCGGGGAGGGGCAATTCGTCGACATAGCGGAGGCGGATGTCATGGCGACCATCCAGAGGGAGGGCGTTTGGCCCGCCTATTTCTCGCTTGGCAAGGTGCACAAGCGGGACGGACATCGCCGCTCCGGCCACCTTTATCCGCACACCATATTGCCCTGCAAGGATGGCCACATGTGCCTCATCGCCGTCGAGGGACGGCAGTACAAGCGCTTCATCGAGATCATGGGCAACCCGGAGTGGTCCAACAACCCGAAGTACCGCGACCGCTGGAAGATCTCGGAGGAGTACGCCGACGAGGTGGATGCCTTGCTCGCCCCCTGGCTCATGGCCCACACCAAACAAGAGATCTTCCAGATCTGTCTGGAAAACCGCATCCCCTTCGCGCCGGTGCGCACTATCGACGAAGTGGTCAACGATCCGCACCTGAAGGCGCGCCACTTCTTCGCAGAGATAGACCACCCCGAGGCGGGCATGCTGAAATACCCGGGCATGCCTTACCAGTTCTCCAGCACCCCTATGCAGGTCAGCCGTCCGGCGCCGATGCTTGGCGAGCACAATGAGTTGGTCTTCTGCGACCGCCTGGGGTACTCAAAGCAAGACCTGGCCGTTATGAGACAGGAAGGGGTCATCTGATTTTCGATTTTTGATTGCTGATTTCTGATTCTTGATTGAGGAGCGCTTGATGAAAGAGCTGCCGCTGACAGGAATACGAGTAATGGACTTCGGCTGGGTGATGGCGGGTCCCATCCTGGGCCATATGCTGGCCGACATGGGCGCCGAGGTTATCAAGATCGAGTCGCGAGGTCGCGTCGATGCCTGCCGCCGTGGGCGCCCCATGAAGCGGGAAGACCTGCCCGAAGGGGTCGAGGAGTTCGAGTTGGTGCCCCTCTTCCACCCCTTGAACCGCAACAAGCTCAGTGCCACGATCAACCTGAGCAACCCGGACTCCGCCTGGCTTCTCCGTGAGCTGGCGAGGAAGACCGACATCATCGTGGAGAACTTCACGCCGGGCGTCCTGGACAAGGCCGGCCTCAGCTACGAAGAGCTGAAGAAGATCAAGCCGAATATCATTGTCGTTGCCCTCTCCGCCGCCGGGCAATACGGCCCACTGCGGGATGTGCGCACCTACGCCCCTTCGATCACCAGTTTGGCGGGCATGGACAGCCTCATCGGGTATCCCGGCAAGGGGCCGGTGGGCACCGTCGGCATCAGCTACGCCGACCCCAACGCGTCCGCCACGGGCATGGTGGCGGTGCTGGCGGCCCTGTACCACCGCAATCGCACCGGCGAGGGCCAATACATCGACCTTCCCCAGATGGAGGCGGCCACTGCCCTGCTGGGCGAAGCGGTGCTCGACTATACGATGAACGGTCGCGTGACGCGCACCATGGGCAACCTGCACCCGACCATGGCGCCCCACAACAACTTCCGTTGCCAGGGAGACGACAAGTGGGTCTCCATCGCCGTCAAGACCGAGGAGGAGTGGCGCGGACTGGTGAAAGCCATGGGCAATCCGGCCTGGGCCCAAGAGGAGCGCTTCGCCGACGCCTTTCAGCGACGCCGCAACCTGGCCGAGCTGGAGAAGCTCATCGGTGAATGGACGCAGAACTTCACCAATATCGAGGTCACCGAGAAGCTGCAGAAGGCAGGCGTGGCAGCGGCGCCGGTGATGGACATCGAGGCCGAACTGGCCAACCCCCATATGAAGGCCCGGGAGGTCTATATCCCCATGGAGCACCCCTACGTGGGGACGGAGCAGATCACCGGCTTCCCCTGGAAGCTGAGCAAGACGCCCGCCCGGCTCCAGCGGCGCTCGCCACTCATGGGGGAACACAATGACTACGTCTTCAAGACGCTTCTGGACCTTTCGGACGAGAAGATAGCGGAGCTGAAGGCGGCGCAGGTTATCTATTAGGCGTGTTTGCGTCAGCAGACGGAGGATAGCGAGCCATTGTCCGTAGAGCATAACGCAGTTGACTGCTCGAAATTCAATCAGGCGGCCGAGTTGCCATACGAGTTGCGGTTGCAGGATTTCGAGATGGCCATGCAGGACGTCTATGACTTCTTCTTCGACGTGAACTCGTTTCTGGGAAGAAAAGGCCTGCAAAGACTCGACGAGATGCTGCGGCCAGCCATCATGTCCGGCGTTCTGTCGGATATGCTGACGGCGAGTCTAGCAAGACACTCCCGAGTTCTAAGGGAAAACCAATATTTCAACGGCCATCCAGACTTGATCGTCCAGGGGATCTACCCGGGCAATGCAGTCAAGGCAGGAACTGAAGGTATCGAGATAAAGACGACCCGGAAATCAGGAGGCGCGGTGGATACCCACGGCGCCCGGGACCAGTGGATGTGCGTCTTTGTCCATGACTTGGACTCGGAAACTGAACCGGCTTCCGATAGAAAGCCGATGAGTTTTACGGAAATCTACCTGGGGAAGGTGACGGTGGACGACTTCAGACGCAATCCTCGCGGCGAGTTGGGGACGCGAACGGCCACGTTGCACCGGGACGGCATAAAGAAGCTGCGTGAGAACTGGATATATAGGGTTTAGGTCGAATCCAGCGGTTGAAAGGCGATGAGTTTCGAGATGGCCTCACGAGCCATCTGGAAGTAATAACTGTCTTTTTCGATGCCGATGCTCCGATACCCGACCGCCTCGGCGGCGGCCAAAGTCGAGCCGGCTCCCGCAAACGGGTCAAGCACCGTCCCCTCTCCCAGCGGCAGTACGGCGCGCACGAGTCGGCGGAGAAACGCTTGAGGCTTAAGACTTGGGTGGGGTGCAATGGCGCGTTCCTTCTTCTGGGTCGGGGAAGAGGCAATAACGTCGCCGAAGGGTCTGCTCGGAGAGTCACGGCGGAAGCCGCCCGTCTTCCATTTTCGCAGGTTGTCTTGAACTCGCCCCTCAATGGGTTTCCGGAAAAGGACCCAGGGCTCCCACATCGACCTGGGCATGACACTCACATTCTCGAATTCCCTATGGGCGGCTTTCGGGCGGTCTCCCCCCCGCATTGTCATGACAAGCCGCATGATCTCGCCGCGCCGTTCCAGTCCCGCGTCGGCAAGGGCGCCTGAAACGATATATGACAGCAGAGGATTCGATGCTAAGACCACGTTCGCCCCGGGCACAAGCTTTGGAAGCAGAAGCCGCGCCCAGACAAAGAAGAAGACGCGCAACTGCTCTCTTTGCTCGTCCGTCAACACCGTGAATCTGGGCAGCGGCGATCTGACGTGCCCATCAAAGGCGGGAGGTATGCGCCACACCCCTCCTTTTCCGTTGCGAAGCTTGAGTTGTTGGTCAGGTGTGTATTCATGAAGACCATAGGGAGGGTCTGTCACTACAGCATGGATGCTGTTGTCCTCTTGCTTCTCCAGCCAATCGAAGCAATCGGCGTGGAATAGCGTAGCTTTGCCCATCGTGAAGGGTTCTGACCAGTCTGAAGATAGCGGCAATTCCCGTGGTACGCCGCCCGAGTACACGGTACTGACGCTGTAAATGCCACGGTTTTCTCGAACAAATAGGCCGGGAGTGTTGAGTACCAAGTATGATCGGATGGACGAAGCGGGAGTCGGCCCCATAACCGCGCGCACCCTGTTTTCGATCTGCTTGACAGAAAGCGGCTGGGAAGTTAATCTGAGGACTTGAAGGATGGCATCCCTGACCCGGCCGGGCGGATATCTAGGTTCTTTTTGACTCATACGGGCAGTATAGACGTCCAGACGTCAAATGTCAACTGTCGTGGTCTGTGCACTCTCGAAAATCGGTTGTTTAGATACCGCGCACTCAAGTACGCGGTATAGGCTGCTTCAAGAGCGTGTCCAGCATGCCCCGTACTTTAGTGCGGGGTCAGAGAAGCGAAGCATTTGGCATTCAAGGAGGCTTCAGAATTGGCGCTAGTAGAGACAAGATATCCAGCACTAACGGACCAGAGCCTCGCCGAGGCGCGCAAGCTCATCGGCGTGAGGCTGCGGCGCGGCCGGCCCTGGAACCGAGCGGCCACCAAGGACAACGTCAAGGCCTTCGTGAAGGCAGTGGGCTCGCGCAATCCCCTTTATCTCTCTCCCACGTATGCGGAAACCTCGGGGCCTTACGGCTGCCTTGTGGCTCCGGGCACCTTCCTGTATTCTATGGATGACACCCTCATCGGCCCCGGTCTTCCCGGCATCCACATGATCTTCGCTGCGGGCGACTGGGAGTTCTACGATGTTATCCGCGTCAACGATGAGATCGAGGCGACGGCGACCCTGGTGGACGCCTGGGAGAAGAACGGTCGCTTCTGCGGCCGCATGATCTTTCAGAAGGGCGAGGTCATTTACCGCACCCAGTACGGCAAGATCGTGGCCCGCTGCTTCTCCACCGTAGCCCGGACGCCTCGGGATGCGGCGCGGCAGGAAGGCAAGTACGCTTCCGTCACGAAGTACAGCTACACGGATACGGAGCTGAAGATCATCGGCGACGGGCTGGACGGCGAGGAGATCCGCGGCAGCCGCGTGCGCTACTGGGAGGACGTGAAGGAGGGCGATAAGCTGACGCCCGTCGTCAAGAACGGCCTCACCTCCGAGGACATGATCTGCTTCGTCGATTCGGTGAAAGGGGTGAAGACCTTCGCTGTCGCCCGGGAGCACCGGCGGAAGCATCCGGCGGACCTCTGGATCGATCCCAATACCGGCATGCCTGATTCCTGGGAGGGCTCCTGGCTCAAGGACAATACCGCCCAGGAGTTCGGCTGGCCCGCCGCCCATGATACCGGCTATCAACGCATCTGCTATCTGGACAACCTGCTGACCAACTGGGCCGGCGACTACGGCTTCGTCACCAGGCTAGGCGCCAAAGTGCTCCTGCCCGCCATCTACGGCGATACCCAGTGGTGCAAGGGCAGGGTGACCGGAAAGCACATCGATGAGCGGAAGCGACACCTGGTGGATATGGACGTCTGGTGCGAGAACCAGCGCAGCGAGATCACGGCCCAAGGTTACGCCACCGTGGCGCTGGCCACCAGAGACCTCGATACGGGCATCTCAGTTTACGGCGAGGAGGCATAGGATGGTGCTGGGCAAGATTACCGATGAAGGCGTAGCCGATCTGAGGAGCCGCATCGGCTCCTACTATAGAGTGGACAGGCCCATTGAGGTGGCCACCAGAGACGCCATCTACCATTTTGTGAATAGCCTCGGCGATCGAAATCCCCTTTACGTGGACGACAACTACGCTCGAACGACCCGCTACGGCTGCATCGTCGCGCCGCCCTGTTTCATGACCATGGTGCAGCACGTCAGCGGACTGAAAGTGGGGGGTCTGCCCGGTGTGCACACCTTCCATTCCGGCAGCGACTGGACATGGTACCGCGCCGCCCGCGTCAACGATGTCATCGCCTGCACCTTCCGGCCCGTGGAGGTGAGGGACCGGCCGAGCGAGTTCGCTAACCGGCTGGTTATCTCCTACGCCGAGTCCATCTACCGCAACCAGAGGGGCGAGAAGATCGCGCGTAACCGGGGCTGGAGCATCCGCACCGAGCGCCAGACAGCCAAAGAGAAGGGCAAGTACAAGGACGTAGTGAAGCCCAAGTACACGCCGGAGCAGCTTCAGGCCATCTGGGACGCCTACGACAAGGAGGAGATTCGGGGCGCCGTGCCGCGCTACTGGGAGGATGTGAAGGAGGGCGAGGAGATAACGCCGGTGGTCAAAGGACCCTGGCGCATGATCGATATCGCCCTGGGGAGCATCAGCCTCACCGGCAACGAGGGCGGGCACATCTATTCCATCCTGCAGCGCCGCCGCCACCCCGCCGACTCCTACGTCGATCCCAGCACCGGCCTGGATGACCAGCCGCACCGGGGCCACTGGGAGGACTTCATGGCCCACCAGATCGGCGTGCCGGGGGCCTACGACCTGGGCTACCATCGCATCGCCTGCCTGTCCACTCCGATGATGAACTGGGTGGGCGACGACGGCCACGTGAAGAAGCTCTACGGCGAGGTCCGGCGCTTCAACGTCGAGGGCGACACGCAGTGGTTCAAGGCCAAAGTGACCAGAAAGTACGTCGAGGGCAGGGAGCATCTGGTGGACTGCGAGGTCTGGGCCGTCAACCAGAACGACATCATTACCACCCCCGGCCGCGCCACGGTGGTGCTGCCCTCGCGGAGCGAGGAGTACGTGGTGCCGTGCTAAGAAGCTAACCTCTCCCTAAATCCCTCCCCGTGCCGGGAGGGACTTCTCCCCCTTCCCGAAGCGGGAAGGGGGTCAGGGGGTTAGGTTGAACCGCCCCAAGTGCAAATGAGCGTATCTGGCGCTCCACTCACAGGAGGTAATCATGTCTATCATCAACGTCCTGGACCCTCGGGGCGAGCTTCTGGAGAAGCCCAAGAAGCTCGCGCCCCGAGTCAGCAGCCTCAAGGGCAAGGTGGTCGGTCTCATATCCAGCGGCTCGGGGAACAGCACCGAGTTCATGACGCGGCTGGGCGAGCTCCTGGTGGAGAAGGAGGGCGTGGCCGAAGCCATCATGCGCATAAAGGTGTCGCTGGCTTTGCCACTCCCGGAGGCGCAGACGACGGAGTTGCACCGACGGTGCCAGGCTATCATCGTCGGCGTGGGTGTGGGCGGCTCCAATGCCCTATCGCTCGTTGTCGATGCGGTCAATGCGGAGATGGCGGGCATGCCCGGCGTCGTCATTGTGGGCCACGAGTTCGAGAAGCTCACCAAGGCCAAGATCCGCAATATGGCCTTCCCCACCCTCGACTACGTGGTGGTGCCCAGTCCCATGGGCACGGCCGAGCAGGCCCACGACAAAGCCGCCACGGCGCTGCCCGACGTCGTCGCTATCATCACGAAGGGTCGGAGGTAAGAGATGGCCAGGTCGAGATCGAAGAAGGTCCGCGTTTCCACCGACTCCTTCCAGGCCGCCCTGGATACGATCGAACTGTACTTCAAGAAGGGCTGGACGGACGGCCTTCCCATCGTGCCGCCCACGGAAGCCAATGTTCAGGCCATGCTGAAAGGCACGAAGCGCCAGCCCAACGAGGTCATCGGGGTCGTCCCGCCCCGGATGGGCATCGCCACCGTCGAGGCGATCGCCGTTAATGCCGTCATGGCGGGCTGCCTGCCCGCGTATCTGCCCGTTATCATCGCTTCCGTTCAAGCCATGCTGGATGATAAGTTCAACCTGAACGGCGTGCAGGGCACCACCCACGCGGCCACGCCGCTGGCAATCGTTAGCGGCCCCGTGTGCAAGAAGCTGGGCATCAATGGCCGCGTTAACGTCTTCGGCTCCGGCTTCCGCGCCAACGCCACCATCGGGCGGGCCATCCGGCTTATCCTGTATAATATCGGTGGCGGCGTCCCCGACGAGGGCGACCAGTCTTCGCTGGGCAACCCGGGCAAGTACAGCTTCTGCATCGCGGAGAACACCGCCGAGAGCCCCTGGGAGCCGCTCCACGTGGAGCGCGGCCTGCGGGCTCGCGATAGCGGTGTCACTATGTTCGCCTGCGAGGCGCCGCACCACATCGGCGGCGGCCTGCCCGCCTGCGCCGAGCATCTGGCTGCGCCCGGGAGCAGTAGCACGGCTGGAACTCAAGGTGAGGTACTCGTGGTGGTGGGAACGCTGGTGGCGGAGAGGCTCGCCCGGTACGGGTGGTCAAAGAGGGACGTCAAGGAGTATATCTATAATACGGCCCGGGGGCGCCCCATCGGAGCATCGAAGCTTGGAAGAGACGTGGCCGAGCCGCTTCAGATCGTGGACGTGGTGCAGGGAGTACCTGACGCGGGGCCGAAATGGATCGACACCGTCGACCCCACCTTCCTGGCCCCCATCGTCAAAGACGTGGACAGCATCCATGTCATCGTGGCGGGAACGCGGGCCTGGCCCTGGTGCGCCGTCCTCCCCGGCTGGAGCGATTACTCCTTCGCCGTAACGAAGAAGATTGAGGGGTAGCTTGAAGCGGGCGCGAAGACACCGCGCACTGAAGTACGCGGGATAGGCGCGTTCAGTAGCCCTTGCCCACCATACCGCGTACTTTAGTGCGCGGTAGGAGAAGCCATCAGCTTTCGGCGAAGGGGACGGGATTCTAGCCACGAAATACACAAGAGACACGAAAATAATTTGGATGTTTTAGTGTATTTCGTGGTCGATCAGGGAATTCGGGGAAGGGGAGGTTTCATCATTCATCATTGGTATGAAAATAGCAATTCGCACACACACCTTTCAGCGGTTCCCTGCTGAAGGGCTGGGTCTGACAAGTCTGACAGGTCCGACTCGTCCGACGGCGAGCAAGAAGAAGAGGTAGCACGCAAGCAAGAGGTTTGTTGTTGGTCACAGGTCCTGGTTACCAGGCTGATAGCTGATCGCTGAAAGCTAACGGCTATTCAAAAGGAGGTCACCCATGTTCAAGTCCTGGACGATTCTCAGTGTAGTGGTGATGGCCGGTCTGCTCCTGGCTTCATGCGGCCCGGCAGCGGCGCCCGCGCCAAAGGCGGCGGCCACCCAGCCCACGGCGGCCCCGGCGAAAGGCGCTCCGGCCGCGCCCGCCGCGACGCCCAAGCCGGCGGCGGCCCAGCCGAAGCGCGGCGGCGTGCTGAACCTCATCCACGTCCGCACCATCGAACACCACGACATCATCCAGCTCTCAGCCAACTTCCACGCCTACCCGCCCTACGAGCGGCTCTTCCGCCGGTCGCCGGACATGAAGGACCTGATATACGAGCTGGCCACGGCCTGGGAGGTCGGCAAGGATGGGCTCGGGGTCACCTTCAAGCTCCGCAAGGACGTCAAGTGGCACGACGGCAAGCCCTTCACTTCAGCAGACGTGAAGACCACGATGAAATGGCTAATTGACCCGCCGGCCGGCTTCATGAGCCGGCAACAGAACCTTTTTGCCGGTGTCAAGGGCTACGATGCTCCCGACGACTACACCTTTACCCTCGCCCTGAACTACCCCTCGGGCGTGCTGGATACCGCCTTCGCACTGTCGAACACGGTGATCTACCCCAAGCACGTTCTGGAAGCCAAAGGGCATATGAAGGACGACGTGGTGGGCACGGGCCCCTTCAAGTTCAAGAAGTATGCGCCTGGCGTCTCCATGGACTATGAGAAGAACAAGGAATACTGGGACAAGAACCTGCCCTACCTGGATGGCCTCAAATACTACGTCATCGTGGACCAGGCCGCCAGGTTCGCCGCCTTCCGCGCCCATCAGGTGCATCGCCACGAGGACCTGAGCACCACGGAGGCGGAGGTGGTCCGGAAAGAGACGAAGGACGCCCAGGTCGTCACCTATTTCGGGACCCGCGCCGTGGAGACCCTCATGAGGGTCAACCGCAAGCCCTTCGACGATGTGCGCGTACGCAAGGCCATCTCCCTGGCGTTGGACCGGCAGGCGTTGAACCAGTTCGTGACACAAGGAGAGGGGAAGGTCGGCCTCACCATGATCCCAGGGGGACGCTGGGCCCTCCCCGATGCTGAGATCGCCACGCTGCCCGGCTACCGCCAGCCCAAGGACCAGGATATCGCCGAGGCCAAGAAGCTGCTCGCCCAGGCTGGCTTCCCTCAGGGGCTCAAGACGGTGCACCATGCGCAAAACGTGCCGCCGGTGGCCAAGGCCGCCCAGATAATGAAGGAGCAGTTGGCCAAGGCGGGGATCGACGCCGAGATATCGCTTATGGACACCGTGGAATGGCACCGCCGCCTCTTCAGCGAGGATTTCGGGCTCTTCAGCAACCACATCACCACCATGGGCGATGACCCCGAGGTGGCTACCGGCAACGTCTTCAAGATGGAGCGCAGCTCCTTCTTCCAGAAGTCCATGAAGCGGCCCGATGGGGCCACGGAAGAGGGCGTTGGAGACGCCAAAGCGAACGACCTGCTGAACAAGATAAGGCGCAGCCTTGATTACCAACAGCGCAAGGCGCTAGTGGCGGAGTTGGAGCTGCATCTTCTTGACCAGGCGCCCGTCCTGATCGACGTCTGGCTGCCGGGCTTCGCCGGCGTGTGGAAAGAGGTCCAGGACTACACCTTTAACCCGTGGCACCTGGAATTGTACAACAACGTCTGGCTGAACAAGTAGGGGCACGGCGCACCGTGCCCCGGGGTTGGGGGTTAGGGGCCGGGGGATGGCGGTCAGTGACAGCCGACATTTCGCGGCGGCGGGCGCATGCGCCCGCCGCCGCGGCCCCTGTGTCAACCGCTTTCCATCCATCGCTTGCCTCCCGCACCCTGGGTGTCATGCTTCCGGCTTCTCGCTTCTCCCTCTTCCCTCCTCCCTATGCCCTATCACCTACAACCTATAACCTCTACTTCCCCATCCGCCCCACCATCCTCACCACGCCGGCGCCGATAGCTCGCGCTTCCTCCAGCGCCGTGCTGCCCGGCGCGCCGCCTACGCCTTCCCTGACCTCGCCCTTGTCCCGTCCGAAGCCAACGCCTCCGCCAACGATGATCATCCTCTGCGCCACGAAGTAGGAGTAAAGCAGGCTGAGCACCTGGCCCGCGCCCAGGCGCCTCACCGCCACGATAGCCGCGGCCGCCTTGCCCCGGAGCTGACGCGTTTGCCGGAAAGCATAGGTGCGATCGATCACCGTTTTCGCCTGCGCGCTGACGTTGTTGTAGTAGACCGGCGTCCCGAAGATGATGCCGTCAGCGCTCAGCATCTCCTGGTACAGGGGCTGCATATCGTCCTTGATCTTGCAGACGCCGCTCTTCAGGCAGGCGCCGCAGCCATCGCAGAAGGCGATAGCCTTGTCCGCTACCGTGAACAGGCTGGTCACCGCGCCAGCCTCTCGCGCCGCCGCCAGAGCCTCCGTGACCAGGATCTCCGTATTGCCCTCTTTTCGCGGGCTGCAAACGATGCCCAAGACCTTCATCAATCGACCTCCTGCTACACATTGGAAGCGCGAAGCGAGGAGCGCGAAGCAGGAATCCCCCCTCCCCGCTTTCCGCCTACGCATAATAGAACATCGCGGGACGTTTATCTACGACGGACGCATCCTTAGTTAACATGGATGGGCAGGATGCACAGGATAGTGGGCGGATAGAAAATCCTGAATATCCTGTCTATCCATGTTTGAAAAAAGTTTCCTGTTGGACGCCCCGCTTCCCCTCCCCTGTCCCCAATGCTACAATGGGGCTAGATACACCCTACCGGAGGCTACCCCATGCAGGACGATATGATCGTGAGCCCCGACACTCTGAGAAAGGACCGCGTTCCCCCTGGCCAGCGACTCACCGACAGGTGGCCGGTGTTGCACTACGGCCCGGTGCCCGCCATCGACCCCGCCAACTGGACGCTGACCATAAAAGGGCTTGTGGACAAGGGACGTAAGATCAGCTATGAGGAGTTCATGGCGCTGCCCCAGGTGAAGGTGCTATCCGATATCCACTGCGTCACCACGTGGTCAGCGCTGGACTACCTGTGGGAAGGAGTAAGCACGAGCGTTGTCAAGGACCTGGTGCAGATACGCCCTGAGGCGAAATACGTCATGGCCTACGCCCCGGGCGGCTTCAGCGCCAATCTGCCCCTGGACGATTTCTTCCAGCCGGATGTGCTCTTTGCCGTGAAGTGCAACGGCCACCCATTGGCGCCAGAGCACGGCTACCCTGTGAGGCTCATCGTCCCCCGGCTCTATCTGTGGAAGAGCGCCAAATGGATTGATGGCATCGAGTTCATGGAGAAGGACAGGCCCGGGTTCTGGGAGTCCCACGGCTATCACAACCACGGCGACCCCTGGAAGGAGGAAAGGTACAGCTAGCTCTTGCCGAAGGCCTTGTCCATGGTGGACTTGGCGTCAGCCATGGCGCTGTCCATTCCGGGCCTCTGCCACCACTGTCGCTTCTGCTTGTCCGCGCTGTAGAATCCTTCTCCCTTCAAGACGAAGGACAGCGAAGAGTACAACTGCTTGGCGCCGGAGCGGCACTTGGGGCAATGGACAGGTGACGAATCGCTGAAGCTCCTCTTCACCTCGAAGGCATGCTTGCAGGCGCGACACTGGAAATCGTAAGTGGGCATGGGATCGAACGTTACCTGGCAGCTACCGCCGGTGAGATCTTATAAGACACCAGGACGCCCTTCTCTACCGGAGCGAAGGCATTGTCAAAGATGAGTTTGTGGTTGCCTTCGGCCCTGGCGCGGAAGCTGAAGTCGTACCGGCCGCTGTAGCGGTTCTTGGCCACCACCTGACTTCCATCGGGCCCCTGAACCGAGAAATCGATTTCCGCTTTCTCCCCCCGGACCTCAAACCAGCCGAAGATGGTCTCCCCAGCGCTGGCCGCTACCTCGACAGTCTCCGTCGACCCTCCAGCGACGGCAAGCACGCGGGACCTGAAGGGTATGGTGGTGGGCGTCTCGGTCGGCCTCGCTGGCGCGAAGGGACCGGCGCAGGCCAGCAGCGAAACCGATAGCACACCGAGAGCGACGAGGCGCCCGGCTAGAGTTATGTGAATGTTCCTAGTACAACGTAACATCGATTCATGCGTAGGGTGGGTGGAGCCAAGCGTGACCCATCAGAAAGAAACGCGGCTCGTGATAGTGGGTTGTCCCGCGATTTTTTCAGGGATCCACCCCCCCTACGGCTGAAATACCCTTGCCCGAACTTATTAGTGCTACACGCCACTGGGTTGAGAAAAACCCCACTTCATCGCATGAAAAAGTGAGCTTCAAATCCGCTTCGAGATATGATAGCCGCTTTTTCGCCGGGTGTCAAATAGCTTGTGAGGCGTCCTGAGAACTCTGGCGGGTCACCTCATGCAGCAAAGCGGCCTCGATGAGCGCGTCGACGTTTTCCGATCTCGTGCCAGCGCTTAGCCAGCCCCCCGCTGACAGGACGAAGGGGCCCTGCGCTACGGCGCTCAATATGAGGGCTTCCGTCCGGTTTTTCACCACGTCAGCCGCGCCCCGAACAAAAAGGAGGGGATCCAAGTTCCCCACCAGGCATACTTTCTCGCCGAGAGCCTGGCGAAGCAGCGGGATGTCCAGCCTCGACGAGAAGAGCAGGAAGACATCCATGCCGAGCTTTTTCAAACAGCCCGCGGTGCGAAGGGAGAAGTCGCCGTCGCTGTGGAAGACCCTCATGCGACCGGGGAAGGCATCGTAGAAGGCGCGCGTGTAGGGCAGGACGAACTCCTCGAACTGCTCGGGACCGAGGAAGGCGCCGTAATCGGAGGAGCTGATGACGGCCTCGGCCCGGCCGAATCGTGCTTCCAGGGTTTCCACCCACTTGATGCAGGTCTGCGTCGCCGTGTCCAGGAGACGGTGCAGGAGCCGGGGATGCTCACGGATGTCGGTGAAGGCTTTCTCGCTGCCCCGCAAGAGACAAGCGAGATCGAAGGGCCCCATCCCATCTTGAAGATCGACGATGATGTCGTCTTGGCCCCTGACGTGTTGGAGGAACCGCTCGGCGAAAGACAGCGCCGTGGGCATCAGTCCATCACGGAAAGGATCGGGAAGGCGCAGCCGGCGAGTGTCTTCCAGATCCCGGACGATAGGTTTCACCTGAATCCCACCCGCCGCGTCTTTTGGCCAGGAGACGTCGCATCCCAGGGCTGAAGCCTGCAATCCGGGGAAGAAGGAGGGCGACAGGTGGGGCAGGCCGTAGAATCGCCCTCGCACCTTCAGTTGGGCGTCCAACATGGTCTCCGGATCGGAGAAGTACTGGCGCGCGTTGAGCCCGCAATACTCTTGAAAGAAGGCGCAGTCGAAGGCGATGAAGACAGGAATGCCGTGGCGCGGTTCGCCCTTCAGGGCCGCGGCCACTCGTCTGGCGTTTGTCCTGGCGAAATCAGGCGTGACGATGGAAGCTCCACCTAGAGGCGGATGGGGTAGGTCCCGTACTTGAATACCGTCTCCCGCATAGCGTTGTAGTTCTCCAGCCTCACGAAATCGGGGACGGAGTTGGAAGAGCCGACACAGTAGCCCCCGCCCGGAGCCACTTCCCTTAGATTCTTCTTCACGAGCTCAACCACCTGTTCGGGAGTGCCGCGCGCCAGCACATCCATGTCGATATTGCCCAGGAGGCAGAGCTTGTGCCCTACCCTCGCCTTTGTCTGTCTTATATCCATGGCGTTGGGCTGGATGGGGTGCAGCCCGTGGAAGCCCACAGCGGCGATATCATCGACGACGTCGTCCACCTTGCCATCGGAGTGATAAATGATGAGGACGTCCCGCTCACGGCACAGGGCGCACATGCGCTCCAACCAGGGGAAAAGGTGTTGCCGCAGGTGCTTTGGAGAGACAATCAGGCCGGAGGTATAGGCGATGTCATCAGAGACCTGGATGGCGCCTACGCTCTTGATCCGGGTCACCCGATCGAGCACTTCAAGTTGGATGCCGCCCACCTTCTCGAACATTCGCGCCACGAGACCCGGATTCTGGATGAGCGCCATAGCGAAGGTCTCGAAGCCCATAAGGGTCCAAACGGTCGTGAAAACGTGTCCCACGTTGGCGACGGTCTTCAGACCGGGCGGCGTCTGCTCCTCGATTTCCCTGAACCGGGAGAAATCCATATCCTGAGCGCTGGGCCAGGGAAAGGTCTCGAACTCCTTCTCCGAAGTGATGATACCTTTTCCCTCCGTCGCCCAGTGGCGCTCCGTGGGCTTGCCCGCGTAGAGGCTATACTCTCCGCTTCTGGTTTGCCCGGCAGGCGCCCCCTTTCTCCCTCCGGTCAGGACGGTCCACAAGTCCACTCCGGTGCGGACGAAATCATAACCAGCCCTCGAGTAGAACTCCACGGCACTCTTCACGTCTGGCTCAGACCTGCCCAGCCAGACGCTCCTGATACCCTGGTCGACGGTATCATAAAGGGGCACTCTATCCGGCTCGCCCTCCAGGAGGACGGTGCGTCGGAATCTGGCGAAATCACCCAGAATCTCTGTCATAGCCGCTAAACCTCCAGGAGTCTCTTGGCCAGCTCTGCCGCGCTGGCCGCCTCGATGGCGTAACCGTCCGCCCCGATGTCATCGGCGAAAGCCTGGCTGACCACGGCCCCACCCACGATTACCTTCACCGAATCCCGGCACCCCGCGCTCTCCAGGGCGGCGACCACGTCCCTCATCTTGACCATCGTGATGCTCAAGAGGGCGGAGAGGGCCAGGATGTCCGGCCGGACCTCCTTCACCGCGGCGACGAAGCGCTCGGCGGGCACGTCCACCCCCAGATCCATCACCTGGAAGCCCGCCCCTTGCAGCATCACCCGCACCAGGTTCTTGCCGATATCGTGGAGATCGCCCTCGACCGTACCCAGCACCACCTTGCCTTTGTAGCGCTCATCCTTGGTCCTGGCGAGCGCGGGTTTGATGACCTCGGCGGCCGCCTCCATGGCCTTGGCGGAAAGCAGGACCTCCGGAATGAAATACTCGCCGGACTGCATCCTGGCGCCCACCACTCCCATCGCCGGGATCAGGGCGTTCAGGTAGAGATCGAAGGGCGGCATGCCTTCCTCCAGCGCCCGCTGCGTGAAGCGGCTAGTCACGTCGGCGCGACCCTCGATCACGCCCTGTCTTATGCTCTCGACGAGCTCCGGCAAAGCTGCTTTCTGCACAATGACCTCCTGGCCAGGGTTCGGTTCCTGGAATTATGAAGCTGCGCTGCCTGGGGTCGGTTGTCGGGGCCGGGGGGTCGGGGATGGACCCCAGCCCCCAACCCCTAACCCCTGTCCCCCATCTAGACCAGGCTGCTCACCTCGACAACGTCTTTAGCGGACAACGTCACGCCATGGGAGGCGTGGGCCTTGACCACGGCGTCGGCGCTGGCCGCCTCGGAAAGGCACCAGGCCTCGCCGTTGGCGCCCATGAAGACGTTGACGGGGACAACCCCGTTGGGGTCGGCGCGGTGAGCCTTAATGTCGGCCTTCATCTGCTCCATCATTTGCATTTGCTGTTGCATCATCTGAGGCGAGACCTGGGGCATGGGATGGTGATCGAGAAACCTTGGCATCTTCTCCTCCTGGTTTTGTCGGTCAGAGCCTTCCGTCCGAGCAGCTATTTCGCTTCTTTGGCAATAACCTCTTCGACCCACTTCATGGCCGCAATCATCGTCGGGAATCCGGCGGTGGTGAAAGCTAACAGGACAGCGTGGCGTAGCTCATCGGGCGTGATGCCCTCGGCCAAGGCGCGGCGGGCATGGGACCTCACTCCTCCATCGGAGCTCAAGCCAATAGTTATGCCCAGCTTAATCAGGCGACGCGTCTTGGCGTCAAGCGGCCCAGCATTATGGCATTTCAGGGCAAGGTCATCGTAGGCTTTGCATATCTCGGGGTGCTGGTGACGAAAATCCTTGAAGATCTCAGGCAGATAGGCGGGCATGGTGTACCTCCTGTAGCTCTGGTCTGGCTATCCTACATGCGGCTCCTGGGCCGATACTGAAGGGCCTCCGCCAGATGGCTAGGGCAAATAATCGTCGGGGCGGCTGCCAGATCGGCGATGGTGCGGGCTACCTTGAGAATGCGGTGGAAACCACGGGCGGAGAGCTGAAGCTGGTTCATGGCGGCGCGCAGCAAGCTTCGGGCGGCTTCGTCCACCTGGCAAAACTGGCGCACTTCAATAGCCGTCATTTCCGCGTTACAGGTGAGCCTGGTGCCAGCGAAGCGGGCGAGCTGGATATCCCGTGCCGCCTCCACCCTCTCACGTATCTTCGCCGAAGGCTCGCCCAGCCGGTCGTCGGAGAGCTTCTCATACTCAACACGCGGCACCTCGACAAAGATGTCCATCCGGTCCATCAGGGGGCCAGAAATGCGCTTCTGATAACGGGAGACCATCATGGAAGAGCAACTGCAGGGCTTCACCGGGTCGCCGAAAAACCCGCAGGGACATGGGTTCATCGCTCCCACCAGCATGAAGTTGGCGGGGAAGGTGACGGAGCCCTGGGCGCGGCTTATCGTCACCATCTTGTCTTCCATCGGCTGCCGCAGCACCTCCAGTCCCGCCTGTCCGAACTCGGGGAACTCGTCGAGAAAAAGGACGCCACGATGGCTCAAGCTTATTTCCCCGGGCCGCGGCATCTTACCGCCGCCCACCAGACCGGCGCTGGAGATGGTGTAGTGCGGCGACCGGAAGGGGCGGGTGGTTATGAGCGGGGTGTCCGATGGAAGCAGGCCGCTGACGCTGTAAATCTTGGTCACTTCCAGGGCCTCTTCCGAGGTCATGGAGGGCAGTATGGTAGGCAGGGAGCGCGCCAGCATCGTCTTGCCGCTCCCCGGCGGCCCGCTCATGAGGAGGTTATGGCCGCCCGCGGCCGTCACCTCCATGGCCCGTTTCACGTGCTCCTGACCCTTGATGTGCGCCATGTCGATTCCGAAGCTTTCGCTGCGCTCCCAGAGATCGGCGCGCCTCTGAGATACATGGGGAGGTATGCAGATGTCGCCGCGCAGATGGCCCACCAGCTCAGACAGGGAGGAAACCGGGATGACCTTAACATCGTCGACCAGAGACGCCTCCTCAGCATCTACGGCGGGAACGAAGACGGTGGAGATGCCCTTGTCCCGGGCCACCGCCACCATGGGCAGGATGCCGTTGGTGTGGCGCAGGCTGCCGTCCATAGACAGCTCCCCCAGGAACAGCATGCCGGAGGTGTCAGCGGTGAGCTGCTCGGAGCTGAGGATGATAGCCAGGGCTATCGGCAAGTCATAGGCCGGGCCCGCCTTCCTCAAGTCGCCCGGCGCGAGGTTGGCGGCTACCCGTCTCATGGGGAAGTAGCAGCCCGAATGGCGAATGGCGGCGCGGACGCGCTCCCGCGCCTCCTGGACCGCCGCATCGGGGAGGCCCACGACGTGGAAGTTAGGCAGCCCCGGGGATATGTCCGCTTCTACCTCAACTATCGCCCCCTCGAGCCCCACCACAGCGCACGTCAAGGCTTTAGCTAGCATCCCTATGTCCTCCGCGGCGAAATAGAGGAACCGCACTCAGTTGAACTGAGTTTAGCATAGATACCGCTTACTTGTAAACGCGGGGAGATCATCAGGGGGCATGCACTATGCACGTGTAGGGTAACCTTGCCCCGCAACTCTATTGACAGCTTCTGATTACTGGAGTATTCTCATCCCAGGGCTGGAAAGGGACGTTGCTGAATGGAAGCCCGCGCCATGAGGCGTCCGAATCGTGGACGCAAAGGGAATTTTGGAATTAGGGGGTAGTGCTATGTTCATCGTCGACACGCACGTGCATGCGTCAAGCATCTGGTTCGAACCCGTAGAGACCCTGCTCTACGAGATGAACGCCAACGGCGTAGGGAAGGCTCTGCTGGTGCAGTTCCGCGGCAATTATCACAACGATTATCTCTTCGAGTGCATCCAGCGCTATCCAGGCCGGTTCGCCGCATGCGTTGCAATCGATACGGCGGCGGATGACGCTCCCTCCAAACTTGATGACTGGGCAAGAAAGGGCGCCGCCGCTGTGCGAATGTGGATCGCTCCAGGCTCAACCAAGTCGTCTCTGCCAGTGTGGCGCAAAGCCGGAGAACTCGGCCTCGCGGTTTCTGTGCTGGGAACTGAAGAGGAGTTGGCATCTGATGAATTCAGACACGTTGTGGAGATGTTCCCCCACACCAGAATTGTGATTGAACATTACGGCCACCACGGGCAGTCTGGCGCAGGAGAGCAGCCACCCTACGATCTTTATCGCCGGGTTCTGTCCTTAGCAGACTACCCCAGCACCTATATGAAACTGGGCGGCCTGGGAGAACTATGCGATCGGCCAAAGACATTTCCCCAACATGACCCATTTTCGGATATTCCTCCCTTTGCGAAAATGGCAGTAGACGCGTTCGGGCCACGGCGTCTGATGTTCGGGAGCGATTTCCCCCCGGTTGCCCATCGCGAAGGGTACCGAAATGCGCTCATGGGTCTGATGGACCACCTGTCGTACCTCAAACAAGAGGATCTCCAATGGATCTTCGGCCAGACCGCTTTGCAGGTCTGGCGCTTCCCCAAGGAGCAGGCGCCGTGACGGGGGCCGGACAATTCCACCATGAGGGCGGCGGTCGATGAGGAACGGACTGGGGAGGTCCTCTTCAGCGAAGCGCTCACCTTGGATTTGGGAAACCTCAGCGTGGCATAGCAACTCAGAAGAAAAGGAGGATAAGTCGCCATGTATGAAGGGATGATTGCCGAGTCTATCCATCTTCGAGGGCACAACGAACAGGAAATTGGTGGCTACCTTGCCCGACCTCTGGGACCGGGGCCTTACGGCGGCGTCGTTGTCATCCACCACGCGCCGGGCTTTGACGAAGCAACTAAGGAAATCACCCGCAAGCTCGCGGCCCGAGGCTACTTAGCGCTCTGCCCCAATCTGCATTACCGCGAAAACCCGGACGATCCCGAGGCCGCCGCTAATGCTGTGCGCGCCGCGGGAGGGGTCCCCGATGAACGCTGTGTTGGTGATGTTGAGGGAGCCATATGGTACTTGCGCTCTTTGCTTTCGTGCAACGGCAAGATCGGCGTCATTGGCTACTGTTCGGGTGGAAGGCAGGTATACCTGGCTGCCTGCTCCGTACCCGGCCTTAGCGCCGCGGTTGACTGCTATGGCGGAGGAGTGGTAGTGCCGCCTGAGCGTTTGAGTCCACGCCAGCCGGTTCAGCCCCTTGATATGACTCGCAACCTGGCCTGCCCACTCTTGGGGCTGTTTGGCGCCGAGGACCGCAATCCGTCGCCCGAGGATGTTGCGCGTACGGAAGAAGAACTGAAACGTTTCGGCAAGACATACTACTTCCATACCTACCAGAACGCGGGACACGGCTTTTTCGCCGTCGATCGACCCTCCTACCGGCAGGAGGCTGCCGTTGAAGGGTGGGTGCTCGTGTTTGAGTGGTTCGACAAGTATTTGCAGACATAACCACGGATTGGGCCGACATGAAGATAAGGGTTCTTGACTGCACAACATTGAATACACTGAACAATAGCAGTATCCGGGTTGGTCGGAGTCAGAATCTGCGTCCAGACCGGCTGGCGGGCAAACCGCAGGACCGCTATTGGATAAATCACTGCGAGACCCGAGAGTGGAATGGGGAGCAAGAAGTGCGCATGTGTGTCGTCTTGAGGCGGTACACAGGTCAGACGGCCTGGCTGGATGTGTCCTTCGATGAGTTCGCGGCCATCCCGGAGATCGACGTGTCTGAGGACGAGTGGGAAGTGGCTATGTGTGCGGGAACACCTCCTCACGCGCCGTAGGGTCGCCAGCAGGCAGCGGGAGGCTGCCGGATACATGAAAGGACATGGCCTGCGCCCTTGAGAGTAGTCACCGCAGAGACACAGAGTGCGCAGAGGCTGAGAAGTGAGTGAAGAGAAATGAGAAGAGAGAACGGGACGGTGATCATAGAGAGGGAGAGACTTCTCTTACTTCTCAGTGCTCACCCCTCTTCCCTCTTTCCTCCGAACCCTCTGCGCCTCTGCGGTGAATGTCCTTCAAATTGGTAGGGATATCTTGCTCTGGATCGTCGGCAAGCCGCTGACGGAAGTAGCCGGCAGGATCTTCCAGTTTCCTGGCTATGGTCAACTCTATCTCGCCCGTGGAATTTCTCAGGGCAGTCATATCAAACATGACGCCCTGCCAGCCGGGAATCCGCGGGCTTGTCATCAGAGTCAGCCCCGTGCCTGACGAAAGCAGTGCCACGTCCACTGTGGAGATATCGAGGGCAAGCAGACCATCGCCTCGCTCGCCAGCCGACTCTCCAGAAAGGTCAAGAGCGTGCGAGCCGAAAGCCGAGGCAGCGATTGCCGCCCCACCCCCAATGTGAGCTTAATAGCTTCGCGCCGTGAGATGAGCCTTTTCATGTCATCTCCTCCCTGTGGCTGGAATCTGTACACACCCAACACGCCTTTGATGGGACTCCGTCCATTCTCCCCTTCTTCATCTTATACTATTTGCACTATCCGTCAAGGCTGTGGGGCGCCAACATTCCATCCGTGCCTGGGACGTTGACATACCGAGCCGGCCTGGCCACAATTGAAGGGACCTTTCCTCATAGAGGTCGTCCCTTGCTCACCTGCTTTTTCGTGGTCCGGTGGATAGCGTGGGTTGGCAATTTTGCCGCAAGTGCCAAGTGGCACGGATGGGACGAACGCCGATATGACACTATGGGTGAATAGTGTGCCGCGCGATTTCGATCCTTCTCCCGGCGTACCAACTCCCCCTTCTTTAACCTGGACTCTGGACTTCCTCGACTTGACGTTTCCTAAAACAGGAGTAAAATAGTTCTGGCTTATGCGCCCAGTTGTGTCGCCGCTCTAAGGAGGAAAAGAGGATCACATCAATCCTTCAGCATCTCCGCTCCCTCGATAGCTACGACAGCTTACTGGCTCTCTTCGACGCCCTCGGATTCACCTATAGCGGGGAGCCCCGTTCTACTGCCGATTGGCCATCCGCCATCCGGGACGCGGTATCCGAGTTCCGCCTCGCGGGGCGCCACGGAACGTTCGGTATTCTCTATCTGGAGATACCGGAGCAGCGGATGCTCGGGTGGGAACGCCAGATCGTCTCCCGGGCCCTGAACACTGAGCCGCACAGCCTTTTCGTATTCACCAACAGCCAGCACCGACTTTGGCATTTCGTCCATGTGCGCTACGACGAGCGGACGGAGCAGCGCAGACAACTCAGGCGCTTCGTCGTCGATTTGCGCGAGCCGGGGGCCGCCAAACGCCTGAGGACAACCGCCGAGCGGCTTTCCCGACTTGCCATCGCGCCCGGAGAGCGCCTCTCGGCTTTGGAGCTGCAGAAGCGCTGCGACGACGCTTTCCGGGTCAGTGAAGTTACGAAGGACTTCCTCCGTTCTTTTGTGCACATAGTAGACGATCTCACCAAGTCACTCCGCAAGAACAATCCGTCTTTGCTGGCTACAGACGCCGATGCGCTCCGTCAGGCCCAATTACTCACCGACAGGTTGGTTTTCCTCTACTTCGTACAGAAGAAGGGCTGGCTGAACGACGAAAGGGATTATCTTTACAAACGCTTCTGCGCATGTTATCAGAGCAAGGCCACCGAGGATACCTATTACCGGGAACGCTTGCTGCCGCTGTTCCGATCCCTCTCGCACCAAAGCGCGCTGCGCCCGAGATCAGAGAATGGCACAGAAGAGGCTCTGCCCTTCCTCAACGGCGGGCTTTTCGATCTGCCTTTGTCCTACGGCACGGCCAACCCCACGACCGATGAGCGTGTCCGCGTGCCTAATGAGTCCCTCTATCCCGTCTTCGAGGACTTCCTGGAGCGGTACAACTTTACGACCACGGAAGATACCCCTCTTGATGTCGAGGTCGCCATCAATCCGGAGGTTATCGGCACCATCTTCGAGACCTTCGTCTTGACTTCGGAGAAGGAGCCGGAGACGAATGCTTCTGACCGCCGCAAGGCCACTGGCAGTTACTACACCCCTCGGTGCGTCGTGCACTTCATCTGCCGCGCCGCTTTTCGGCGCTACCTGGCCGAGCGGACGAGCGCGGATGAGGAAGTGTTAAGGCAACTGATCGAATACGTGCCCGCCGAGCAAATGACCGGCCAGCAAGAAGTCCATCTGCGGGAGCTGCTATCTCCCGCGCAAGCCGAGGAAATCCGCAGCGCCGTTCTGCAAATGCGCGCCTGCGACCCTGCGGTCGGGTCGGGCGCGTTCCCTGTCGGCCTGCTTCAAGAGATGGTGAAACTCGTGACCCTCCTCGATCTGCGGATTCATGGGCGGTCTGCCATCGAGGGGAGGAACTATGCTTACGACCTGAAGAAGCGGATTATCGAGGAGTGTCTCTACGGGGTGGACATCCAGGAGCAGGCCATCCAGATCTGCGAGCTGCGCCTCTGGCTCTCCCTGGTGGTGGATTATCAGACGGAGGAAAGTCTCCCCCTGCACGAACGCATTGCCCAGATTGAACCTCTGCCCAACCTGACTTTCCGCGTCCGCGTGGGCGATTCACTGCTTGACCAGGTTTTTGGCCGGGACTGGGATGTTCAGACTTCACGGCACCATGACCTCATCGGCCAAATTACTGAGGCCAAACGTCTCTACTACGCGTCGCGCTCGCCGGAGGGCAAACGGGATCTTGAGATGCAAATCCTCAGTCTTCAACTCCAACTGCTGGAGCGCCTATTGGAAGAGGAGCGACTGGTTACCGGCCACGACCTTCCCTTGCTTCAGGACTCGATTTCGAGCAAGCTGCGAAAGAAGCTGGAGGCCGTTAAGGAACGACTGGAGGAGATAGACCAGCTTCTGCAGCGGTGCCGTGACGCCCGAAAACTGGCAGCGCAGCCGGTTCAGGACACCTGGGAGCACGCCAGGCGGTTCGATGCGATCAGGAAGAATATTGGCGTGTCCTTCGTTTGGGCGCTCGACTTCGCCGAAGTATTCGATCCGGCGCGGCGCAATGGAGAGACGCGGCCGCCAGGTTTCGATGTTATCCTCGGCAATCCGCCCTTTGTCACTGCACGGAAGCCAGACGAGCGGGAGCGCTATCGACTGCGCTGGCCGACCAGTTGCTACAAGAAATATCACATGCTGGCGCCCTTCATTGAGCTGGCGCTCTTGAAACTCCTCCGGCCTCAAGGTCAACTAGGCTACATCGTCTCTAACGCCTTCGCTACCCGGGACTTCGGTAAACCGCTTGTGGAAGAGGTTCTTACCCGTGTGGAGCTGCTCAATGTGGTGGACTGCTCTGGGTTGATGTTCCCCGGCCATGGCACGCCAACCTGTATACTGCTCGGCCGCGCCATCCCCGGGCACTCCTCCAAAGCCACTGCAGGGCGGCACTTCCTGCCAGGCGCGCCACGGACAGCCACCAAGCTGTGTGGCACAAAGCCAGGCATGGGCCAGCTGCGCGAGGAGGCCGAGGAGACGGAGCTATGGGCGGAGACTGAGGCTGGCTGGGAGACGCCGACATTCTCTGGCCAGCGGGTGGAGGTGACTGAATGGCCGGTTTCGGTCACGCGGTCTCATCCCTGGTGCTTGAATGCCAGCGGGACCGATTTGAAGGAGTGGATCGAGAAGGGGAGCAGCGTAACACTGGTTGAATTCTCGGGCTTCTCCATCAGCTATTCCACGGTGTCTGGGATGGACCCTATCTTTGTGCTCACCGAAGATTGCTGTCGGAGGATGCATCTCTCAGACGTGAGCATGCTCTTCGTGCGCGGCGAAGATGTGCGCGATTGGAGCATAATCCCATCTGGAGCTGCAGTTTTCCCATACTCCTCTGACGGCCGCGTCCTCGCAGAGGCGCAACTGAGCAGCAAAGCGCTTGAATATTTAGTTCACATGCGCCCCTGTCTGATTGACCGCCAAGGCATGTTGTTCCAGACAGGGCTTGCTGCAGGCGATCCTTGGTATCGCTACGAATATTACGATCATTCGAGAGGGGCGTGCCGAAGCCGCGTTGTCTGGGCGTTCATTGGCACGCACGTCTCAGCAAGTCACGCTCCGTCGGACATTCAGACGAATCGAACCGTTAACAACTTCATTCCCAGAGAAGGGCCTGCCGAGCAGGTGTGGCCGCTGGCCCTCCTGAATTCGTCGGCGTCGCTCTTCTGGCTCAGGCAGGTATGCTTCTGTAGGCGCGAGAGCAGCAATCCAGAAGCCGACAATTATTATGAATTCAGCGGTGGCAAGGTTGAACAATTGCCAGTCCCCAAGGTCTTGACGGCAAACTCGGCGGTGAAGGCTCGCGCCGGCGGTCTTGGAGGGCGCTGCTCACAACTTGGGTCCCTCGTACCGGGTCTGCATCCGCGCAAGCTGTTTGAGACGCCGGGAGAAGCATACACCGACTGGTATCGAGGCATTCGCGGGTACCAGGAGCCCCACAGTGGCCTGTACCTGGCATGGGAGACCGCCAATGACCTGAGAACGGCGTGGCAACTGGCCGTAGAGGAGATGCGGCGGTTGCGCTGCCAGATGGTTGCGCTGCAAGAGGAGATGGACTGGCTCATGTACGGAGCGTACGGGCTTCTGCCTCTGGACCATCCTGCTGTCAACCTCACCGGCTCCGAAGAGCCGCTGCCTTTTGACCGCTCGCTTCGGCCCTACCGTCTGGCCCAGAACGGCCAGTCGATACCCGAGACTTGGCCGGAAAACCAGAAGGCCCTCTGGGAGGCCCGGTTACAGGCAATCTCGGAGAACGAACACGTGGCCCAGGTAGAGCAACCGGCTTACAAGCGGCGTTGGGAGGAACCCTTCGGCGACAAGGACTTCCTCGCCGCCTATGAATGGTGGCTGCGCGACAAGGCGGAATGGCTGCTGGAACACCGCTACGATGGCGGGCCAGTGAATCTGGAAATGTGGGCCAAGGAGCTCTCCAGCGACGCGCGCGTCGCGGCAGCCTACAGGGTAGCTATGGAGATAGGGGGCTCCCTGCCTGACGCCATCTACAAACGTGAACTGCGCTGCGACTTCGCGACGCATTTGAGGAGAGTCATTGAGGCAGAGACGGTGCCAGACCATCGCGGCACTTTCAAGAGCAAGCACGAGAAGCTTCGGGGAATCCACCCGGATAAGCACCTGCCCAACGGCGTGCCCAGAGAACGCTTCCGCTCTGTCACGGATAAGCCAGGCTGGTATGTCTGGGCGGGCAAAGACCTGTGGGGCGGTGTGGAAGGAGATGTGTGGGATGCCTGATCAGCTGGTAGATAACCAGACGCTGAGGCTATCGGATGCGATAAACGCTCTCATTCCCCACGCTTCCATCGGTCGCTTTGCCGTGGGTTACTTCTTCCTCTCCGGCTTCAACGCGATTGCTGACGGGCTTGCCGGCTTAGATAAGCTGCACCTGCTCATTGGAACTACCACGAATCGAGAGACTGTTGAGCAGTTGGCGTTGGGTTGTCGGCGGAGGGAACTGGTGGAGGAGAAGATGCGCGAGCAGCGCTTCGCATCGGTGGAGCGCGCTTTCGGCGAAACGACTGCGTCCATTCGCCTGCACATCAGCGAGCTCCAGCCAGGCGAGCGCGAGGAACGGACCATAGCCACTCTGGCCGATTTGATCGCCTCGGGCAAGATAGAAGTGCGGGTCTACACCAGGGGCGTGTTACACGCCAAAGCTTATATTCTTGACTATCGTGTGCCCCAGCCGAACTCCCGCGGAATCGGAATCGTTGGCTCCAGCAACCTGACGGAGGCCGGACTGAGCAGCAATACGGAGCTGAATGTCCAGGTAGACGACAACGCCAACATCATCACAGGCGAGGGCTTGCACCGCGACCTATGCCAGTGGTTCGACCGTCTGTGGGCGGAAGCTAAGCCCTTTTCTCAGGAGCTCATGCGTGAGCTGCGCGAAAGCTGGGCTATGGCGCTGGCGTCGCCCTATGACGTCTATTTGAAGATGCTCTTTGAGCTGGTGCGCAGCCGCCTCGAAGGGGACGCTTCAAGGCTTGTGCTGCCAGGGGAGATCCCTCTGGCGGCGTACCAGAAGGTGGCTGTCCAGCAGGCCATTCGCATGGTGGACCAGTTCGGCGGCGCCTTTGTCGCTGACGTTGTGGGCGTAGGCAAGAGCTTCGTGGGCGCAGCAACGGCGAGATACTACTATGAGGCCGAGCGGCGTCGCCCGGCGATTATCTGCCCGCACGCGCTTGTCGATGACTGGAAGAAATACAACAGCCGATGGCATCTCAATGCGGAGGTGCTGCCGACCAGTCTTCTCCGGGAAAGCTCCTCCGGCGGCGAAACGGGCTCGTGTGTTCTGGATGAGGACCGCCTTCAGGACTGCCGTTTCGTGCTCGTGGATGAGAGCCACAACTTCCGCCACGCAGACAGCCAGCGCTACAGGGTGTTGACTGACTTTCTCGGAGAGGCTCGTGATCGTAAAGTCCTGCTCCTGACGGCGACCCCCTATAACAAGTCGCCCTGGGATGTCTACAATCAGATAAAGCTCTTTCACCAAGAAGAAACCACCACCGTTCCCATCGAGCCTCGTAATCTGCGCCAGTACTTCCGGCGCGTGGATGACGGCGAAAGACGGCTTTCTGACCTGCTGGTCCATATGCTTGTCCGACGGACGCGCTGGCAGCTACTCCGCTGGTACGGCTACGACGAGGAGACAGACAAACCGGTTGACCCATACAACTTCGAGCCCTACATCGCTTTGGGGCGGCGGGCGTACTTGCGATTCATTGACCAATACGGAACCGTGGAAAAGAAGTTCTTCCCCCTTCGCGAGTTGGAGACGATAGACTACTGCATCGACGAAGTGTATGGAGAACTGTACGGAGAGTCCCTCTATGACCACATCGTCCGGTTACTGCGCAGGCGGAAAGGGAGCGTTGGACTGGAGGGCGGCGCCGGAGAAGAAGAGGAATCCGTTGAGCGGGCAGACCCGGCGGCATTGACATACGCGCGGTACGGCCTCTGGAACTACGTAAAGCCAGAGTGGCGCTCCGACCCGCGCTACAAGAAACTGGTGCGCGCGGGCAAGAACTTGAGAGGCCTTATCCGCACCAGCCTTTTCAAGCGCCTTGAGAGCTCGCTGGGCGCCTTTCGCGTGAGCATAAAACGGCAGGCGACAGTTCACAGGAACTTCCTGGCGGCGCTGGACAACGGCAGGATCGCTGCCGGGGAGAAGGCATCGGAACTCCTGGAAATCGATCGAAGCGACGCTGATGAGGCGCTTCAAGGCTTCTTGCAGTCCTTGGAAGAGGCAGACGTGGAGCGCGGCTTTGGATACGACATCGCGGCCTTCAATGTTAACCAACTGAGGGCTGACGTAGAGCACGATCAGAGGACCTTCGGGATCATAGAGGGCCTGGTGAGCAAGGAGAAGCTCCCGCCCTCCCGCGACGCCAAGCTGCAACGATTCTTGGAATGGCTGCCGAGGCTGAGGGGTGCAGGCAAGCTCCTGGTCTTTACCGAATATGAGGACACTGCCAAGTACATTACCGAAAACTTGCCCTCGGAGATGAAGAGGCGCAGCGCGCTGGTAACCGGTGATACTGATAACCCGAGCGGGTATGCACGGCGCTTTGCCCCGGTGGCCAATGAGTGCAGGGACAGCGTGAAGCCGGCAGACGAGTTGGATTTCCTGATCTGCACCGACATCTTCTCCGAAGGATTGAATCTGCAGGACTGCAATCAGGTAGTCAACTATGATCTCCACTGGAATCCGGTGAGGTTGATTCAGCGTTTTGGGCGGGTTGACCGGATCGGATCGCAGCACGACAAGGTATTCGCCTTCAACTTCCTGCCGGAGAAAGCCGCCGAGCGCGAACTGGAGCTGAAGCAAAAACTGGAAGCACGCATTCGTGAGTTCAACGAGATTCTGGGGCTCGACTCGCAGGTAATGGACGAAAAAGAGAAAGTCAACCGCGAGGCGGTCTACGCCATTTACGAAGAGCGGAGCGGGAAACATCTTGGGCGCTTTGAGGCTTCAGAGGCCGACGTGCTTGGCGTGTCGCTGGCGGAAGCCGAAGAGTTCTTCCGGGAGCTTCGCGATAGAGACCCCGATGAATACGAGCGCATCTGCAGCTTGCGGGACGGGCTGCGGACGGCTCGCGCCACCGGCGACGGGAAGGTGCTTGTCTTGTGCCGCGCGGGCGATTTCTTGCGCCTCTACGTTCGCGATCTCTCGGGCAAAGCCGTGGACATAGACACCATGGACGCGCTCAATCTCCTCAAGTGTGATCCTGAGGAGCGGCCTGTTGAACTGCCCAAAGGACTCAACTCCGTGCTTACGACCGTCAAGCTGAATCTCGTGAACGAGGTCGACGAACTGTGGAAGCAGCGGAAGACCAAGACTCCCTTGAGCCCCGGCCAACGCTACGTCATCGGCGAGTTGGATCGGTTGCGGCAGACACGACTGGACATCGACGCGGAGGGAGGCCTGGCCAGACTCGTGGAAGCCGCCACCCAAACCAGGCAGCGCCGCTTCCAGCGGGCGTGCGATCGCTTGCGTCGGGACAAGGTTAGCGGAGAAGCGCTCCTCAGGCGCATGCGCCAGCTCTACTACGATTGCGCCCTGCATGTCGAGGCCGCCGCAACACGCGAGGAAGAGACCGAAAACAGAATACCGAGAATAGTTGCTGTCGCAGTTCTGACGTAGTGGCCAATGGCCGCCGCTCCTAAATGGATTGCGGACTTAGCATCTTATGGGGTTCCGCTCGCTACACTACCAGGTCTTAGTGTTACACACAGAGCCTGAGCAGTCCAGCGGAGAAGAGCTGACCAAGAATCGCTAGAAGGAATCCCAGAGGCAGGAACCCGCAACCTGCAACCCAACAGAACGGCAAGCGCCACCATTGGTCGTCACCTGAGCCAACAGCCTGCCGACAGATGCCCCAGTGTTTCCAGACCGCAAGCATCAGCCACAACTGCTGACATGCATAAACGGGAGTAGTCCACCAAAGTAGTAGGACAATCGTCAAGACGAAAGGTGCGCAACCGCTGGCAGGAACTAATCGTGGAATAGCCAAGAGCGCGCTGGCGAAGAAGAAGCTTGGGGCAAGGATGATGATGGCGACCGACCAAGTGAATCTCCACCAGCCAAATCTCTTGAGTTGGCTGAAAGCATGGAACTGGGCTTGCGACGTCGTCAGTATCAAGCCAAACATGACCGCGAACACAGTCACAAAGACGATTACGTAGACTTCGACGATCTGCTGCTGAGTCATCTCCTACCTGCTCGTGCCCAGGATCAAACCCTGGTCAATTATAAGGACAGCCGCGACCCCAAATCAACACTGCGTCTTTCTGAAGGTTGCGCCAGGCTTGACTTCCTCGCCCACAAGAGCGTCAGTGTACGCCTACGCTCAGAAACTTGGATTCAAGCATGACAAATATCATAGCCTCCAGGACGGGGCCAACAGTTGGGAGCAGGTCCCTCTACGCCTTCCTTGCCGAGAAGGAGAGGCGCACCGGGTCCCGCCGCACCGTCGATGCCTACGCCCATGGCGTCGGCCTCTCGGGCAGGCATCCCTCCGCGGTTACCATCGGCGCCCGCCTGGCCTGCGTCAGCTCCTTCTACCGCTTCCTGGCCCGCATGGAGATGGTTACGTCGAACCCGTGCGACCAGCTTCAGCGGCCCAAAGCGCCACCTGGTGTACTGTTGAAGCAACGTCCTGACACTGCTCAAGAACGTATTTTCGTTGTAAATCCGTCATTGGAACAATGCACTAGTTCACGCGAAGCCGCGAAGACGCAAACAGTTTCTTCGCGGATTTCGCGCCTTCGCGTGACTCGTTCATAGGTTGCTTCATGGCTGGGGTTGACGGTGAGGAGGCGCGGCAGCCATCGGCACGACAGGCCCTGGACCAGACGAAGGCCAAACTGTGTCAGTTGGCGGAGAGCATGAAGTTCTTCGGTGGGCCGCTGGAGCTTTCCGAACCCGAGAAAGGCGCGCTGGAAGTGACGCGGCGACTGCTCCACACAATCCGTGTGGCAGATGCAAGCAGCAGGCTTGACCTATTCCTTTTCCTGCTTCCTCTTCTTCGCTTCCTTCTTGGCGTCTTTTGCGATATTTGTCTGTTTCACGCCCTTTTCTTTGTCCCTTTTGCCCTTGTCTCCCATGCCGGATCTGAACTCCTTCCCGAAATGAATTGGCCACCGACAATCTGTTTCTGGTGCGCTAAGAAGATGCTATCGCTCAGCCCACAACGATGCCGTCCACCCATTCTAGGGTACGTTGCTGCCAGACCCCTGATATTTGGTACTTATGGCTCACCTTGACCCTGGTTGACACAGGAAACCCCCACCCGGTCTTTGCTGAGCATTATAGCCCAACTGCTAAGCATTTTCCAGTTAGGGCGGTTGCCTTCGTGCTCACTGCTCTTGACCCAGGTATGTGTAATAAAATATGCTTTGTGTACAAGAGCAGGCAAGAAGATCAGAGAAGAACGCTCGTGATCGCCGTTGAAGCGTCGTAATTCTTCTTGTCAAGACCTGCGTGGTCGACCGCGCAGGTCTAAGCTCGGTTCACGAAGACTATATGGGGCGCGCTCCGAGGATGATCTTCTGCTTGGGCCGCACCACGGGCTCCTTCAACTCCATGGGGTACCCGATGGCGACCAGGGCGTTGAAGCCACCCTCCAGCGGCCGAGCATCCTTGATGCCCTTATGCATCAGCAGCAGCGCCACACGGGTGCTGCTCTCCTCATGGGGTCAGGTTCAGACGGTTATTATGAGCTTATCCCTGGGCAGCTTCTCTATCTCGCCGTCGGGTTCACCGGGAGAGATGCGCACTGATCCCTTAGGCTTTATGGTGCCTCGGTCATACACGTGAGCATCCCGAGCATCGACAAGGACATAATCCTCATCGCCTCGCTGAAGTTTCCTCAGCAGGTCCAACTCTGATATGAGTCTGAGCGTAGCGTGGCGGTGCTGGTCCACTAGCCCCTCCTTTCATCCTGAACTTGATTCAGGACGTGTCCTGAACTTGATTCAGGATTCATACTCCACCAACCCAACAGCAAGAATAGACCTGCCGCGATATAGAAGTCATAAGATAATGGTCAAGAAACATAGAATATTTGTAACGTTTCGTGCCAACGTTGACAGCCCAGTTGCTCTAAGGTACAATGGCGTTACTTCCGAGGAGGCATAGCAACATGCGTAAGAGCCTGATGGACATTCTGGCTTGCCCGGTGTGCAAGGGCCCTCTGGTGCTCAACGTCGAGGAGGAGAATGAGACAGAGGTGATCACGGGCACGCTCTTCTGCGCCAAGTGCAACGAGCACTACCCCATCAAGGAGTCCATCCCTAACTTGTTGCCTCCCAGCATGAGGAGCAAAGAATAGGCGTTTCGCCACAGTTTAGCATCAGGAGGTGGTACCGGATTATGGACAGATCACGCCTGGGCGGTATTATCGTATGTGTTATCACCGTGGTCGCAGCAATATTGTTCATCTGGGGTATCATTGTCGACAACCGATGGGCCGTCGCCATCCCTGTGGCTATTGGATTCCTGGGAGTCCTTTCGCTGGGCTTCTGGATCGGCTGGACCATGATCATCACTGAGGTGGACGACGGGGCCGCGAAGCCGCAGGCGTCTCCCAGCACTGAGCCGACGGAGAAGGGGTAGGGCGCTAGCAACTGTCCCTGGCCCCCGGCCCCCAGCCCCTGGAGAAGGGGCGTAGCTTCGGCTACTCCACATCATCACCATCAGGCGCGTAGGTCACCCAGGCATCGGGGGACTCCCAGACCTGAACGCTTCTCAGCTTGACCGGCGCGCCACGTAGCCTGGCTTCCATCTCGCCCCATATCTTTGCCGCGATGTTCTCCGAGGACGGATTCACCTTGTCGAAGGGCGGAGTATCGTTCAACGAGACGTGGTCCAGGCGGTCCAGCGTCTCTTTCAGGCACCCCTTCAGCCTGGTGAAGTCGTAGACCAACCCGATATCGTCCAAGGCGCTGGCCGCTACCGTCACCACTACCTCAAAACGATGCCCGTGGATACTCTCACACCTGCCTTCGTAGCCCCGGAGGTAATGGGCGGCGTCGAAGTGGTCTCTCACTGATACCTGGTACAAGCAGCACCTCCTGACTACAATGCTGATTGCTGACTGCCTACCGGCCCCCAGCCCCTGACCCCGCTTCGCGCTCCCCGCTTCGCGCTTCTTCTCATTATTATAACGCAGCTTGAACTTTCCAGACTCCTCTGCTAATATCAATGGGTTAAGGACGAACCCATGCCGGAAGACAAATCGATAGCCCTGGGACATCCCAGCTACGTCTGGCGCTTTGGCCAGGACAAGCGCCTGAACCTGATCCGAAGGCATGCCGCCCTGGACGCGAAGCGGATCATCGACATCGGGTGCGGCATCGGCGCCTACGTGCGGCAGTTTCGCCGTTTCAGCGACGACGTTTATGGCGTGGATGTGGATTTTGAGAAGGTGAAGGAGGCCAGCAAATCGCTGCCCGACCTGGCAACGGCCCGTGGTGAGGACCTGCCCTTCCGCGAGAACACCTTCGACGTTGTCCTCCTCCATGAGGTGCTCGAACACGTACAGGATGACCGAAAGGCGGTGCAGGAGGCCTGCCGGGTGGCCCGGAATGGGGGAATGATCGTGATTTACGCTCCCAACCGCCTCTATCCTTTCGAGACCCACGGCTTTTATCTGGGCAAGCGGTACGTCTTCCGCCTCCTGCCCGTGGTCAACTGGCTCCCGGGTCCTCTCCGCCGCATCTTCGTGCCCCATGTTCGCGCCTACCTGGCAAGAGATCTCAAACACCTCTTCGAGGGCCTCCCTCTAGCCCTCAAAGTGCACTCCTACGTGTACCCGGGTTTCGACAACATCGCCGCCAGAAACGCTGTCCTGGCCAGCTTGTTGCGCCGTATTCTCTATTTCTTCGAGAACACGCCCTTTCGCGTTTTCGGCCTATCTCATTTCATGGTGGTGGAGAAAAAGGGCCTGAAAAGGAGCGAGTCAGCATGAAAACGCATCATATCGTTCACAGCCGCAACCGCAAGCTTCGCGATCAGAGGGGCGGTCGAAGGGCCACGTACGTCAAAGCCGGCGGCCTGGCTACGCTGGTCTTTGTCCCCTTGGTTCTCGCCCTCGTCATGCTGATATTCGTCTCCACCCTCGTCGGCGGAGGTTTGACGGCCTACGCCTACTTTTCCAAGGACCTGGCCCCTCCGGAGACCATGACCACACGCCAGGTATCCCGCAGCACCCTGATCTTCGATCGCAACGGCACCCTCCTTTACGAAGTCTTCGACCCCAAGGGGGGCAAGCGAACCACGGTCCCGCTTTCGGAGATATCACCCTGGCTCATCAAGGCGACCATAGCCACCGAAGACGCCGATTTCTACCTCAACCCAGGCATCAACATTCGGGGAATCGTCCGAGCCGCGCTTAACTTGATCAAGGCGGACGCTCCGCTGCAGGGCGGCAGCTCCATCACCCAGCAACTGGCGAAGAACGTGCTCATCGCCGAAGAGGAGCGGACGCAGCGCAGCATGGCCCGCAAGATAAAAGAGGTGATCTACGCTTACGAGATGACGCGCCGCTATTCCAAGGACCAGATCCTGGAATGGTATCTGAACGAGAACAACTATGGTAACCTGAGCTACGGCATCGAGGCAGCGGCGGAGAGCTATTTCGAGAAGCCCGCCAAGGACCTTACACTGGCAGAGTCCGCCTTGCTGGCCGGTCTGCCGCAAGCGCCCGCGTACTATTCGCCCTCGGAGCACCCGGAACGGGCCAGGGCTCGTCAAGCCACTGTTCTCGACCTCATGGTCCGCCAGGGATACATCACCGAGAGGGAGGCGGACGAGGCAAAAAGGGAGGAGCTGCGCTTTGCCGCCCGAACCTTCGACATCGAGGCGCCCCACTTCGTCATGTACGTACGGGAGTTGCTGGAGAGGAAATACGGCGTCGACGCCGTCTATCGGGGCGGGCTCCGGGTGACCACTTCCCTGGATTTGGGCCTGCAGGAGGTCGCGCAGGACATCGTCAGCGAGCAAGTGAAGAAATTGGAGAAGAATAACGCCCACAACGCCGCACTGGTGGCCATAGTTCCCACGACCGGCGAGATAAAGGCTATGGTGGGCAGCGCCAACTATTGGAACGAGAAGATCAGCGGTCAGATAAACATGGCGAACTCGCCACGGCAACCGGGCTCCTCCTTCAAGCCCTTCAGCTACGTGACCGCTTTCGCCAAGGGGTATACCCCGGCGACCATGCTCCTGGACGTGCGCACGTCCTTCCCCGACGGCATCAACCCACCTTACGTGCCGGAGAACGTGGACAGGAGGTTCGAGGGTCCTGTGTCCATACGACACGCCTTGTCCACATCCAGAAACATCCCGGCGGTCAAGACCCTGGCCTTCGCTGGTCTACAAGAGGTTATCAATACCGCCCATCGCATGGGAATAACTACCCTGACCCAGCTCAACCGGTATGGCCTCTCTTTGACCCTGGGCGGCGGCGAAGTGAAGCTGCTCGATATGGTATACGCCTACGGCGTCTTCGCCAACGGAGGCAACATGGCTGGCGTGCCTGTGCCCGAGAAAGAGCAGAAGCCGAATATGCGCAAGCTCGACCCTGTGGCTATTCTCAAAATCGAAGATAGCCAGGGGCAGGTCCTGGAGGAATTCAAGGCTCCAATGGTGCAACCAGTGGTCTCATCTCAACTGTCCTATCTCATAACCGATATCCTCTCCGACAATGAAGCGCGGGCCGCTTTCTTTGGCGCTAACAATCCCCTCAGGCTGAAGGGCCGCCCGGCTGCCGCCAAGACCGGTACGACCAACGACTGGCGCGACAACTGGACGATTGGCTATACGCCTCAGTTGGTGACGGGGGTGTGGGTGGGCAATGCCGATTTCTCCCAGATGTACGAGAGCTACGGCTCCACCGCCGCGGCGCCCATTTGGAGTCAGTTCATGGAGAAAGCGCTGGAAGGCCAGCCTGCTGAACCTTTCAAGGTTTCCTCGGGTATAGTCAAGGCCACCGTCTGCGCCATCTCGGGCCAGAAGCCCACGCCCCTGTGCGATAAGACCAAGACCGAGGTCTTCCTTGAGGGCACCGTGCCTCAGAAGCCCTGCGACGTCCACCAGGCCTTCAGGATCGACAGGACCACGGGAAAGCTCGCCACCAGCGCCACACCGCCGCAGAACGTCGAGGAGCAGGTGTTTCTGGTGTTGCCGCCGGAGGCTAGCGATTGGATGGAAGCCAATGGTATCCCGCGTCCCCCCACGGAGTACAGCCCGGTCACGACAGCCGCAGTGGCCATTACCTCTCCGCAGCCCGGCGCCATTGTTAGGGGGAATCTGACTATAACCGGCTCGGCGCGGGTAGACAATTTCGCGCGTTTCACGCTGGAATACGGAGCAGGGCTGACCCCCAAGCAGTGGCTTTCCATCGGCGCCCCGAAGGAATCGGCTGTGGTCAATGGTACCTTGGGCAATCTCGATGCGAGCAGACTCAACGGCCTCTACGCCCTGCGGCTGACGGTAGTGGACAAAGGCCAGCAGAGCAAGCAGACCATGGTAGCCTTCACCGTCGATAACGTGCCGCCGTTGGTGAAGGTAAGCTATCCGCCAGCTAACGGCACGCTCACCATAAAGCCCAACGCTGGCCACATCGGCATCCAGGCAGAGGTCACCGACGAGTTCGGCGTGAGCCGGGTCGAATTCCTCATGGACGGCACATCCATCGGCTCTACCTCGGTTTCCCCTTACAACCGGCAGTGGCAGATGACTCGCGGCAGGCACACAATTCAGGCCATCTCCTGGGACAAGGCGGGCAACGAGGCCCGGAGCGAGCCCATAACCATCACCGTGAACTAGTAGCGTGTAACACCAATAAGTTCGGACAAGGGTATCTCAGCCGTAGGGTGGGTGGAGCCTGACGAAATCGCGGGACAATCCACTATCACGTGCCGGGTTCTTTGTGATGGGTCACGCTGGGCTCCACCCACCGTACGCACAAATCGATGTTACGTTGTACTAGTATCGCAAGCAGCCGAAGGTGCGGATTCCGTAGTCGGGGTCGTCCCTGGCCCCAACACCCCAGGCTGTCTGGGCAGGGGAACGAGCCGCTGCGCCACCGAAACCACGAGTGCTACATGGTACCAGGCCGTCCTTAGACTTCCGACCAGAATAGGTGAGAAAGAAAAATGACCACAACGACCAACAAATACCCTGTCCTCACGGACGAAGCCATAGCCGAGGCGCGCCAGATCATCGGCGTGCCGCTGCGGCGGCGTCACTGGAATACCGTGGCCACCCTCGATGCCATACGATACTTCACCGTGGCCATCGGGAGCCGGAATCCCCTCTATTTCTCGGAGACTTACGGCCGGGGCACCTTCTACGGCTGCCTCATCGCCCATCCAACCTTTCTCTATTCCGTGGACGACACGGTCATCGCGCCGAGGCTGGCAGGCATACACTCCATCTATGCGGGCACGGAGTGGGAGTGGTTCCGCGCCGTGAAGATCGATGACACGATAGACTCCGTGGTCAAGGTGACCGACATCATCGAGAAGAACGGCCAGTTTTGCGGGCGGATGGTCCTGCAGCTCGGTGAGGTGGCCTACCGCAACCAGTGGGACCAGCCCATCGCCGTGGCCAAGTCCGCGGTGATGCGGACGCCGCGAGACGCCGCCCGGGCCAGAGGCAAGTACGCCAATATCGCCAAGTACCGCTACTCTGCCGAGGAACTGAAGAGGATCGGCGATTCCTACGACGCCGAGGTCGTCCGTGGCAGCCAGGTCCGTTACTGGGAGGACACCGGCGTGGGCGAGGAGATCACGCCGGTGGTCAAGGGAGCGCTGGAATCGGACGATATGCTCCAGTTCATCACCGGCGTCCTGGGGGTGAGGACCTTCGGGAACGCCATGCGCTATCAGCGCCGCCATCCCGCCGATATCTACCACGACCCCATACACGGCATGTGGGACACCTGGGAGGCCTCGCTGCTCAAGGACGGCGTGGCCCAGGAGTTCGGCTGGCCCGCCGCCCACGACACCGGCTACCAGCGGGTGGCTTGGGTCGAGCACGCCGTCACCAACTGGATGGGCGACCACGCGTTCCTGCACAACCTGAACGTGCGCGTCACCTGGCCCACCATTTATGGAGACACCAACTGGGGCAAGGGCAAAGTCGTAAAGAAGTGGCAGACGGAGCGCCAGAGCTTCGTCGAGCTGGAGGTCTGGTGCGAGAACCAGCGCGGCGAGACCACGGCCAAGGGGACGGCGGTCGTCTCCCTGATGGACAGGCGGTTGAGTGGGCTGCCGCATATGTTCCTGGTGGACGAGACGTATAGGGGGTAGGGGCATAGCTTGCTATGCCCAGGGGCCGGGGGTCAGGGGCTGGGATGCGCCCGCAACGGGGCAGCCCGGTTCGTCGAAATGAGGAGCGGCAAACGCGGTTTCAGGCGCGTAGGGGCATAGCTCGCTATGCCATACGATGGAGGCCAATTATGGCTGTGCGCGATCGAATTATCGCCTATCTGCGGCAGCATCCCGAAGGCATCGATGATGACGCTTTGGCGCTGGCGCTGGGCCTCAGCGCGCGCCAACGTTCAAACCAAGAGTGCCGCCGCATGGAACAACAAGGTCTTGTTCTCCGACGACGGGTCGATGGCAAGATCAGGAACTTCCTGTCAGGAACCCAGCCGCAAACCAGGGCCGACGCGCCGTCTCATCGGACGACGGCTCACGCCAACGCACAGGCGGGTGCAGCCGGCCGTCCTTGGCACTGGGAGGGAAACGTACAGGCAACCGTAGTCAGCTACCTTGCAGCAAGAGGTTGTCGGATTACTCGAGTAGCCGATACGGCGTCCAGAGAGCGCGGAAAGGATATTGTCGCGAGCGTGCCGTCTGGGCAAGAGCTGTGGGTGAGCGTCAAAGGATACCCCACCGGTACGGAAAAGACCAACGCGCATACCATGGCCCGGCATCTCTTCGCAGGCGCGCTCTACGACCTGATAGCGTGGAGAGCGGACGCACCCACTGTGGCGCTGGCCATCGCCTTGCCCGACTTCAGCACGTATAGGAATCTGGCGCAGCGAATCGCTTGGCTTCTGCCGACGGTCAATGCCGCACTGATATGGGTCGCTGAGGACGGAAGCGTTCAAGAGGAGGGATCGAGCCAGTAGCGCTCCAGTTCATGTCGTTCGAGTCATCTGAGGGGCGGCCGCTGTGGCCGTCCTTCCTTCTTGTAGGAACGCGTGGAGGCCTGCTTCTCAATCTGAAGGAGGCCCCACGCCTCTCGCGGGTCCAGTTTTGAGTGCGCAGGCTTGCCTGCGCTTTGGAGAGCGGCGGCTTGCCGCCGCACTCCAAACCCGTTGCTCCCTTCTCTAAGCCGTGCTGACCGCTTTCAACGACATCGAAGCTCTCGTGTCCTGCCATGTAGATGGCAGCACCGGCTGCCTACCGAAGCTTTGAAGGACATCGAGGCTAGAAACATGGAAGAACAGAGGCCCCTTTTCCTGTCTTTCCGAGCTGGAGATCGACGAGGCTGGAATTCAGCAACAGCGCCTGCGGCGAGGAATCTATCCTTCTGGCCGAACGTGAGATTCTTCGCTGCGAACGCGTTTCCCAGACTCATCGTGATCGGTGGCCAGCTCAGAATGACACTTCAGAGGCCTTTTCAATGGTGGCAGTTTGATGTCCTTTCATGTATCCGGCAGCGCCTCGCGGCCTAAGGGAGCTTTGAAAGACATCCGTGTCTCGCAGGAGCCACCGTCGGACCTGTCAAACTGGTCGGACCCGTCAGACGCGTCAGACCGTTCCCCCCTTGCCCCATCGCGCCCCAACCCGTAACAAATCTGCCACGTTCTTCTCCCTCCGCTTAACGACTTCTTCACCTTCCGTGCGCTAGTATGTCACCAAAGCCCGAAAGAGACGAACGAAGGTCAAGGAGGGCGCAATGGCATTATCCATATCCAGCACTGCTTTTCAACACAACAGCGCCATCCCGGTCAAATACACATGCGATGGAGAGGACATATCGCCGCCGCTGGAGATCGGCGAGCCGCCGGAGGGCGCCGGGTCCCTGGCGCTCATCGTTGATGACCCTGATGCCCCTGGGGGAGTCTTCACCCACTGGGTCATCTTCAACATCCTACCCGGCACGCGCAAGCTAGAGGAGGCGATAACGACTCAACCTCGGCTTGCCAATAGCGCCCTGCAGGGCACAAACGATTTCGGCAATACCGGCTACGGTGGGCCCTGCCCGCCCTCCGGCCGCCACCGCTACCGGTTCACCCTCTATGCCCTGAGCCAGACAGTCGACCTGAAGGCGGGCGCCTCGAAGGAGCGGCTCCTGGCCGCCATGCAGGGGCGCATCCTGGCTCAGGCTCAGCTTATGGGGACGTACCGGCGGTAGCGAGGAGCACAAGGCGCAAGACCTCCGAGGTCTTCGAGACCTCGGAGGTCTTCATCATACCCCACTTGAGTGGTGATCGCTCAGAGCGCTAGCGCCTGGCCGCGAGATAGGCCTGCACGTTCGCGACGCCGCTCTTGCCGTAGGACTGGGAACACTTTGGCAGGGACATCCGCTCTGCGTAATAGGGCGTCCCTGCCCGGCTCGGTTCGGAAGGGCTCACCCTCAAATCAACGAAAATCGGGCCCTGTTCGTTCTTGATCTGAAGTATGGCCGCGTCCAATTCCTGGGTGGATCGGACGTCGTGGACGTGTTCCCAGCCCGTATCCTTTGCCAGTCCCAGGAAGTCCACTCTCTCCGCGGCCGGCAGGGACAGATGCCCGATGAGCCCCCACTCCCGATTGTCCATGAGGAAGTAGACCAGATTGTGGGGCAGAACCTCGGTTATGTCAACGAGAGAGCTCAAATACATAAGGGTAGAGCCATCGCCGTTGATGGCCCAGACGCGCACATCGGGGCGGGCCAGGGCGATGCCCAGGGCCACCCCGGGGACGCCGCCCATGGGCGCTGTGAAGATCAGGTCGGCGTCGCTCTTCGAATAGACGGGCCACACCAGATTGCCGGTCATGGTGGTGACGACTACCTCGTCAGTGCGGTGCTCAGCGAGACGGCGCAGCGCTTCCTCCAACTCCATCATCTTATCCCTCCATCCTGTCCACGAGGATGGCCACCGCCTGCTTTGTATCCGCCGCCTTCTTGAAGGCCCAGGAGACCAGCTTGGCGCCCTCGGGGCCTTGCAGCGTGGCATGGGGGATGCGCAGGGTATCCAGGAGCGGCTCGGTCATGACGCCCTGCCAGGCGACGTGGGTCCCGGCGCTGCCGCGAAGCGACACCGAATGGGCGAGAGCGTCGTCGGCGCTCTGATTGGGCTTGACCCGGCCCACCCAGCCCAGGAGCAGCACCATGGGGATCTCCATATCAATGGGCAGCGCTCTGATGGCCTCGATGGCCTGGAAGAAGCCGGAGTTCTCCATGGCCACGACGCTCTTCGCGCCTCCGATGGAAAGGCCGGCGGCAACCGCCACGGCCTCGGCCTCGTGGCAGACCTTGATCATCCGGATATCAGGGTCCTTGTCGACGAGCTGCCACAAGGGCCGCAGCAGGGAGTCCGGCACCGTGACGTAGAACTTCACGCCATTCTTCTTGAGCTCATCCATGATGAGCTGGGCCGTAGTGCTCATGATAATGCCTCCTTGGTTCGCCAGCCAAACATCGTGGCTAGGCTAGCATTAGACGCTGGCCCTTTGGTTCCGGCACCGGATCCCCAAACTCCAGAGCCGTGTCAATCCACAGTTGCATGGCGTCTTTGACGTTTTGCAGGGCTGCTTCCTGGGTCTGTCCGTGCGCCATACATCCGGGGAGTTCGGGAACGTCGGCGACAAAGGCCTGATCTTCGTTGCTCCAGTAAATGATCACCTCATACTTCTGCATTATGCATCCTCGCCCAGGTGGTACTTCACAATGACGGCACGCACCTGTCGCACCTGGTAGGCTTTGGGATGACCATCATCCCGCTGTAAGTTGATCTTCTCGGCAATTCCCCGTTTCCTGAAGGGTGATGGCTTCCGCGGGTACGTTCTTCAAATCCCAGTTGCCGAAGCACTTGGCAGAGTTCATCGAACCGCAAATCTGCATCCGATCTGGCTCGCAGGATTCGCGCCAGAATTTGATCATATCGACTCATAGCTTTACCGCCACATCATGCGCGGCTGCCCAACTTGGTGGAGAGCAGTCTGCCCGTCTCGGCAAGGACGCTTAATCCCCTTCGGTCTTTGCGAAAGGGGAAGCCTCCTCAGCTCAGCGGCAAATCGATCTGGTATTGCTTCAGAACGTCGCGGATCTGGGCCGCCGACTTCTCGTCGGGATCGGTGAGGGGCAGGCGCAGTTTGCCGACCTTGAAGCCGACGTGGTTCAGCGCGTATTTAACGGGGATGGGATTGGAGACGATGAAGAGGGTCTTGAAGAGCGGCGTCAGTTTGCGATGTATGGTTGCCGCCTCGGCCAAATCGCCGCCTACGTACTTGTCTATCATGTTGCGCATCTGCCGGCCAACGAGGTGGGAGGCGACGCTGATAACCCCATAGCCGCCGGCCGCCAGAATGGGCAAGGTGTCCATGTCATTGCCACTCCACACCAAGAAGCCATCCCTGGCGCCATGAATGATAGCGGAGACCTGGTCCATGCTCCCGCTGGCTTCCTTGATGCCGACAATGTTGTCTATCTCACTCAGGCGAATGACCGTCTCCGGAGCTAGATTGACGACGGTGCGCGCCGGGACGTTGTAAAGTATGCAGGGAAGACGAGTGCTGGCCGCGATGGCCTTGAAATGCTGGTACATGCCCTCCTGAGTGGGTTTGTTGTAGTAGGGCACCACCAAGAGAACGCCGTCCATGCCGGCGCGCTCCGCCGCGCTGGTCAGGTGGAGGCTTTCGGCGGTGTTGTTGCTGCCCGCTCCCGCCACGACATCGCCCTGCTTGCCCACCGCCTGCCGGACTTCGGCGAAAAGGCGGGTCTGCTCCTCCATGGTGACAGTGGGACTCTCTCCGGTCGTCCCGCATACGACGACGCCGTCGCTGCCGGACTTGATGAGCGCCCGAGCCAGCTTCTTCGCTTGTTCGTAGTCCACTTCCCCCTTTTCATTAAAAGGGGTCACCATGGCGGTGAGCAACCGTCTTAGGGGCGGCATTCCTCAACCTCCTTACGCCAACCTGGACGATGCACCTTTTGACCTCGGACTGACCGGGCACCGGCGTCTAACTGCCAGGGTGAAGCCTCCTCGCGCCGGCCTAAACGAGACCTCTTTCGACCAGCACCTCGGCGATCTGAACGGCGTTCAGCGCGGCGCCCTTGCGTATGTTGTCCGCAACGACCCACATGGCCAGGCCCAGGGGATGTGAGTTGTCTGCCCTGATGCGGCCCACAAAGACATCGTCCGAGCCAGCGGCAGCCCAGGGATGCGGATAGAGGCTCACCGTCGGGTCATCCAGCACCTTCACGCCTGGCGCGTCGGCGAGAATCCGGCGGGCTTCATCAGGCGCAATCGGATGGGTGAACTCCACGCTAATCGCCTCGCTATGGCCGATGTATACCGGCACTCGAACGCAGGTCGCCGAGATCGCGATCTCCTCGGCGTGCATGATCTTCTGGGTTTCCTTGACCATCTTCCATTCTTCTTTCGTGTAGCCATTATCCAGGAAGACGTCTATTTCCGGCAGGAGGTTGAAGGCGATCTGATGCGGCAACACATGTGGCGCCGTGTTCTTGCCCTCCAAGACCTGCTTGCTCTGCGTGCTGAGCTCCTCGATCGCCACCGACCCAATGCCTGACACCGATTGGTAAGTGTCAACAACTATCCGCTTGATGGGATTTACCTGATGGAGCGGGTTGAGGGCCACCACCATCTGAATAGTAGAACAATTGGGATTGGCGACGATTCCTTTGTGCCACGCCACATCATCGGGGTTCACCTCCGGCACCACCAAAGGGACCTCGGCATCCATCCTCCACGCTGAACTGTTGTCGACGACTACTGCCCCGGCCTTAGCGGCGACCAGAGCGAAGTGTTTACTTATGTCAGCCCCAGCAGAGAAGAGGGCAATATCGATATGCTCAAAGGAGCGAGAAGAGGTCTCCTGCACTTCGACCTCCGTGTGGTTCACAAATATCCTCTTGCCCGCCGAGCGATCGGAGGCGCAGAGACGCACGGAGGACATAGGGAACCTTCGCTGCTCAAGAACCTTGATGAACTCCTGCCCCACCAGGCCAGTGGCCCCGACTATGGCCACAGCATATTTCTTCACGCGTCCTCCTTCATTCCCAGCAGTCTGTCCAACCCAAACACCAGGCCTTTCATCCCCCTTACCTTCTTGATTGCGAAGATGACGCCGGGCATAAAGGACTCGCGGCTGGTGGAGTCGTGCCGTATGGTCAGCGTTTGGCCCAGAGTGCCCATTATGATCTCCTGATGCGCCACCAGCCCCGGAAGGCGCACGCTGTGTACCGATATGCCCTCAAGGTTCCCCCCCCTCGTCCCCTCCAGAGTGTGCTTTGAGGTGGTGGGGAGAAGGAAGGATTTGCCCCTCGACTTTGCCATCTCGCGCGCCGTGGCCATGGCGGTGCCGGAAGGGGCGTCCATCTTCTGCTCATGATGCATCTCGATAATCTCGGCATGGTCAAAGTACTTCGCCGCGATCTTCGCCAGATGGATCATCACCACAGCGCCTATTGCGAAATTGGGGGCGACCACGGCGCCAACGCCGTTGGCTTTGGCAAGCTCGTCTATTTCGTGAAGCTCCTTTTCGCTGATGCCCGTAGTCCCGATAACCAGGTTCACCTTCTGGCTGGTCGCCGTCCTCACCGCCGGCGTAACCGCCTCCGCGCTGGTGAAATCCACCAACACGTGAGGACGGCTCCTCTGCAGCAGAGACGCAAGGTCGGAAGAGAAAGGAATGAGCCCCGAGCCATCAGGCAATGAGAGGTATTCCTCCGTCACCTTGAGCTCAGCCGCTCCGACGGGCTCAAGCTCCTTGTCCCGGCATAGCGCGTTGAGGACCTCTCGGCCCATCTTGCCGGAGACGCCCCTGACGACTACCTTAATCGGCTCCATAACTCAGCCTTCATCTGTCAGCTTTCAGCATTCAGCACGCTAGTTGGGTCCTCTAAGCAGGGTTTCCCAGCGGTCCCCTGCACGCCCGGACGTTAGCACTGAAGCTTGGTATCGGCTCCATCCGGCCCCAGTCGGACCGCTGCACTATGGCTATTCTCATCCAGCACTCATCATTCAGCATTCAGCTGATAGCTGACCGCTGAAAGCTGACAGCTACCCTCGACACAAGCGTGGCTGGAGTCCCCGGGTCTTTCCTCAGGGCCCTCACAGCCACCCAGTCAGCCGAAGTCACATCCTGTTGGGATTGTTGCGGTGCCCCGGTGGTGCGCCCGAATGACCTCTACGCTCGCCGTCTTGAGGGCGGCGCAGGCCGGTCCGTGGGCCGTGGCCGCCGAAGGCTGGCTGGCCGGCCGGCCGCCGCGGAGAAGCGCTCTCCGGCGCGGCCCCCACAGGAGTGCGCTCCCCACCCTCTGGCGGACACTCTTGGAAGACGGCTCGCCGGGACAGGTTTATTCGGCCCTGGCGGTCGATCTCGATGACCTTCACCATGATCTCGTCCCCGACCTTGACCACCTCCTCCACACTGGGCACGCGGTAGTCGGCCAGCTCACTGATATGGACGAGGCCCTCCTTGCCCGGCAATATTTCCACGAAAGCCCCGAAGTTCATGAGTCTCGTAACCTTGCCAGTATAGGTTACACCCACCTCCACCTCTCGCGTCAGATCCTCGATCATGCTTATCGCCTTCCGGGTGGCTTCCTCGCTGGTGGACCCAATGATCACGGTGCCGTCGTCTTCGATGTCAATGGTGGTCTTGGTCTCATCGGTTATGGAGCGAATGGTCTTGCCGCCTGGGCCGATGACGATGCGGACTTTGTCCGGGTGGACCTTAATCTTGGTCATCCGAGGAGCGTAGCGGCTCAGCTCGGGCCGGCTGGACTCGATGGTCTCGCTCATCTTGTCCAGGATGAACAATCGAGCCTCCTTCGCCTGGCTCAGGGCCTTTTCGAGAACGTCGTAGGTAATCCCTTTGATCTTGATGTCCATTTGAAGAGCGGTTATGCCTTCACTGGTTCCTGCAACCTTGAAATCCATGTCGCCCAGCGCGTCCTCTATTCCGGCAATATCGGTAAGAACGGCGTATGCCCCGTCTCCCATGATCAGTCCCATGGCGGCGCCAGCCACCGGGGACTTGATGGGCACGCCGGCATCCATCAGCGAAAGCGAGCTCCCGCACACGCTGGCCATGGACGTGCTGCCATTGGAGCTCATCACTTCCGAGACGAGCCGAATGGTATAAGGGAACTCCGTCTCCGAAGGAATGACCGGCAGCAGGGCCTTCTCCGCCAGCGCGCCATGGCCGATCTCGCGACGGCGGGGACTGCCGAGACGGCCGACCTCGCCGGTGCTGAAGGGAGGAAAGTTGTAATGGTGCATGAAACGCTTGCTTTCCTCCGGGCTGATCGTATCGAGCCGTTGCTCCTCCCTTGCCGACCCCAGCGTGGCGATGGTGAGCACCTGGGTCTCGCCGCGCGTGAAAAGGCCGGAGCCGTGGGTGCGAGGCAGGATACCCACCTCGCAGGTTATCGGCCTGATGGTCCTGGTGTCGCGGCCATCCGTGCGTATCCCTCGCGTGAGGATGCTCCGCCGTACCAGGGCCTTGAGCTTCTCCTCAAAGAGGGCCAGTAGTTCCTTGGCGGAAAAGGTCTCGCCGAGCTGCTCCACCAGCTCTTTCTTCAGCCGGTCGAGGTTGGCCTGACACTCCTCTTTGCTGGCAGTGAAGACCGCCGACTCAAGTCTGCCATCGAGGAACCGCGAGACGGGCTCCTCCAGGTCTGGGTCGGCCTGCTGCAGGGCCACCGCCATTTTGCCTTTGCCGCAATGGGCGATTAGCTTATCCTGAAGCTCGATTACCTTCCGGTTGATCTCCTCGGCCTTCCGCAATGCATCGATAGTGACGCCTTCCGGGATCTCCCGCGCACCTGCCTCCACCATGACAATGGCGTCCCGGCTGTGGGCCGCCACCAGGTCCAGACTGCTGGACCCCAGCTGGCTGAAGGTCGGATTGACCACGAGCTCGCCGTCGACATAACCCATGCGCGTGGCGGCAATGGGCCCGCCAAAGGGGATATCCGATATCCCCAGCGCCGCGGAGGCGCCTATCACCGAAAGGATATCTGGGTCGTTCTCCTGGTCGGTGGAGAGCACCGTCACCACAATCTGACATTCATTGCGGAAGCCCTTGGGGAAGAGGGGGCGCAGGCCGCGATCAGTGAGCCGCATGGCCAGAGTGGCCTCCTGGCTGGGCCGCCCTTCCCTCTTGATATAGCCGCCGGGGATTTTACCGGCGGCGTAAAGCCGCTCCTCATAGTCCACCGTGAGAGGGAGGAAGTCCACACCCTCCCGTGGCTCCGTGGCGGCGCAGGCAGTGACCAAGACCACCGTATCGCCGTACCGGACGGTCACCGAGCCGTTGGCTAGATTCGCCAACCTGCCGGTCTCGATAGTCAGCGTCCTGCCCGCGATTTCTTCCTGTACAGAATGGTTCATGCTATGTCAAACCCCTTTACCAGACCGACTCGGTCTCCAAGACCGAGGCGATCTTCACTTTCTATCTACGCAGCCCCAGCTTAGCTATGACCGCCTGATAGCGCCCGACATCTTTCTTGTTCAAATAGGCCAACTGCCGACGGCGCTGACCCACGAGCTGCAGCAACCCTCGGCGCGAGGCATTATCCTGCTTATGAGCTTTCAAGTGCTCCGTCAACTGGTTTATGCGATCGGTGAGCAAAGCCACCTGAACTTCAGGCGAGCCAGTATCCTTCTCATGCGCCTTGAACTGCTGGATGATCTCAACCTTCTTCTCTTTGTCCATGATTCATGCGTTTCCTTCCCCATACCCAGTCCACAACCGCACTGTCCCGCCTGTCACGGTTATGTCTGATAGACGCCTCAAAGCCGAATTATAGCATAAGGAGGTGGGGGCTGCAAACTCACGCAGCCCTCCGTAGGCCGGCTGCCAATTGCCCAGTCCGACCTGTCCGACGGGTCAGACGTCGCACGGCCCCGCCCAGATGCGCTTCAGGAGCGGTGGTGGGCCGGCTCAAGGAACTAACATCCCTGGAGCAGACAGATACAGCAAGTAGGCTCTGCCCAGATCAAGCGTGGCGAACCCGCGATCAGGCGTGGAGCTCTCATAGCCAACACCCGGGGTGTACCGATAGAGATGCACCCACTTCCCCCTCAAGCTCGCCAGATAGGTGCCCACTCCGCAGCTAGGCTCCAGTGCGGCGCTCGTGTACCCTATCATATTCCAGCCCGCGGCCAGCGAACGGAAGGGGGCGGGCGCCACCGAGTCCCGGGGGGCAAGTTTGAGGACGATGGTTCCATCTCCAGTCGCGTTGACCCAGTACCCCCTCCCCTCTTCGATCTTCGTCAGGGCGCCTGTCCACACTCCATCGGCGCCCGTGGCGCAGTCCCAGGCGGCGCTGGCGCTTTCGTAATAGCAGGCCTTGTCCGCGATGCCGTCCAGGACAGCGCTCACTGAGGGGTTAACGAGATTCCTGGGGGTAGCTATCAAGTTCCACCCCTTGGTCAGCTTGATGCTGACCGCCGGCGTTGGCGTCGCCGTGGCTGTCGCCTTCGGGGTTGGCGTAGCAGTAGGCGTCGGAGATGGTGTAGGCGTGCGCGTGGGCGTACGCGTCGGGGTGGGGACCGAGCCTCCTCCCCCACCGCCACCTCCAGGCGGTGAGCTAGCCGGCACACCCCCGATGGCGAAAAGGCTCAGGCGAGCAGTATAGCCGCAGACAACGTTCGCCGTGGCATCCACCGTGATGTTGTTGAGGTTCTCATAAGCTGAACTACTCGGGCTCCACCGCGCGACCTTCATGTCCGCTTCGTTGACTCCGGTCGGAATGTCCGACTGCTGATAGCTGACGCAGATGCGCACCGGGTTGTTGAAAGAGAAGTCATCGATGGCCGCGCCCGTGCCGGAGTCGATGGCCTCAATGGCGAAGCGCTTGGCGACCGTGAATACGGGAGCGACGCCTCCCGGCGGCGGTCCGGCGCAAGAGGAAGGCGAAAGGTCGAGGGCGCAAGGCAAATACACAGGATCATACCGGGTGATCCTGAAGCTCGTCGCCGAACTGATGTCCGCACCACCAACGTAGAAGTTGGTTGTCCCGTCGTCGGAGCTCACGGTCCCCCCCGCGGCAGCGTTGACCGCGACCAGCGGCCCGGGATGGGCAGTCCCCAGGATCGAGGGGGTCGGCACCGCGGTCGGCGTTCGGGTAGGGGTGGAGGCCGGGGTAGAAGTGGGAGTCGGCGTGGCCTCTGGCGTGCCTGTGGCCGTCGGCGTTGCCGTGAACGTGGCAATTGGTGTGGAAGTAGGCGTTGGTGTTGGCATGGACGTGGAGGTATGCGTCGCCGTCGGCGTGGCAGTCGCCGTGGGCGTAGCCGTAGGCATCGACGTGCTGGTGGCATCATCCGCCGAGATGACGCGAAGGTTGGAGATTTGGGCCGCTCCATACGCCCGAGGCGCCACGTAGAGGCCCGGGGCTGTGAAGCCGAGGACTCCCAAAGCGACCATGACCGGGATGAGTGCTTTTCTCACACTGCCTCCTTTCCGGGCGGCCCCAGAAAAAGTTGTGCCGACCCCTCGCATAAGAGCGGGTCGGCATACAAACTATCCCTGGCGCTGCCTTTCTGAGCCTTCCCAGGAGGCTCAGGATCGCAGAGCGTGTGGACGGCGGCTAGAGACGACCCCGGTCCTCACGTTGCCCAAATCTTGCCAGAAGCCACTTTCGATGTCTTAATCGACGCCAACTGTCTTCATCATAACAGTTTTCGCGATTGAGTCAAGGGTATTACAAGATTGATGGGCGCGCCCGCGTGACCGGGGGTCCAGTGCACCTTTCCAATGTGTCGGAAGATCAGTGCTTCAAATAATGCCAGGCATCCAACGGCGCCGATCAAACGCGCCCGCATGAGGGGTCGAAGGCACGGAGCAACTCACGTCGGCAATAGCCCAGGGGAGAATGCGGAGGCCAGCTGCACGACCAGGAGCACAGCTGTGAAGCTGATGAGCGCCACGATAGTAATCCATGAAATCACGTTGAAGGCCAGCGAGTTGACATACCGTCCCATGAGCCGCCGGTCGTTTACCAGGCGTATTATGAAGAGGAGGATGAAGGGCAGCAGAATGCCGTTGGCCACCTGGGAGAAGTACATTATCTCCAATAAGGGCGCCTCCGGCAGCATGATAACCAGCGCCGAGGCGACGATGAGGAAGGAATAGAGACCGAAGAAGACGGGCGCCTGCTTCAGGGTCTTGTTGACTCCGGCTTCGAAGCCCAGGGCTTCGCAGACGCTGTAGGCCGTGCTCAGCGGCAGAATCGATGCCGCGAAGAGGGAGGCATTGATCAGACCGAGGGCGAAAAGGACGGAGGCATACTGCCCGGCCAGAGGCCTGAGAGCCAGGGCCGCGTCCGCGGCCGACTCGATGGGGATATTGTTGACATAGATCGTGGCGGCGCAGGCAATGATGATGAAGGCGGATACGAGGCAGGTGACCACGCTGCCAAAGGAGGTGTCCACCATGGTGTAACCATAGTCGTCCTCGCTTAACCCTTTCTCAACGGTGGCCGCCTGCTGGTAGAACTGCATCCAGGGGGCGATGGTGGTCCCCACCAGGCCGATGATCATCATCAGGTAGTCAACCTCCAGGCGAATGGAAGGGCGTGACACCGCCTGAAGCACCTCGCCCCAGGGGGGAGAGGCCATGAAACCCGAGACGACGTAGGTGGCGTACATGAGGCTGGCCGCCAGGAAAACCTTCTCTACAAAACGGTATGAACCCTTCACGACCAGCCACCAGACCGCGACAGCACCTATCGGGACAGTAATGAGCCTGGGCACGGCAAAAATCTCGCCGCCTGCGGCCAGCCCGGCGAAGTTCGCCATGGTGTTGCCGAAGTCCACCACCAGCAGGAAGGCCATCATGATAAAGGTGACGCGGACGCCGTAGTTCTCCCGAATAAGGTCGGCGAGTCCTTTGCCCGTGATGGCGCCCATGCGGGCGCACGTCTCCTGGACGACGAAGAGCACAATGGGAACGACGAAGAGTATCCAGAGAAGGGAATAGCCGAAACGGGCGCCCGCCAGAGAATAGGTGGTAATACCGCCAGCGTCCTGGTCGACGCTGGCGGTGATTATGCCCGGCCCCATGACGGAGAGGAAGACCATTATCCTGGTGAAGATGGTGAACTTCGGCAGGCGCCGCAGCATCTCCCTCGCCTTGTTCCTATCTCGGAGAAATTCCAATAACCAAGATGCAAGAACCAAACACGTCCAGTAACCAGGAGACAACTACCAGACAGCCCCACCTCTCGGGTATTGGCGTTTGGTAATTGTTTCTTATTCCTTGGTTATTCTCGTTTGGCTATTGTCTCTTGTACCCTGTCTCTTGGTTATTGTCTCTTGTCTCTTGGTTATTCTCCTTACGTCAGCGCCGACAGGCGTTTGCGCCGCCACGCTCGCGGCGTCACCACCTCCATCACGTCATCGACCGTGACCACCCCCAGCATGCGGTCCTGGTCATCGACTACCGGAATGGCCAGCAAGTTATACTTCACCAGCGCGGTGGTCACCTCCCGACGATCGGCGGAGGCGAGGATGCTGACAGCGTCAGGATGCATGAACTCGCTGACCTTCCTTCCCGGAGCGGCGACCACCAGGTCTCGCAACGAGACGACCCCGGAGAGGTGCTTCTCGGCGTCTGTCACGTAGAGATAGTAGACGGTGTCGGCTTCGGGCGCGACCTTCCTGAGATGATCGATAGCCTCTTGAGCAGTCTGGTCCGGAGACAAGGCCACATATTCCGTGGTCATCAGGCCGCCAGCGGAATCCTCCGGGTACGCCATCAACTCTCGGGCATCCTGCGCCGCCTCCGGCTCCATGAGATCGAGGAGCTCCTTAGCTTTCTCCTCGGAAACATCTCCCAGCACGTCGGCGGCGTCATCGGGGGCCATCTCTTCGAGGATGTCAGCGCCCTTTTCGCTATCGATCATCTCGATGATGGCGGCCTGCCTCTCAGGCTCCACCTCGGCGAGAGCGGTGGCCGCTGTCTCATCATCCAGGGATTGGACGGCATCGGTACCCTCTGTGGCGCTGAGCTGGTTCAGGATCTCGGCGATGTCCGCCGGGTGTAGCTTCCGCAGACGTCCCAGGGGTACCTTGAGCTTGACGGCCGGCACATTGCTGGGCAGAAGATCAACATCGTCCCAGCTTATGAGGCTTTCTTCCCATCGCTTGCCAAGGACATCGGCCACTGGCCCAAACCCGAGGCGCCGCAACAGACCCTGGGTGCTGTTGTCCACCGCCACCAGCCGATATTGGCCGTTACTCCGGTTGAGTTGCAGGTCGTTGACGCGCACGATCTTCACGCCTTCGGTATCCACTATCTGCTTGTCCAGGACGTCGCGAGCGAGCGCCAGAATGTTCTCCGCAAGCTGATACGCCTCGATCTCATTGGCGATTACCTTCAGCTTCAGTCTTTTCGGCTCCAGGCTCTCTATTTGCCGCCAGGGCACGATCTTGGCTTGCCCTCCAGACAGGGAAATCTCTATGGCGCTAACGGAGGGATAGGCGGTATCGCAGGGAACGATAACATCTTTCAGTTTCCCCACCCGCTTGCCTTCTCGGTCCCGGACCTCCTTGCCGAGAATCTGGCTTAAGAAGGGCATGAAAAAACCACCTCCTTCCGCTTCGTGAGGTGGTCCTCGCACCAACGACGGGGTGCATCGTCGCGCCCGTGTCGACGCTACACGGCGATACCTCCCCGATCCTTGAGGAACCCCACCGTCACAATATTCTCTTGAGTGATGCTACGGTCTCCGCTCGGGTCCGCGTCCATAGAAACAGCTTACGCCTGAGAGAGCCCTGATTTCACTGGGCGTCTCTACCACTCCCATTGTCCACCACTGGACAATTCATCATAGCGCAGCAACCTGGGCGTGTCAATGGGTACAGATTTCGAGTGAGTTACCTGTTGCCTGCATGTGTTCATAAATGTGTTATAATTGTGTGCCATGTGGATCAAGTAACTCCACTGTACAGCCTGCTGAACGAAATGGCCGCCGCGGTCAAAACCGCGCCAATTCCGGCGGCACTGGCGGGAGGGAAATGAGACAGCTCTTTGACACCCTGCGCGTCCAACTAGTCCTTCTTGTCATTCTGGCGCTCATGCCCGCCCTCTTCCTGGCCGTGTATACCGCCGCCGCAACGCGCAACCACGAGGTCTTTGAGGCGCGACGTGACGCAGTGCGTCACGCCCGCCAGATAGCTCAGAACCACGCTGACTCCGTAGCCGACACCCGCGACCTCCTTCTCACCTTGCCGCTGCTCCGGCCCGTGCGCGAGGCGGATAGCGGCGCCTGCAACAATCTCTTCCCCAATCTTCTCAAGCAGCTTACCCGTTATGTCAATCTGGGAGTCGCCACGGCGAACGGCCAGCTCTTTTGCAGCAGCGTCCCCGTCACAGCACCCGTCAACCTGAGCGACGCCACCTACTTCCGGCGCGCCCTGGACAGCCGCACCTTCGCCGCCAGCGACTACCACATCGATCGAGTTACCGGCAAACCGGCGATGGTCCTCGCCTACCCCTTCCCGGACGAGGGCGCACCGGCAGGCGTGGTATTCGCCGCGCTGGATCTGGAGTACCTGAGCCAAATGCCGCCCGACGCCGAGTTGCCCAGGGGTGCGGAGGTAACGATAGTCCATCGCAATGGATCCGTTGTCGCCCATTGGCCAGATCCCCAGCTCTGGATAGGCCAGAGAATGGGGGACACGCCCGTCATCAAAACGATCCTCGCACAGAAGGAAGGCATAGCCGAAGCTGCTGGGCTGGATGGCGTTCCGCGCCTGTTTGCCTTCGCCCCGCTGGGCGATGCTTCTGAGCTCTACGTAAGCGTAGGCATTCCGACGGAAGCCCTTTTCGCCGAGGCTGACCGCGGCCTGGTTAATAGCCTCGGAATCCTGGCGTTCGTCGGCGTGGTCGTGTTGGGGCTGGCCCTGACGGGGAGCGACCTCCTCGTGCTGCGCCGGGTGAAGAAACTGGTGAGGGCGGCGACGCGGCTCGGAGCGGGCAATCTCGATGCCCGCACCGGCCTCTCCTACCAGGCGGGAGAGCTGGGGCAACTGGCCCACACCTTCGACGAAATGGCCACGCAGCTTCAGCGACGGGAGGCGGAGCGTCAGGCCGCAGAGGAGACGCTCCGCGCCAGCCAGGAGCGCTACCGCACCTTGATCGAGGCTTCTCCTGATGCCATAGTTGTCGCTGACCTCACGGGGTCTCCCATTCTGGCCAACCAGAAGGCCGCGACTATGGTGGGAAATAGCAACGCCGCGGAAGTCATAGGCAGGCCCATGACAGATTTCTTCGCCCCGGACGACCGCGACCGGGCCCAGGAGGTTCTGCGGCAGACGATAGATTTGGGGGAAGTGAGAGATTTCAATATCGATCTCCAGAGAGAAGGCGACGGGGCGACGCCGGTCGAGATCAATACCGCCCTGATGCGGGATGCTGGGGGGAACCCGCGAGGCTTGCTGGCCATAATTCGGGATGTGACGGAGCGCAGAGAGGCAGAAGAGCGGGTCCGCGTTGAGGCCGAGCGCACCGCGGCCCTGGTTCGGAGCGCAGCGCGTTTGAACGCCCGCCTGGACATGGACGCCGTGTTGAGCGCTATCTGCGAAGAAGCGGCGCTAGCCCTGAAAGTCCCGGTGACCTCAGTCTCCCTCTACGACCCCGCAGACGGCGCCCTCCATCTGGTCGAGGCCCACGGCGCGCCACTTGATATCTTGAGGCAACTGTCGCCCATACCACGGAGCACCTTCGAAAGAGACGCCAACGAAAGAGGCAAAGTCTTCGTCATCCCGGACTTGGAAGCCCTGCCCGACCGGTTGGACAGCGCGTTCCCCGCGGAACTACAGGCGCGAACCCTTGCCCTGGCCACCATCGCGAGGGACGACCATCTCATCGGCGCCCTGACCGCCGTATGCCTGAAGCAGCCCCGCGTCTTCAGCAACAACGAACTGGCGCTGTTGCAGGGCCTGGCTGATCAAGCGGCCCAGGCCATTGCCAATGCCCGTATGGCTGAGCGGACCAGCCGCCACCTCAAACGGCTGCAGGCTCTTCACACTATCGACATGGCCATAACAAGCAGCCTGGACTTGCGCGTTACCTTGAACGTCTTGCTGGACCAGGCTACAACACAATTAGGGGCCGACGCCGCCAACGTTCTAATGCTGGAACCGCACACGAATACCCTGGAATATGCCGCCGGACGCGGCTTCCGCAGCGCGGCTCTAGAACACACACGTTTGCGCCTTGGCCGCGGGCCGTCCGGACGCGCGGCCTTCGAGCGCCGCATTATCAGCGTCCCCAGCCTGGATGCAGACCCGGAGGCCGCCTCCCTGGCTTCACTGGTGGCGAGCGAGGGGTTTGTCACCTGTTACTCCTCTCCCCTGATTGCCAAGGGCAATGTTAAGGGCGTGCTGGAACTATTCAAGCGGGTCCCCTTTGAACCCGACGACGAGTGGACGCAATTTCTCGAGGCGCTCTCTACTCAAGCTGCTATCGCGATTGACAACGCCGGCCTCTTCGATGGTTTGCAGCGCTCTAACGTCGAACTCACCCTTGCCTATGACAACACTCTCGAAGGTTGGTCGCGGGCCCTGGACCTGCGGGACGAGGAGACCGAAGGCCATTCGCGACGGGTCACGGATATGACTGTCCGGTTGGCGGAGGCCATGGGAATCAGTTGGGAGCAGATGGTTCACGTGCGCCGGGGCGCGCTTCTGCATGATATAGGTAAGATGGGTATCCCCGACACGATCCTGCTGAAGCCAGGACCGCTGACAAACGAAGAGTGGACGGTTATGCGCCGTCACCCGGTCCTCGCTCACGAACTCCTGTCGCCCATACCTTTCTTGCGACCCGCTCTGCCCATCCCCTACTGCCATCATGAGAAGTGGGACGGCACAGGCTATCCACGCGGCCTGAAGGGCGAGCAAATCCCCCTGGAGGCCCGCGTCTTTGCTCTCGTAGACGTGTGCGATGCGCTGGCCTCCGAGCGACCTTACCGGGCCGCCTGGCCCTCCGAACTTATCCATGATTACCTTCGCTCCCAGTCCAGGTTGCACTTTGACCCCGCTGTTGTCGATAAGTTCTTCGTTCTCAATTCGCCCTCTTGACACCCTCCCCTCAAGAATGATAGCATTCTGCCATTCCAGTAGAAGACCAACATTGAAGGGATTACCGAATGTCAGAACCGGTTTATGAGGTTGTGTGGCCCCTGGGCAAATCGGTCTATGAGACCCTACCCCTCGCGCCTCGCAGCGACGACCTGAGCGGCAAGACCGTCTGCGAGCTCTGGGACTGGCTCTTCCGCGGGGAGGAGATCTTCCCCATCTTGCGAGAGGCCCTGGCCAGGCGGTACTCCGGCATCAAGTTCGCCGACTATAACATCTTCGGCAACACTCATAGCGCCCGGGAGAAGGCCATCATCAGCGAACTTCCCAGGCTGCTGCGCGAACGTCAATGCGATGCTGTCATCTCCGCTGTGGGCGCCTGAGGGAGCTGCACGCCCGCCGTGGTGCGGGCCAGCGCCGTGGCTGAACGGGCCGGCGTCCGGAGCGTCTCTATCGCCGCCTCCGGATTCGTGCAGCAAGGGCGCGCTGTGGCCAAAGCCCTGGGCGCGGAGAATATAGCTATCGCTGAATATCCCGGCGTCATCATGCTCGACAGCAAAGAGGAACTGCGCCGCAAGGTCGAAGAGGTCCTCGTCGATAGGGTTGTCAACGGCCTGACCACGTCGGTGGCCGACGCGGCGAGGCCCGTGGAGCCGGGCCCACGCGACATTGTCTTCAAGGGCGCGTTGCCGGAAGTCCTCGAGCTTTTCTACAAGAATATGTGGACCGAGGGCCTCCCCATCGTCCCGCCGACGCTGGACCTGATCGAGAAGTTCCTCAGGTTCACCGACAGGTCCCCTGACGAGGTCCTGGGCGTCTTGTTGCCGGAGAACCGTCAGGCCACCATCTGGAATGTGGCTGTTAATGGCGTCATGGCCGGTTGCCGCCCAGAGTACATGCCCGTCCTCATCGCCGTTGTCGAGGCCATCGCCGACCCGGAATTCCGCATCGAGGACGCAGGCAGCACCCCCGGCTGGGAGCCGCTCATCATCCTCAGCGGGCCGATTATCAAGCAGTTGGACTTCAACAGCGGGTCGGGCGTCATGCGGGTGGGGCGTCAGGCCAACACCAGCGTTGGACGTTTTCTCCGCCTATATATGCGGAATATCCCCGGACTGCGGATTGCGCCGGGGGCCACGGACAAGGGTAGCATCGCCTATACTTTCAACGTCGTCCTGGCAGAGAACGAGGATGCCGTGGCCGAGATGGGCTGGCTGCCCTTCAGCGTCGACCGCGGCTTCAAGGCTGGGGATAACGTGGTTACCGTGCAAAGCTGCATCAACATCAGTCCCCCCTGCTACAGCGGCGGCAGCACCGCCGAGGAACATCTGAAGACCATCGCGGAGATAATCGGGCAGCGCTCCATGGCCTTCTGGACGGCCTTCGCCGCCCATTACACCAAACATTCGCCGCTGTTCGTCCTGGGGCCCAGCGTGGCCCACGTGATCGCCCGGGATGGCTGGACGAAGGACGCCATCCGGCGGTATCTTTATGACAACGTAAAGGCCCAGGCGGGCTGGCTGGAGGACCTGGCCCACCAGGCGGGCCCCTCCATCTTCAGCTTCTGCAAATGCGTGGAGGAAGGGACCATCTCGCCGGATTTCTGCCGTTCGACCGATCTGAACCGGCTGGTGCCCGTGTTCCTTAAGCCGGAGTGGATCAACATCGTCGTCAGCGGCGACCCGGGCCGGAACCAGAGCAAAGGATATGTGCAGAACCAGAAGCAGGGCTGGCCGGTGAGCAAGAAGATTGCGCTGCCCAGGAACTGGGAGCGGATGATAGCCTAGCGAGGAAGAAATCCTCCTTAGGCCCCTTTACGAAAGGGGGAGAGATCCTCTCCCTTTACCAAAGGGAGATCGAGAGGGATTCGTTGCAGGGTACTTCCTTTTGGACTGCGGCGGCTTGCCGCCGCTTTTGAAAGCGCAGGCTTGCCTGCGCAGTCCACATTACTGCATAACTAGGAGGTCTTCCATGTACAGGAAAGCGTTTATCGCCCTAACCATCCTGGGTCTGCTGCTATCGAGCTGCGCCCCCGCGGCGGCGCCAACCCCCAAACCCGCACCGCCCACCAGCGCGCCGCCCAAGCCGGCAGCGACCGCGCCCGCTGCAAGCCCGGCAGCCCCCGCCCCGACACCCAAGCCCGCCGCTGATCAGTCCCGCTATGGCGGCATCCTCAACCGGGCCAACTATGAGGACCCGCCCAGCTTTGACTTGCAACAGGAACAGACCGCTCCCGCTTCGCTGGCGCTGTTCAACGTCTATCAGGGACTGGCGCGCCAGCACCCCGTCGATCACGACAAGACAGTGCCCGAGCTAGCGGAGAAATGGGAAGTCAGCCCGGATGGCACCTCCTACACCTTCAAGTTCCCCAGGGGCATCAAGTGGCATGACGGCACGCCCTTCACCGTGGAGGATGTCAAGTACAGCCTGGACCGAATGCGGACCCCTAGGGAATTCAAGGCCAGGTCGCCGCGTGGAGAGGCCCTCCTGGCGGCTGTAGACAGGTCCGAGGTCCTGGGCGAAGACAGCATTAAGATGACGCTGAAGTACCCCAGCGCTTCCTTCCTGCTTAACATCTCCACTGGATGGGTCGTTGTCGAGCCGAAACACATCCTGGTCGCCAAAGGCGACATGAAGACGGACCTGGTGGGCACGGGTCCCTTCAAGCTTAAGCAGTATATGCCAAACGTCAGCCTGGAGCTGGTGAAGAACCCGGACCACCACATCAAAGGCTTGCCCTATCTGGATGGGATTAAGATGTTTACCATTAAGGATGATTCCAGCCGCTTCGCCGCCTTCCGCACCGGCCAGGTGAAGATGACGGCTCAAGGCTCCAAAAGCATGACGCCGACCCAGGCTGAGATCGTGCGCAAGGACATGGCGGGTGTGGCGGAAGTTTATCTGCACTCCGCTCAGTCCCGCTTCACCATCATGATGAACCTGGAAGTTGAGCCATGGAACAACGTGAAAGTGAGGAAAGCGGTGGACCTGGCCCTCGATCGCCAGGCGGCCATCAAGGTCAACGGCAAGGGGGTCATCGGCGGGCACTTCGACCCTCTGGGGCCGTGGGGCATGAAGGAGGCCGAAGTTGTCAAGCTGCCCGGCTTCCGCCAGCCGAAAGACGCCGACATTGCAGAAGCCAGAAAGCTTATGGCCGAAGCCGGCCAGGCCAGCGGTTTCAAGACGAAGGTGGTCTCCCCAGTCGGCGGAGCTCAGGAGCGCATGGCGGTGGTAGTCAAAGACCAACTGGCGAAGATCGGCATTGCGGCTGAACTCCAACCTGTGGAGTCGGCGGTCCTCGTAGATCGACTCCGGAAGAGGAACTTCGAGGTCGTCTCCTATAGCTACGCAGATTCCACTGGCGACCCCACCGAGGTCATGGACCTCTTCTACGTCACCGGGGCCGGCCAGAACTACAGCGGCTTCAGCGACAAAGAGGTGGACGGACTCGCCGCGAAGCAGGCCCGCGCCATCGATGAGAGAACACGTCGGGCAACGCTGGCCGAATTGGAAAAGAAACTGAACGATCTGGTCCCCTGGGTTATCAACCTGTGGGACCTGCGCCTGGCCGGCGCGTGGGCGGAAATCAAGAATTTCAAGCCAGGCCCGGGCACCCACGCGCCCTCCAAGCTGGACCAGGTCTGGCTGGCCAAGTAGGGGCATAGCTTGCTATGCCCGAGGTGGGGGTTGGGGGGCTGGGGGAGAGGGATGTCCGACAAGTCTGACATGTCGGACGCGTCAGACATGCTCGTGGGAGTCGAATCCGGTTTCCAGAGGTGAGCCATGAAAAAGAAAAATTGGTCCTGGATGGTGGTAAGCTTGTTTCTAGCGGTGGGGCTAATCTTAAGCTGCGCCCCAGCGGCGCCATCGGCGCCGACGCCGAAAAGCCCGCCGCCTGCCGCCAAAGCCCCCGCTGTCACGCCGACAGGCCCGAATGCGAAGGCCCCCAGCCCAGCGCCGACGGCGCCCGCGCCAATGCCGAAACCCGCGGCGGACCAGCCAAGGAGCGGCGGCATCCTGACCATAGGCAGCCGGCACACCATACCCCATTTCGATATGCACCAGGAGACCTCCGCTGGCATGCAGATTCCCCTCTCCCCGGCATACAGCGTTCTCGTGCGCAATGACTCTCAGGATGAAGACAAGGTGATCGGGGACCTCGCCAGGAGCTGGGAAGTTAGCCCCGACGGCCTCGCGTATACCTTCCGCCTCCAGCAAGGCGTCAAGTTCCACGACGGCAAGCCCCTGGCCGCCGAGGATGTCAAGTTCAACCTCGATCGCGTCATCTTCCCGCCGAGGGGCGTGCGTTCGCCGCGAAAGGAGCTGTACGCTGCCGTTGAAAAGATCGAAGCGCCCGACCCGGTGACCGTGAAGGTGACCTTGAAATATCCCCAGGCGTCCCTTCTGCAACTGCTGGCCATAGAGAAGAACTTCATTTTCGCCCCGTATGTGGTCAAAGAAAAGGGCGACATGAAGGCAGATATCCTTGGCTCCGGCCCCTTCAAGCTGCAGAGCTACGCCAGGGACGTCTCGCTGAAGCTGCAGAAAAACCCGGACTACTACGTGAAAGGCCGGCCCTATCTTGACGGCATAACCGTTTTCATTGTCACCGACGAGATGGCCCGGTTCGCTGCGCTGCGGACCAAGCAGGTGCTCCTGATACCCCTCGTCGCCGGACCCACCGACATGCAGGCGAAAGAGCTGAAAACGGGGGAGCCCAGGCTCATGGTGGGGTCGCGGCTGACGCCCAACATGACATCGCTGATCCCGAACACGAAGGTGGACCCCTGGAATGACCTGCGGGTGAGACAGGCTGTCAATTTGGCGCTGGACCGGGAGGCCGGGGCGAAGGTGATCCGGGCGGGAAGCTACGACCCCGGCTACGGCTACGCCTTGCCCGGATCGCCCTGGGCGCTTCCTGACAGCGAGATCTCAACACTGCCAGGTTTCAGGAAGCCCAAAGACCCGGACATCGCCGAGGCGAAGAAGCTCCTCAGCCAGGCCGGCCACCCCCAGGGGTTCAAAACGACGCTGATGACCAGCACCAGCGTCTATGCCAAGGAGACAGCGGAGTTCGCCAAAGACCAGCTCGCCAGGATCGGGATCAACGCCACCATTCAGGTTCTGGAGCTTGCCGCATCCCGAGATAGACTCTTCAAGGGGACTTTTGAGTTAGCCGCCTACGCCGACGGTAGCAGCCATGAGGAGCCCGATCTGCTCCTTAACGAGTACTATTTGACGGGCAGCGCCAAGAATTATGGCGCCTGGAGCAACTTCACCTATGATCAGCTTTACGCCGGGCAGAGCCGGGCTCTGGACCCGGCCAAGCGCAAGGAGCTGGTCTGGGAAATGCAGCGTGTGATCCACAAGGAAGCGCCCAAGATGATCGTCACCTGGGGCAAGTACCAGGCGTTGTGGTGGTCCGACGTCAAGAACTGGAGCCCTCACAAGAGCGTCAAGAGGAATCACCGCTTCGAGGACGTCTGGCTGGCCCCGTAGGGGCCGGGGGTTGGGGGTCGGGGGTCGGGGGTCA
>JACPQD010000034.1 GCA_016190665.1 Chloroflexota bacterium
GGCGTGGGAGTGGCGGCAAGGGACAAGCCCCTGCCCTCCCCCCGTGGACGGGGGGATAAAGGGGGGCCGATCCATCTCCGTGCCCTCCGTGTCTCTGCGGTGACCATTCCTAAGCGTGGGAGTGGCGGCAAGGGACAAGCCCCTGCCCTCCCCCCGTGGACGGGGGGATAAAGGGGGGCCGATCCATCTCCGTGCCCTCCGTGTCTCTGCGGTGACTCTCTTCGCGCCCTTCGCGTCTTCGCGTGACACTCCCCTACCACCTCGTCAAGCCCGCCACCGTCTCGCCGTCCAGCTTCCGTATGACCTCGGTGAGCAGCCTCACCGTCCGGTCGAAGTCGTCGCGGTGGAAGATGCCGCTGTGGCTGTGGATGTGCCGCGTGGGCACGCCGAGGACGACGGTGGGCACGCCGCTCTTGTGCATGTGAATCGCTGAGCCATCGGTGGCGCCGCCCTCCATGGCGGCGAACTGGAGCGGGATGTCCAGCGTCCTGGCCGTCTCGATGACGAGATCGCGGAGCTTGAGGTTAGGGATCATGCGCGCGTCGTAGACCAGCAGGGCCGGCCCGCCGCCGAGCTTCACCGCCGTTTCCTCCGGCGTGATGCCGGGCACGTCGCCGGCAATGTCCACTTCCAGGATGATGGCCACATCCGGGTTCACCACATCGACGCTGGTGGTCGCGCCCCTCACGCCAACCTCCTCCTGGACGGTGGCGACGCTGAAGAGGGCGTTGGGGTGGCTGCCCGGCTCCAGGCCGTGCATAATAGCTATGGCCAGGGCGCAGCCGACGCGATCATCGAGGGCCTTGGCCAGGTAAGTCTTCGAACCGGCCAGGATGGCGAACTCGCTTACGGGGACTACCGGGTCGCCCACCCGAACGCCCGCCGCCTCGACCTCCTCCTGCGAGGTGGCGCCGATATCGATATACATGTCCTTCTTCTCGACCATCTTCTTGCGCTCGTCCTGAGGGATGAGGTGGGGAGGTTTGGCGCCGATAATGCCCACCACATCGCCTTTGCCCGTCTTGACCGAGACGCGCTGGCCCAGAAGGACCTGGTCCCACCAGCCGCCGAGGGCGGTGAACTTGACGAACCCCTCTTTCGTGATGTGCTTGACCATGAACCCAATCTCATCCATGTGGGCGGCCAGCATGACTTTGGGCTCCGTGGCGCTGCCCGTCTTCTTGCAGATGAGGCTGCCCATCTTGTCCTGACTGATCTCCCCCAGGGGCTGGAAGTGGCGCCGGATTATGTCCCGCACCTCCTTCTCGTATCCGGGCACGCCGCCGGCTTCCGTCAGCTCCTTGAGTAGTTTCTCCGTATCGTCCATGGTGCAGTCTCCTCAGTGAAATGACCTATGGTTCCATTGTACAGCTTTTCTAAAGGCGTAGCGCATGATCTCGCCCGCAGCCTTGCGGAGGGCGGCCGACTGGTCCGACCAGTCCGACCAGTCCGACGGGTCAGAGCCCTCGATTTGACGCCCGTGCCACCAGCGAATAGAATATGCCTCAGTGTCCCCGCCCGCCTTATCCGGTTACTAAGGTCTGCTTTTGAAGAGGATTCTGGCCGCCCTGACGCTGGGCCACGGAATGGTCCACTGGTACACCGGCACATTCTGGGTTGTGCTACCCCTGATTTCCAACGAGTTGCAGCTCAATTTCAGCCAGACCGGCTTCCTCGTCTCAGCCCGGTCCTTGAGCAATTCGCTCACCAATCTGCCCGCAGGAGCCATCACCGACGTCATCCCGCGCCGGCGTCTGTTCCTCGGCCTGACACTGGTATGGCTGGGCCTCTCATATGTCGGTGTCGGGCTTGCCACCAACTACTGGGTAGTCGTGGGCGCCCTGGTCGTCGTGGGCGTTGGCGGCGGACTATGGCATCCGCCGAGCATGACGATCCTCACTGAGCGCTTTCCCGCTCGCAAGGGGCTTGCCCTCTCCATCCACGGCGCCGGGGCGAACGCTGGCGACGGGATCGGCCCGGCGGTCGTCGGACTGGCGCTGGCCGTCCTTAGCTGGCGAGAAGTCCTCTTCGTCACCACAGTGCCGGCCTTGCTCATGGCCCTGCTCGTTGTCGCTATCATCAACGAGCCTGGGCGGGCCAGAGGCGAGCGGATGCCGCTCAGCAAGTACTTCGGGGACGTGAAGGGGCTGCTGAGGAACTCGGATTTCGTCAGGATGACGATAGTCTCGGGACTGCGCAGCACGGCGGCCAACTCCTTCCTCGCTTTCCTGCCCCTGTACCTCGTGCGGCATTTCGAAATGAGCACGCCGATGGTCGGCTTGCACGTATCCCTGCTGACCCTCGCCGGAATCATCTCTTCGCCTCTCCTGGGCATCGCCTCGGACCGCCTCGGTCGCCGGCCTGTTCTCGCCTTCGGATTGGCCGCCATCGCCGGCCTCGTGCTGCTGCTCGCCTTTCTGCCCGCCGGGCTCTGGTTCACTATTATCGTGGCCATCCTTGGCCTCTTCCTTTACTCCATGCAAGCCGTGATGTTCGCTTCAGCCAGCGACGTGACCGGGCGAGGCGTTGGGGCGACCACCATAGGCATCATTTTCAGCGCCAATCTCGCCTTCAGTTCCGTCGCGCCCTTCGTGGCCGGCACCATCGCCGACTCTTTCGGGCTCATATCCATCTTCTACTTCACGTCCGCAACCAGCCTGGCGGCCACGCTTCTGGTGATGACTACGCGTTCCAGACCAGCCGCGACAGTTGCAGATCACGCGCCGGCGTATGCGAAAGGAGAGTCGAGTGAACGATAAGCTAATCGTCTCCGTGGCCACCACCGGTAGCTGGCCCACCAGGAGGCAGACGCCTCACCTGCCCATCACTCCCGAGGAGATCGCCCGGGCCGCCGTGGAGTGCTGGCGCGAGGGGGCGGCCATCGTGCACGTACACGTACGAGACGCCAACGGCGTGGTGACCGCCGACAAGGCGCTCTACAAAGAGGTCATGGACCGGATTCGCGCCGCGGGCAGCGACATCATCATCAACCTGAGCACCAGCGGCGGCATCGGCGTCTGCCCGGAGCCAGAGCGCTTTTATCCGCTGGAGCTGAAGCCGGAGCTGGCTTCCTTTGACGCTGGCTCCATCAATGTGAGGGAGAGGGTCTTCGAGAACTCGGCGGCCTTTCTGGAGAGGCTGGCCAGGGCCATGCTTGAAAATAACGTCAAGCCGGAGATCGAGGTCTTCGACACCTGTATGATCTTTAACGCCTTACGGCTAGCCGAGCAGGGCCTCATCAAGCCGCCTTACTTCTTCCAGCTAGTCCTGGGTGTGGCGGGCAGCCAGCCTGCCTCCGCCAAGCAGCTTTTCCACCTGGTGGAGTCCTTGCCGCCCGGAGCGCCGTGGTCCGCCTTCGGCGTAGGGCGCCATCAGTTGCCCATAAATGCCCTGGCCATTGCGCTGGGCGGCCACGCGCGTACCGGGATGGAGGACAATATCTACTACCGGGCGGGGGAGCTGGCTACGAGCAACGCGCAACTGGTGGCCAGGCTGGTGAGGATCGGCCGGGAGTGCGGGCGAGAGATCGCCTCTCCCAACGAGGCGCGGGAAATGCTGGGGCTGGCCCCCGTGACAACTTCGTAGGCGCGGGCCTGCGCGCCCGCGCATTTGATTTGGAGTGCGCCCCGATTGGCATCGGGGCGCACTCCAAAGGGCCGCTATGGGTGCTTTTTGGGATCGTCGTCGAGAGGGGGCTCGTCTATGTTGTCCTCCTCAGACACCGGCTCGGCCAGGACGATGAGTCGGTGGCTATAGACCCAATCCGGGACGCACGTGATGAGGGTGAGGATGGGATATGGCGTCGGGTTCATGACCTCGATCTGCTCCGGTTTGATGACTTTCGTCTCGACAACCCGGTAGCGGTAGACCTTCTTCTCCGTATAGAGGACAACCTCAGCCTCCAGCTTCAGTTGGGGCAGCCTCTTGAACACGCTGCCTTCCCCCTTCAACGGGCTGCTGATGTGGCCTGACATGATGATGTTATCGGGCTCGCCAGGATTCGCCGAACCCTCATGATGTCCCACCGCGTGAGAAGCCGTCGCCCACACCGGCTTTCCGTCCTCGTAGATGGTCGTTACCGGAATGATCCGGGCATCCACATTGATGCTGGGAATGGTGATCCGTTTTGGGGCAAGCGGCTGCGGTCTGGGCGTGGCGGTGGGCGTGACGAGGGGCTTCAAGGTCACTTCGACGGTGGGGACCGGCGTGGCCGCTGGCGAAGCGGAGGCGCCGGGTTTGGTGGGACCCTGAGGCGTCGACACAATCGTCGTTGCTACGGGCGTCGCGGTGGCCTTGATGGCCGCCGCCCTATCCAGCGGGGCCGCGGCGCTCTGATTGTACTGGTTGAGCTGGCTTTCAGCATAAAAGGAATAAATGTAATAGCCAGCCACCGCCAGCAACACGGCGCCACCCACCACCGTAAGGAGCGCGCCCACCATGCGGAGCAGACGCTTTCCCCGGCGGCCCGCTCCCCTTGCCTTGTTCGACCGACTGGCGACCTGTTTGCCTTCGCCCAACGTTGCTCCCTCAATGAGTAGCTACTTCAAGTATACCGCCGCAGGCTCAAGGCGTAAAGACTGATTCGATGCGCGCAGCTTAGAGGCGCCTGAGAAACGCGGAAGGGAAGTGCCTGGAGATCACAGCTCCTTGACGACGCTTCCCTTCGACTCAACTTAAGGGGCTTTTGCCGCCGGTATCAGCCCAAGGCCAGCCCCGGCGTGACTTCCTTGTTCGAGAGGACGACGGTGGCCCGCCCGGGCGACGTGATCACCCCACGCTGGTTCTGGCAACGGATCTCGCAGTCGACCAGATGCTCGCCGTTCTCTATGCGCTTGCCCGTGACCTTCCCCCGGCACCAGGTGGTGTCGCCGATGACGTTGAAGCCGCGCATTTCCATATATATCGATTTCAGGAAGCCGTCATCGCCTATCCAGTGCGTCATGAGGTTTCCCAGCCAGGAGGCGCGCTGGCACCCGTAATCGTAGGCGCCGCCCACCCCTATCTCCTGAGCGAAGGCAGAGTCATCGTGCACCCTCTCCGGAATATCGTAGGTGCCCGTTTCGGGGTCGACGCGGCTCCACGCCGGGTGGCGACGGCGGTACTGGAGCAGGAACTTGTGGGCGCCGCCGCGGCCCAGGGCGGCCCCGCCGAGGGTGCCCGCCTCGAAGGCGGTCAGGTCGGTGCGATTCAGCGGCCCCTTGACGACGGGATGCAACTCGTCGCCGATCTGGACATCCTCCCAGTAACGCACCCGGGCGCCGCGAATCTCTTCGTTGTCATAGGCCTCCTCGATGGCCCTCAGCTCCTCGGGGGTGTACCTGTAGTTGCCCAGGCCAGCGTTCTTGCCCCGCTCCTTCGCTGCCGTCCGCTCGATGCGCATGCTCCAGCCCTTAGCCGTGGCCAGCATGATGCCCCGATGGTTCCAGTAGGTGGTCTGGGCGACCTGGAGGACCGCCTTGCCGCCCATTATGCTCGTCTTCTTCTCGATGACGTCGGTGAGCTTCTGCCGCGAGGTGATGTAATCGCCGACGCGGACCGTGTCAAAGGCGAGCCAGTTGGCGCCAGAGTTGAAGCCATGCACACCGGGAAGGCCCATTCCCCCACCGTTGGCCCAGGTGACGCTGTTGAGGAACATCACGGGCGCGATGATGCACCCGTAGCGGCTCTTCCTGGCATAAGACTCATCGCGAAACAGGGGATTATCGTCCCCGATACCATCGCAAAAGTGCCGGATTGCGTCCCGGGTCGCCTCCTCGTTGTAGCGATAGGGGACCCGCTCAACGCCGATTCTGCTCCTCAGCTCAGCCAGGGCTTCCTCAGTAATGTGCCCAATCGCCATCCCAGTCGTTGCCATTGCTACCTCCGTGTCTCAGAAAAGCTTCCTCAATCTTATCCGATAAGGGCCGCCACGCGCAACTTTGTGTGCTCGCGTAGCGGCCAACCCGCGCGAAACCCTGTAAACGCTGTCAACCCGGTTGACGTTCCTGTATAATCACAGGTGACACCCTACAGGAGCAACGAGCCTCTTATGACACGGGAAAAGCGGAATGCTCTATATCGCGCCGCCGCCGAGGAGTTCGCGCGCCGCGTCGTCGCCGCTCTTGGCGACAAGGTGGACTCCATCGTGCTGTATGGCTCGGCGGCGAGGCGCCAGGCCAGGAAAGACAGCGACGTAGATATCCTCGTCCTTGCCCGGCCGACGATCGCGCTCGAGGATAAGACAAGCGACATAGCGTACGACCTGATGTGGAATGGCGACTTCCTCGTGTTCATTTCATTGATGCGCCTTAGCCGCAGCCGCTTCCTCGAATACGCGCGCCTGCGGTATCCGTTCGCCCAAAACATACTGAGGGAAGGGGTAATCTTGTATGACAGAGGCGCCTTCTCACGGATACGTGAAGAAGCAGTTCCAGGCGGCAGACGAAGCCTTGAACGACGCCAGATTCCTGTTTCAGGGAGGACGGCATAACTTCACGGCCAACCGTGCCTACTATGGGATGTTCCGCGCGGCGCAAGCCGCCCTGGCCGCGGCAGGGGCAGAGCCTCCCAGGACGCATTTGGGCGTCATGGGCCTCTTCAACACCGAGTACGTGCGGAAGATGAACTCGGATCGTCGCTTGAACAAAGTCCTCCAAGATGCTTTCGATTTGAAACAGAGGAGCGAGTACGGCGACGGGGACGTTACCAGAAGGCAAGCTCAGGAGGCAGTCGCGAGGGCAGAGAGGTTCGTTGCTGAGGTCAAGCGGCTGGTGGGTGCCTGACTGGCTTGCAGCAAGGTCAGAACTGTGGCTGCCAGCGGGTAGGCATTGCCCATTCGCTTGCGTCTCCTGAGCGCCGATAGCTGATAGCTGACAGCTTGTAAGCCGGCTTGACAAAACCTCCTCTTGCGTGCTAGTTTTACACAAAGGCTACGAAGGAGAAGAGTAGGGCGGAGGCCTCCGGCCAGCGAGTCTGGTGAGGTGAGAGCAGACACGGAGAGGCCGCCCGAATATCGCTCCTGAGCCGCCAACCGAACCCCTTAGCCAAGCTCAGGGCAGTAGGCCTGGCCGGGCCCGTCCTCCGTTATCCGGGACGAGGGCATGAACACGTGCCCTCAAGAGAGTCCCGATGCAAATCGGGAAAGAAGGGTGGTACCACGGCATCAATCCCGTCCCTTTTGGGGGATGGGATTTTTGTATTTCGTAGCAGTCAGCGATCAGCAGTCAGCTTTCAGAAGGATCGGTGGCTGAAAGCTGGGCGCTGAGGGCCGATTATTAACATCGATGAACAGGATGGGCAGGATACAATCTCCGTGCTCTTCATCTCAGTCCCCATGACCCTCGCTGGTCGCCACGGAGAATGAAAACGGGATCAACGACCCGATACTGTCTTCCTGAGCGAGCAGGTGGCAGGGGCAAGGGTTGGGTCGGCTCGCGAAGGATCTCGCTGCGTGTGCCAGCGTCGGACTGTCAGCCGGATTCTTCGCGGGAGCAGCGACGTCAATGAGTCAACCCGGTGTTTGTGTACCCGCTCAGAAAGAGATATTGTGGCGCCTACGACCAAAAGGCAAACCGTTTTCAGAGCAGAATCAGCCGTCATCGTTCAATAGGCTGACAGCTGACCGCTGAAGGCTGACAGCTATCTGGGAGGCATAATGTTCAAGCCTGTCGGCAGCAAGGTCGATTTCAACGAGCTGGAAAAAGCTATCATCTCCTTTTGGAAAGAGAAGCGCATCTTCGAGCGCAGCGTGGAGGAGCGCCAGGGCAGCCCTCTTTTCATGCTCTACGAGGGACCGCCCACGGCTAACGGCAGCCCGGGCATTCACCACGTCCTGGCCCGCGTGTTCAAGGATGTCATGCCCCGCTACAAGACGATGAAGGGGTTCTGCGCGCCGCGCAAGGGCGGCTGGGACACCCACGGGCTGCCTGTCGAGCTCGAGATCGAGCGGGAGCTGGGCATCTCCAACAAGACCCAGATCGAGGAATATGGCATCGACAAGTTCAACGCCAGGTGCCGGGAGAGCGTCTTCAAGTATGTGAAGGAGTGGGAATCCCTCACCCAGCGCATCGGCTTCTGGCTGGATATGAAGGACCCGTATATCACCTACCAGAATAGCTACATCGAGACGCTCTGGTGGATCATGAAACAGTTCTGGGACAAGGGCCTCATCTATCGTGGCCACAAGGTCACGCCGCACTGCCCGCGCTGCGGCACTTCCCTTAGCTCCCATGAGGTGGCCCTCGGCTACCGCGATGACACCAAGGACCCCTCGATCCACATCCGTTTCCGGCTTCGGGAAGAAGTTGATGCGGAGAAGACGCCGCTGGTCAAGGAGCTGGGATGGGACGCACAGCAGGGCTGGACAAGTCGGAGGCCCGCGCTCCTGGCTTGGACGACCACGCCCTGGACGCTGACGGCCAATGTGGCGCTGGCCGTATGCCCGGATGAGGACTACGTTCTGCTCGAGGCCGAGGGCCCCGATGGGGCGCCGGAGCGTCTCATTTTCGCTGAAGCCCTCGTTGAGAAGACCCTCAAGGGCAGCGAATACAGGATACTGAAGAGCTTCCCGGGGAAGACATTGACCGGGCTGCCCTATGAGCCTCTCTTCTCCTTCGTGAAGCCCGACAAGCCGGCCCATTATGTGACCACGGCCGACTTCGTGTTCATGGACGAAGGCACGGGCATCGTCCACATCGCGCCCGCCTACGGCGCCGACGATATGGAGCTGGGCCGCGCCAATAACCTCCCGGTCATTCACACCGTGGACCTGGATGGGAATTTGATTCCCGCTGTCACGCCCTGGGCCGGCGTCTTCGTGAAGGACGCGGATGAGTCCATCATGAGAGAGCTGGATAGCCGGGGCCTGCTTTTCCGGCGGGGAACTATCTTGCATACCTATCCCTTCTGCTGGCGCTGCGGCACGCCGTTGCTTTATTACGCCAAGAGCTCCTGGTACATCAAGACGACGGCGCGCAAGGACCGGCTCATCGCCGGGAACGAGCAGATCAACTGGTACCCGGGCCACATCAAGCAAGGGCGTTTCGGCGACTGGCTGCAAAACAACGTCGACTGGGCCTTCTCCCGCGAGCGCTACTGGGGCACGCCGGCGCCTATCTGGCGCTGCGACTCCTGTGAAGACTATCACTGCATCGGCAGCCTCGAGGAACTGAGGAATAGCCCCGGCGTCTCCGGCTACTCGGAGGACATCGACCTTCACCGTCCCTATGTGGACGCGGTGACCTTCGACTGTCCCGGATGCCGGGGCACGATGCGCCGCGTGACCGAGGTCATGGACTGCTGGTTCGACTCCGGGGCCATGCCTTTCGCCCAATCGCACTATCCCTTCGAGAATCAGACTCTGCTGGATAACGGGCGTTTCCCCGCTGACTTCATCTGCGAAGCGGTGGACCAGACGCGCGGCTGGTTCTATAGCCTCCACGCCATCTCAACGCTGTTGCTGGACAAGCCCTGCTATCGGAACGTTATCTGCCTGGGGCTGATCCTGGATGCCAAGGGCGAGAAGATGAGCAAGTCCAAAGGCAACGTCGTGGAGCCCGGTGCGGTGCTGGATCAGTATGGTGCCGACGCCCTGCGCTGGTACCTCTACACGGGGTGCCCGCCGGGGAATGTGCGCCGCTTTTCCACGGAGGCGGTGGGGGAGATGCTGCGCAAGTTCTTCCTGACCCTGTGGAACACCTACTCCTTCTTCGTCACCTACGCCAATATCGACAAGTTCGATCCCGGCGCGGTGGCCGCCCCGGAGCGCACCTCCGAGCTGGACCGCTGGATCATCTCCGAGCTGAACCAGTTGACCAAAGAGGTGACGGAGCTCCTCGACGACTACAATCCCACCGACGCCGGCCGTCGCATCGAGACCTTCGTGGACGGGCTTTCCAACTGGTACGTCCGGAGGAGCCGGCGCCGCTTCTGGAAGAGCGAGAACGACGCCGACAAGCTGGCGGCCTACTCGACGCTCTATGAGTGCCTGGTGACGGTGAGCAAGCTCCTGGCGCCGCTGGCGCCCTTCATCGCCGAGGAGATGTACCAGAACCTGGTGCGAAGCTTCGACGCTTCCGCTCCGGACAGCATCCACCTGACCTCCTTCCCCGTGGCCGACGAGACGAAGATCGAGAAGGAGCTGACCGAGGACACCCGGCTGGTGATGAAGGTATGCAGCCTGGGTCGCGCGGCGCGCAGCAAGGCCAATCTCAAGGTGAGGCAGCCGGTGGCTCAAGTCCTGGTCAAGGTCAGGACCAAAGCGGAACGACAGGGATTGGAGCGCCTGGCCCACCAGGTGCAGGACGAGCTCAACGTCAAACAGGTCGCATTAGTGGACCGGGAGGAGGAGCTTCTGGACTTCACGGTGAAGCCCAACCTGCCGCTGCTGGGGCCGAAATACGGCAAGGAGATGGGCAAGATAACCGCTGCCTTGAGGGAAATGGAACCGGCGCCCCTCGCCTCATCGGTCCGAGAGGGGAAGGACGTCGCGGTCGCCGGGTTCGAACTGCTGCCGGAGGAGATTCTCGTGGAGTCCAGCGACAGGCCGGGCCTGGCCGTGGCGAGCGAAGCTGGGTATGTAGTGGCCGTGCCCACCACCGTCAGCCCGGAGCTGGCCGAAGAGGGCCTGGCGCGCGAGCTGGTGCACCGGCTGCAGACCATGAGGCGTTCGGCGGGGCTGGATATCGCCGACCACATCGTCATCTACTACCAGGGCGGCCCGGCCATCCAGCGCGTGATGAGCGCCTTCGCGGACTACGTCAAGCAGGAGACCCTCTCTTATCAGATATTGGACCAGCCGCCGAGGGATGGCGCCTACGTGGAGACTCACAAGGTGGATGGCCAGGAGGTGACGCTGGGGGTGGAGAAGAAGGATTAGACAGGGCCAGACCGCTCGAACTGAAGGCCCATTTGCGGACCATCCGGCTGGTGGACCATGAGCGCCTCCTTGCACTCTACTTGTGCCCCTAGCGCTTCCTCGGCAATCAGGTAGTAATCGCCGCTGCCTGACTTGCCCGATCTCGCCGCCTTCATCTTGCGAATCTCTTTGACGCAGCCGGATTCAATCAAGGCCCGCTCCAAATGCGCGCTGCCCACGAATTTGGCGTTGCTTGAGCAGAACCGTGTCTTCATTTCATCGGCCAGCTGTTCCGCGACTCTCGCCGCCAGACGGGGCCCATAGCAGGCGACCACCTTCTCGGCTGAGGGGCCACGTTGCGGGCTGTCGAGTGCGTAGAACTCTACCTGGTGGCCAACCAGCATCTCCCTGACAATGTTGGCTAGCTCCTGCTCCGCTCTTCGGCCTTCACTGGAAAGACTGCCGGCCTTGGTCTCGATTGACTCCGAAGGGATCTCCTCGCCGGCGTTAGACGTCACCAGCCTTTCGAAATCCAAAATGCGTGCTGGCAGCACGAAGGGCTGGTCGGGAGCGGACCAGAAATAGCAGTTGCCTTTGATGGGTTCGTTCAAGAGGCTCGCCAAGACGTCATCGGAGAAGTGCGCGTTGTGAGTTTGCAAAGTCTTCAGGTCATGGGCGGACAAGAGATGGAAAGCGAAGAAATTGTCACCCTGACTTAGCAACTCAGGTGCCAGTGAACCCGGCTGCTGTGTAACCATGATCGATCCCAGCCCATACTTTCGACCCTCCTTGACCCACTGGACAAAGGGGCTGTCATCCTTAGCTTGTTTATTCAGCACACTCTGCGCTTCTTCCATTACGGCGATGGTTGGAACGATGCCCAGCCCGCCCCCCATGCCAGTAAAGGCGCGCTGGTTGTGGTCGAATATCTGCTTGAGAAGAAGGCCACTGATTTGCATCCCTGCCGCGCCCGAGATAAGCGAGAGGTCGACGACAACTATCATCCCGTTGGACAACATCTGAAGGGCTTGCGTCTCCAGACTGGCCTCGTCGCTATGCAGTCGTTGGATGATCGCGACCATGTTGCTCCGCATAGCCCTGGATTCCACACCTTCCCTGTCTTGGAAACCAGCGATTTGCCTGATTTGAACTTCGTCTGCGGCGTGACCCTCCACCGAGATGTAGTCCACTAGGGCTCGCCACTTATCCAGTGTCAGACCACGGAGTTTTAGCACGTTTTGCTGATTCTGCCTGTCTTCCGCGATACACATACTAACGACGTCCGATGGCCTCAGTCGTCTGATATCAAGACGAATGCCGCCTACGCGCCACGAACCGAAATGGCGATTGGGTTCGGGCCGATCCGTGAACACGGCAATCCTGTCCTTCAGGTAGGTAACTGAACACAGGCCAGGCCTTCCGTCCTCATCCGGCCAGAAGTATTCCCCCTCCGGGTCAAAAATGAGCATGCCCACCGGCCGTCCGCGCTTGTCCTTTGGCGCGCCCCGTTCATAGAGCTTGGAAATTAGTAGCTTCATCAGGTTGGATTTGCCGTATCCTGCGCGAGCAAAGACGAAGCTTCTCTTCGCGATCAGACTGCCAACATCGAATTTGACCTCAAGCCGGTCAGGTTGTGGCAGCAGAAAGTCCTCCCCTACTTCTTCTCCCCCACTATAGATCAGCTCGCCCAACGAATAGAAACCGATAGTATTGCTGGAAGCATCTTGGGCCCCCAGCCCACAAAGAAAGCTGAGCACTTCTTTGTTCAGGATCCCGACTCTAGAGCCGAGGTGGGGTAGCTTGCGAACAGCGGGGACAAACCTCGGCATTTCGTTGCCTTGCTGCCTGTCTATTCTCAGCCCGCCAAGGAGTTTCACTCTTACATTGTATCTAAGTCTTCTCTCCTTTACTTGGGAAGGTATCTCCTTGCTCTCACGCATCATCTCGGCAACGTATTCGTCACCCTCCGCTCCGGCCATAATGCCGACGGGCACGAAGTGGGTAATCCTCCCGATGACGGCCTCGTCGGAGCTACCGAGCTCAACGAGGATGAATTGGCCAATCCGCGGCGTGAGCTCCTCACTTGGCCGGTATGGGAAGACCATCTCGGCGCGGAACTCCAGCCCTTCTTCGATGAACCCCTTGAATGTCCCTACAACTCGGTCAGGTTCAAATAGCTTAACCACCTCTTCTGGCGCCCCCCTTTACTAGACCTTGGCTGAGATGAACGTGGCGCATCAGCTTCTCGGTGAAGCGTTCATCGATGTTTCCCTTGAGGGCGTCGGTCATCAAGTCGCCCAACACCGCCATTTCAAAGCCGGTAAGGACTGCATTCTCGTGCGCCCGTTGTAGCGCGGAAGGGTATCCAATCGTGGGGAATGTCTCTGAGGAATCATGTACGAGGTACTCCAGTATCTCCTGCTTCCTGTCGAGCGGCAGCCACACGGGCACATCAACGGGAAATATGGGGGCGTCTGGCGAAGAAGCCAGCTTCACGAGGTGGAGGCGTCCAAAGCTCTGATACAGCTGTCTACCTTCGTCTACGTCTTCAGACGCAACCTCCAGCCAAGTGCGATCAAAGTTGTAACAGCGTTCCTCAAGATTGCGGGGCACCTCCGCGAAACAAGGGTAATCCCGTTCGAAGGTGCCTTCAAGCACGAGGGCAAGCCCGAGCTTGCTTAGCACCGCCGAACTCTTGGCTATGCCCAGGACGTACACCCTCCTCTTGCCGGCGCTGATCTGCCCTTCGAAGATGCGTCTGAAGGCAGCGTCCAGTTTCGGAAAGGTCTCTCGTTTCATCGACTTGGTTCTCAGTAGGCCATCTCGCAGGAGGAGCACGTCCACGGGCCAAGTTTGCCCCGCCAGATCGAGGAGCACAGCCCACTCGAGGATGTCTCTGAAAGCCTTTATCCTCCCTCGGTTGTCGGCCACCTTCTCAGCGGCTTCGGCCCTCCTTCGCCCGAGCAAATATGACAGATCCTCGAACCCTGCGCCAAGTCGCACCAATAGATTCTGCATCACCGGAAGGTCTGTCGTCACGTCGCGAAAGACGCTGTCGTCTTCCGAAATAGCAATGATCTCAGCAACGAGTTCCTGCCCTTCGCTATCCACTACCCTGATTATCTCTAGGTTGAGTGGCTCGAAGGTTAGCCGATTCTCACCGCCGTCCGTTGCTATGGGCGCTATGGTCTTGCAGGGCCTGTGGCCCAGCTTGCGGACATCGAGCTTTCGTACTTCGTTCCGCAGTTCCTCCACTTGCCCGACCTCTTTGGATACTGCATCAGACATCTTCTGCCGCAGCTCGTCATAGTCCATCAAAGGGAGTGCCATCGCAGCCTCCGCTACGGGATGCCCATGATTTGCCTTTGGATGTCTTCCCTGGTCACGCCTTTGTACCGTTGGTCCCTCTCAGCCCTTGGCAGCAGCCAGCGTTCCTTGAAGTAACTGAAGATACGTTCTTGGGGCATTGAATGGTACATGGGCTCAGCATCTTGGCCGCGCAGGAACTCTTGGGCGTTTTCCGCCAAGGGCACCGCGAAAACTTGGCGCTTTATACCATGATACAGCAGAGCTGTTGAAAGTCCAAGACGCGCGAGGCACCGCTTGACTACACGGAAGCGCCAGTTTGGGCCACCGCCGTATTTGTAGCGTTCAACCACTGGGTCGTTCATCTCACGCAAGTAGGCCTTAACTTGTTCGAAAGTGCCATCCGCGAAATGAAAATGGCCCCACCCTTGAGTGAATCCTAAGTTGATGAAGCTTCGTCTGCCCTCGAAGGAAATTCGATTGTAGATGGATGATCGTCCCAAGGCAGACGTGGTTGTGATGAGCGCCAGATGGGGCTGCCGGATAACACCCCTGAGAACGGACACCTGACCTGTATATCGCTTCTTGAACTCGTCCCTGACCTCATCACAAGCGGTTAACATGGCAACCAGCTTGCCCCCTAGGAGGTAAGAGTACGGTGGAACAGCACCCAGCACGTAGGCATCCATGACGTGATACAGTCGCTCATTCTTCTCTTTGACGCGCCACCCAATCCATTGGTCTCGCACTCTCAGGTTGTAGACTGGGTCGCCAAGGGCAAACAGTCCGATCAATTTGTCGTTGTTCTCGTCAAATGCCAAAAAGCGCATTCGTCGTCCGTATCCCATGGAAACTGGGATACTCCAGGCGAGGGAGGCGTAATTGAACAAGTCAGTTTGCCACTGGGCGGTCACAGGCACGAGCCGGGGACGAATTCTGCTCACCTCGACTTCATTGCCATTCGCAAAACAGGGCAACAGCGTGCTTTCGTTGGAAAGAAGTTGGGTGGCCTGCTGAAGCTTTTCCAAACGCAAGTGGGAGTACAATCGTCGGATGTCCTGCTTGGATCTGCTGTCCGGCAGAACCAGCTGGTCATCGAGCAGGGCAAATCCTTGCCTCCTCAGCATTTCAATAAGGTTCTGGCGCAGGTCGCGATCCATGAGTTGACTACGTCTCCAAGTGTCAGTTACCAGGCCGGGTTGATCGGCAGAATCCTGTTGCGGGTTGAACCCCGTACCGCTTGCAGCGTCGTGGAACGAGCCTGCCGCAGCGACAGGTCGGTGAGTTCCCAGCTATTCTACCACAAAACCGGTTCACGGGAGCTAGTGAGGAACTCCTGTACACAAAAAAAGCGAGCGGCCCCGATCTCCGGGGCCACATCTTCGTACCTAGCGGTAAGCGGTGTCGCATCAAGTTCCTTCGCCTGATGGCTTGGACATCGCTGCTGGAGATTCATATCACTCGAGTTCTCGAAAGCCCAGCCCTCTTCCTTACGAAGTCCAGGATGCCGATCGGACGCCGGGCGGTGCAGTACATGGTGAAGAGCTACTTCGATCAGGCAAGTGCAAAAGGTGCTTCGGTTCACTCGCTCCGGCATACGTTTGGCACTCAGATGGTCAGTGGGGGCACCAAACTGGATGTTGTCCGGAAAGCTTTAGGACACGAGTCTCTCAAGACCACCTCAATCTACGTCGATCTCGCGCGCGAGGTGATGGACAAAGAATCGCAGGAAAATGCGCTGTGACACGGCAGTCCTGCGGCACGAAGTCTGATGATCTTTTGGCTTGACACATAGGGATGGAAAACTGCGGTTCGATAACCGCTTCGGCAGGTTGCATCGGTCGTACACTACGGCAGAAGTGGGCCTTGCGGACCGAAGAAGACTCCAGCTGTTGGCTTTACCGACTGGAGTTTGCTCTGGCGACCGCTTCCCGAAGTAGCGCACCAGTCATTTGATGGGTTCCTGCGCGAACCCCCGCCTGGCACAAGCTCGCTAGCTGATTTCAATCGCGCCACAGCGACGCCTGGCGTTCGTCATGGAGCGGTAGCTGAAACTGAAATGCCTTATTCAAGTGGATCATGGCGAAGACACCTTCGGTCTTCTCCAGAGGCCTGGCTTCGACGTAGTAGCTACCTCGAAGTAGTCCAAAGGGGTTTTGTTCGATTTCTGACTTGGCGCGGTGTCCTCGGAAGGCAGAGGAAATACAAGATGAAGAAGGCACTCTCTTGTGCCTCGGCAAAAAGACTCCCGATGGCGCCGCAGACCAAACGATGGCTAGCTCACCTTTTCGAGGTTCATTCTCGGATTCTCTCGCCAACAGGAAGGCGTAGTCTCTCACTAGGCTGCTCAGCCGTATCGCAGTCGTGCGCAAAGGGGTTTGGTACTTTGTTACTATGCCCCAGATCTTATCAAGCGTGAGTGTATTATTGGCCAAGTAGTCGACAAGGTCCTCCGAAGGCATCAAAAGTTCGTGGGCGAACGCATTACAGAATCTCTCTTCGTCAATTCCTGGACTGATTCGCTTATCTTCTTCAGGTCCTGGCCAGGAAGCCAGTAAGTCTTCTCGCGCACGCCTGAGATAGTGACCCAGTTCGTGGGCGCAGGAAAAGCGCTGCGCGGGTGGTGGCGCGATGGTTGAAAGGAACATAACCCACATACTACCGCACCTACAAAGTCGACCGGCCCCATGTGAAGTTGCCAGACACCTCACGCTTATTCCGAAGACACTCGCCGCCTTGAAGGGGTCACGGGTCACGTTCTCGCTGTCGCCGCACGTTCGCCTGACTTCCCGCCGAACCTGCTCCGCAACATGCGCTATTAAGCTCTGATTAAGCACCGATCTTGCTTCTTCAGTCATCGGCACGCGCAAGCCCGCGCCTTGATTATGAGACGCCGGTCCAACATTTCCCGGCGTTCTTGCACCCGCTTTGAACACACATGCACGTTCGTTGCGCCTCCATCAGCCGACGCCATGTCAGCATCTCTTTACGTGTATCTTCCTCAGTAAACTGATCTGGTCCACGTGCCGCTTGCTGCCAACAATTCATCCGGAAACAGTCCACGAGGGGGACCGGCCACCCCAAATCTTCAGAAACGGCGACAACTTGCAACTCAAACTCGTGCAGGTGCCATCGCTTAGGAGACCAGAATAGGTGGGACAAGTCGGTCCCCAGAGCAAGTGCGAGGCTGGCCAAATGATTGAAAGGTGGATTGAACGAGACAACGTCGGTTTCAATAGCATCCAACTCATGTCTAGAGATAAGAGCCTCTTCCGCGAGGCGTTGACGTGAGTAGCCCCGCTCCTTGCGGAGGAAGTCGATAGTGTCGGGAAGGCTGGAAGCCGCGTTCTTGAAGGAGGCCCGAAATATATCGAGGTGCCGGGCATGCCGTCTAACCTGTTCCCGGTGCTCTCTCAGAAATGACCGAAGACCGTCTTCTGCTGCAGACGGCGTGCAATATGGGATTTCTCCGAGCAGTTGGAGCGCAGGAGATCTGCATAGTTCGTGCAAATGGGCACCCTCAGAAGTTAACACCACCACGGGCACCAAGTGGTCCCTCGCATTTATCAATTCTTTGGTGCCTCCTTGAGAGGGGCCAGCATTTATCAGCACGAACACATGACATTTGCCCATTTCTGTGCGTAACAGATTCCAAAGCTTTTCAGCGGCTGCGGGCTCTCTTGGACCGGGCGGATTCTCTCTCAAGGACACGAACGTTGACATGCCAAACTCGCGTATAACGCTCTCCAAACGGCCAATCGTTTCCTGCATTGAGGTCCGAGATGTTCTCTCGAGCCCTGACCATGTGTTGGCCACGTAGGCTCTTATTGGCATCTCGGACTTCGATGAGTCCATAGAATCAGGGGTGTCATTCATTTCGTGCCTCCTAGTACCAAGTTGTAGAAGTAGGCGTAACGTATTTTGGGCCAAACGCCCGTCGTCTGAATTTTCCTCTCCCTTGACGGGAGAGGCTAGGTGAGGGTGAAATTGAAGCCCCCTCACCTTA
>JACPQD010000035.1 GCA_016190665.1 Chloroflexota bacterium
GGCCGGGGGCCAGGGGTCAGGGGTCAGAAGGAGCCTGGATTCGGAGGCCGTACGCATGGGAAGAAGCGGCAAGGAGCTTCCGCGCCCCTCCCTGCCGCCGCCGCTCGCTCCGATTCACGTGCGCCCCGATTCACATTCGTCGTTCGGGGTCGTCGACTTCCCGCTTCCCCCCCATGGCGACAGCCTTCACCCCTCAGCACTCACTGCTTATCGCTTATCACTCATCCTTCCGCATTCATCACTCATCACTCATCATTGCTACGAAAATAGAGCCGGTATGCCATCGCTAGGCGCTCCTGTCGTGTCATCCTGAGAGCTGCGGGGCGGAACGGTGTGAGGGGGCCGCTCGAAGGATCTTGCGTCCGTGGTTCACGAACCTAAGATCCTTCGCGAGCCCACTCCGAGCCCGTCCACTCCCCCAGGCTCGCTCAGGATGACAGCGGTATGCGCGGTGGAGTCATTTTCATGCTCGGTGGCGCCGGTGTCAACCGGCATGAACGATTCATCATTCATCATTCAAAAATCGCGGCCCCCACCCCCAGAGGCCAGAGACGTCAGAGTCCAGAGGCAGCCGGGGATGGGGACGCCGCGACACGGAAACCGAAGCTGACGTTCCTGTGGTCAGGATGGTTCCTGTAGCGGTAGGCGCAGCGCACGAGGTTCTCGTAGTCGAGGAACGACCCGCCACGCAACACACGGGTTTCCGTCCTCGGCGCCTCGATATCCTCCCTCCTCTGCCGCTCTGCCCCCTCCTTCGGATACGGGTACTCGCCATACAAGCTGCGCGTCCACTCCCAGACGTTCCCGCTCATGTCCAGGCAGCCGTGAGGGCTGGCGCCCTCAGGAAACATGCCTACCGGCGTGGTTTTTCCGAGGCCGAGTTCCGTGCAATTGCACTTCTTCGCGTCAAAGGTATCGCCCCAGGGGTAGGCGCGTTGGTCTGTGTTCCCCCGCGCCGCCTTCTCCCACTCCGCCTCGCTGGGCAGGGTGACGTTCTTGCCAGTGACTCCCTTCAGCCAGCGGCAGTAGGCCAGGGCGTCGAACCAGGTCACGTTGACCACGGGATGGCTTTCCAAACCCCGGGGCGGATGGCCGTCTTACCAGTGCCCCGGCGCCTGGTGACCTGCCTGCTCCACGAAGAGCTGGTACTGGGCGTTGGTGACCGGTACCCGCGCGATCCGGTACTCACCCAGAAGCACCCGGTGCGCCTCTTTCCCTTCCCCCATCCAGAACTCGCCAGCGGGGATTCTGGCCCATTCCGGCTCGCCGAAGGGCCCGCTCCAGTAGGCCGCGCCAGCGACAGCACCTGCCTTCGGGGCAACTGCCACCGGCTCCGCTACCTCGGCTGGAGATACTTTCCCGTCCGGCTCTTTTAATGTTGTCCCACAGTGCTTATTGATGGCTCTCAGCACTTCCGATACCGGCGTAGGCACGGGCAGACCGAGGGGCGCATGAATAGACTGACACCATTCGGGCAGGGCACATCGTCTCAGCAGGAACGGGACAATGAACCCCCTCCCTGGCGGCCGGCTTTCGAGGGCTTCAAGGGCCCAATGGACCTCGCGGTGGCGGAAGCCGACCCCTCCACCAAATCCGGGCCGCAGCAGCGGCACAAAAACGTCCGATTCGTGGACGGCCTTCTTGATCTCAGTCTCATAGAAGTCGCCGCTCACAAGTTTCTCTTTGTCGAGCCAAGGGTCCACGCCAGCGGCTGTCAACTCCGCAGACAACTTCTTTGCCGCCGCCAGGTCTTGCTTCATGTGGCAGATGAAGGCCTTTGGCCTTTTCGGGTCGGCTTTCGGCATGCTCATGGGCCTTTCACGGGCGCGCTTATCGCCCAGTGTCTGTTCAGCGGTGAACAGCCGCCCGCTCTCCGTGCGCCTATATTACGCCCCGCCGCCCTTTTCGTCAAGCCCGGCCTCCGGCGCGGAAGTTTCACCATAAACAAAGAAGTCTGATTTCGAATCAGGAAGGTCTGTCTTCAGGCTGGCGTCAACGGATAGGCCCCTGTCCCCTGATCCCGCATTTACGCCTCGCGATGCAATTTGACGCTGCTCGCGCCTTGTGGTACAGTTTTATCGACGGTCTCGGCTCTGCCGGGGGAAGGAGAAAAGAATGAACGAAGAGATTGAAGCTGCTCTCGCCAAGATCAGGCCTCATCTTCAAGCCGATGGCGGCGATGTCGAGTTGGTGGAATTCGCCGACGGCGTCGTCAAAGTGAAGCTGAAGGGCGCCTGTGGCTGCTGCCCGATGTCGCTGATGACCCTGCAACAGGGGGTCGGACGGATACTCAAGCAAGAGGTGCCCGGGGTCAAAGAGGTAGTCGCCGTCTAAGGGGGACCACTTCTTCGCCAGCAAGCTACGCAAGTAAGGGAGAGATGCGTGCATCTCTCCCTTTTTTCATCTGCCTCTGTATCGTGGACTTCACTCAGCTTGTACGGTGGGTGAAACTCACCATCGGGCGGGTCGCATACCGCTATCGTCGGAGTTTCACCCACCCTACGCCCCTTTTCGCCAGGCAAAGCAAGGGAGGGACGCGCGCGTTCCTCCCTTTTTTCTTACCGATCCCTGTGACGCGTCCGTCACGTAGCCTGTACGGTGGGTGAAACTCACCATCGGGCGGGTCGCATACCGCTATCGTGGGAGTTTCACCCACCCTACGCCCCGCTGACCGCTGATAGCTCGTCCTACGGCTTCTCCAGATCGAAGGCTTTATGTAAGATGCGCACCGCATCCAGCAAGCGGGACTCGGCTATGATGCAGGTGATCCGTATTTCCGAAGTGGTTATGAGCTCGATGTTGATGCCGCCTTGGTAGAGGGCCTTGAACATCCGGCCTGCGTAGCCGGCGCCGCTCTGCATCCCTGCGCCCACGATGCTCACCTTCCCCAAAGTCGTGTCAGTAACGATGTCTTTAGCGCCCAGGGACTCAGCCACGTCCTTCACCAGGTTCACCGTCTTGTCCAGGTCGCCTCGGGCGACGGTGAAGGTGAGGTCGGTGATCTTGTTGACACTGGCGTTCTGGACGATGGTATCCACGCTTATGCCCGCGTTGGCCAGGGGCTCGAAGAGGGCGGCGGCAATGCCCGGCCTGTCCGGCACGCCGATGACGGTTATCTTGGCGATATTGGCGTCGTGGGCAATGCCGCTGACCTTGTTGCGTATCTCCATAGCAGTACCTCCATGAATAAGCGTGCCCGGCGCGTCGGTGAAGCTGGAAGCCACCAGAATGGGTATGCCATAGACGGAGCCTAGCTCCACCGCCCGAGGGTGCATCACCTTCGCCCCGTGGTAGGCCAGCTCCAGCATCTCCTCGTAGCCGATCTCGTCCAGCTTGCGCGCCTCGGGGACGATGCGCGGGTCGGTGGTGTAGACCCCCTCGACATCGGTGTATATCTCGCAGCTATCGGCCTTCAGCGCCGCGGCCAGGGCCACCGCCGTCGTATCCGAGCCGCCGCGCCCCAGGGTGGTGACGTCCATGTCCCTGGTGATGCCTTGGAAGCCGGCCACAATAACGATCTTTCCCGCTTGAAGCTCTTTCCGCACTCTGACCGGGTCGATGGAATGGATCCGGGCGCGGCTGTGGGCCGTATCCGTGCGTATTCCCGCCTGCGCCCCGGAGAGGCTGACCGCGCTGTACCCCATTCCCCGGAGACCCATGGCCAGCAGCGTGGAGGACACGATCTCGCCCGTTGACAGCAGAACGTCCATCTCCCGATCGTCCGGATGGCTGGTTACCTGATGCGCCAGCTCGATGAGATCGTCCGTGGTATCGCCCATCGCCGACACCACGCACACGACATCATTGCCCTTATCCCGGGCGGCAGCCAGACGCCGGCAGACGTTCTTAATGCGATCGGCATTGGCGACAGAGCTGCCTCCATATTTCTGGACGATGAGAGACATAGCACCTCCGGTGAATGATGAGTGCTGAATGATGAAAGGTCCATGCCCCGATGCAGTCGGGGCACCACCAAGGACGAAAATCGCGTTTCTATACCCCGCACTGAATCCTGAATCCCCTGAATCAGGTTCAGGGTCAGGATGAACTACGGGGTATACCGCGTACTTTAGCGCGCGGTGTGTGTGCGAATTCCTATTTTCGTGGGAATGATGAGCGACGCACGCGCCACCCCACTAATCCGCTTCGCTGACCACTCGGGCGCCCATCGGGCTGACAGACGCTATCTTCACCCGACCATGGACCCCTTCCTTCTCCGCGGCGGCTCTCATGGCTTCGCCGATCTTGTCGGCGCCATCAGCAACGAAGGCAAGGATAGTGGGGCCCCCGCCGGAAAGGAAAACGCCCTTGGCGCCCGCCGCCAGCGCCGCCTCGAAGATGCGCGGCATGGCGGGAAAGAGCGTCTGACGGGTGGGCTGGTGCAGCTTATCCTGAGTGGCGACGGACAGATGCTCCAGGTTCGAGCTGCAGAGAGAGGCGACCAGGAGCGCCGCCCGGCTTATGTTGTGCACGGCGTCAGCTCGACTCACCTGCTGCGGCAGGAGCGCGCGGCTCTTCTCCGTCGGCATCTGAAAATCGGGGATGAAGAGGACCGCCCGCAGCGCCTGAGGAAAGGGAATAGCCGAGGTTACCAGCTCCCCCCCGTGGTGGACTATCACTTGACACCCGCCGAGAAAAGCCGGGACCACGTTGTCGGCGTGGCCCTCCAGCAGCGCCGCCATAGCTACCAGTTCCTTCATGGACAGGGGACCGCCGCACAAGGTGTTCGCCGCCATCAATCCCCCCACGATGGCCGAAGCGCTGCTGCCCAACCCGCGCCCCACCGGTATCTCGTTGTGACAGTTGATGGCCAGTGGCGGCGCTTTCCGCCCCACCTTCTCATAGGAGGCTGTCAGCGCGGAGTAAACGCGGTTGTTTGGCCCTCGGGAGATGGTGTCCGTCCCTTCACCGGTTACCGAGATGCTGAACTCCTCCGCCAGCTCCACAGTGATCGTGTTGCCAAAGTCCAGGGCCATGCCCAGACAATCGAAGCCGGGGCCAAGATTGGCGCTCGTAGCTGGCACTTTGACAGTGACCTTCACCGCTTCCTCCGATTCTCCACCAAGGGGGCTTCTTAGGGGCCAACGCAGGCTCCTAGGATTGCGCCCCAGCCGTGGTTAAACAGCCCGTCAGACTCTTTGGGATTATAGCATCGGCCGGAATACACTTCAAGGTGAGTCAATTCGCCCCCTTGACATTACCCCGCCTTCACCCGTAGAATGGCTTGCGTCACGAAAACGTTCTTTTCACCCGGTGATTGCCGTCGAGCGGGCGCCCCCAGCGGCTCGGGCTCCGCGTCAAACTGGGTTCACATGGTTCGCTTGAGGGAGGACTAGCATCATTAGCAGAATTCTGGCGAATCCCCTCGCTCTAGTCGGGCGCCTCTGGAGGCCGCTGGCAAGCGTAACTGCCCTTTCATTCCTCCTGAGCTTCCCCATATCCCTTCTGCATCAGCTTCTCACGGTAGGCGTCGCTCTAGCTTTCCATGCCGCGGGAGCGCGTAATCTTTTCGCCAGTCTGGCGATGGCCCTGGGATTAGACCCGATATATTCCGCCGTGCTCAACGGAACTCTCGGCAACATCGAAGTGCGCGGCCTGGCGGTGACGGGCGCCCTGGGAGACGTCCTGCACGAGATGTGGCCGGAATTTCTGGCTCCTCCCGAACGACTGGTGCCCGGGGCCTGGACCACCGTACTCGTGACTGACGGAGCATCCCTCCTGGCGGCCACCTTAACCATGGTGGCGACGGAGCTTGTCTTTATTGCCCTGGGCTTAGCCCTGGCGAAAGCCCTATGGAACCGCAGGGAGCATTGGTCCTTCACCGCAATGCTCGTCGGGAGCGTTATGCTTCAAGCGAAGGGCGTAAACGGCCTCCTGGCTCTCCGCTTTTCACCGAACGAGCTGGAGGTTATGGGTATAGCCCACGTTTTCACCAAGCTGCTGCCCACGGAAGCTAGCGCGTACAGCAGCGTTATGGAGAATCCGGCGCTCTCAATGGCGGTTGATGCTGCCAGCCTTGTCCTGGTCTCCCTTATTTACGGCGCTGTGGCGGCTTTCTGGCTTCTTCGTCGAAGGCCGTGGAGAGGTCTGGTCTTGCAACAGGGATTGATTAGCGCTATCCGCGATTATCTGTGCCTGAGGGCCCGGAGGGTTGCCGCCTTCCGTCCAGCATTGTTCTCCCTGGTGGTCGCGGTGGTCCTCTTCCAGGGAATCATCACGGACGCTGTTGACTACAACTACCTTCCCCAATCTGAGGCGATCCCCGTTGCCGAGGCTCAACAGCCGACTCCGACAGCGACGCCGGAGGCTACGGAAGCGGTGAAAAAGGCGCCCACGCCGAAACCAAAGCGGGAGACCAAGAGGGCAGCGCCGAGCAAGGTCTTCATTGAGCAGGGGGAAAATGGATTCAAGTACACGGTAGACGGCCGTCCGGAGAGTATCCGGGGAATGGGCTACAATGTGAAGGCGTCCACCCTCCCGCGGTCAGAAAGGGCCGCTCGCTATGATCGGGACTTCGCCCAAATGAAGGCGGCCGGCATAAACACGGTCCTGGGTTGGGAAAATGGAGAGTTTGATGAGCTGACCCTGGGAAAAGCGCAGGAATACGGTCTGGGCGTGGTTATGCCGTACGACTTACCGTTGACTGGGTATGACGACCCCGACTATGTGGACTATCTAGTGGAGAGGGTGTCGGCCTGGGTAAGGCAGCATAAGCGTTTCCCGGCGGTCCGCATGTGGGGCATCGGCAACGAAGTGATCCACGGCATGGGCGGCGCCCACACGGAAAAAGCCAAGGCCTTTGCCCGGGCGTTGGTGACGCTGGCAGACGTCGTGCATGCCATCGACCCGGACCACCCGGTCATCTACCGCGACGCCGAAGATGTCAACTTTCCTCCCATTTCGCAGGCGCTCCAGGATGGAGTGGACCGTCCCTGGTTCATCTATGGCGCTAATATCTTCACCTACAGAATGGAGGAGCTAATCAAGGAATGGCCGACGAAGGGGCTGAATATGCCGCTGGTCATATCCGAGTTCGCTCCCTCTGGACTCACGCCGGAGGACCGCCCCAGAGGATACGCTCGCATGTGGCGGATCTTGCGAAAGCAGAAGGACCTTGTGCTCGGCGGCTTCGCTTACGTTTGGTGCACTCGAGGGCCCGAGCTGGTTGACCGGGTCATGGGGCTCGTGGACGATAACGGCCGGCCGGAGGATGGCTCCTTGGAAGCCTTGAGCAGGGCCTTCGCTCGGGAATCCGTCCCCGCGCCGGTCGCGCCCGTGAGTGAGTAGAGGATTGACGCTGGCTCAGAGAGCGCCTCAAGCGGGCCGATATACCCGCCTCAGGAACCGTATCTGCGGCAGTATCCTGACACAACTCCGTACCCTCCGCACATGTCCGTTCATACGGCGCTTCGACACCCTTTGTTTGCTCGGTTGTCCTCCGTCACCAGACACCCTCAACCACGTGCCGCTTCGCGTCTCCCGTCAGGAAAAGAGATGACGTCCAAGTTGGAATGTAAACCAGCCAACGGCACACCGCCGAACGGGCTGCCGGGATTCCTCGGCTACCAATATGTCATCCTGCTCGCGGCAGTGCTGGCGCAAACGGCGGTGAGCACGTCGAACAACGGTGTGCCCGTCCTCGCCTCCTTCTACCAGGCCGACCTCCGTCTCAGCGCGATGGAAGTGGGACTGTTCAGCGGCGCCATCGGCTTCGGCGCCCATGTCGTCGCGATAGCCGCCGGCTGGATTACCGACCGGTTCGGCGTGAGGCCTGTCCTGTTCCTCGGCCAGGCGGTGGTCGGCCTCGCCATCGTCCTTCTGGCCGCGATGCCGTCTTTCGGTTTGGCCATCGTCTTCGCCCTTATGGCCGGGATTGGGCACGGCCTGGGCAATCCGGCTATCACGAAGGCGGTCCTGTACTGGTTCCCGTTGCAGCGGCGCGCCACCGCCATGGGCATAAAGCAAACCGGCGTGCCCATCGCGGGCACTTTGGCGGCGGCTATCCTGCCCGCCGTGGCCCTGGCGTTCGACTGGCGCTTCGCGATGACCGGCCTTGGGATGGCAGCGATAGCGGCTGGCGTGGTTACGTTTCTGTTGTACCGCGACTCAGACACGACCATACCTCAAAAAGCGGGGAAGCCTCTCACCTTCGCCGCGGTAAGGCCCATCCTCAGGAACAAGAACACATGGCTCATCTGCGGCCTGGGAACGGCCCTGGTCGCAGGCCAGAACTGCGTGGTCACTTATCTTATTCTGTATCTCAAGGACGTCCAGCAACTCACGCCGGCGGTCGCTGGCGGCTATCTGGCCCTGGCCCAGATGAGCGGCCTCGCCGCGCGGGTGCTACTGGGTCTGCTCAGCGACTTCTGCCTGGGCGGGAGGCGCAAGGTGGTCATGGTAGGCTGCGGCTTCCTGGGCACGGCAATGCTGTCCCTGACAGCCACTTTCAGCGCGGATACGTCCGGCGCCTTCTTGCCATTGGTCGTTATTGGCCTCGGCATGTCGACCATCGGTTGGAATGCCATATGGGTGACAATGATGGTAGAATCAAGCTCGGTGGAAGTGGCGGGCATCGCTTTGGGGTTTGGCTCGACTCTCTTAGCGCTGGGCTCCAGCATCGCGCCGGCCATTTTCGGCTCGATCGTGGATCAGACCGGCTCCTACGCCCCTGCCTGGTACGCACTGGCTGGCTTGTGCCTTCTCGGCAGCGTCGTCCTCTCCCGTTTCGGGAGAGAGAGGCCTCGAATCCATCTCGACTGAGGTCGAACCAAAGACGGAGCGTCTAAATCCGGTGGTCAGAAAGGAGCCTCACCCATGCCCTTCGCCCACATCAACAGCGCCGACATCCATTACGAACTGGACAACTTCACCGATCCCTGGACCAAGCCGATGACCTTCCTCCTGCAACATGGCTTCTCCCGGAACAGCCGGTTCTGGTACAGATGGGTGCCCCTCCTCTCCGGCCAGTTCCAGGTGCTCCGCCCCGACCTCCGCGGCCTCGCCCTGTCGCCAGTGCCCACGGAGTCGTACAAACCAACGGAGGAGCTATTCGTCGGAGACGTCCTCGGGCTGCTGGACCACTTGGGCGTCGAGAAGGTGGTCTACGTTGGCGAGCCCTTCGGCGGCATCGTCGGCATGCTTTTCGCTCTGGCCCATCCGGAGCGACTGCACGCCCTTGTCCTCATCGGCAGCCCCATCAGGGTACCCAGGGAGAAGCTGTCAAAGAAGTTCCCCGTCAAGGAAGAGTCGTGGGATGCGGCCCTGGCCAAGGGGGTCGACAACTGGTCGCGCCAGACCATCGGCCAGCGCCTGGATCTCGACGTTGCCCCTCGCGAGTTGGTGGAATGGTGGATCAGCGAGATGGGCAGGGTCAATCCGCAGAACGCCATCAAGCTCGACCACCTGGTGGCCCGCCTGGATTTCACTTCGCACCTCAGCGAGTTGAAAGTCCCCGTGCTCTACCTCCACGGCGAGAAGGCCTACCACATCAGCGCCGAGCAGTTGGGCTTGTTGAGGACGCAGGTTCCCGACTGCAAGGTCGTTACCATCCCCGGCGTCAGCTCGGGCCTCTTCGCCCTCCGGCCGGCGGAATGCATCGGGGAGATAAAGACGTTTCTGAAAGAACGTTCGCTGTTGTAGCGTGAACCCCGAAGGGTGAAGCGCGAAGAAACAAGGCCGCTTCAAAGTCTGACGGGTCCGACCTGTCCGACGAGTCTGACAGGGGTCAAACAGGAGCACCACATGAAAGGTCCGCGCACTTACTCCGAGCAGCTCGGCGACTTCGTCGCCGGGCTGACCCATGAAGCTATTCCTGCGGAGGTCCTTCAAAAGGCCAGGCTGCACATCCTGGACGCTATCGGGCTGGCGCTGGCGGGCTGTGGAACGGAGTGGGCTCGCGCTGCGATGGGCGTCGCTGAGGCGCTGGGCGGGCCGCCGGAGAGCCGGGCCATGGGCACGCGGCTCAAATTCCCGGCGCCGAATGCGGCGCTGGTCAACGGCGTTTCCGTCCATGGGCTCGACTTCGACGACACCTATATCCCCGGCCAGGTGCATGTCAGCAGCTTCGTCGTGCCCGCTGTCCTGGCGATGGCCGAGGCCAAGGGCGCCAGCGGCAGGGAGGCGCTGGCAGCGGCCGTCGCCGGCTACGAGGCCAGTTGCCGAATTGCCAGGGCCAGTTTCGACAACTCCACGGGCCGGAACGAGTTCCTCAATCGGGGCTTTCACACCGCAGGCATCCTGGGCACCCTGGGCGCCGCCGCCATCGCTGCCAGAATCATGAAGGTGGATGCCGACACCACGGCCACAGCCCTGGGCATCGCCGTCAGCCAGAGCTCCGGCATACTCCAGACCCAGCTCGAGGGCACGTGGACCAAGACCCTCCACCCCGGCTGGGGGGCGCACGGCGGCATCATCGCCTGCTATCTGGCGCAAAAGGGCTTCAAGGCCCCGCGCCAGATCTTCGAAGGCGAGCTGGGCTTCTTCAGGAGCTACCTCGGCGCGGGCAACTACGACCTGGACGCCTTGACGCGGGCCCTGGGGGAGAAATGGGAGATGCTGGACATCTCTTTCAAGCTCTACCCCGCTGGCCACGGGACCCACTTCTTCCTGGAGTCGGCGCTGCGCCTCCAGAAGGAACACAACCTCAAACCTGACGACATCGCCGAGGTGCGCTGCACTGTCAGCCCCTTCCGCGTCCATGCCCATTTCGAGCCGCGCGACCAGAAGTACACACCGCCCAACGGCTACATTGCGCGCTTCGGCCTGCCCTATCTTCTGGCGGTGCGACTGCTGCGTGAGGACGTGGGCCTGGACGCCTTCACCGATGAGAGCATCAGAGACCCGAAGACGCTGGAGCTGGCCAGCAAGGTCAGCTACGTCGTCGATCCCAAAGCAGACCTGTCCGAAAACAAGGGACATGTCGTAATCCGGACGAAGGACAGCCGGACTTACGAGAATAAACAGACGGTCATTCCGGGGACGCCGGAGCTTCCGGCCACCCGGGAGCAGATCGAGCGCAGGTTCCGGCTCAACGGTAAAGACGTGCTGCCGCCGGAGCGCCTGGAGGCCATCATCCGGGGCGTGAACGAGCTGGAGAAGCTCGACAACGTGGGAGAGCTGGTGGAGTTGACAGCGCCGTAGTGGCGCGGTGCACCGCGCCCCGACAGGGGGAAGGGTGGCCGTCCACTCCGTCCACCCTGTCCATTCCGCTCACAGAGAAAGGCAACAGCAAATGGTGAACAAAACAGCGGCCAGAGAAACTCAGAAAGCAGGGGCAGAGCTCGAGGCTTTCGCGCGCTCCCTGGGCGCGGAAATCTATGGAGTCGCTTCGGCGGAGGCATACCTGCGGGACTTCCCGACGAAGCCGCCCCCGACCAAGTTCGTGCCTGACGCCAAATCGGTCATCATTGTGGGCATGCCCTTCAGCCCGGCGATCTACGCCACCGTTGCCCGCCCCGAGATGGCGGAGGTCTTCCGCAAGCCCGCCGATCCGGCGGGTGGCGAGAAGGCTGTCAACCGCCCTCCGGCCGGAGCGGAGCGTTACTACTCCTCGCCGGAAAACACCATGCTGCAGCATGAGGTGGCCATGATCGGCTACAAGGTGGGCTGGAAGCTTCTTCGGGAGGGGTACGCCGCCTTCTACATGCCCAACGTTGCCCAGGAACCCCGTTTCCGGACGGCGCCCTTCTACTTCATGCCGGCGATGTATGAGGCGGGCTTGGGCCAACTGGGCTACAATTGCGCGATCATCAACCCGGAGTACGGGCCGCGCTTCCGCGTCACCGCCATTATCACCAATAAGGAGTTGCCGGCGGGCCAGCCGCTCGGCGAGCAATACTACCCCGGATGCGCCGAATGCAAGATGTGCGTGCGCCGCTGCCCCGCTAAGGCGATTGACGGCAAGGGCTGGAAGAATGTCTTCGCCTGCGCCGCCTACGGCTGTTGCGGGACGTGCATTAGCGTTTGTCCTGTGGGGAAGTGGAGGTAGGAGAATGGCCAGCAACACCGTAACCATGACCCTCGTAGGCGATATCTACCTCGGCGGCGACCTGGACCCGGCCTCTCTCTTCGCGCCTACCGGAACGCACGTCAGCGGGGCTGATATCACCTTCGGTAATCTGGAGGCTTCCGTCTCGGACATCGGCGCGCCGGACCCCAACCGGGTAGCGCTGGTCAGAGGGAGGGTCGCCTTCCGGTCGGAGCCGCGCTTTCTCGCCGCCTTGACGGCGGGCGGCTTCAACGCCGTGGGGCTGGCCAACAACCACAGCCTGGACTACGGCGCCGAGGCTATCATGGACACCATGCAGCGACTCGATGCCGCTGGTATTGCTCACGCGGGCGCCGGGGGCAACATATCTGAGGCGCACGAGCCTGCCATCGTTGCGGCGAAGGGGGTGAAAGTCGCCTTCTTATCTTACACGTCGGTCTTCCTGCCCGCCTGGGCCGCGGAGAAGGACAGGGCCGGCCTGGCCGTGGTGCGGGTCGCCACCGCCTACCGGCCACCGTCGCGCGTCTTCGAGCAGCCCGTCTCCCCGCCCATCATCGTCACTGTCCCCGATGACGCCGATGTGGAGATGGCGCGGCAGGACATAAAGAAAGCCAGAAAGCGCGCCGACGTCGTGGTCGTCTCCTGGCATTGGGGACTCTCGGAGGGCATCCGTGTTCTGGCCCCCTACCAGTTGAGGCTGGGCCACGCCGCCATCGATGCCGGCGCTGACCTCGTGCTCGGCCATCATCCTCACGTTCCGCAGGCAATCGAAGTTTACCGGGGCAAGGTCATCTGCTACAGCATGGGCAATTTCTTCTTCCCCTATGAGCGCCCCTTCTTCGACAAGGACGCCTTCATCCTGAAGTGCAGGATCGAGGGGAAGCGGCTGAAGAGAGTCTCCTTCCTGCCCATTCTCTCCAACCAGCAGTGCCAGCCGCAGGTGCTCGACCTTAAGAGGGGACGGTCGATAGTGGAGAAGATAAGGAACCTCAGCGCCCCGTTCGGGACTATCCTCACCGAGCCTGAGGAAGAAGTAGTTATCGGGCCGCCTTCGTAACGTGGAGATGTACTTGACATAGAATGAGATGAAGGATAGAGTGGGGGCAACAGTCGGTGCGGGTGAGCGGGAAAGAAGCTTACCCCTAAGTCGCTGAGAAGGAGGTCGGACATGCAGCAAAGGGCAGCATCAACCTGGTATCTCTGGATCTCGCGTATCGCGGGTGGGCTGGGCGTGATATGTCTAATCCTGGCGGTCATAACGGGTGTGGCAAACTCCACAATATTCCTGGCCCGGCCCTCGACCATTGTTCTGGCCGCCATCGCACTCTTCCTTGTTGCCATCTGGAGCCTGGTTTACGAGCTAAGGGACTGCGGCATCAGAACCAGGTCCTAGCTGGTGACGCGCCTCGGCCGGTCTGCCGGAAGCAGGGCGGCACGACAAACCGTTCAGGATTGCCGGATCCTGTGGTTGGGCATGGCTATGCGCCTGGGGCTGGACGGACAGCGAGGGACGGTAACCAGCCGCTGTCCGACATCGGCGAAGCATCGGCCGGTAGGTGTCACGCGCCATATCCCAGGCGTCTCAGGGCCGGACCTTATGGCGCGATGTGCCGCGAGCCGGAAGTCAGCATACCTCGAAACAGGAGGCAGCCATGAGAATAGTGGAGACGGAGAGGCTAGAGAAGCTTTATCATTACTACCCGTCGGTGGCCAGCGTGATCACCTGCCACGCCCGAGGGCGGGCCAATGCCATGGCCGCAGCCTGGAACTCGCCTCTGTCCCACTCTCCGCCTGTGTATGGCGTTTGCATCTCCACCAAGCGATTTTCCCATGAGCTTATCCTTGAGGCCGCCGAATTCGCGGTGAACTTCCTGCCCTTCTCGGCCATCGAACTTATCGAACGGGTCGGCGCGAACTCTGGCCGGGATGTCGACAAATTCGCTCGCTTCGATGTCGCCGCGGAGAAGGCAGCGAAAATAAGCGCCCCCATTCTCAGAGACGCCTATGCTGCCTACGAGTGCAAGCTGCGCGAACATCGCTCGTACGGCGACCATGAGCTTGTCGTTGGAGATGTGGTAGCGATACACTATGACAGCCGGGCCTTCACCGCTGACGGGATCCTGATACCTGAGCGGGTCTTGCCTGCCCTCTATGTTGGGGCGGACGGATATGTTACATTAGCCGTGGAGAGCCTTAAGTGGCTGGAGAGGGAGAAGTACAAAGCGTGAGGACCGGATGATACGCCGCCTGACGATCGCCACCAGCAAGAAGGCGGAGCTCCAGGAAATCACCTCCCAGGTGCGGCAGGTCGTGGGGGAGAGCGGCATAAACGAGGGTGTCTGTCATATCTTTGTGCCCCACACGACGGCCGGCGTGACCATCAATGAGCATGCGGACCCCGATGTAGCGCGAGATATTATGGCGCGACTGGAGGTCCTGGCTCCGGCCGGCGGCGCGTACCTCCACGTCGAGGGAAATGCGCCTGGCCATGTCAAGTCCAGCGTGGTCGGCTGTTCTCTTGCCCTGATGGTCGAAAAGGGGCAGTTGACGCTGGGCACATGGCAAGGGATATTCTTTGCTGAGTTTGACGGCCCTCGCCAGCGCAGTCTCCTGGTGAAGGTCGTGGCAGGATAGCCCGGACGCCTTCTCAGCGCTCTTCAGAGTCCTTCTCGCGCTTGACAATCGTCTGCGTTGCGGCATATTATCAGGGGAAAGCGGCCGAGGTCGCGCTCAGTTGAAGCGATCTCGGCTGGTGCGTGCCTGCCGTCTGGATTCTTGCCGGGCCTTCGGAGGGATTAGTTGTGACTTGGACTGTCAGGAGAATTGCCCTATACGCCACGCTCGCCGTTCTCATCGGCTTGGTCCTGGTAGTGGCTGGATTCCAGACTTTCGACTACATGGATAGACCAGAGTTTTGCACGGCTTTTGGCTGCCATGCGATGCAGCCGCAGTACAACGCTCACAGCGTATCACCTCACGCCAGGGTCGACTGCGCCAACTGCCACACGGGCAAAGGCATAGAGTGGGCGGCGCGCATGCGCCTGGTCACTGCGGTCAGGGAGATGGCCACTCAGTATGTTCTAGGATACGAGAGGCCCGTCAAGGTGGGGGAGCTTCGTCCCGCCCGCGATACCTGCGAGCAATGCCACTGGCCGGCCAAGTTCTCCGGCCCGCGGTTGCGCATTAACGAGCGCTTTGCAGAAGATGAAGGGAACACCGAGAAGGTCAGCGGACAGCTTTTCAAGGTCGGTGGGGGTGGCCCGACAGTGGGAAGAGGCATTCACTGGCATACGGCCACTAGAGTCTACTACCTGCCGCTGGATGAGAAGCGGCAGGAGATCGCCTGGGTAGGCGTCGAGAAGGTTGGCAAGCTGGTCGAATATACCGACTCGAAGCGGGCAAGTGAGATTTCGCGTGACAGGATAGAAAGAGACAAGCGGCTCATGGACTGTATCGACTGCCACAATCGCGCTGGCCACACCTTCCGGACGCCGGCGGAACTGGTAGATACCTCTTTGGCGCTGGGCAAGCTGGATGCAACCCTTCCCTTCCTGAAGAAGAAGGCAGTCGAGCTAATAAGCGGCCAGTACGCTACCCTCGCTGAGGCGACTGCCGCCATGAGATCCCTGACCGATTTCTACAGGAGCTCCTATCCGGACATATATCAGAAGAAGACCAAGCCGGTGTCCGATGCCGTTGCTGAGCTCAAACGGCTGGTCGGGGTGAGCAACTTCCCCGAGGATAAGATCCGTTGGACCACTTATCCCAGTAACCTCGGCCATACGACTTCGCCGGGCTGCTTCCGCTGCCATGGGAAGCTAACGCCCAGCGCAGCCGGGGCGGAGGCCAAGCCAATTAACAACGATTGCAACCTCTGCCACGTATTCCTGCCACAGGAGATGGCTAATACGTTGGCGGCCAAGTAGCACCTGCGCCCTCGGCGCGCAGCGCGATAGCAAGATATGGCCCTTCCAGCGAACCGTTCCACTTCCAGGAGGATTCGCTATGACTCAAGTGGTGTTGGTAGTGGACATGCTGCGCGGATTCTGCGAGGAGGGCCACGCTCTCTGTGTTGGCCCCGCGGCGCGCCGCATCATCCCCGATATTCAAGCCCTCCTCGACGGGGCGGTCGTAAAAGGGGCGCCCATCCTCTTCCTGTGCGACCGCCACGCGCCTGACGACCGCGAGTTCCAGATGTTCCCGCCCCACTGTATCGATGGTACGGAGGAGGCCGAGGTTATCCCTGAGCTCGCCAGGTATCCCGGTGAGATCATTCCCAAGCGCCGGTACAGCGGCTTCTACGGCACCGTGCTGGACTCACGGCTGCAAGAGCTTAAGCCAGACAAGATCGTCGTCTGCGGAGTCCTCACCAACATCTGCGTCCTGCATACCGTGGCGGACGCGCGAAACCGCAATTATCAGGTGGAAGTGCCTGTCGACTGCGTGGCCAGCGTCGACGAGGAGTCCCACCATTGGGCCTTACAACATATGGAGAAGATCCTGGGGGCGAAGCTGAAATGATGAATGCGGAATGATGAATGATGGGTGCTGAGTGATGAACCAGAAATCAAAAATTCCTATGAGCCGGTTTGAGATACCGCCCGCCGTTATTTCTGGAGAGACGGCAGATATCTATTTTGTGCGCACCGTGGAGGTCCTGCGCCGTGAAGGGCTTAACCCAGCCGCGACCATGGAGGTCTTTCCCAGCCGGGCGGGCATCCTCTGCGGTATGGAGGAAACCAAGGCTCTCCTGGTGAGGGTGCTTCCCGAGGGAAATCGTGAGGTATGGGCCCTGGATGAAGGCGAGCCCTTCTCTCGCAAGGAGGTGGTCTTGCGCTTCACCGCCCCCTATAACTCCTACGGGATGTACGAAACGGCCATACTCGGCTACCTGTCGCAGCCGAGCGGCTGGGCCACGGCGGCGAAGGAGTGCGTGGAGGCGGCGGGGAGCATACCGGTGATAAGCTTCGGGGCGCGGCATGTGCATCCTGCGGTTTGCGGCATTCTGGACTACGCCGCCGTAGTTGGCGGCTGCGTGGGATGTTCCTCTGGGGTGGGCGCGAAGCTCGCGGGCACCGCGGCCGCTGGCACCATGCCTCACGCCCTGATTCTCACCATGGGGAATACCATCGATGCCACGCTGGCTTTCGACCGCCACATGCCGCTGGAGGTACCCCGCATCTCGCTGGTAGACACACTCCGGGACGAGCCTGAGGAAGCGGTGGACGTTGCCAGAGCCTTGAACGGCCGCCTCAAAGGCGTGCGTCTGGATACGCCCGCGGAGCGAGGCCGCGTCACGCCAGACCTGGTGAAGGAGGTCAGGGCGCGACTCGATTTGGCCGGCTTCAAGGACGTGACCATCTTCGTCAGCGGTGGCGTCGACCCCGCCCGCATCCACACCTTCCTTCAGGAAGGCGCCCCGGTTGATGGTTTCGGGATTGGAAGTTATATCAGCAGCGCCAGCCCCATCGATTTCACCGCCGACCTTCACGAAGTGAACGGCAAGCCCGTGGCCAAGCGAGGCAGAATTCCGGGGATAACCGCGAACCCGAGGCTCAAGAGGGTGATGTAGACTGGAAACTCGGGCCTTGCCCAAGGGTGTGGAAGTGCGGTAGAGTACAGAGAAGCATCACAATATCCCGCGGAGGCGACCTACAGTGGTAAGCGCGGAGCGTGTCGGTCTGCCGGAGAATTGGGCGAATCCACTGGCCACTGCTCGTCACATCCGTGGGGCTCCGGAGGCCCCTCCCCAATCAGTGAGTGAAATTGATGTTGGAAGGTAGAACGAGCGTAATTCAGGCCGAAATAGTGTAGAATGTTCACACCCGGAAGGTGGTAATCCAACTGTGTTGAGGGAGTGGACAGAGAACGATGGCCATTGGAAAC